>JBJLEE010000044.1:0-23358 GCA_045566075.1 Pirellulaceae bacterium | reverse complement strand
CCAACCGCAGATACAACCGATACTGATAACTCGGATCTAGAAGACGTTGCCAAAGGAGCCGCTGGCAAAAAAGGACGTCGTAATAAGAAAGACAAAAAAGGGAAAAAGGAAAAGCCAGGTGCGACAACACCGGCACGAGTAAAACCGCGTCCTGTTACGTCTAATCCACTGGCACTTCACGGTGAGAAAATTGGGCTCGCTACTGCCTTACTGCTGGCTATTTACCTCGTCTATTCGGGATTCTCTACAGAAACATTCGATCAACAACCAGAGGACTTATCAACAGCTGCAAGTCAGGCGGATCAGAAGATTACCACGAGTAGTTGGGATACTGCCATTCAATCGGACGAAAAGCTGCAAGAACGCGTCAACACTCCTGACTATGTTGCAAACGTTAATAATGCAAATCAGGATACACCGGCAAAATCTTACGAAACGCCGAAACTATTCAATCCAACCAAACTCCCTCCCAACCAAAACCCTCGTCAAGATCCGGATATCTATGCGCCGTTTGATCTACGTGCAATCGCCATGATTGCAGCAATCGCTTCAAAAGCAGACGAAGATGTTGCGGACCCCACAGAAGGTGATGCACTTGCTCTTGTAGAAGAAAAAGAAGAGGACGGCCCACGCCGGCGGCGCCCCAAGAAAGAAGAAAACGACGATGCCAACGCATTTGGTGGCGGTGACGGCGGCGGTCTGTTCGGTGGCGGCGATGGCGGCATGGGTGGAGCCATGGGCGGATCGCAAAGTACTGAAAACGTAAAAGTCCTCTACGACGACCGTGGACAACTTATCGGCTATAAAGTCGGTGGTGGTGGCGGTGGCATGGGCGGCGGAGCCATGGGCGGTATGGGAGGCATGGACGGCGGCGGAGAAGGTATGGGCGGAGCCATGGGTGGCATGGGCGGCATGGATGGTGGTAGTGGCGGTGGTAGTGGCGGTGGTAATGGCGGTGGTGGCGGTGAAACGGCACCGGCCGGTGGCAATGCGATCGCACAAGCCAAAGCGTTGGTTGCCATTACAGCACTCGTACCATTTAAACAGCAAGTTGAAGAATATGAACGTGTATTCCTGGATCGCAATGGGTACAACCCTTCACGCGACTTCCCGAAATATGTCTTTTTGATCGCACAGCGTGTTGATGTAACTAATGATCCAAACCGACAGGTAGATGAAGCCGATTGGGAATCGCTTACCTCCACAGCTAAGCATCAGAAAGTAAATGAAAAACAGTGGCACGGCTCACCAGGTGAAATCGTGAATGCCATGTATCTGGACAATTACATTTCGCTCAAAGCGCCGCCAGTTCTAATGCGTGACCTGGATGCAGTCCTACGTCATCCTGAGATTCCACTTAGCGGTACTGTCTCGGAAACCGTTGAAAATGAAGACGAGCAAGACGGTGCTAGCGATGAAGATACCGAAGAACTAAATCCCGGTGATGACTTACCTGGAGCATTACTTGCCGGAAATGGAGCTGCTGACGGTGGCGGCGCCATGGGTGGAATGGGTGGTGCGATGGGCGGCATGGGCGGCGGTGGTGCAATGGGTGGCATGGGCGGCGGTGGTATGGGCGGTGATGCGATGGGCGGTATGGGCGGCGGCGGAATGGGCGGCATGGGCGGCGGAATGGGCGGCATGGGCGGCGGAATGGGTGGCATGGGCGGCGGAATGGGCGGCATGGGCGGTAGCGAATCCTACAATCGTGGTCCTGTCGCAGAGAATAAACTCGTGCGGTTCTATGACATGAACGCTGTGCCAGGTCGCATCTACCGATATCGCGTGCAAGTCCTAATCGAGGATCCAAATCATCCAAACTCAAATCCAAGCCTGGAATTCGGCGCTCAAAAAGCACCGCATCCACGCACACTCTCTCCTGAGGTCAAGCAGCGTATTGCGAACCTCGCTGCAACAGATTTCTATCTCTTCACAGACTGGAGTGATGCAACTGAACCTGTGACCGTACCGCAACTGGCATCAGTTATCGCTGGAAGCGTCGAACCTGAGGTGAGAACTCGTATGACGAGTGGTCAATACATTCCACTTGGTGAACCCACAGCAAACATGAAGCCAACCATTTTTGATACCAATCGTGCTGTCGATATGGTTGTAGACCGCGTCGTTAATCGTGGCTCTGTACTTAACTTCACGTCCACAGCTGAATACCCTCACCCCATTAAGCTGGTGGTCAACAAAGTTGACGATATCAACTTTAGTATCAACATGATGGTGCTCGATATTCGAGGCGGTGAACCGCTACCAGGACACTTTGATGATGACCCATTCTCCGCACCTGGTGAATTTGCTTTACTCGACGCGAACGGAAATCTCGTCGTGCAAAACGAGCTTGACGACTTCGATCGCTTCCTGCGGTTTGACTATGATCCGGATGTCAAAGAAGATCCCCTTGGTGCAGACGGCGGTGGCATGGGCGGCGGAATGCCCGGCATGGGCGGTGAAGAAGGTGGTGGACTATTTGGCAATTAGCCAAATCTCCAGCCCTAAAACACGCAGGTTGATGCATGCGATCCAGCATGCGGTTTAGAGGTATCCGTATACACTCACCCCAACCGGCCGATTATTTAAACGGCCACGCGTTTCCGACACTATTTGCCTGTATGGTGGTGAGCTTTCGTATCCCACGTTTCGCCAGCTTGATTAATTCAGCGAGCTGTGCATCGTCAAACGTATGCTCTTCACCTGTCCCCTGGATTTCCACAAACCGCCCGCTACCTGTCATCACAACGTTCATATCCACTTCGGCTGCGAAATCTAACTCGTAATCCAAATCTAACACGCACTTTGCACCGATTACACCAACGCTTACCGCAGCAACACTTTCACGAAACGGATAACGTGATGGATCGGGCAATTGTCTACGTATTGAGTTGATAGCATCAACTGCCGCTATCATGGCTCCGGTGATACTTGCTGTACGTGTACCACCGTCTGCCTGTAACACGTCGCAATCGATAGAAAGCGTGCGCTCACCGAGAGCCTCCAGATCAGCCACTGCTCTGAGGCTACGACCGATCAAGCGCTGTATTTCCGTTGTGCGTCCGTCCACCTTAGATCGCTCGCGACGTTTGCGTGGCGTCGTACTGTGCGGCAACATGGAATACTCGGCTGTCATCCAACCTTTGCCCTTACCTTCCATCCACGGAGGTACGTTTTCCGAAATGCTGGCAGTACAAAGTACAACGGTATTCCCTGCCTGAATCAACACACTCCCTGGTGAAGTTTTCGTGAATTTACGTTTAACGGATATGTCGCGTAACTGTGTTCGAGGTCGTTTTGGCATTATTTCTTATTCCAGCATTCCTGCTAAACCGCAGGAGGGTGTTAAAAAGCAGTAGTTATCAAGATTGTTCACTCAGCCAGACAAGCAATCCCTTTTGAGCATGCATGCGATTACCGGCTTGCTGCACCACATAACTCTGCGGCCCATCCATCACGCCATCGCTTACTTCCTGCCCCCGACGGGCAGGCAAACAATGAAGGAATATGGCGGAGTCTGGTGCAGACTCCATTAACTGTTCATTTACCTGGTATTTAGCAAATGCTTCTGCTCGGATAGCCTGCTCTGACTCTTGTCCCATGCTTGCCCAAACATCCGTATAGATGGCGTCTGCTGTTGCGACACCCTCTGCAATCTGGCTTGTTTGCACGATTTCGCCATCCACTCCACAGCCAGCTTGAATCTCTCGGATCTCGTCAGCAGTGAAATGATATGCATCTGGGCACACAATGGTAATTTTCATATCCAGTTTCAAGGCAATGATCGACAGACTTCTAGCAACATTATTTGCATCGCCTACATAAACTAGGTGTTTTCCACTCACATCCGAGTAAGCTTCCTGTATGGTCAATACATCAGCCAGTGCTTGGCATGGATGTGAATAATCCGTCAGTGCATTGATGACTGGACAAGTAGCAAATTCTGCCAGATCCACAACGTCCTGATGTTCTTTTGCTCGTACGGCAATAAAATCCACATACTGAGAAAGCACTTCACTAAAGTCTTTCACTGATTCCCGTTTTCCCCAACCTACATCGGCACCGAGGTACATTGCATTTCCACCGAGTTGCACCATGCCTGCTTCAAAACTGACCCGGGTTCGCAGGCTTTGTTTCTGAAAAAGCATTGCAAGATTCATGCCTTTAAGCAGTGTCGGTCGCTCTCCTGCCTCGAGAGCCATCTTCATCTCAGACGACTTTTTAAGCACCGCCAGAATTTCATCGGTCGTCAAATCAAATAGTGAAAGTACGTGTTTCATGGTTTTTTTATGTTCAATAAGTAGCGAATGAGCTATCAGAATCGCTTAGTTCCAGTTGCGATTTACCGTTAGTGAAACTGCGTCCATGCTTACGGCTGCAGTGCCGCCAGAACTTCACAAATGGCATCACATCCCTGTTCCGCTTGCTCTAGTGAGAGATTCATGGCAGGTAGTAGCCTGATCACGTTTCCTTGTGTGCAGTTGATCAGCAAATTGCGTTCAAGACATTTCTGTACAACTGGTGTGCCGTCCACATCTAGCTCAACGCCCACCATCATTCCCGCAGTACGAACTTCGCGTATCCACTGGCACTGTGCCTTGAGTTCCTCAAATCGTGATTTGAAGAGTTCACTTAAGGTTGCAACATTTTCCAGCAGACCTTCTTCTTCAATCGTTTCGATGGTGGCAATACCTGCAGCCGCCGCGATGGGATTTCCACCGAAGGTCGCCGCATGCATACCAGGTCGGAGACTCGGTGCAATTTCGGCTGTCGTCATCATGGCACCACCAGCGACGCCACCACAAAGGGATTTCGCCAACGTCATGACATCCGGAGTCACGTCAAAATACTGATAACCAAACCATTTGCCGGTACGGCCACAACCCGTCTGAACTTCGTCAAACATCAAAAGCAAATCATGTTGATCAGCAAGTTCTCGTAGTCCTTCCAGATAGCCTGCCGGCGGTATCCTGACACCACCCTCACCCTGCACCGGCTCAATCATGATGGCACAGGTTTCATCATCAATCAGTTCTTTTACAGCATTCAAATCGCCATGCGGTGCGTACAGGAATCCGGCAACAAGCGGCCCGAGTCCTTCGTGGTATTTTGGCTGTGCGGTCGCAGTGGTCGTGGCAAGACTTCGGCCATGAAAACCACCTTCGAAAGTAATGATCTTATATCGCTGTGGACCATGGTGCAGTCGAGCCAGTTTGATAGCGGCTTCGTTGGCCTCCGCACCCGAGTTACAGAAGAAAGCCTGTCCGCCAAAACTGCGTTCAGACAGCAGTTTTGCCCATTCACCTTGTTGTTGCATGTGCCAGCTGTTTGGCACATGTACAAGTGTTTCAACTTGTTTTTGAACAGCCTCTACAACACGTGGTGGACAGTGTCCGATTAGATTGCATCCCCATCCGGGAAATAGATCTAGATATCGATTCCCCTCGGCATCCCAAATCCAGGAGCCTTCGCCACGAACCAAATTTACCGCATAACGGCCATAATTCGGAATGACGTACTGCTTGAATAACTCTACTGTTTGTTGTGAGCTAAGTGCTTCGAGGTTACCCATGAGAAATTCCTCAACCTGTCTACGAAGTAATAATCCGTTGGGGGTAAATAACGAGTTTGTTTTTACTATTTCACAATTTGTGTGCCAATGCCGTCGGTTGTGTAAACCTCGAGCAAAACCGAGTGCCGAATCGAGCCATCGATAATATGGACTTTGCCAACACCACGATCAAGCGTTTCCAGACATGCTTCCACCTTGGGAATCATGCCACCGCTTATCGTCCCGTCGGCGATTAGCTCACGGGCACGACTGGCAGTGAGTGATTCAATTCTGGACGACTCGTCGTTTTCGTCAAGCAATACACCGTTAACATCGCTCAGGAACACCAGCTTCTCTGCTCCCAAGAGTTGTGCGACAACTGTAGCCGCCGTGTCCGCATTGACATTGTATTTTTGGCCATGTTCATCGATACACATCGACGGAATCACAGGAACCGTCTCGGCATAACAGAGATTTTCAATAACAACTCTGTCAATGTCAGTCACTCGCCCAACCCAGCCGAGGTCAACGTCTTCATCAGCGACCTGTACCGTGGTTTTTTCACCAAACAGCACTGGCGTGCTATCAAAGTTCAACGTCATGGAACGCCCACCGACATCTTCGATTAAATCTGCGAGACGACGGTTAACATCTCCGGCAAGCACCTTTTCCACGATTTCCAATGTTTGGTCATTTGTCACGCGTCGGCCATGAATGAACTCAGGTTCGATACCTGCCGCATCCATTGCTGTACTAATCGCAGCGCCACCGCCATGTACGATCACCGGGCGCATGCCCACGGTTTCCATGAACACGATATCCAGCAAGACATGGCGTAAAGCGGCTTCATCCTGCAACAGACTGCCGCCGAGTTTAATCACGGTGGTCTTGCCGCGAAACTGGCGGATCCACCCTAACGCTTCGATGAGAGTATCTGCTTTTTCAATCGCGTGTTGCATGACCGCTTCCGTAAATTCAGCACTGTATCACTGCTGTGATAACATCACATTGGATACTTGCATTAATCGAATCCGAATTACACTAATGAAGACAAAGCGTATGCCGGAAGCAGGTTATTTTACGTACGGATGAACGCAGGTGTCAACGAGTTGTCCGTTATCCGGCGACCCTATACAATCTGCTTTTCCGGTGAGAAAATGTAGATAGTTGCTCACACGTTTACCTCACGATTAACGCTTTGCAAGAGAAGACCATGGCCAATACACTTGCTGTCATCCTGGCAGCCGGACAGGGCAGCAGAATGAACTCTGATTTGCCAAAAGTTCTTTTCCCTGCGTGTGGCAAGCCCATGATCCATCATGTCGTCACGGCATTAAACGCTGCAGGTGTTGATCGCTGTGTCGTGGTGGTCGGATACCGAGCTGACTTGGTGCAGGATTCACTCGATAGCTTCTTCGGAATTGAATTCGCCCTGCAATCGGAACAACTCGGTACTGGACATGCGGTCATGATGTGCCGGGAGCAAATCGAATCGCACGACGGCCCTGTACTGGTTGTTGCCGGCGACTCCCCGATGATTCAATCTGAGTCCATTGAGAAGCTCTTACAGCGATTTGAATCGGATAGACCTTCTTGTATCCTTGGCACGTTGCTAAAAGATGACCCCACCGGCTTGGGACGGATTGTACGTGATCGTAACGGTGCGTTTGATTGCATCGTGGAACAACGTGATGCCACCGACATGCAGTTGTCCATAAGTGAAGTGAACATGAGTACCTATGTATTTGATGCCAAGGAATTAGCACTGGCATTAAGTGAGTTAAAATCAGAAAACCAGCAGCGGGAGTATTATCTAACGGATTGCCCGAGTATCCTGAAAGAACACGGGAAACTGGTAATCGCGGATCCCATACTTCAACCCTGTGAAGCACTAAGTGTGAACACCCCGGAAGAACTGGCAATTGTCGAATCAGAAATGAGGAGGATGGGGTATTAAATGCGTGAACTGAAGATATTCAGCGGAAATGCCAACACAAAAATCGCCGAGGACATCTGCGGATTCCTCCATCTATCTCTTGGTGCAATCACACTAAGTGAGTTCCCAGACGGCGAGCGACACTGCAAGATCGAAGAAGACGTACGTGGGCGAGACGTCTATCTGATTCAACCTACGTGTCCGCCGGTCAACGACAACCTGATGGAATTGTTGATCATGATCGACAGTTGTAAACGCGCCAGCGCCTCGCGTGTTACAGCAGTCATACCGTATTTTGGTTACGCCCGATCAGATCGCAAAGATGAAGGCCGTGTGCCGATCACCGCAAAACTTTGTGCAAACCTCATCACACGGGCAGGAGCCGACCGTGTACTTACGATGGATCTGCACGCTGCCCAGATACAAGGCTTTTTTGATTGCCCGGTGGATCACCTGTACGCGGCACCGGTGATCAATGAATATCTACGCAATAAAGGATATTCCGACGATAACATCGTTGTGGTTAGCCCCGACGAAGGTAGTATCAAACGTGCAATTGGGCACGTAAAACGACTCGGCGGAAATCTGGCAATCGTTGATAAGCGACGCGCCAGTGCAATGGAGACGACACAACAAAACCTTATCGGTGGTCCGATCGAAGGCAAAGTTGCCCTGATGTTTGACGACATGATCAGCACCGCTGGTAGCATTTGTGGAGCTGCTGAACTGGTCGCAGCCGCCGGTGCCAGTGAAATACACGTCGCTGCAACACACGGTGTTCTGTGCGGTCCGGCGATTGAGAGGATTCAGAATTCACCGATCGATAGCATGGTCCTTACCGATACCATCCCACTGTCCAAAGGCAATGATATTGATGAAATTGAAGTGTTGACCGTTGCACCGTTATTGGCTGAGGCCATTAAACGCATTCACCATGATCAGTCGATAAGCTCGATGTTCGCGACATCCTGACCATGGATATGACAAGAGCACATCGCAGCACGATTTAAACTTAGAATCTATTAGGCATTTGAGCACAAATGGGTAAAAAAAAGACTAGCTTTGAATACGTGGAGCCCATCGGCTCACGTGTTCTGGTGCGCAAGGATGAACCAAAACGTGAGACCAAAGGCGGTATCGCTTTGCCCGATGCCGCTGAAATTCCAACCATTACCGGCCGCATCGTAACGATTTCTACACAAGTGGAAAACGATGAGGATGTGCCCTTACGACAATACGATAAGATCCTTTTTCACCCAAAAGATGCGATCCCGGTGGACTTTGAACCTGATAATCAGCTGTTCGTCGTTCCTGTAGATGACGTGGTTGCCGTTTTTCGACCGGACAATGACACGTAGGGCATTATTGGCCCACGCATATTAAAGCCACTTTTGCCTGTTATTTAAGCACGATTTCCACACGTCTAAGCCCTTGTGTTCAACACACTTTATGGCAAAATGAGTTGTTTGACACCTACTTAAAATGTGAGTAGGTAAGAGGCGAAAGCACAAATAGTACGCTCACGCGTCGCTGTGTGCAAAAGAAACATTCCAAGACAAAAACGCTGTTTAGCAGTTAGATAAGAGGGCTTCCATGCCGGATGCAATCCAAACCGAGTTAAGAGAACAGCTTGGTACAGCAAACACCCGTCGCCTGCGAATAGCTGGCCAAATCCCAGCCAATGTATACGGACACGGCGAAGATAATGTGAATATCAGCCTGCCAGCAGAGGCGGTGAGATCTGTCGCGCGAGACGGAACCAGAGTAATTGAATTAAGCGGTGCAGTAGATTCAAACGTACTAATATCAGATTGCCAGTGGGATGCCCTTGGCTCAAACGTGATTCATATGGACCTCGTCCGAATTTCGGCTGATGAAGTGGTAGAAGTTTCCGTTTCCATTGAACTACGTGGAAGCGCGCCTGGTACAACCGCCAATGGTGTAGTACGACACCTACTTCATGAGACGATGGTGGCCTGCCCCGGTCTTGCCATTCCTGAAAAACTGGAAATGAACATCAATAGTCTGGAACTCGATGAGACACTCACGCTGGCAGATATCGAAGTGCCTGAAAATGTGTCCCTGCTTTCAGACCCAAATACCCCTGTTGTTACCTGTGTGATAGTTGAAGAGTTGGATGAAGAAGATGCCACTAGCTTCGATGCTGCAGCAGAGCCAGAACTCATCGGTCAAAGTGATGATGACGAGGACGACGACACGGAAGAATAGAAACCATCCAAGGTCATCATGAAACTCATCGTTGGACTTGGTAACCCTGGCAAAAAATACCAGGGAACCAGACACAATATAGGGTGGATGGTGATTGAGGAACTTGCTCGACGGCATGGTCAATCCAGGCCGCGTGCAAAATTTGAAGGTGAAGTGATGGACGCCATGATTAGTGGTGAAAAAACACTTTTACTTTGCCCTCATACTTACATGAATGCGAGTGGACGAAGTGTGAAGGCCGCGCAGGCGTTCTTCAAAATCGACCCGGCAGATGTCATGGTAATTTGTGACGACCTGCACCTCGCAGTAGGACGCCTTCGTATTCGCCCTAAAGGGTCTGACGGAGGTCAAAAAGGACTTCGTGATATCGTGCACCACCTCGCAACCGATGAGGTGCCGAGATTACGGATCGGGATCGGTCAGGTTCCCGACTATTTAAGTCGGCCTGACTATGTGCTCGGTAGAGTACCCAAGGCAGAACAACCGGTCATGATTGATGCTGTTGTGAAAGCGGCCGATGCCGTCGCTAATTGGGTGTCACAGGGAATCGATTCCTGTATGAATCGATTCAATGCATCGCCCGAACAACCCAAACAAAACAAGTGATAATGCCGGTAACGAAGATGCCGGCGACTGATATGACAACTATTTAGACTTCGATAAGGAGAAGTAAGACGTGACAAGTAACGTCTATGAATGTCTGTTCATCCTGGATTCCAATCGGTATGCTCGCGACCCACAAGCTGTTGCACAGGGCATTTCAGATATGGTTACCAGCAATGACGGCGAAATTCTGGTAACCCGCCTTTGGAATGAGCAAAAACTGGCATACCCCATTAACGGAAATCGAAAAGGGACCTACTGGCTGACCTATTTCAGCATGGAAGGTACCAGTCTTTCCTCGTTTGAACGATCGTGCAGTCTAAACGATAACGTCATGCGTAACCTTACGATCAAAGTTGATCCGCGGCTCGTTGATACGCTCGTTTCACACGCCAAAGGTATCGCTGCTGCTAAGGAAACCAAAAGCACAGAAGCACCTGCTGCCGAAACGAAAGCACCTGCTGCCGATGAAGCTGCTGAGGCACCGAAAGCCGAAGTTGCTGCCACAGAAACAGCAGAAACAACAGAAACAACGGATGCCAGCAGCGAAGAATAAGAGACCAGCATAAGCAAACTGCTGCGTGTCAGTCGCTGACATGCAATTAGTTGCTACCGGTTGCAGGCTCTGATAGACTGCCATTGGCCTGTGAAATGCAGACCATCCTGCACTGTAACGGGTAGGTCGGAATTAAGAGAATCCAGCAGAAATCTCAAAGGAGTGTAATATGTTTGGCTTTAGTAACTTCAATAAAGTTGTGCTGGTAGGTCGTCTGACTCGCGATGTTGAATTGCGACATATACCGTCTGGAACGGCAGTCGCTGAGATCGGATTAGCAGTAAACAATCGAAAAAAAAACCAACAAGGCGAATGGGAAGACGAGGTGTCATTTATTGATGTCACACTTTGGAATCGCGATGCGGAAATGGCAAATGATCGTCTGACGAAAGGTTCACCTGTGATGATCGAAGGTCGCCTGCAACAAGATCGTTGGGAACAAGATGGTCAAAAACGGTCCAAAGTCGTTGTGGTCGCCAATCAAGTGATCTTCCTAGATTCAAATGGCGGTGGTGGTGGAAGCCACAACCAAAGCAATAGCTACAGCCAAAGCAATAACTACAGCCAGGGTGGTGGTAACAACAACCAAAGTAACAACTACAACCAAGGTGGTGGAGATCAAGGCTATAACCAGAACCAACCGGCTCAAAATGCACCGGCAGATGGTGGATTCTCCGACGCCGGCGAAAGTGAAATTCCATTTTAACCTAAGCCGTTGACGGCCTGTCAATGTGAGAACAAAATAGATATTCAACGCTGACTTGGACGATTGATTCGCCAATCAGCATTAAAACAATCAATTTAGACTGTTGAAGATATAACATGCCAAGAACAGCTGAAAAGAAACGACCTTTTAAACGTCTTCCAAAAGGTCCTAACGGCGGTATTGAACTACTGCTGATTCAATCAGTGGACAACCTCGGTCGATCCGGCGAAGTAATTGAAGTAAAGCCTGGCTATGCCTTCAATTACCTTCTGCCACAAGGACTTGCTACCGTTGCGACAGATCATCACAAACGGATGGTTGAGAAACATCGTGCTCAAATCAACGAACTTGAGAAGGTACGTCTGGCAGATCTTGCAAAACAAACCGCTGAAATCGCCGAGCAAAGCCTCACGATCGAAGCAAATGCTAACGATGAAGGTATGCTATATGGAAGTGTGGGCGCATCTGAAATAGCCGACGCACTGGCTGGACAAGGTATCAAAGTTGAACTCGGCTCCATCAAGCTTGATGGCCAACTAAAAGAACTTGGCTTGTATACGGTCAAGGTAAGCCTGCATGCAGATATCGATCCTGCTGAGCTGAAAGTCTGGGTTGTTCCCTCAACCACCGACGCAGAATAAACACAACTCAATATGATTTGAATTCGTTTACACGAATTCCAGATGGAGTGTATCAGCAGTAGGCATGTGCTGAACTCCACGTGAAACGTTTATCAAAGTCGATGCACTAGTAATGCCAGCGGCCAAAGGTGTCAGCATCATCCCCTGAGTGTCAGGTGACCCTTATATCTAGTCGAGCCTAAAACCCTGCTGGCTCATTGTAATCATCGAAGGCCTCTAGCCGCTCTGGTGCCTTATCACTGAAACGCGTGAATTCTTTTTGCCAGACGAACTCAACGGTACCTACAGGTCCGTTACGCTGCTTGGAAATGATTAACTCCGCCTGCCCTTTAAACTGTTCCGCTTCATCGCCACGATGATAATATTCTTCGCGGTGAATAAACATGACCACGTCAGCATCCTGTTCAATAGCACCCGACTCACGAAGATGACTAAGCCGAGGCCGATGGTCACGACTATCTTCAGCTTGTCGGTTTAACTGAGCAAGGCATAAAACAGGGACTTCCAAGTCACGTGCAAGGCCTTTCAGACGCCGTGCAATACGAGCCACTTGTTCCTGACGTGGATCACGCGGATTATCCGGCTCAATCAACTGCAGGTAGTCGATGACAATCATACCTAACTTGCCATGTTTCTTGAGAATTCGGCGTGCTCCGGCAGCAATCTCACTAACCGTTCGCGTAGGAGCGTCATCAACGTATAAAGGAGCCTGTGACATCTCTGATGCTGTTTCAACCAGTCTTTGTCGGTCAGCATTGGAAATGGTACCGTTTCGCAGACGGTGCCCGTTCACTTGCGCTGCACTACAAAGCAATCGATCGCACAATTCCAGAGAAGACATTTCAAGGCTTACAAACAAAACCGGATGATTGCCTTGAACCGCGACGTTTTCGGTAATATTCATCGCCAGCGCTGTCTTACCCATACTCGGACGGGCGGCGAGGATGATCAATTCGGACTGATGCAATCCGCCGGTCATCTGATCAAAGTCATGAAAGAGTGTGTCAACACTGCCATCAGTGTGTTCACCGGCCATCCTGGCTTCCATCCGATCCATCGCTAAATGGAGGATTTCATTTAGCGGCGCCACGCTGGAGCTGCCACGGTCGTCAACAATACTAAAGATCTTTTGTTCTGAGGCACTCAGGAGTGCTCTCGCATCGTCCGTCTGATTATATGCCTCACGCACTATTTCTGTAGCGACATCGATTAGCGATCGATAGGTGGCTTTCTCACGCACCAACTCGGCATAGTAAATCACGTGCGCTGCGTTTGCCACGCTCTTGCTGACCGTAGCCAGAAACTGTGCACCTCCCATTGATTCCCATTGGCCACTCGCTTTCAATCTAGAGACCAAAAGCGTCGGATCAATCATTTTGCCTTCATCATGCATGATGCAGATTTCACGATATAGCACCTGATGTGCATCATCGTAGAAATCCTCACTGCGAAGCATCAATACAACATCATCCAGAACGTCTGGTTTGAGAATAACGCTACCCAACACGCCACGTTCTGCAGCTAAATCGAACGGCGGTTGGCGTTCAAGTATGTCAGAGGCTGTTGGATGATTGGGAACTGTACTTGCCATAATTGATTTGTCGCCAGCCATGGCAACGTATGTTGTAGACAATGAGATAAGAAACTTTGCCTATTATATCGCACATTCGGCCATACGTCATGACTTGGTACTAAGCGTCACTTAATCAGCACGAGCAGAGTCAGAGCAATAATGACAAATCCAAAAAACCAAAGAACGACGTTTTTCTTACGTTTGAATTGTCGTCGATCTTCAATCACACGTTCAATCAATGCCTCTTCTTCTTCATTTGTCTCGATCACATGGATTCCTACAGATGGTGACTGTGAGGATTCCCGATCTGCCAGACTACCCAACATCTGATTTGCTGAAGGAAGCGTTTCCGCGTTCTCGAGTAACGACGGCAATACGAGGTCGTCACTTTCCAATGCATCCGACGTTTCATTCTGACTGACCGACTCGCTTTTTGACTCAGCATCAGCTAGACCCGAACTTTCAGATGTAGTGTCCGATTCAGAATCCGCCTCCGGAACCACCTGTTTGGGAATCGCCAAGTCCGGTTCTATTTCGTCAACTTCTTCGTCATCGTTGTGATCGTCACCTTCGCCGTCTGTCGAGATCATCGAGTCTTGCGATAACGCCGGGGGGTCGACCACCTCTGGGTTGGATTGCTTATTGAAGCCCGGCGGAAGTAACGACCTCTTAACCTCGGCCTCGCTAACCTTCATTTTCGGCTTATCATCAGTTGACTTCGCAGAAACAGCTTCTGCATCACCTTTATCCGCCGCATCAGACGGTTCCGTTGGCTCTGCTGACTCTTGTTGTTTACTGTGCGTCTCTGGATCACTAGCAGGCAACGCACTGACATCGACAGCACTCACACAATGAGGGCATTCCACGTGTGAAACGGCCTCATCACATTCAGCTTTAAAAACACCCTGACAATGTGGGCAATTGAAGATCTGTAGCATTTCCGGGCCAACTCAGGAGTATCGTAGCAATGACGCAGTACACATCGAATTATCCATTCTCCAACGAGTACGTGGACAGGTAAGCGTGTATTTGTATTCTACGTTTTTGAGATACCAAAAAAGAAGCTGAAGTTTCGAATTTGGTCCGTCTCTTCACGATTCAATGGGATTGCGAAGTCAAAGGCAAATGGGGCAGGTCCCATCATTGGAATAGAAATACGCAAGCCAAATCCTACAACAACTCTGAAATCTTCCCAGTCGACTTGCGTTGTTTCTTCAACCGTTCCGAAGTCTGTGAACACGACTCCACGTAACATATCATCACCGGTCACCGGGAACAGATATTGCAGCGTTCCGAGGAACCGCATATTTCCACCAACCTGAACACCGTTGTCCACTGGCGATGCACCTCTAAATCGGAATCCACGAATTGTGGAGTAACCACCAGCATACAAACGTTCGAAAAGGGGCGTATCATCGCCAGTCACCGCATATCCCAGGTTGTATGAGAATGTGTGTCGTCCGGTACCATCCGCTCTTTCCCGTACGAGAAAGTGTTTACTATATTCCACTTCACCGGTGGGATACGTAAAGCTTCCAAAAGTCTGTTCAAAACTCATTTCAAAGAAATGACCTTCGGTTGCCAGGAACGGTGCATCCCGCGTATCGTGCGACAACGATACTCTGAATGAATAGTTATCATTCTCTCCAAGTACATTCTCTAAATCGGGTACTCCAGACACACGCGGATCTGAAATCTCGACACTCTCGAGCTTCAGCGAACCATTAACAGAGAGATCCGGGGTCAATCGATAACCGAACGAAATCCGACCACCAGTACGGTTTTCATCCCAATCACGGTAGATACGGTCATAGTAATAACCACTAAAACTCATGGAGATGTTGGTATTTCTCCAGTAAGGATCGCTGTATTGCAGCATGTAGCGTTCGTACCATTCGCCGGGCATCGCTTCGACACGAAATCCCTGGCCACCTCCCCGGAAGGCTTTTCCATCTCGAAAGTCCTGCCAACCACTGGGAACAGCTCTATAGTCAAAGTTACGTTCGTCATACATAAGCTGTCCGGTAAAGCCGGAATCTGAATTAACGCCCGCACCAATGTGGAATGAACCGGTCCGCGCTTCTTCTACGTAGACATCAAAGGGCACTCGATTCAATGGATTGTCCGGGTCTAACAGTGGATTAGGAGTGTCCACCGAATTATCCGTTGGCCCGTCCAGGCCCAGTTGTGCGGCGGCATATCGGACTTGTCCACCGCTTGTCGCAGGATTTGAAGGTTGACGATACTCAGCGGTTCGCACGGTATTTCCGCCGGCATATTCGGTCGTGTATAGATTCGAGGATGGACTTTGACTGCGAATATGAACCGTATCATCCGTGCGCAGCTCATTTTGAATTACGCCGATAGGGTCACTCTCTGGTTGTATGTTCGTGTCATCGTTTCGGGGTGAATTGGAATCCAACGACGAACTGTCATCATCCGTGGCATCCAGCACGACGACACCGTCAATCGCACGCAACCCCTGGATTTGATTGGCACTTTGGCTCACTGTCGCTTCCGGTTGAGTCCCTGATTGCTGCTCAGCATTAATCTCAACCGCTTCTGTTACAGCCTCATCTGCTAACTCTGCGAGAGTCGGTGAATCATTACGGTGGCTAAAGAGTCCCTGGCAGGCAGTCAACGTACAAATCATTCCAGCAAACATCAGCCCCGTAAGCGGATGTGAATGGAATCTATGCCGTCGTTGATCGTTTTTCTTTTTCATTCGCAGTAAACTGTGGCCGGGCCACCAAGTTGTTTCTCGTTGTTTGTTGATGCTTTTGATCGTACCTGTGTTTAATCGCGGCACGACATTGGTTTTATCAATAGGGTCGCCATTGATCCTTATCGTGGTCTAAACGCTGAAATGGCACGATATCGGGTAGTCGATCTGGTGATTGCCCTCGTACTGTGGCACGAGTTGGTTTTTCATCGCCAACATTGACGGGATTCGGAGCGGTGGGCAACGGTGATTGTGGCTTGATCGTTTGCAGGTCCGGCTCTCTGATCACTATCGTAGGCGGCTTGCCCATAGCGGGATTCGACTCAAACAGCTGACTGTGACGCAGCCTTCTTTCGCTCGATTCCATTTGACGCCGGTTTGCCATATCGCCTGGCATCATGGAAAGGCGATTAAGAATAACGTCAGTCCGTGTCCGCGGATTCTCACCCGCGATCCGCACATCGATGCGGCCTACGCGAAATGGTTCTCCTTCATCGACGTTAAATACGATATCAAGTTCTCCGGGCGTTTCACGGAAACGAATATCAGGTGTCACTGATGCAAAAATATATCCGCGAGTGCCGTATACCGACTTAATGCTGTTATTGTCGATATTCATTGCCCCAAGATTAAACGGCTCATTCTCACTAAGTGACATCATTGTCATTAGGTCTGCATCGGTGAATTCAGTATTCCCCGAAAACTGCATCGAGCGGATCACGTATCGCACCCCCTCATGGATAACGAATCGCACGGTGATCCAATGACCACTTTCATCCGGAGTGGTCTCTACACCAACGCGTGCCTGAAAGTATCCAAGGTTTCTGTAATAAGCGATAAGTCGATCAACATCTTCGTCTACTTTTTCGTAATTCATGTCTCCGCCGTAGAGCCATGTAAGCGTTCCTTTCTCGGTCTGGACAATGCTCTGCAATCGGGCGGAATTGGTGAGTTCCGGATCAAATCCAAGAAACTCCACCTTGGCGACTTTCTCGCGAGGACCTTCGATCATGTAAAAAACAATATCACGCTGACCCGGTTTATCACCTTCGAGAATTCTGATGTCGACCATCGGGTAGCCGTACTTTTTGTAAAGCGCCTTGATCTTGCGCTTCGCATCTTCAATCGTGTATTGATTCAATGCATCACCGGCTGCCAATCCAGCTTCGGTTGACAGCTTCTCATCCAGTATTCCACGATTGCCAATGAATCGAAGTGATCTTATCGTTGGACGTTCAAAGACATCGAATTCAATGGACACCCCGCCCTCGACACGGTCCGTCACGACGCGAACATCGCGTATCAAACCCGTGCGATAAAGATTTCTAACATCTTCCTGCAGTAACCCGCTGTCGAAACTGCGATCTGTCCGACTATTGATCGTAGCCATCAACCGTTGTTCGGTCATGAATTTATGACCTTTGAATTCAATGGACTTGATCAATTGCCCATCTAAATCACTGGCATCGATCGCCTCTTGCGGATCATCGGTTTCTGGCGTGAACTGCGTTGACGGCGGTGCTATATCAGCAGTATCACGTCGGCCATTGGTCAGGCGCTGCAATGGCTGAATTCTGCCAGCCTGCTGCACGGTGGTCGACGGGAACATCGACGATGGTTTGTAAACGGCTGGCGTATTCTGTGAATAGCAAATAGACCCAACCCATAGGAGCATCATACAGATAGCTGTAATCCTACAGTTGCCGCTTGGGCGAATTATAAGTGTTTTGCAAGTCAATGGTTTAACGGTACTTCGAATTCGTTGCTTTACTGTTAAAAAACGTAGCCCGCGCGCAAGCACGCCTTTCGCGAACCACGAGCGGTCGCAAAGAAATACTTTATATACCGCTTTAGAGCAAGGCGGATTTACGACAAATTAATTCGTACCGATGGAAGCAGTAGAGTAGAAAGACTCTCGATGTTACTGCTCGTCCAGACCGATTTGGAATACTTCTTCAGCATCCAATACTATGTCATTTGAATCAAATAAACTGGCAATCGCAGCTTTGTGTATCTTCATTTTGGTACCGCCCACGCCGACTGCTCCGTAACAAATCGTGCCGCCATGATCCACAGCATGATCCATGACATCTACCGACTCGATTCCAAGCGGTGGAACGGCATTTAAATCCACTGCCACTTTGAGAGACTCCATACCGTTCCAGCATGAGCTATCAACCAGTTGGATACCTGCCGCACCTGCAGCGATCAGAATATTACAGCCATCAAGAGCAGCCGCTGTCTGATCCCGGGAGGAGGCCTCTACGCCGGTCACTGCATTTGATTGCAATGATTGATTAATCGTGGCAGCAGCTTCAGACGCTCGCTCCTGACTTCGAGATCCGATTCGAACCGTCGCACCGGCACCGGCTAACAAGCGTGCAGCACGCACTCCTACAGGCCCTGTACCAGCGAGAATCAGGGCCGTGGCACCCTTCAAATCGACATGCCGGGAAGCCGCTAACACCGCTGCTGCAGCTGTGGTATTACATCCATTGGAGTCCATCATTACAGAGACGCGCATCGGGCCGAAGAATACACTGTTGATCTTCTCAACAACGGCTTCTCCCTTGGCAACATCGGAGCCGCCTACAAAGATAGCCGTTTGATGAAGATCCTCGACACCACGGGTGAAAATGGCCCCGTACACTAGACGTTGCACATCATCGAGCGTGATATTGCTGTACTGAAACAGTTGGTCAATACCGCTGTCCACAGCAACCACACCATCAAACGCACACGAATGACTGTCGGTATCGAATTGAATTAGGATCTTTGGTTTGGCCATTTTAATTTATCTCTATTTCGAAGGAATCACCGGAAAAGACCAGCACAATACGGCTCGATAATGCGATATGTCAAAAAAATCGCCCACGACATGCTAATCATGTCATGGGCGATTTGTTCAATCTATAAGGTGCGTAACCCTAGCAACCCTTAAACGGGTGAGCAGCGTTACCACGACCTGCAAGCATCTCATCAACGGATGGCTTATTAGCCATTGCATTTGCGATCGCTTCTTTGGTCGCGTCATAGTTATATTGGAATATCTTGCTATCGTCTTCTGCGGCCGGGTGAATAAACACGCCACATACGACAACGAGGTCTTCAGCCTGTTCTTTCGGGATCACACCATTTGCAACGCTGTCTGAAACAGCTTCTGCAACGGCTGCTTGTGCAGGACCAAACATTTGGACTGCCTGACGCATACCTTTAATGGTCACTTTTGTGATCATGACCGTTGATGGCTTCACAGCCAGATTTGGCTCAAGAACTGCAAGTAGGTTCGAATGACCATCACTTTGGCGAGCTAGTGCATTAGCGAATGCAGCGCCTACAGGGCCATCCTTGCTACCAATCAACAAGTCGATATGAGCAATTTCGTTACCATCGCCTGTTAGGGCTTCACCGATGTACATCGACATATGACATCTCCGTCGTAGTAGGATTCAATCTTCTGGACTCATTGTCAAAACAACGTCTCTGAGGTGAAAATAACAGACCGGTGGCCAATTGCAATAACCCTAAGGCTGTTCTTAAGACTTTCTCTCGGATAATGAGCGGATTCCTTAGATATGTCCACTTTGCGTCAACAAACCAATTACATCCCAATCAAAACTAATCGTGTTGTCCTCAAGTGAAATTCTGATTCTCGGGGCTTGTGTAAGACCCTGTGCAACCATCGCCGCAGCTGCGGGATACCAAGTAACCGCCATAGATCTGTTTAACGACTTAGATACTCGGGCTGCATCTAAATCGAGCATCAAGGCCGACCAGTATCCGGATCAGCTGTTCAGAATTGCTGAATCATCAAAGACAAACTACTGGCTCTACGCAGGAAGCCTGGAAAACTATCCCGAGCAAATCGCCCAATTGGCAAGTAAGAAAACACTTCTTGGTAACAACCAAGACGTAATTCACAAATGCAGAAGTCCGGAATTCATTTGTAAAGTGGCACAGGATGCCAGCTGGAATTATCCGGGCTCTGAATTAACAAATACTGGTTACATAAACAGTGGGCCACCGATCTGGTTATCTAAACCACGATTGTCCGCAGCTGGTCAGGGCGTACAAGTATCGCGGACGAAACCACCCGCAAACCCTGATAGACTGGTTCAGCTTTTTATCCCCGGTCCCACCTATGGTGCCGCCTGCATTAGCAACGGTAGTGAGACTCAGATTTTGGGAGTCACTCGACACTTACGAATGAGTCGTCGTTTAGGGACGGCACGATTCCAATACTGCGGCAGTGTCGGCCCTATGTTGGTTGCTGAACCTCTGAATACCGCCATTTCGACTATGGCAAACGAAATTGCACTTAGGTGCAGTATCGTCGGGCTTTTCGGTCTGGACTTCAAAGTATGGGACAACCAACTTTGGTTACTCGAAATAAATCCGCGATTCACTGCTTCCATGGATCTGTTAAGCAATGGTGCCGACACCAACATCATTCAACAGCACATTGATGCATGCCACAACAAACCACTAACGCAAATGCCGAATTCCCATAGATTTGAAACGATAAAGACTCGTGCCATTCTCTTCGCCAAGTCACCGACCAGGTTTATTAGCTCATGTAACACGTTAGATTATCTTGCAGACATCCCTGACAACAACGCTTTAATTAATGTCGGAAATCCAATTTGTAGTGTTTACGGTCGTGGCAAAACCGCATCTGAATCTGTGAAACATGCGATGGAAAATGCCCACCACCTTGAGACGACCATGACCGTCGATGTAGTCAAATGACGTAATAAGGTCGCACCTTAATCCGGACGCCACTTACGACCGGCGATGATCACCTCGAAGTCATCATGCCCACCGAGTTCTGCAATGGCCGTTACGCACTTTCGAGTCCACCGGATGATTTCCTTTTTGTTCATCGACCCGTTTTCAGGTGTCTCAACGTGTATCGGTGAACCAAGAGTCGCTTTGATCCGTCCACGTCGCAGGAAGGGCGAAAAGGCCGTTTCACCGAGCGACCCTCCTTCAATGTGGAATGGAATAATTGGAACACCGGCGCGTGCTGCAATCAGCACAAGTCCGGGGCGCACGGACTGCATAAACTCATCGGTCTTGTTTAATCTGCCCTCAGGAAACAAGCCCAGCAGACCTCCGTCCTGACAATGTGCAATTGCATTTCGTGTTGCTTTGGAATCTTTCCCGGATCGCCCCGCGGGAATGGCCCCCAGATATCGCATCATTTGACCGAGAATTGGAATTTGCATGTATTCAGCTGCAATCAACCAACCGATTGGTCGGTTGCAAGACATTTGCATGATTAACGCATCAGCGCTTGAGCGATGATTGGCAATCAGAATGGCGCCACGCGTTGTTTTTGGTAAACGCCCATTCAATCGACCACGCCACATAAATAAGCAATACATTGCTGAAAGTGACCAGAGAATTGTCTGCAACGGTGATAGTCCGATGCAGCGGCTGGCAATGAAAACGAGCCAAACCGGCGCTAAGGCCATCATGATCACAAAAGTGTGCGCAATGGTATCCTGCATATCTCTGTTGTTTTACCTCGCGCCGTCATTTGGTCCTCGGATCAACTGCAATCGTCAATCCTAGTGAGCATCGTGTCAGCTTAATCCACGCTGTCAACAATGTGTGATTCGCATCAACCCGCCATTCGGGAAATTCGATTCACCGGAATGCGTTCGCTCATAATTTCTTCCGTATAACGGAATTGCATTAGATACGCATCTTCCACTGTATCGTCATAGTAATCTCTTAGTACAGAAATAGCTCGGAAATCTAGTGACTTAAAAAAGAGCTGCGCGTCAAGATTTGTCTCGCGAACCTCAAGTACAATTCGATTTCTTCTATGCGGTGATAGCTTACTTACGAGCTTATCGACCAATGCTGTACCAATACCCTGTCGCATCGCAGACTCTGCTACAGCAAAATTCAATATGTGTAGTCGGTTGGTATGAAGTTCATAGATCATAAAGCCGACGATTTCATCGTCCAACTCCACGACCATACCGATACAGTTCCGCTGACGCAGACAGCGCAAGAAGTCATCCTCTGTCCATGGAAACTCGAATCTAGATTCTTCAATTTCCAGTACAGTTGGCAAATCACGACGGATCATCCATCGGATATGCAAATCAGTTCTTTGTGATTGCCCAAGCCCCATTGTGGACTCCTTCCCTCATGTGGCTCACCTTCGGCTCCCATTGATGCTGCTCTCTATCGACGATGGCATCTAATAAAATGGGTAGGCCAGACAGCTTTGGCGATGTAGCAAGCTATCAAATCTAGAATTCTATGCCAAGGCGAATTATGCAAGAACTTCAAACCTGATCCGTCATCGGGAGAATTGGATCACGATACCTGGCCCTGAACATCTAATCGCCGGCTGCCAATGAATTGCGATGACAGAGAAACAGCAACAATGAATAACCCAAACAAGCTTGGAGTAAGCCAAATCCACCAGCAGATGCCTGCAAGTGCCATCAGCATTCGCGGACAATATTGCAACCACTCTACCGTCAGCACGTGGCTACTTAGCGTTTGAATTGCAAACACGGTAAAAGCCACCATTGATAACATGAACAAAGTCATCCAAATACTCTGTTCACTCGAGTGAGCAAATTCAATTCTTACTGTCACTTGAGGAGCTTTCAACACAGCTGTTTGCAATGTACCTGACACATGATTCGTCCAGACCCAATCCTGATATACAAGCGAATCAGCAACCTCTGGCGACGCACTTGCGATCACACTGGTTTTCAGCTGTTCGTGCCGAGCACTTACGTTCTGCAAGCGACTGCGGGACTCTTCATCCAATATCAGATGCGCCATGCCTTCACTAATCGCTGCATATTGC
>JBJLEE010000043.1:0-23592 GCA_045566075.1 Pirellulaceae bacterium | reverse complement strand
TCAGAACAGAGCTTATCTTCTTCCCAGCCGAGTGGGCCAGGGTCATCAACCGTATAGCCAACCATCCAGAATATATCTTCGTATTGCTTGATGGCATCGAAGTCAAACTCACTGAATTCGGTTACAGTCTGCTCAAGCGTGATCGCACCCGTGTTATCCGTAAAGGTGATCAATGCATTTAGTGCATTATCATGCGTGATTTGGACACGCCTATCGCTACCCGCAACAATGGCTGCAGTAATATCGAGCGGTAACGCTGCGTTATTGATTGCATCACGAATGGCGTCCGCTACATCAGACGCGCGGAATGTGCCACTATCTATGATTCGAACAGGTACATGGCCATTGTTATTGGCATCGATTCCGACGCCTGGTGCAGACGTTGGGTCAAGCACAAAGTTTGTCGGTACAGGCGCGGTCATCGTAACATCGTCATTTGCAAAGATCTGTACCCGCCCACCGGTCACAACAATTGCCTGCAAACCGAGATTTGCTGCTGCACCGCCACCAGCCACATCTGCATTGATTTGATCACGCAATCGATTTGAGACGTTGATCATCGCTTCGCCACTGGCGGCAACCGTTACGACGCTGTTACCGGCTGTCGTCGTACCTTCGTTGTCAAACTCTACCGTGTAAGTATCGGTACCATCGGTAAAGACGAGTGTGTCGCCATCGATGATATCCGTCGAACCCACGGCCGGTAGTGTCAGGATGAAGCCCTTTTCAATCTCAAACGTCACAGCATCATTTACGCTGTCGTCGAGAATAAATGTATCGCTATCGGTGTACGACGCTGCGCCTTCTACTACCAGAATTGGCGTGTAGAAGTTCGCTTCCATTGTAGTATTCATGGAATCTGCGACATCGACACTCGTCATGTCTTCATGAACAAAGACAACCGCATTTAGATCATTCGGAAGCCCCGTAAACGGATCCGCATTTCGTCCAAACTCACCTTCAACGAAGCTTGCCACAGCAGTGCTATTCGTTACAGCAACGGCGTCATTGGTGCCATCAAAGGTAACTTCAAGGTTCACTCTTTCATCATTACGATGCGTGACAATCCCAAGACCACTTGCTCCAAGTACAGTTTCTATCTTGGTTGCAACATCTGAACCGCTATCTGTGTCATCCAATGCGATAGGGGTGTTGCCTGCGGATACTCCACCACCATGATCAAATTCAAATGTAACAGAAACACTGGCAGCGTTTTCTACAGTAAAGTTATCACCGTCTTGCAGCGCTCGAGCAGAAGGCGCGACAATGGTGAATCCGGATTCGAATTCGAAGACCTGTCCATCAATCTCATACGTCTGGCCATCGCGCAGATGAATACCATCAATCGCGATTAGCTCGGTACCTGTGTTATTTAGCTCACCATCGAATAACTGGCCGGTATTTCGATCACCGGTTGTATCGAAGTCAACGCGAATTCGAAGATTGTCAACACCTGCAAATCCTGCCAGGGATGTACGGACTTGACGCCAAGTGGAATCATCCTGAATTGCACCGTCGTTGTTCGTCGCCAACAGAGACCAGTCACTGTTGTTGTCTGTCGCCCAAACGCGGAACGTATCACGATCCTGTGCCCCGTCAGTTTGTGACCAATATGTGAAATACAGAGTTGGTTTGTCTTCAGCCGCAAATCCTCTCAGGCTGAATTCATTACTAACAATAGAACCGTGAGCACCCCCGATAAAGTCGTAACTACGAGCCGTGCCACCGACGTTTCCTCGACCGAAGTGGAACGACTGGTTAAAGTCCGTATCAACACCTCGAGTGCCGTCATAAATCGCTGTAATACCGTGACCAACTTCGAATTGACGTTCATCGATCGTGATCGTGTCACCAACGTTTGCGGCGAGCCCGAATCGGACGTCCATCTCATTGGCGGAAATCTGATGTCGATCGGACGGCGTAATATGGAATAGATTTCGGTCCAGATTTGAGAACATGAGTCCGCGAACCTGCGTGATACCTGTTTCTACATGCGTTACACCATCAAGGAAGATAGGTTGTAGAACACCATCCGTATCAAACGCGTAAATCGTTCCATTGGTGTCAATTCCGAACAACATGTCGGAATATTTGCCGGCTTCCACGTTTTCTGGACCAGCCACGAGTCCCTGGAATTGGATGCCGTGTAAATCCGCAGCCGAAGTACCAACAAATTGAGTGTCTACGCTCATTAAGCTCGGATGACCACCGGTAAGTTCCGATAAGATCATATCGATCTCATATAGACCACCTTCATCTGACACACCGTATATCTGACCATTTACATTGGCCAAACCGGTAATGTTTCCACCAGGCCCCTGACCGGTTGCCGTAAGCGGTGAACTCGGTGGCAATACGATGGTACCATCGGTAACGACAACCGTATCACCAATGGCCTCTGCTACCACCGTATCCATATTCGCGTTAATCACGCTTGCTGTCTTGGTCGCAATACCATCGAGAATATTTATAAATGTCGGGTCCATTGGATCTGGGAAGTCCGCAGCTTCATCCCAAACCTGCAGCTCAATTGGGATATGCGTTGGATCCAACACACCACCAAACGTGTTCATAGATTGCCAAACAGGGTCTCGTACGCCTCGGAAATCTCCGACCTCAGCACCCAAGAAACCAATTCTCGCTGTAATCTGAATCGGTTGTTGATCGACAAGATAACTCGGTTCAAACAGCGGACTAATGCCCACTTGAGTAACCGTTGCAATGGCAACTTCTTCAGTCGTCGAGTTTTCTTCTACCTGAATGGGTGGCTCTACACTTTCAAATTCCATCACGGAAGCAAGAGTAGAAATTGAGCCTTGCTGAACATTTGCCCCGTTGATGGAGACACGTGGCCCACCTGCCCATCCAAGCAATCCCGTAACAGCAAACGAACCGTTCACAGCTTGTTCGATAGCCTGTGTAACCTGCTCCGGTGTATCCGCGATATTAAAGGACACAGCAATATTTGATCCGGAAACGGTGCCATCCGTATCGAGCTCAAAGATATGCTGCATATTCCCCGGCATCGTGATCACACTGAATGTGTCACCATCTACCAGACTCGCAACGTCTTTCACTTCGATAACTGGCGCTTCACCGGTCGCTCCTTCAACTTGAACACCATCAACATCACCACTCACGTGTGTAACGGTAATTGCAAGATCATTGGTTAGCGTTACGCGACTGACTACCGCTTCAGCTGTGACTGTGAAGTTATTAGTACCATTAATCGCTGTTGCGAGCTGACCAGCCATTTGCAATGCTGAAGTACCTGCACCAAAGCGGATGCGTGTCGCAGTCGGGTCATCCAGAACGCCAGGATCCGGATCGCTATCAAATTCAAAGCTAAACGTGGCACCTGCATCATCATTTATCGAGACGATTGTCCCATCTTTAACGACCTGACCGTTGCCGAAGATGTTAATCACAGCACCCGTATCAAACTGATACAGTACTTCATCGTCGTCGATCTCGTCATTTGGATCGAGAACAAAGAAGTAACCATCTCGCATCGTCTCGCCGATACGCTTATCGATATTCTGACGAACCTGTGGACCGAAGTCGAATTCGAACGTTGTTTGCGAGAAGCCGTCATCAATCGCAAACGTATCGCCGTCATTTAACTGATCAATCAATCGACCATTAAGATCTACATCCGTCGCATTCACACCACCAAGTTCCGGTCCGGTGACTACGCGACCTACCGGCCATGCATTTGTCCACGATTTCTCGATCTTAGGATCACGGCTTTCATCATTACCAATATGTCGAGCGTCTCCCGTACCAGGATCAAACTCAAACATGATATTCTGTAACCAGTCGACGCCGTTTTGCAGGTTAAAGCCAAAATCTCCGCGATTACCAACTGCCAGCAGACGTTCCAGAGGAGGTGTATTTGCAGGTACACCGCCAGCATAAATCGCATTGAAGTTCACACCATAACCGTGATCCGAATTGTTACAGCGGTGAGCACGTACTGCAGCACCAGGGTTAGCGGGATCTTCTTGATATGTTTCGATTGCATCCCAACCAAGGTCGGTTCCCGTACCGAACCCTGGATCTAACTCGACAAATCGGTTTACATCATCACGTGGTGCACACGGATTATTCTCATCCAGATTCAACGAGAATGAGTGAACGGTACCATCTCGCTGACGAACGATATCACCAACGTCGAAGTTCACTCGAGCCGTATTTCCTCGAGCCGGACTGAAAAACTCCACTGCCGTTTCACCGGTATACGGATTCACCGTCAACATTTCAGATCGCAAAATACCGGTTGGATCTTCACGCATCACGTAAAGACCGACATCTGAAAGATTCCACGGCACAACACTGCCGCCATCAAACAAACGCCCTGGGTGATATGGATCTTCAGCCGTCGAGGCATTTAAGCGGTCGACATGATCTTCAACAACACGAATGCTTGAATTGGCCGGCTCGATTCTGGTGGAAGCAGCGCCAAGTGCCGAAGGCCCGCGACCCTGCGAGGTAACAGCAACAAAGTATTGACCTGGTGGCAGCAGAACGGGACCCAGGAATGGATCGCCCGCACCCACAGAACCACGATTAAGATCTTCCACCTGACTTTCGGCCAACGGTTCCGGTCGATCTTCCTGCACGTTACTGTCTGTACTATGCAGAATTAATGTGCCGGAAGAATCAAATACCGACACGACGGTATTCGCTCGCGAAAGACCATCGGCGTAATCAAGATCGATTACAACTGGCCATGCCCATGGAGATGTTAGAGTAGATTGCGTATTCTGTGGATCGACACTAAAGGAATACCAGTCGGTATCCGCGCCGTTTTGGTTTGAAACAAGGCGTCCTGCGACACTAAGCGTCGCACGATCTGTGCCCATCACATTGCCGAGTTGCTGAGCACCTCCACGCGTGTCATTAATACCATTTGCCACTTCGATTTCATAGTTTTCACCAGAAAGCGGGCTATGAACTGGTTGTCCGTATACCGTGATACCGGTATCCGCGTATGAGATATTAGCGTAACGAATTACGCTACCGGCGATTTCATCAAGCTCTCGCAAACGAACTTGCATCTGGTACGCACCGGATGTCAATCCAGCATCAAGCTTATGAATATCAGCAGGTTTCGTATTACTGCGTACACGCAGGTGATATGTATTTCTTGTATCAGCTGGCCCGGGTAATACCAATCGTAAACCAGGATCACGTGGGTTCACCGCCCAGAAGTCCTTCCCGTTGTATGGCTGGACTTTTTGCATTGTAAACGCGCTGTTTGGAACTGTTGAATCTTCATAGAGACTCAATATTCCATCATTCTCTTCGAGCGTATTAACCGATCGCACAAGCACGGTGCCATTTCCGTCAATCAACTCGACAATTGGATCAAATGCATAGGTGGTTTTATCAAAATCAACCCATACTTCCGTACCCGCAACACCGGAGAAGCTATAGACATCAAGATCCTGAGGGTTACTCAGGAAACCGTGCACTTCAAACCCAAGGCGACGATTCTCATCACCCGATTTTTCATTTGGTGCTAATTCACCAAGAAACTGTGCGCTAAGTGCATTTGCATTTACACCAGGCGCATTCACACTGCGATCTTCAAACTCGACAGCAACATCCACATTGCGGTCGTGAGAATATTGGTTAAGCAGGATGGTATCCCAGTCGCCCGGTTTTGCAGGACCTGCAAGTCCCGCAATTTCTACATCCCAACCGATTAGACCAAATGCACGAATATCGTTAGCTGTAATGACCGGGTCCGCCCCAGGGTTATCAATCGGGTCCATTACCCCTAAGTAGACGTTGTTTATTAGATTTCTAAATTTCCAATGACTCGGCTGATTACCATCTCCTCCGTTCGTCAACGGGACCTCTCCAACCAGCAATCCTGCGATGGTCGTGATTCCTATTGGGTTGAATTCACCACCGTCATAAAAGACATGCTCGGCATTCTGGTCCATCACTCGCGGCGTTGTACCAAAGGACGGTGACGAACCCGGAGCAATACGGAACAAGTCAAGCGTGGTTAGTGATACATTACCAGAACCACCGACAGAACTCATAAATCCGAGTGCATGCCCAATTTCATGCAATACAGTGTCATAGATTCCAGGATTGGCGTTATCAAACGTATCGCCAATTTGCATTGTGCCATCGATGATACCGCCACCATATTGTGACGTTGGTGCCGGCAATCCCTGTGTAATACCCAACGCCAATGCATTTGCCCTAGTGATGGCAATTGTGTCGTTAGCAGTGGCACCGGTCACTGTAATAGATGCTGAATCTGGAATTGAACCGACGATTGTTTCACTTAGCGTGGCATCAGCAACCATCGCCCCAAGCACCGTGTCATAATCCAACACAGCAGTTGTAGGCGACATTGTTCCTATCGCCCCGCCTGTAAGTGTTGCAAAATCGACATCGAAGACAATGTCGATCGGATCTCGCAATAAAGAACCCCAATAATCTGCGGCTTGCTGTGCCTCAGCCATCGCAGCCGGGTTGGCAGCCATTGCCGGCCCAAAGTTGAATGAGATATTTGTCCGGCTAGAAGATGACGTTACCGGTGCAACCGTACCATCGTTATTCGTGTCCACCAATGGATCGCCGTTGGGCTGAATACCAGCACCGACTGTGTCATCACGTAACGAGGTGATGATCACCGGCGATTTTGGCTGCCCGAGGATTTGCACGTGACCGCCAATTCGGTCATTGATCTCGATCGGGCGACCAGTTGCTTCAAATCCAGCATTTGCGCCGGCCATTTTGATAACAAGACTGGCGTTCGGAGCACTTTGAAGTCGCAATCCACCGTACGTATGGAAATCCGGAATGTAAATCCGATCAGAAAGCACGTGGGCAATACCTGTGTCATCCCAAATACTCTGAGTCGTCAATACTTCGCCACGCACCATGAGACCGTTAATCTCATTATTACGCATCATATTTCCAACAATGAGTGGCCCGTGATTATCTTTGTAACCAATCAACGCATCGGCCAACCCAGTAGATCGACCGGTATCAAACTTCAATTGATGATCCATCGCATTGACATTAATGCTGATCGCAGCAAGATTCGTGGACCAATCGACATCCGTATTATTTCGGAATGTGTTATCGATAATTAGCGGCTGTGCATCACGCACAAAAATCACACTTGCTTCATTAAACAATCGACCATACCGACTCGATGGCGCCTGACCACCGAATCCGGCGGCATTGAATTCAAACAATGTGTTAGCGATTCTCGCTTCACCCTGCTGGATTTCAATCGCATTGAATCCGGCAAATGTACCTTCGATCTTCGTCACACCGCCGCCATAAGAGATCACAGAGTGATCAATACTCGCGGCTGAAGTTGCGGCAACATAGATACCACCCCAGTCTCCAGGCTGAGGCGCGTTCACACCGCTGATACCGACGTATCCGTCGTTACTTGTATCGTAAGTACCAGCTGTTCCATAACGATCATCTAACAGTGATGTAATGATCACTTCATGCCCATCACGGCCTTCCGCAATGAACTGTGCGCCGGGCTCAACCATAATATGAGCACCGTCAATCTTGAGAATGACATTGGGGTCAATTCCAAGTCGCGCGTCGAACCGTGGGCGGAGTTTTCGCACACTGTCATCCAAGCTGCCGTTTAGCGTGATACCTTTATCTACATATTCCGTGTCGGTTTGATTAATCGTAGCGATTAGCTCATATGCACCACCACCTGTACTGCGATAAAGCCGACGGGCCACAAAATCATCTGTTGGAGTGAGCAACTGTGCAAGACGAATGGCATTTTCCGTCCCACCCGTCGTGCGATTGATGGTTGCAGTCGATGCGAGACCTTCATTTCCGTTCTTATCAACGAACACCATGCGGTAGTTATGTGTTCCCGCAGGCAAATTACCATCCGTAAGTGTCTGTGGCGTAAGCGTTACGAGACTCAGATCCGGCTCATTGCCGATTTCCATTTTCGGACCACCTGGATTGGAATCAATCGCCAGGTTTTCCTGAAGCACATGAACGATGTCGGTATCATCAAAACGCGCTGACACTGTCAGCTCTTTTGCATCTTCACCAGTCAATGTCTCGATGCGAATCGAGAGGCCATTGGTTGTATTGTCAGCGATAAAGTTCCCATGAATATCCGGGCCAATGCGGACGTAATCCACCGTGAACGGACTCGTTTGATATTCCTGCTGATATTCCGGCGAATGGAAGTTCGACTCTTTAAAGCTATCAGGGCTCGCTGCAATCGCCGCATCACGAGACTGTGTTATTACGTTGTATGAAACCGTTGGACGACCATCGACGATTTCAACTGGGTCGATAACCTGAGCAACCGACTCAATTAATACTTCACCACCACCGTACTGAAGGTCTACGTTATTAATATGCGTCAGGAATATCGCATTATCTTCATAGCTAAATCGCGTGCGGTCAGCATTGTCAATATCTCGTTTAATTAGCAAGCCACCCCAGTCTCCAGGCTGTGGTGTCGTGGCAAACGAGAATGTATCCAGGCCAAGCGATTCATCGAAGTATGACGTGAAGTGCACAACACCCCGCTCGGGCGCATCGCCGCTGAGGTTTTCAAGTGGTGTCGCAGTATCATAAGAACCGGCAAGCGGAACAACGTTTCCAAGTGCATCAATAACAACGGGTGCACCAAGGATTTGCAATTCACCAGCACTTCTATCTTTAAGAGCACCTGGCGACGTACTACCTGCACCGATCCAGGATCGCCGCATCTTGAAGATCGAACCAGAATCGACCATCACGGTTACATCCTTTGGAATCTCCAAGAAGGAACCGTCGCTAAGCGAAACACCGAGATCATCAAAACCGAGCTCATATGCACGGTTATCAAGTTCAGTACGAATGTCATTGTCATCACCCGGATTTCCAACAATCCGAAGGATGTCACCTACTTGAACAGCATTTGGATTTGCGGATGGCAGCGGCAGGCCATTGAGATCAACATTTAATGCCGCGGGAATATTGTTAAACGGTGACGCGAGCGTACCGTTGCCACCAGTCGGAGAGGACTTATTCACAAAGATTGTTCGAGGCTCACCTGCGACTTCCGTACCAGATGCGGCAGCAACCCGGAACCAGAAATCATAGACGCCACCAGGCCGACCATCAGCATCACCGTCGATTGCGGTTGGAATAATCTCGGGCTGAAATGCGTCAACCGGATTGTCGGCATCGGTAATTGCACGATCAGCACTTGGGCGGAAGTTCAAGCGCAGGTCGTATGCACCTTCCGACTTTCCATTGAATCCGCTGTTTTCGATTGCGGGATCATATTGGTTGTTTCCACTCGCAGAGACACCCACAAAGTATTTACCTTCCCTCAGCTCAAGCTCAAGGTAAGAATCTTTCGTGAAGTAGTCGTCATTCTGTGCGATCAGATCTTTAATCTCAACGCCGTTTGCATCCAGTATTTGGATCAACTGGCCGTTTCCATCCTTGACCGGATCACCCGTAGCCGGATCCAATTCCACACGCACCTGGTAGAGCGCGAGCGATGCATCAAGCAGATCAGTTGATTCATTAAAGTCACGTAATCGCTCTGCAACTATCTCAGCAGTAAAGAAACCGGCTTCATGCAACTCGAATTCATAGAGATCGATGTCACGACTTTCCGGCCGATGCAAATGCTGCAAGTGCACCACATCGTGGTTGCCTGGGAAGTCCGGTTCGAGTGTTGTGCCATAGGTAAGCCCAAAATCTTCACCCATCAGGGTATTCGGCGGCAACTCATATGTATGAAGCAGCCCCATCTGGTGACCAATTTCATGCATGGCTGTCTGGAACCAACTGCCAGCAAATTCATCATTCCAGTCTTCCGCATTGTCCATAATGACAGCGCGACCAAACGCGGTTGCGCCTGACAAACCGATGACATCACCAGGTCCGGGAACAAGAAGAGGATCGATCGCACGTAAATCACCGGTTGCAACCAGCAGATTCTGAGCACCTACTACAAAATCCGGAGTTTCCACATACTGAATACCAGACTTCTCGGACAAAATTTCGAAGATTTCACGTGAACGGTTCTTTTGAGCCTCAGTAATATTGTTGTACGCAGGCTGCTGACCCGAATCACCCGGGATAAATCCAATGTGATTACGGAAGTTATAAAAGACTGTCGTGATTCCACTTTGTGCATCTGCACCAGTATCCGATAAGTGTCGATCACCAGCACTACTGAGATCTCGATGGCCGGGCTCTGTATTTCCACCAGGTAAATCCAATGGGTAATTTGCGATTCCCTCATCGGCCACAGAAATGGACTCATGGAGAATAATCCCCTGAGTTGAAAGCCCTAACCCAGTTAAGGATGTGCCCAACTCAATACCCGCGTCACCATCAAGCGTGACTTGTACACCCGACGCTGGATTTGTGGCTGCCGCAGTTACGGCAAAGCCGGCTGTTCCATTAATGGCACCAGCAATCGCGTTTGCGATCCCCATTGCTGTCGTCGGGGTAGACGTATCGATATCCACAGCTTCATTTCCAACTGTGACTCCAGCACCCTGATCATTGAATTCATATGTCGTTACATCACCAGCTTCATTGGTAACCGTAAACGTCTGACCGTGCTGAAATGCGGTTGCATTACCGTTGACGACGATAATGCGGCCAGTGTCCCAATTACCCGACAAATCCATGGCTGTGTCATAACTGTCACCAGGATTACCGACATTGAGTTGTGATGGATTTCGTGGTGCAGCTTCATCCGTGCCCACACGCAATCGATAGGTACCAGCACCAATCGGTGCTCCACCATTGCGCGGATCCGGCAGCTGTTCCAGATCTGCTGCGAATGTCAGTAGCGCCGCATCAGTCGCCGCGTTGTACTGAACCGAGACGGGATTAAATACAACATCCGAAGTGTCGCCGTCACTTGTGTCGGAATCAAATAATTCAGCATTATCACTTGTATAAATCAGCTGATAGAAAATTGGATTCTCAGCAGAAACCGGATCTAAATCATCATCATTAAAGTACACAAGGACCTGGTCACGCGCCTGCGACAGATCACCATCGGCATCTCGTAGTACTGGCTGTGGCACAACCGAAATAACCTTGGCACCCAAATCAAGATCGAACTGATAGGAAAAGTCCGAACCATTATCCAGATTGTCTTCTGTCAGGTCTCCAAAGGCGATGCCACGACTATTACGGAATGCGTTTAGACCTTCACCATAGACGTCGATTCGGTAAAGATCGTCCGGTAGTGTCTCGGAGAATCGAACGATAACTTCGTTTGACGAATCACCAACGCCGATGTATCCCGGGTTTACAACGATGTCGCCGGCGCCACCAAGAATCAATGGGGAATACGAAAGTGCGGGGGTCGCAATATCAGCATCCGCTGAACCAGACACCACCTCAGCGCGGATAAGCGCACCTGCTTCCGCATTTGCCGACAACGCATCAATCAACTGCTCTGCAGTTGTCTCATTTCCAGTGTTTGTATTTAGACTTACGTCAATCCGGTCGCCGATAACGCTAATCGTCGGAAGCCCAGCGCCGCCCTGATCCCGTTTACTGAAACCCAGACTGATCCCGTTCTGATCTTCACCGAGCTTTGAAGCTCTAAATTCGACGGTAACAGCATTACCAGTGTTGAAGTCAGTTTGAACGGTCGCCCAGGTGAAGACCCCGTCTAACTTACTTCTTGTAATCTGGATGCCATCAAGGTTGTCGGAAGTGAAAACTTGATTTTCATCGAAACGAAATACTAATTCGCTCGGCGCAGTATTTCGAATGTGATTGGGATCATCAAACGGTAATAAGTCACCATCGTTCGGTTGAATACCGATCAATTGTGGCCCGACCGCTAACAAGCGACGATCTTCAAGCGTCTCGAGTAACAACTTGCGCTTCGAATCACGCGCACGGTTACCCCGCCTTTCCTGCCTTTTCATCTGTCCACGTTTTCCTAACAAATCAGGACGATTCTTACGGGTGGCCATATGCACCAATCCCTTGATTTCTTTGTTGTTCACCTGTTACGCCAAATAAACAGATCAATCACCTTCGATGTAGTCACATCCAAAATGAATAACCAGCTCACTGGCGTTTATGTAAGTCACTATATTCCAATAACTTACGACATCATAAACCTATAGACCCCCCACCCTAAAGGCGTACGGATTCCATGGTTTTAAGTACCGTGAATTATAGTTTGCATGCAAGTACGTGCAAATCCTATCAGGGGGATACGAAACCCTCCTGCAGGGTGGTTTTCACCACCGGGGTAAGAGAACCCTCGCGGAGCCAATTTGGTGGTTTGGCACAGCGTGTTAACCGACTGATCAGTCTTGTATACCAAGGGATTCCCTTCCCAGATTGCAGTACGAACCGCAACGGTAAGTTGTCTAAAGTCACTGTATACCCTCCGCGCAGCAGTGGGCGCACTGCTTGCGCAGGGCAAGTTCCGCGCATTCTAAGCGAATTCTCAAATAAAAAGCTATAGGAAAACAGCGGTAAAAAGAGATTCATGGCCCCCCGGTGACCATTGTCCAAGTCACGAAACTATGCAGCATTTCGCCCCGGCAGTTTTAGATCAAACAAACCGAATATCTCATCCTGACTGAGGCCTAGTTTCTTCGGTGAATCCGTTTGAGAAAATATCGAGTTAAACAGCTCGCGTTTATCTTCTAACACTTGATGGATACGCTCTTCAATCGTTCCGACGGACAGCATCCTCGTTACGGTAACTGCACCCTTTGCACCAATGCGATGAGCCCGGTTAATGGCCTGATCTTCCACCGCGGGGTTCCACCAGCGATCAAACAAAAATACGTATTCACAAAACTGCAGATTTAACCCTACCGATCCGGCACCATAACTCATAAGGATCACGCTGCAGTCCGGATCTTCTTTAAACCGATCCAAAATCGGATCACGTTTCTTGGAAGGCACCTTTCCGTGATACTCAAGTGGATTGAACCTTTCGAGCCGCTGAGCAATCTTTTCAAGCGTCTTAACCCACTGGCTAAACACGATTGCTTTCTTACCACTGGCCGCGACTTCTTCTAAATCAGCTTCCAGTCGATCCAGCTTGCTACTGGCACCGGTCACCGGATCGAAGTTGCAAATCTGCTTCAAGCGTAAAACCAATTCAAAGACATGTTGAATGGTCAGCTCTGTCCCCATGTTTTCGAGTTTAATAACACCATTGTCTTCCGCACCCTGATACGTGGACCATTGTTCCGGACTCAGTGAAATCTCCGCGTCGCGATACATCTTGGGAGGCAGTTCGGTCATGACCATGTCTTTGGTTCGCCTCAGAACAAAATCACCAACCAACTGGGCCATTCTCGGCACCGGCATACCCGTATGCAAATAGCCCGGGCTCAAAAACTCAAATAATCCAACCAGATCATCCGGACTATTCTCTACAGGCGTTCCGGTAAGTGCCCAACTACGCGAGCGAGAGATTCCACGAACCACCTGGCTCGTCGTATTGGACTTATTCTTAATTCGCTGTGCTTCGTCCAGCACGACGAGATCAAAGTGATTACCTTCCTCACCCACAACCAGATGATCTCGCACGACCAGTTCGTAATTTGCCACTCTCACGGCGGGCTCATGCTGTCGCCACTGCCATTCGCGTCGCTTTTGATCGCCTTCAATTGCGGCAATCGGTATTTCGGGTGCCCAGGTTGCAAACTCGCGCAACCAGTTACTCACGAGCGGTTTGGGACATATCAATAAAATGCGGCGTATCTGACCGGACACTAATAACATGCGAATTGTCGTAATCGCCTGCATGGTCTTACCCAATCCCATTTCATCTGCAAGCACTGCTTCGAACCGTGGGAATAAAAAGGCAACGCCTTCATATTGGTAGGGAAATGGTTCAAAAGGAAACCGGAGTGACGCCGAAGCGATGATGGACTCCAACGGTGGTTGCAACAAGTAGTACAACCTGTCTTCAAGTTTGACGATATCTTTGGGAGGTTTCATTCGCGTCGCTTGCGGAAGACCGTCATCACTACGCCGTGGTGTTTTCTTCCGTCGCTGCCCGGGGCTTCCATCAATCGTCTTTTCAGAATCAGACGGCATAAATGTTGACCACTGAGCCGACTCTGGAAACCGGAATCCCCTGACCTGAACGCTGGGATGCCTTACGCTCAGCGACATAATCTGAGGTTCGTTGGAATCCAAAGCCACGTCATCTGATTCAACGCGGGGAGTACGTGCAATGGCGGAATTCCACCCGGTTGTATAGAAGTCAACCGGCGGCGTGAGAGACTCACGTGCATCACCTATACTGTGATTCCAGCTGATGACCTCGACTGTCGGGTGATTCGCGACTAGTGGTTCATGCCTGTCAGGCTCAACTTTGCGGCGGCGTCCAAACCACATGTCTTAATTCCTTTTCATTCACATTTACCACGCCAATTACAACGATGTACCTACTAGGCGGCTCGCGCCCCTCGACGTGCTTCCTCTATGGCTGCCTGAATTCGTTGAAAAGGCTCGTCAAGGTCGACTGTTTCATACAACTGAGAAAGCGTTTCTTTAACCTGCTGGTCATCCAAATCCGACGCTTTTTCAAAACAACATCTCCATCGTTCGACATCGACAAATTGAAACTGAGTTACCGGCGGCGGTGTTTCACTTAATCGCTGCAACCACAACCGTGGACAACCGAGGTTTCCGGACGTAGCCAAAGTATCATCGTTCACCAAAACGAAATCCGGCTTAATGGATGCCTTGCTAACCAGTGCAGTGGAGATCACCTCACCATGCAGGTAGGGCTTCAGTGTGTTTCCGTAAAGAATTTCCTGAGCCCTGTTAGCCTTCACCGGTGCTGTGCAGTGAAACTCAAGCGGACGCGCGCCGATATTCAGAACCAAATACCCGCCAATACTGCCAACAGATTCAAATTCCAGCACGGTCAAGAACCCAATCGTCGTTTTTGATTTACTCGAACTCATACACCGCTTTCTCAGTCGCCTAGCGTAACCAACACACTTCAACTCACCCAGAACACCAGAATTGCCTGTTTTTCCAGCAGTTCTACGACAAGTGATAGATCGGAAAATCGGTCAAAACGCAGACTGACTTTAGCCCAAACGTGAACCGGAATTGATCCGTGCAAAGAATTGGCGTAAATTCTGCCGACCGATTACTATATATAGATAAGCGTTTATCGGAGATTGCAGCAAAGATGTCACAAGACCCTAAACAAAATCCATTGACTCCAATGTTTAGCATTGATGTCTCCGCCTCTCCTTCGCAGGATCCAACTGCACAAGGCGAAGACACCAACACGCTACTTGCTTCACTCATGCGACGTATGATTGCAGAACAAGAGAAGTCAAATCAATTGCTGGCAGGGCTACTCGAACAAGCGCAAAACCAACAGAAACAGCGCGGCGCAGACTTACAGCGATGGAAAGAATCCAATCCTGAGTTGGCCGAACAATGTCGCGAAGCCGCTGAGATCCTCGGTAAAGTACAAAACGAGTTCCTGTCCTCTGTTACTGACGAAGTTACATATAACGAAGAAGCGTTGGTCGACAGTGATTACATGCTGCAGGAATTCGTCGATCGCTTTGGGCCAAGACTTGCCCATCTAAATGGCGTTCTGCAAGTCGTCTCACAACTGGCCGCACCAAAAGACGACAGCTAGTGTCGCAGGCCAGCGTCGTGCCGAGGCAGCGGCACGTTGTATTCCAGAACCGTTGGAATGAAGAGTGCTGGTGTACTTTGGCAACCACCGCAGGCTTAGCAATCAGCATCCATTAAATGCCGGCCGACCCACGCAACCAATTCATCCCGGCGCTGGCTGTACATATGATCTGCGCCGTCAATAACGTCGACAGTTGTCAGCATTTCCGCACGACTGCCAGCAACTCTTTCAGAAATCAACTCAGGCAGCCCTTCAAATGCGACTGACCCTGTGAGTTCCTCTGATCCAAAGCAAATCCGTGTCGGCGTTCGTAAGTGTGCAACGTGCTCAAGGATATTGTATCGCTCACCAGGTCCGTACTTATCGACATAAGAACCGGCAGCAATCAATAACGGGAATGGAAACGTAATATCAATAAGCTTACCCGGCTGGCCCATCGCCATCGCCTGATCAGCTACAGCAAGCGACTGATCATACTCCGCACTACGCGGCCCATTAATAAAAGCCATATGCGAAAGTCGAGGTGGTGAAAGTGCGATCACCTGACTGACTAATTCGTGTGGGTCATTTGCTTCAGCGTAAATCACTTTGATCGCGCCGAGACTGTGACCAAGCAATACGACGCGCTTATAACCTCGCGATTTACACAGGTCGACCCAGGCATCCACATCACGACGACAGTCATCAATAATTTCATACGCGGCGCCCATTCGTGTGCCACCGCGATTCGTTGCCATCGTGCAGCAGTTATCTCGACCTCGCGTATTTACACGCAACACATCGAACTGTTCCGATGCAATTCCGTTAGCAAGGGTGGCCATCATGCTCGATGTATAGAAGTTACTGGCAACGCCGTGTAGACAAATCACGACACTCGGTGCAATTCCCTCGACACCGGGATGCTTATTCAATGCACCATGCAATCTCAATCCATCACTGGTTTGAGTCTGGACGAGTTCGACAATCATGCTCTGGGTCTGCTTTCGGTCATCGTGAACAGTTTAGCCGAGCAACTCAGGCAGGATACGGCCATGCACGTCGGTCAATCGATGATCTCTCCCGGCGTGGAAATAAGTAAGAGCAGTATGATCAAGGCCTAGAATATTCAGAATGTTGGCATGCAGGTCATTCACATGCACTTTATTTTCAATCGACTCATAACCAAAGTCATCTGTTGCACCAATGATCTGCCCGCCTTTTACGCCGCCGCCGGCTAACCATGCGGAAAAACCTCTCGGATTATGGTCGCGGCCCAAGTCGCGTTCGGAGGTCGGTGTTCTGCCAAACTCGCCCGTCCAAACAACCAGTGTCTCATCAAGCAATCCTCGCTGCTTGAGATCGGTTATCAGTCCGTAAATAGGCATATCAGTTGCATCACAATGAATTTGGTGATTATTGTTTACCTTATTGTGTGCATCCCAGTTGCTATCTCCGTGCCCTCCACCAGAGTACACCTGTACAAAGCGAACACCACGCTCGACTAATCGACGCGCCATCAGGCAGCGACTCCCAAACCTGGAGGTTACATCGTTATCCAAACCATAGAGTCGTTTCGTCGCTTCGGATTCCTGCGCCAAGTCAACCGCCTCAGGTGCGTGCTTCTGCATTCGAAAAGCCAGTTCATAGCTTTCCATCCGTGCGGCTAATTCTGTATTCAGCGGTGACTGCTCTGCATACTCACTGTTAAATTCCTTTAGTAAATCCAACGAGTGCCGACGTTGTTCTCGTGAAGTGCCGGCGGGTGATGCCAGATTAAGAATCGGACTGCTGTCGACCTTGAATTGCGTTCCCTGAAAAGAAGCAGGCATAAATCCACTGCTCCAATTCGGTGGTCCGTTGATTGGTCCACCGCGGTGGTCGATCATCACCACGTATCCGGGGAGATTCTGATTCATGGATCCAAGACCATACGTCACCCATGAACCAAGACTCGGGTATCCTTGCCTCAGCATCCCGGTGTTCATTTGAATCAACCCGCCACCGTGTGCAAAACTGTCGGTGTACATGCTGCGAACAAGTGCAATATCATCAACGCACTTTGCCAAGTTTGGATACAAGTCAGAGACATCGATTCCTGACTCACCATGTTTCTTAAACGTGCGCGTACTTGCCATCAGATTTCCAGGCGCACGCAATTGCAACAACCTGTCTGTCTTCAGATTCGGAATCGGTTTTCCATGGTTCTTTGTTAACTCCGGCTTGGGATCGAATAGATCAACCTGACTCGGCCCGCCGTACATAAACAGAAAAATGACGGATTTTGCTTTGCCGGAATAATGCGACTCACGTGGCACAAGCGGATTCTTGGGGCTGGCGGCTGCGGCCTTTCCCAGCAGACCATCCTCTGCCAACATTCCAGCAAGTGCCGTAGCAACAAATCCGCCGCCTGCCTGAGCAAGAAAGCCTCGCCGTTGTGAATGCATCACATCGTCGTTCGGGGATGCAAATTGTCCGGATTTATAATCGCTCATTTTATTAGCCAGTACTCACTGGCGGATCCAATTTCACCACTAATGCTGATATGTAAACTCTGTCGTATTTAATAACACCAGACAAAACTCTGCTAACGCGTTCATTCTAGCCTCGCCAACAGACAGATTTCCATCCGAGGTTAAAAGAGCCTCGCTCTGTGCGAGAACAAAATCCACTGAACGTGCTAATTCGACATCGCGCATCTGGCGAGCAAACAACAAGCTGAATGCCAATTGGATTTGAGCCTCGAGATCATCCGGCCGGTCTTGCATCAACCGCTCCGCCAGATAGCCGGCACTTTGATTGAAAAAATCCCCATTAATAAAAGTAAGTGCCTGTGGGCCGGTAATACTTAGTGACCGTTGCTCACAACTATCTTCACTTCCGGGCGAGTCCAGCAAATCCAATTCCGGTATCGCTAATGATCGCTTTGCAAAAATGTAGATACTCCTGCGACTCTGTTCCTCCGCACTTGATTGACCCCAGTCTTTGCCCGGAACGGACTGCCCATCAAGAACTTCTTTTGGCAACGTCGGATAGTAACTCGGCCCAAACATTTTGTTATTCAGACGCCCGGTTACAGCGAGGACTGTATCTCTAACCACTTCTGCATCTAAGCGGCGTTGTCGAAACCGGCTTAAATAGCTACCAACCTGATCTGCTAGAAACGACCGGTCATCGACCCGTGACTCCTGACGATATGTGCTCGAAAGGACAATTTGGCGATGCAATTGTTTCAGTTGCCATTCATTTTCGATCAGCTCTACTGCAAGGTGATCAAGCAGAGCTTGATGGGTTGGAAAGTCTCCCATCACGCCAAAGTCATTTTCTGTTGCCACAATGCCATCGCCAAAGTAATGCTGAAACACCCGATTTACAACCACTCTCGCGGTAAGCGGATTCTCACGATTGGCAATCCAGTTAGCAAACCAAAGCCGGCGACCTGACGTTCCATTATTAACTGCCGGGATTTGCTGATCTGTCAGCCCTAACACAAGCGGCACGCCTGGCTCTACTACACCAGCCGGCTGAAACGGGCTACCTCTTTCCAATACTCTTGTTTCGGGGATCTCATCTTTCTTTTCATAGAACACATAGGCTTGTGGCAGCGATTCGGGTCTTGAGTTTTCAGCGACAGTCAACTCAGCCTCAAGAGGTTCACGATCTTGCCGTTCATCTGCAGTGAGATTTCGGCTCACCTCATCGGAAAAATGCTTGGAGTGTTTTTCCAGAATCTGTTTTTCATCATCTGATCGTTCATCAGCGGGCTTGCGAAATGCGATTGCAAACTCTTTGGACAAGCTACTTCGCGATTCTTTCGGACGCGCTGGGTCCGGTGGGTTTATCAATTCATCCAGCAGACGTTCGCGGACTCTTGCACGGTGAGTTTCAAGTTGGCCTTTTAGTTCATCGATCCGCTTGTTAGCGGTATCAAGCTTTCGTTTGTGTTCAGCTTGTCTCTTTGCAGATGCAACCACATAGGGCAGATCCGTTCTTCCATCTTGAGGGCGTACTAACGGATTAAACACGGACAGTGCTTGATAGTACTCGCGTTGACTAAATGGCTCGAACTTATGGTCATGGCAACGAGCACATCGCAGCGTTACCGCAAGAAAGGTGGATGCGGTCACACCTAATATGTCATCGAGTTGATCAAAGCGATCCACTTTGGCATCAGCGGGCTCATCATCCCAAACACCTAACCGTAGAAACGTCGTTGCAATTCTGGTCTGAACGGTTGAATCGGCAATTTCATCGCCCGCAATCTGCTGCACAACGAAGTCGTTGTATGGCAGATCTGAATTAAATGCTCGAATCACATAGTCTCTATAAAGGTATGCATTTGGTTTAGTACCATCTCGTTCATATCCGTTCGACTCGGCATAGCGGACTACATCCAGCCAATGCCTTGCCCATCGTTCTCCAAACCGGGGACTGGCAAGTAACTCATCAACCAGGCGTTCATAGGCATCTGGTCGCTGGTCACTCAGGAATCGTGCCTGCTGAGCCGGGGTTGGTGGAAGACCGGTTAGATCAAAGAAGAGTCGCCGCATTAACACTCGCATCGGCGCTTCAGACGCCGGCTCGAGATTCACCTGTTGCATTTGGGAAAGCACAAAATGGTCAAGCGAGGTTCTGCTCCACGAAGCGCCCTCAGGTTGTGGCACGGCGGGTCGTTCAATGGAATTAAACGCCCAATGATCGCTGACTTGTTCAGAGTCGTTTTCATCAGACCATCCAACTGTTGCTGCGAGCAGAATCACCGCGGCGACCTGCAAACAACACGGCCAGCGGAAGCCACGCATCTTTCTGCCTGTTGCAATCATCGCCGTATGCTCACTGTTTGTAATTTATTGGCCGTAAATCAAGCACATTGATTTTGAGAATCAGATCTTGTGCGAGTTTTAAATCGTTTAGTTATCCCGCTATTTTAGATGGTTCGCGAAGCGTTTCAAACGCCAAGTCCTAAAATGTAATGATGCAATTTCAACAAGACAAAGCCGTGAGGATTCTCTCTGGATGGGTCAACCCAATGGGTTCTGTTTTGCAGAGCCTCACGGTTGTCTGTAAACACAGAATTGCCTCAGGTTGTACAACGCAACTTTGTGCGTTATTTTCAGGGGTTTACAGTGCAAAACTATATCTAGAAAGCTACGGAATTAGACGGTATTGCATCTCGGGAATTCTAGGGATTCCCAGTCACACGGTCATAACCCGATGAGCTTTATTATCAATTTTTGGATTTAACCGAATGAGCGACAACGGATCTGCAGATATCCAGCAACTACAAGCTGATGCAAAAGCAAAACTAGACGAACATACCGTCGAAATGGTGCAATGGCACTTCAACGAATCAACCGGCAGCCCATTTTGGCTCGAGAAGAAATCGGAATTGAATTTTGATCCGCTGACAGAGATCAATTCGTTCGAAGACCTACGCAAGTTTCCCTTATTTGAAGATGAGTGGTTGCGTGGTGGACCAGTACGACGCTGGGTACCAAAGGGTCTGGAAAACGAACCGACCTACGTCTTTGAAACAGGTGGAACAACGGGTATCCCTAAGAGTCGTGTGGTCATGAGAGATCATTGGCGGGACTATGAAATGTTCAGTCACACTCTACCGGACGAGTACTTTCCAGAGGGTGCAAATTGGTTGATGCTCGGCCCGTCCGGCCCACGCCGATTGCGTTTGGCTGTTGAGCATCTTGCTCAATATCGTGGTGGTATCTCATTCTGCATCGACCTGGATCCACGTTGGGTGGTCAAGTTGATTAAGAAGGGGTGGATGGAACATCTTGAAGAGTACAAGAAGCACTGCATCGATCAGGCGGTTACAGTCCTGACTGCCGGTCATGACATCAAGTGCATGTTTGCCACACCAAAGCTACTTGACCAATTGTGCACGGCGTTAGAGGAACGCGGCACAAGCATCCAGGAAGTTGGAATCACAGGTATTTTCTCTGGTGGTACAGAGTTCACACCTCAATGGACCCGATACTGTATTGAAGAGTTATTTGGCGGTCCGGCAGAACAAAGCGGTATTTACATGACCCCGACCTATGGCAACACGCTGATGGGTTTGGCTTGTAGTAAACCGGTTACTGCCGAAGAAAAATACAAGATCTCGTACTATGCTCCACAACCACGTGCTGTTGTTGAAGTCGTTTCGTTCGACGACCACAACGAAGTGGTCGGTTACGGTGATACCGGCCGAGTGAAGCTCACAACGCTAACCGATGAGTTGTTCATTCCAGGATTCCTGGAACGTGACGAAGGTGAACGTGAAGCACCGTTTGAAACATTCCCGTGGGATGGTGTCAGTGGTGTACGACCTTTCCATGAAATCGCTCAGAGCACCACCGTCGGTGTCTACTAAACCACCCAACAAACAACCCAAACATGTGAACCACCGAGAGAAGTTGCTTGCAGCATCTTGAGGCGTGCTGGTGGAACTGCACAACAGAACTGACAACAAGGAGAGTACCGTGCTAAACATTCCCGTTATCCGATGGGGCCAGGAATATGAATCCCTTGAAACGGAAGAAGTGCTGCACTTCTATACCGGCGAGTCGATTGCCTCAGTAAGCCAGGCGAATGGTGGCATTATTCAGCGAGACATGCGTGAGGCTCACAAAGCCCGCGAAATTCTCCGTCAGTTCTCGATCGACCAGATTCTGGAGATGATCAAGAAGGCAGCGGACTTATACGTTAACGGCACCCTGCCATTTGGTGACGGCACACAATCACCGGCAGACTTCATCGTACAGCAGTCCGCATCAACCGGCCTTCCGGAACATATGGTCGAATTGAACATGAACAAGAACGCATTCGTGTTGAATAACATGAATCAAATTCTTGATGCACTTACTCGCGGACTTGATCTAAACATCCTGTCAAACGGCTGGGGAATTGAAGACCGCGGGATTCCGATTAGCTATCAGCCTCAGTCACCTGTGCTTGGTGCAGTCCTCCCATCAAACAGCCCAGGTGTTCACACACTATGGCTACCTGTCATCCCTCTGCAACTTGGACTCGTTCTGAAACCTGGCCCACAAGAGCCATGGACACCTTACCGAATGTATGCCGCATACAGCGAAGCGGGGATTCCAAAGGAAGTCTGGAGTTTGTACCCCGGTGGCGCTGAAGCGGGTGCTGCTGTGCTCTCGGCATGTGATCGAGCCATGATCTTTGGTGGAACAGCAACCGTTGAACAATACAAAGGAAATCACCGGGTCCAGGCACACGGTCCCGGATTTTCCAAGATCCTGTTATTCGATGACGTAGTGGATGATTGGGAACAATACATCGACTTGATGGCTGAAAGTATTTACATCAACAGTGGACGTGGTTGCATCAACTGCTCCGGTGTTTGGGCGTCACGTCATACCGAAGAGATTGCACAAGCACTTGCCGAACGACTCGGTCCAATCGAAGTTAAGCCACCGGAAGACCCGGATGCCGGACTTGCAGCATTTACCGTTGCCGGGATTGCCACGGCTGTTTGGGGAATGATCAAAGATGATCTCGAGGAAGACGGTGTTACGCATAGCACAGCTGACTATGGTGACCGATTAGTTGAGCGTGATCTTTGTGCTTACTTGAGGCCGACCATCGTACATTGTGAATCACCGGACAACGCGATTGCACTTAAGGAATACATGTTCCCGTTCTCGACCGTTGTTAAGTGTCCACAGGATCAAATGCTGTCGAAAATCGGACCTACCCTGGTATGTAGTGGTATCACCAAGGATGAAGGCATCATCCAGCAACTCTCCGATGCCACCCATATCGACCGATTGAATATCGGCGCCATGCCAACCACGAAGCTTAATTGGCTACAACCTCACGAAGGAAGCATTATCGACTTCTTATTCCGATCGAGGGCATATCAGGTTGCCGACCAGGCATAACCGGATAACGCACGCAGCTAATTAGCTAGAAACAATTTAGCTAGAAACAAT
>JBJLEE010000042.1:0-23629 GCA_045566075.1 Pirellulaceae bacterium | reverse complement strand
CTCGATGAATTCCATTACATAAAACAGTTCACCATCCTGTTCACCAAAGCCGTAAATCTGGACGATATTCGGATGGTTTAATTGTTTGAGTGCATCGATTTCAGCTTCAAATCGAATTCTAAATGACTCGTCGCTGCTAAAACCACCGGGTAGCACCTTGATCGCGACCTTCTCTCCGGAATCTTCATGGTGTGCGGAATAGACGATCCCCATACCACCACGTCCGATTTGCTCGTGGATAAGATAAGGTCCAAGTCGATTGTGCATATTGCCTGACCGATGCCAAATAGGGAGTGCGATGACACTGGTAAACTATAGCACATCGCGGTTTCCGCCAATGAATAGTAGCTGCGGTGACGGTGTCATCCATTTACATCGGTGCAATTCGTTCAGAACCCACATCCGTTGTTAGCATGACGTGGGAGTCGAAACTGGCATATAGAAGCTCATGTCGTAGCTGTTGATGATCCGGACTGTCCCATAGATTGTTGTGTTCCCACGGATCCGTTTCGAGATCATAAAGTTCTCCTAATTGGTGTCCGTGGTAGACGCTTAGCTTGTAGCGGCGGTTTCGATACATGGTTGCGAATGTACCTGTGCCACCAGTGAAATGTGGATCAAGAGCGTCAAAGTACTCACAACGCACAAAGTCACGAAGGTGATCATCGCTTGTTTTATTTGTAAGCAGTGGTAACAGGCTCAAGCCCTGGCTGTAATCTGGTTGTTCGATTCCAGCCAGATCCAGAATCGTCTGCGTTTTATCCAGCAATTCCACTAAGGCATGACGCTGCACATTTTGCAGGAATCGCCCTGGCCAGGAAAAGATCAGTGGTACACGTACGAGCCCTTCATAGAAGCGGCATCCTTTTTGCATAAGACCATGGTCACCCATGGCTTCGCCGTGGTCGCTCGTAAAGATGATCACCGTATTGTGAAGTTGACCGGTTGCCTTCAGACACTGCATGATGCGTTTAAACTGGTCATCGATTTGCTTGATCATGGCATAGTAATTTGCCTGCATTTTAAAGGCATCATGCCCCTCAGGTGGAAGCGGGTCACCTTGGAAGTCAACGGAGGCGAGCTTGTGTTGTAATTCTAAATCAGATTCGAGAAAGTGCGGTCCAGGCATATCCGACTTGTCAAACTGATCGGCATATTCCTTTGGTGGAATAAAGGGAGGATGCGGATCGTAGATGTTTACGGAGAGAAGCCAAGGTGCATCATGAGGTTGATCGATGAATTCTAACGCACATTCGGTAGCCCACGTGGTTTGATGAAACTCCGGTGACACACGGTCTTCACTTAAGCGCATTGCGTCCAGGTCACCGCCGCGACTTCGTACCCAATCGCTGTAATCGTGTCCCGTCTCCCAGTCGTCGCGAGGTGCGTGGCTGAACATCCAGTAGGAGTATCCATCGTCCAGCCTTGGCTCCGTCCGATGTCCGGAACTTGTTAGGTGGAATTTCCCTATCAAGCCACAAGTATATCCGCTGTCAGAAATCAACTTTGTGACCAACGGCGGAAAGTCCGGGAAGGTATCGTTTCCATTGCGTGTGCTGTGCAATTTGGAAGGGTAAAGGCCGGTTAAGAAGCTAGAGCGTGACGGCGTGCAAATTGGGCTTTGACAGTATGCGTGAGTAAAAGCGACTCCGTTTTCCACGAGTTTATCAATCGTCGGTGTGACTACGTGAGGGTTTCCCAGTGCGCCGATGGTGTCAAAGCGTTGTTGATCGGTGCAGTACCACAGGATATTTGGGCGAGTCTCTGTCATGTGAGCTTATCGTTTCCGGCTATTCGAATTGGGTTTGGGGATACATCCTGAGGTGGTTTCAGGTGTGATGCTCAGTCAACTTGATTCCCGAGAGCGTTCTTAACGATGTTCTGGTCGAAGTAGTTAATCGACATGCCTGCATCAACGACAATGGTCTGTGCGGTGATGCCGCTGCTGCGTGGACTGAGCAGAAACAACGCGACGTTTGCAGCTTCTTGAGTTTCCAAAGCACGTCCCCGCGGGATTACTTGTTCTGCGAACAGATAGGAGTCGACATATCCGGGGATTCCGGCAGAGGCGGATGTCTTTAAGAGTGACGGCCCGACGGCATTAAAACGAATGCTCGAGAAGTTACTGAATGATTTGGTTAGAAATGCCAGTGACGAATCAAGTGCAGCTTTCACCGGTGCCATGAAGCCGTAGTTTTCGCTGGCCATGGTTGTCGTGGATATCGAAATTGTCACCACACTTGCATCTTCACTCATCAACTCTCGAAATGCATTGCTGATGGATATAAGTGAATAGCACGATACATCTACTGCTCGCAGGAATTGCTCCTTGCCCGTTTCATGAAATGGTTTTGGGCCTTCACCGTAATCAGCAAAGGCAATGCTGTGAACGATGCCGTCAACGGTTACATCTGATGTTGACAGCGACATCGCAAGCGACGAAATCTGGTCAGGATGCTCAACATCGCACACATGAATAACGCGATCCGGCAGCAGTTTTGCACTGAGTTCGTTCTTCCGCTGCTCGCTACGCACGACATAGACAACATTCGCGCCGGACTCTTCTAATGACTTTCCGACGTGGTAGGCAATACTCTTTCGGTTTGCCACTCCAAACACGACGATGGTCTTGTCGTTCAGTTGTAGAAAATCACTCATTGCCATTGGATTAGGTAGGAGGTGCTACTGTGCAGGCGAATTCGAACCGAACTGCCATTTTACCCTCGAGCGTAACGCGCGCCGTCATAAAAAATGCACTACTCAGCTGATCATCAAGTGTTACATGAATTTCGATTCGGTCACCAGGCGCGACCATCTTCTTAAAACGTACATCATTAATTCGAGTCGCGACCGGCACACCAGAAGCGTCGCTGTCGGCTAATCTTGCGGCTAACAATGCAGCACCTGCTTGCATGGCGGATTCACAAAGAATCACTCCAGGGACAATTGGGTGGTCAGGGTAGTGTCCCTGAAAGAAGTATTCGTCAGCCCGGAATTCCTTTGAGCACGTGATTTGATCATCTGTCATAGAGATGATTTCATCAACGAGCAACATCGGTTCCCGATGAGGGATAAGCGTTTTAATATCTGGCATCAGAGAGCTTTAAGAGTACGTTATTTATGCGGTAGCTGTCGATGAAATATCAGAGTCGTAAGATGTGCTTGCCGATTTCATAAGCATTGCATCAACGTCATTAGCGACGATGACACCATAGTTTATCGTACCAAGCCATCCTGACATGATAATTCCGACACTTCCTGCATGATACAATCCGTTGATTTGATCTGGCAGTCCTCTACTAATCTCCAACCCTTCGAATTTCGTTCCAAAGCTTGCACCGTCGATGTGCTTGGTGAAATGCTGAAAGGTCAGCGGTGTGGACGCTTCGGTGTAGACGATCCGCTCACGTGCGTTTGGCACATATTTCTCGATAGCATCGAGCGTTGTTTCGATTAAATCGTCTTTTTGTGTTTCGTAATCTTCTTTCGACAAATCCACCCAGTCTTCATGGTTCGCGTTCGTACTTGAGACGATAAGGCAGCGAGGTCGGCCTTGTGGGCGTGTACGTGGATAATAAAACGAGAATGTACGGCTGGTGATATCACGACTTAAAAGTAAATCCGTTTGGAATCGATCGGCTGTCGAGCTAAACAACAGGTCGCCTGTAGATTCATCAATGGTATCTTCCGGGGCTAATGCCATGTAAACCTGTGTGCTCGAGTTGTTTAGCCGTACCTCTCGAGTCTTATCAATGAAGTCACGGTCAAAGTGATCTTCGCCAACGAGCTTAAATACGGTGGAAAGGAGATTGGCGTTTGATACCACCGCACCGGTTTTGATTTGTCGTCCATTTACTTCCACGCCAACGACTTTGCCACGCTCGACCATGATGCGTGAGACATCCGTATTAATGCGAACGTCGACGTTGTTGGAAAGTAATTCAGCATGCATCTTTTCAACGAGTAGATCCGTGCCACCTTCAAACGTATACACACCTTTGTTCATGAAGTTGGAAAAGACGATACCGTAGGTAATGGCAGGATCTTCCAAAGTTGAACCATTTGCATAGACGATTGGCTCCATTAACAACCGGTGGATATCCTCGCGACCGGGGAAGAACTTCTCAAACAACTCGCCCGTCGTTAGTTTGTTGTCATCGTAGAAGTTCATATTGCGGGCGGTTGAGAAGAATTGCTCAACCGTCTCATTCTCAACTCCGAAGTCACTGGAAAGCAGCTTGGTAAAATCTTCGCGATTGTAGGTTGTCGTTAGTGAGAACATCGGGTTATCAAAACGCACGTTTCGCAGTGGTACAATCGCGTCTGATATATCCTGATTCCAGTAGCGACGGCAACTTTTGACCATGCTATAGGGAAATCCGTGCAGCGATATATCAAAAATGTGGCCGCCAGGTCGCTTGAACCAGGTCGCCATGCCGCCGAGTTTATAGTGTTGTTCCAGCAGGAGTACACTGTATCCGGCCCGTCCAAGGACATTGGCCGTGGTTAGTCCGCCGAGACCACTACCTATTACGATAACATCGTATTGATCAGAAGCGTCTTTTAGAAAGTCTTTGGGCATGGGGTGATCAAAGGGTTACTTCGTGGCATGCTGCGCCGTGAATTACAGCGTATTTCTTGATTGTCGACGGGATTTGCCTCCGGTCAACACCTGTCTACTGAAGTACGTATTGATTAGCGATCATGATCCCGCTGACGATTGAGCCGACAATACCAACATACCCTTGATCAGTACCACAAAGATATAGGTTTTTTACACCTGATTGACCGCTAAACCACTTCTTGGTCGCGCCGTAGACCGCACCATTATCATGCCAGGTAAACTTTCTAATGGTGGTGGGAGTAAACATGTCCGTATCGATAATCTGTGATTGATAGTCGGGAACAAATCGGATAGCGGAATCAATGGCCTTCTGTTGCCATTCGGTCTTTGCGGATTGGTATGCCGAGTCACTGAGTTTATTCCACCGGTCATAATCGGCGATGGCCGTTATTCTCATGACGCCATCTGGTAAGGAACCGAGCGATGAGTCGTATTGATAATTATTAGGCGAACAAATGACGCCTGTTCTTATGTCGCACAAATGGTCGCGAGGTCGTTCCCAGTGAAACGTATCACTGTCATTAAAGAAAACGATGGTTGCGTCATGTCCGAGGTCTTTCGGTTCACAATCAAGCGTGGCAACTGACTCGATAAATGACATGTGTCCAACGGTATCGATCTGTGTATTGTCTTCTTGCCCACACAATCGCATGGTCTCGACAACTCCGGCCGAGGAAAGGACTGTATCTGCAGTAAGCTGTGTTCCATCATCAAGGACAACACCGTGTGCAGTCCCGTTTTCAACTTCGATCTTAGAAACGCCATGACGTAGTTTCAATTCACCACCGAGTTCTCGAAATTTCTTTACGAGCTTACGCAATATCAGCCGCACGCCTTCAAATGGTCTCGCAAATCCTTCGAGGAACAGGCTGCGAAACATGATGCAGAATTGACCGAGATCCATGTCGTGTTCGCGAGCGTTTCCGTACCACATAACGGGCACAGGATCATTTCCACTAACTGTGGATCACTGATGATATTACTTAGCCATGCTCGCGTGTCAGTGTTAAAGTGCTCGGGTGCAAGGTCGTCATAGTCGATCAACTCAGTGAGTAGTTGTTCGAAGTTGTCTATTTGATCGGGGAATTCTTTGGCGATTTCACTGCGCAACAATTCGAAGTCATTGGAGAACTTCAGTTGCTTGTCAGGGAATTGAACGGCCGAGTAATTCTGTTGGGCCAGGTCAAATTCATCCCACCGAAATCTCAGTTGTCGCAGTAATCTAGCCAGAGGTCCGTGCTTGGTTCCTTTAGGCGTGTAGTTTGTGACTGCGTGCAAGCCGACGTCGTAGTCTCGTTTTCTCAACCGGTAGAATGAATTTAGGCCACCGATTGTGTAATGGCGTTCGAGAATGCAGACTTTTTTTTCGTAATAAGCAGCACGGATTCCGGCAGCAAGGCCTGACATGCCTGCGCCAATGATAATCGCATCGAAATGTGCCACGTTTAGTCGCCTCGAGCAACGGCGGAACGGTGAATTAGTGTTCGTTCATGCGTGGTACAAGATAAGCAACGGTAGACGACATGCTTACCAACTGAGGGTAATCTTCCTCGGGAACCTGAATGCGAAATCGCTTTCTCAATTCCATCACGATATCCAGAAAATCCATGCTATCAAGCTCCAGCTGCTCACGAAACTCAACGTCGTCTCTGATTTCTTCGACGTTGTCATCGGGCGCAATCGTTGCGAGGATGTCCGTGATAGCATCGCGGATTTCAGCAGGGGTCATTCCGTTCTTTCTCCCATGCGCAAGCACATGTATATCGCTAAATTCTTGGAGTACCAAACCATGAATCTTAACCCTAATGGGAAATTAAACCTAGTGGGGCAATTCGAATTCTAAAGGGAATGATAAAGCAGATAAGCTACATGTTACCGCAGTATTTTGGTCGATGTGCTTTTTTCTGTAGTAGGGCTACGGACGCCCAATAATCAGTGTGCTGTTGATGCCTAACATACCAAAAGAGTTATTAAGCACGTAATTTATCGAAGCCGACTCGCGCGGTTGATTCATTACCAAGCCGGCCAATGCACACTCCTGGTCGAGGTTATCTACGTTGATCGTGGCATGAATGGTGTTGTCGTTAAAAGACGGGAGATTTCCGGCTAATTCCAGAGCACCTGCAGCGCCCATGGCGTGTCCAAAAAAGCTCTTTGTATTGTTGATATGAACCGTCGGATGTTCGTCAAATACCGTCCGTAATGCCGCAGATTCCTGAATATCACCGCTTGTCGTTCCCGTTGCATGGGTCGAGACGATGCTGATTTCTTCGGCGTTCAAGCCGGCTCGTGAGAGGGCAAGTCGCACGCACTCGGTCTGGCGTTGAGGGTTGGGTAATACAAAGTCCGTCGCATCGGTGTTGATGGCGTAACCAACCAATTCACCGTACATGGTTGCACCGCGTGCCAGTGCGTCAGATCTGCGTTCAAGCGTATATACACAACCGCCTTCACTAACGACGATTCCATTGCGATCGATATCAAATGGCCGTGACGCCTTAGATGGATCTGAGTGAGAAGCCAGAGCACCCTGACTCTTGAAGCTGGCAAAAATCCCAAATGTATGAATGCTTTCACTCACACCGCCAGCCAGTGCAACATCACAGTCACCGAGCATCAGCATTTGAGCACCTTGAATGAATCCTGCATTTCCGGCAGCACATGCAGCGCCAACCGTATAGTGTGGCCCGGTGATACCCAAATTTAGCGCCGGTTCACCAGCAGGGTTATTTGCGACCGTTCGAGGATTATGGAAATGATTCCAGACACTTACGTCGTAATCGAATTGCTGAAGTTCATAGACTTCGTTTTCAGTTTCGACGTTTCCGTGCTCTGTCACTCCCAGATAGATTCCAACGCGTGACTTGTCGATGTTTTCCCAGTCAAGTCCGCTATTTAAAACGGATTCATTGCAACAATATGTTGCGATGCTACCGGCTCTGGTGCCGCGTCGCACTTCCTTACGCGTCTGGTGCTTTGAAGTGTCGAAATTACAAATGCCGGCAAGCGTATCGCCGACATATCGGATGTTGTAATGGCTTACTCCGCTTTTACCAGCGAGTAAGTTTTGACGTAGTGTTGCAACGTCATCACCTAACGGCGATGTTAGGCCGATTCCGGTGATGACAATGCGTTGTTCGTTTGGCTTTTGTTCTACGGCAGTCACTGAATTGATCTGGAGAGAAGCTCAGAGTAAGAGGTGATCTAAGTAGGCATTATTACATGAATCTGTCCATCTGTTGACTAGGGGGCAGATTAGTTTGCGAACCCTTCGTGTATCCATTCAGCCAACTTTAACATACCGTCCTGGGTTGAGACGTGCGGTTTGAAACCGAGTTCAATACGGGCGGCCGAATTATCAAAGTAATGATCTGTGGACAACTGCTTAGCAACGAAGCGAGTCATGGGTGGTTCGGACTTGAGTCTCAGCACCTTGTACACAAATTCGAGTTTGCGTCCGATGCGATATGCGAGCTTTGCACTTACCTTGGATTTGACATTGCGAATGTCTGCAATTGTTAGGATTTCGTTGATCCAATCCCAAAGGTTGACCGGTTGTTGCTGTGTTACCCAATATGAATTACCGGAAACCAGTGATCCTATATCAAGTGATTTCAACGCACAAAGATGTGCCTGAGCGGCATTGTCGACATACACCATGTCGACCTGATTTGAGCCATCGCCAATAATCCTGAGGCGATTTCGGCGGCCACGGTCAAGAACGCGAGGAATCAGATGCGGATCCCCCGGCCCCCAGATCAAATGCGGGCGCAACGCAACGGTTGCAAGTTCGGTGTCGTTTGCAGCAAGCACCGCCTGTTCGGCAAGTGCCTTGGTGTGCGGATAATGAGACAGCCATTTGGTTGGATATGTCGCACGTTCAGTTAAATTGCGTTGATGCTCACCATTAAACGTAACACTCGGGCTGCTTGTGAATACGAGTTTGGAAATGCTCTGTTCTCGACAAACCTGAATTACATTGCTCGTGCCATCCACATTGATGGAATGAAAAGATTTTCGTGGCCCCCATACACCAGCAACGGCGGCGGTGTGAACAATGGCATCATGCGATGCGGCGACAGCGGCTAATTTTTCATAGTCACGTATATCGCCTTGCTTCATGATGATTCCGCTTGCCGCAAGCTCAGGGTAACTTCCACGTGCAAACCCGGTTACTTGGCAATCTTCAGCAAGCAATTGCTTGGCAATCGTACTGCCCAGGAATCCACCTGCTCCGGTTATCAGCACTTTCATTCCTGCAAGGGATACTGTCATGGCTGGACCTCTGTCTCATCACACAGTTTGGACTGAGCCCATGGTGCAAGCTTCTCTCTGAAAATCTTTGAGTTATGGCGAATATCTACAGGCAAGTCGGAGTGCACCAGTATGTGCTTAACATCCGCGGTCCTCTCGTGTGCGGTCGCATATGCTAGCAATTCATCACGAAGACGGGACTCCTCTTGTGCCGATTGTGGGGCCGAGTTTGGCCACGGCTGGACGACCATCGCGGCTTCTGCGATACCGGCTGGATGAACTGACACTAACGCACTGCGATATACTGCGGGATGTTGATTCACGATGGCTTCGCATGGGATCGTAAACAATGTCTTGTCCGGTAACCTCACACGATGCCCTTTGCGACCACAAAACCAAAACCGCTGCTGTTGGTCGAGGTACCCTACGTCTCCCATTCGGTGCCATATGGAACCATCTTCGTCGTGGATTTTATGCATCGTTGTGTGATGTGGGTCCGTTGCGTAATGACTTGTAACAACGGGGCCTGAGACGATAAGCTCGCCAATTTCACCAGATGGTACTTCAATCACATCATCGATGTTCTGGATGGCCTCGTCATCAATTTGAATCACTTTCCATTGAATGCCGTTGAACCGTGATCCAACGCAAGTCCCGTGTCCTGCTTCAGACATTGCAGCAGTTTCGTTTAGCACCTCTGCACCAGAGATGCTTGCGACCGGTAACGCTTCGGTAGCCCCGTAGGGAGTATACATTTCAGCGTCTTCAGCAATCGCATTGGTCACGCGTTGTAAAACTCTTGGCGGTACAGGTGCACCTGCGGATAAGACTCGTTTTAAAGAGGGAAGTTGGCACTGAGTCTCATCAAGGTATTTTCCGACCGTTTCCCATAATGCTGGTGATCCGAATGATTGAGTAATCTTCCAGTCCTGAATTGGGATGGTGATATGCTCCGGATCGACACTCGCAGGTTGGGTAAAGTCCATATGCGGTAATACAGTAGTCACGCCCATCGCGGCGTTAAACAGGCCGAACAGTGGAAAGGCCGGCAGGTCGATTTCTTTAGGTGAGATTCCGTACTGATCACGAAGCTGTGTGATTTGGCTAACAAAGTTACCGTGCCGGTACTGAACTCCTTTCGGCGGACCGGTGCTGCCTGTGGTGAAAATTATCGACGCCGGTGAGGATTCATCCGCGGCAAAGACGTCAAATGATTGCGTAGAGGTACTAAGTAACTGCTTCTGCGTTTTGCCTCCCCAAAACCACCGCCGCCCAACGGTGACATTGTATTGCGCCTTGTTAAATCGACGCTTCATTAGTAGACGCACGGCGTGGACTTTTGGAATACCAATGAAGCCGGTCGGTTCGGCCTTGGTAAGGCAGTCGATTAGATTGTCTTTTCCCATTCCAGGATCGATGAGAATGGAAACGGCACCGGACTTCAGTAATGCAAATACCCATGTAATGAAGTCAATCGATGGCGGTACCATTAACGCCAGCCTCATACCGGGTGTCACACCCATTTGCTTCAATCCCGCAGCGAGTCGGCTTGAAACGTCATCCAGTTCTGAAAACGTAATCATGCTGTAACGTTGATCAAGTGCCATGCCACGATCGTGTGCAACGGCCGGTTTTGGCGCAGCAATGGCTAGCTGGTCAGGTTGATCAGCAGCGAATTCGGATAGGAACTGAGCAACATTCATTCGGTTACAGATGGGTGCTGAGGCTGGTATTCATCATCGGACGAGGATGGAGTGTATGCAGTACGCGTTACTTGGTCGCAATACTCCAGAACGGATCGCGCAATATCAATCTCAAGCGTCTTCGCTAACCCCATCCAACCGGGCACGGCGTTTACTTCAATCACGACAGGCTGTTCTGAGGGCGCTGTGAGGATGTCAACTCCGGCGACATCCACACCAAGTGTTTTAGCTGCCCTTACTGCCAGCTCAATAGTTGACTTTGGTGGCGAAACGCGGGCAGCCGTTGCGCCCCGGCTGATATTGGTGCGCCAGTCATTCTTGTTCTCCCGTTTTATGCAAAACGTTTGATCTCCGATGACAAGTATGCGGAGATCAAATCCCTCGTGAGGAATAAACTCCTGCAAATATATGACGAGATTCATTTGGGAGAGCGTCTTGAACACCCTGAGCGCGATGTCTTCATCATCAACAAACGTGATTCCCCGACCTTCACCACCGAATAGCGGTTTAACAACGGTCCGCCGTCCAAGATCGTGAAACGCATTCATGGCCTGCTCAACCGTTTGACAAGCGATTGTGCGGGGAATAGGTATTTCAGCCTCTGCCAGACGTTGTAGCGACAAGTATTTATCAATGGCCGCTTCCAGGCTTCTTGGTGAGTTAATCACCACCCCACCGTTTCGATAGTGGGCTCCGAGTGCATCCATTCGGAAAACGATTTCTTCTGTGCTGCCCGGTGGCATCGTCCGCACGATGGTGGCGTCGAATTGGTCGAGCGACTGGTGGTCACCGTCCTGGTTTGTCGCTGAGACGGAGGCACCGACATGCGCGGAGATTGACGAAAAACTAAAGGAGTGGATTTCGAAGTCATTTCCCGCTGCCCGCTGCAAGTCGCGGAAATACCATGAGTCGGGTGTGCCGAGGACCGCAATTCTTTTGAGGCCTTTCACAGTTTGACTCCCTGTTCGTATTTGGCGGTACGGTAATTACTTACAATGTGTCACTGCTTGAAAATGACTCTTGAAGGATATCGTCCCGGATCTTGCCAAACGTAAAGGCATTTCCCGAGTCATTGCTGATTAAGGTGATCTTCGCCGGACTAAAGAGCAACGGGTCGATTTTGTAAAAGTCATAATCGTAGCTCTTAAATGTCTCGAGAAATGGTCGACCGAAGTCAGCGGATGCGGCACTCGGGATTTGTGGTCCCAATTCATTTATCTTTTCATCCGAAAGCGAAAGGCGAATGGTGACATCTCCACCGTAAAGTACCGCGTCATTGGTCAGTCCAATTCCTTTTAAGTCATCGGTTGCTACCGGGGCTAGTGGTGCAACTCCGGAGCCTTCGATCACATGTCTTAAGTCACAACCAAGTTCATGCATTTTATGCAACGCTGTTTCTAGTGAACGAGCAACGACCTGTACGGTACCAGCGATACTTGCCGTGGGTGCCACCGCTAATAGTAGAGATGCAGAGTCAATTCTACATTTCTCAGCAATCATCTGAACGGTTTGCTCATCTGGAAACGCGGAAGACTCAATCACACCCACCACACAGTCGGGACTTTCTTTATGGCCAATGTGGTCAAATATTTCCTCTCCGCCGTATGCAGCACGCATTGGCCCACTGCCCATCCCAAAGTAATCACCACAGCTTATCTGCCATCCGGCATATTGACTGGCCATACATGCGGCAATTGGGTTTTCAGAACTAACACGAACATCAAACTCCGTGCAGATGCCGTCGCGGGCAGGTGCGATTTGTACCTGGCCCATGTCTGCCATGCAGGTTTTCGCCAGTAATGTACCTGCGTCATTACTTCCAGGGCATTCGACGCCAAAATCGATGGTCGTACCACCATCGCTACGCATGTGAAGTTGAATCTGCAGAGAACTTGCTTCGTCGGAAGAAATGGAAAGTAAGTCGGCGGCGCGGGAGTTTAACATGATCGATTGCATGCGAATGGGTCAACGAATCGTGATTTGTCCACGGTATAATAAGGCTAGCTAGCCAAGCCCTGAATTCCGCAGCATACCACAAATATAACAATCTCTTGAGCAGTGATACCTTGAGCCATGGGGCAACCGCTACTTAGAATGCACGCTCCTTACAGTTTGTCCCAACATGTGGAGAGTAGCCGTTGGCAACTCTAACGATCGAAAATTACGTTAAGACGATTTACCAACTCGTTTTGGAAAATGACGGCCAACCAGCTGCGACTGGTCAGGTCGCAAGCGCACTGGATGTATCACCGGGAACCGTCACGAGTATGCTCAAGACGTTGTCAGACTCCGGGCTTGCAGCATATAGGCCATACGAAGGTGTAATCCTAAGCGAGAGCGGTGAGGTCTTGGCATTACGCGTGCTTCGTCGCCACCGGTTGATCGAACTGTTCCTGCAAAACACTCTTGAACTTACCTGGGATGAAGTTCACGATGAGGCGGAAAACATGGAGCATGCGGTTAGCGATCTATTGATCGACCGTATCGACGACTACCTCGGTCACCCGGCCACCGATCCACATGGCGATCCAATTCCTAAAAGTGATGGAACGATTGCGGTGGGCTCCAGCACTTCATTGGCTGAGTTAGCCCCCGGCGAGAAGTTTCGTATCTCACGCGTTATGCGCCAGGACCCGGAGTTCCTCAGAGAGCTTAGTCGAATCGGCTTGCAATTGCAGTCTACCGGTGTGGTGACCGGCAAGCATGCGACCGCTAATTCCATTGCACTTTTTACGGGTGAGACATCTATCGAATTGACACTCGACGCGGCAAGTGAAGTGCTCGTGGATGTGGAAATCTAGACGATTGGCGGAAAGCCTCGTGCTCGGCGTAACATGGACAGTTGTCCGGTATGTAAACCTTCATGCCAAATTGCGGCCTCAAAAACGGACGCGAAGTCCGGCATGAATTCCGGCGCACCGTCTGGCGTTTCATTGGCGAGATCATCATCCGTTAAGCCGGCAAGAATCCCAAGCAGCGTGTTGCGACGCTCCTGACAATAGGACTTTAACTCTTCAAGCGGAGGGTAGTCACTGATCTCCGGAGACGGTGTCGACCCGATACCAAAGAGTGCTGGGTAGTTTTCCGGCACTTGAGACTGCTCGGGTCCGATCAATGTAATCATGAAGTTATCGGTTGTGGAAATGTGACCGATAAACCAAAGTGCGTGGTTTCCGCCTTCATGCAGTTGAAATGTCCAGTCCTCATCGGTTTGTGAAGTCTTGAAGCATGGTGAGTGAAAACTCCCGTGCGTGCGTAAGTCTGTTTGTAAGGCGTTGTACAAGTTCCATAGGGTGTCTCACGAATAATTGCGATTCAAACGTTTTTTGTTGGCGTTAGTCCTTGCCAGAAGGCAATGTTGACTCCAATATACATTTTTAACGGCAGGCGTGATGCCAACAGGGGTATTTGCGGTACAATGAACGCAATTGCTTGTCAGCTTGGCATTTCTGCATCGAGTGCAGAAAAACAGCTGCCGTGGAGTGGTTCCCGCAAGGGGGAGTCGTGAACCGAGTCAGGCCTTAACCGGAGCAGCTCTAAACGGTATAACCTTGTGCGGGAACCTCTTCACGGCAGCGGCCATCTGGTCGAGTAAAGACACTTTTCAAGTCCCCGACCCACGCCTTCAGCGAGTCGATCATGGAAAACGCGCCAGTTGGCAATGGAAATGCCCAATCAGACGATCAATATGTCGTCGTCGCCCGGCGTTACAGACCTCAGTCGTTCGAAGATCTCGTTGGACAAAGTTCTATTGTTCGCGCACTTGGTAATGCGATTGAGACAAATCGTGTTGGTCACGCTTATCTATTTACCGGTGCACGTGGAGTCGGCAAGACGTCGACGGCGCGAGTCTTGTCCAAGGCGCTTAACTGTAGTGAAGGTCCAACACCTACACCATGTAATAACTGTGATATCTGCCAGAGCATTACGTCTGGTGAAGATATGGACGTGATAGAAATTGACGGTGCTAGTAATCGCGGTATAGAAGATATTCGGGACCTGCGACAAAACGTCAATGTGCGACCAAGCCGATCGCGATTCAAGGTCTATATCATCGACGAAGTGCACATGCTGACCGGGCCAGCATTTAACGCGCTGCTGAAAACGCTCGAAGAACCACCAGAGCACGTTCGCTTTATCTTCTGCACAACAGAGCCCGAACGATTGCCGATTACCGTCAGATCAAGATGCCAGCGGTTCGATTTTGCTCCGGTCGCTGTACATGAGATTCTTGGAAGACTGCAGCAGATTGTCAGTAACGAGCAGATGACGGCAGATGACGAAGCGCTGAGTGTCATTGCTCGCCGTGCCGGTGGCTCTATGAGAGATAGCCAGTCGCTGCTTGAACAAGTTATGTCGTATTGCCAGGGGCATATTGGATTGGACGAAGTCCATTTACTGTTGGGTACGACAGCCGTTGGTCAATTGCTTGATATTCTGGAGTCATTACACCAACGTGAAGCAGCTCAGGCCTTGAAGGCATTAGATGTTGCATTGCAAGATGGCGCGAAACCGGAACAGCTGATCGATCAGTTGTTAGGCTTGTTGCGGGATTTACTCGCGATTTCTGTTGGAGGCGAATCAGATATCCTTCGATTTACCGATGCATCTCACTTTGAGAGGCTATCACCGCTTGCACAGGCATGGGGTCGCCAGACGTTATTAGCGGCGTTAGAAGTGATGCAGGAAACGGTTCGACGGCTTTCGCGTAGCGTTCATGTTCGAATCCAGTTAGAAACGGCACTCATTCGAATTGCATCGCTGGAAGAACTTGAGCAAATAACGACGCTCATCAAAGCGTTGGAGTCGGGAAATCTTTCCATTGGTGGGGTAAGCAGTAACTCGCCGCCAACTCAAGCTAACAGGTCGCCAAGCACTCCAAACAATCCAAGCACTCCAAACAATCCAAGCACTCCAAACAATCCAAGCACTCCAAACAATCCAAGCACTCCAAACAATGCTACTGCGGAACCGACAACGGCCGGCGACACTCAAAAAAAAACGGACGATAGTGTAGAAAAACCTCCGGTTGAGGAGGTTGCCGCACCGCAACTCGCGGAGATTCCGGAAAATATTACTGACTTGACCGATGCTAATTTGATGCAACTTTGGCGAGATTCCTTAGAAAATCTTGATGATTTGACATCAGACTATGCAAAAAAAGCTGTTTCTTTAGCAATTATTGCGCCAAATCGACTAGTTGTTAGATTTCCATCGAAATATAATTTCGACAAATCCTCGTGTGAACGGCCGGAGCGTAAGCAGAGTCTAGAGTCCGCACTACGCCAAGTGACTGGGCAAAAGGTCGTGCTAAGCTTTGAGTTGATCGAGGAACAGGCTGCACCGCCCGCTCAATCAACGTCTGTTGCACAAAACAGCAGACAGCGTGCCCGTGAAGTCGAACAACATCCGCTGATTCAAAAGGCTGCGGAGGTGTTTGACGCGGAAATCGTCCGGGTGGATGCTCCGCGTAAACAATCTTGATTCTGCTAATGGTTATCCATGGCAAGCAGGGTGTTTATTGCGAAGTCGAGTGGTGCTGTTCTTCCACGACGATCTGGGCACTGAGGTGAATCACAAGTCGTGGGCAGAGGTTTTACCGTACACGAAGTGTGAATGTTTGAGGTTGCTCCTGCCAAGTAGCAGCGGTTTTACACAAAAACAATAAGGAATTGACCTAATGTTTAAGGCTCTCGGAAATCTAAAGTCGATGTTTGAACAGGCCCAACAAATGGGTGGGAAAGTTGAAGAACTTAAGGCTCAATTGCGTCTGCAGAAAATTGACGGTTCGGCTGGAGGCGGGATGGTCACCGTTGTCGTCAATGGACTTGGAGAGATGTTGCAATTGAAAATTGACCCGCTGCTTGTTGATAACCGAGAGCGGGAGATGATCGAAGACTTAGTGCCTGCGGCGGTAAATCAAGCCCGAGAGAAAGCGATGCAAGCTCACGCCGAAGCAATGCAGTCGATGGCCGGCGGATTGAACATGCCGGGATTGGAAAAAGCGATGGCCGGATTTGGCTTCGGTCCAACCGAACAAAGTGAGAGTAGCTCAGAGCATAACGACATTAGCAGCAGTACCGTGACGGAAACCAGTGAAGAGCAAATAGGAAGTGAAGACTCAGACGATGACGGCAACCCATTGCCGCCTCGATAGCAGGATGCAAAAAGCATGGCACAACTAAGCGAATCTGTAACTAACTTGATCACCCAACTCGGGAAGCTGCCGGGGATCGGGCGTAAGAGCGCAGAACGACTGGCATATCACATTCTCCGCGTACATAAGACCGAAGCAGTTTCACTTGCGGATGCGATTCGAGATGTCCGTGAAAACGTCCGATATTGCGACCGGTGTTTTAATCTCGCTGAAGGCGAGCTATGCGAAGTATGCAATGATCCCAAACGAGACCAAGAGATACTGTGCATTGTTGAGCAGCCACGTGATCTGATGTCACTTGAACAGGCGGCTGTCTATAACGGCTTGTACCACGTGCTGCTTGGGCGTATTGCACCACTGGAAGGTATCGGGCCGGAACAGCTGACGATGAATAAGTTGGTAGACCGGGTGCGTGAAGGTGGCATTACGGAGGTCATCATGGCGACGAATCCAACGGTCGAGGGCGATGGAACAGCGCTGCATATATCTAATTTGCTTTCAGACCTTCCAGTTTCCGTGACGCGACTGGCGCGTGGAATCACAACCGGAAGTATTCTTGAATTTACAAATAAGGAGATCTTGGCCGATGCAATCAATGGCAGGCAAAAGTACTAGATCGTTTGATCGTTGTTACATATAGCCATTCGCACATTGCATTCTTAACGGTTCCAAAAAGTTCCTCGGATGCGTCTTTCTTTTTCACAGCAGATTCGCCAACAACAGGTCCAAAAACTGGCTCCTCGGATGATCCAGTCGATGGAAATTCTGCAGTTGAGTGTAATGCAGCTGCAGGAACGCATTGAACAGGAAATGACGGAGAATCCGACGATTGAGCTGCAACAAGAGGCTCATGAGGATGAAAGTCCGGATGAAGCCGACGAATACGATATCGAACAGGAGCTCGTCGTTGATCAGGATTCGGATAATGCTGATGATTTTCAGCGTCTTGATGATATGCATCTGGATGTGCCTGATCATTTTGATGAGCAACCGAGAATCTCCGCCGACCGTGTACAGCAAATTGCGGACCATCATCATGATGCGTTGGCAAATATAGTCGAGAAGCCGGAGTCCTTGCAGGATCACCTGGCACTTCAGCTACATGATCTGGATTTGGATACTGAATTACTTGATATGGCTAAACGCATTATTTCAATGCTTCAGGCTGAAGATGGCGGATATTTGAAAACACCTGTGAGAGATCTATTGCCGCGGGATGCAACACCCGAAGAGGTTGCCCTGGCGGAGCATGGGTTGGAGGTGGTGCAGAGTCTGGATCCAAGTGGCATTGGTGCACGGGACTTGTCGGAGTGTTTGCGCATTCAAGTAATTCAAGGGACCCAGCCGAAAGGGCGACTGGACTGGTTAACGACATCTGACAAAAACGATCTGCTCGTTCTTATCCAGGAATATATAGACGATCTGACTCACAATCGTTTACCACTTATTCAGAAGAAGACCGGACTCTCGATTGAAAGGATTGATGAGCTTGTCGCATTAATCGGTGAATTGGATCCGATTCCGGGAGCCAGATTTGTTGATCATCATAATCAGGCCGTCACGGCAGACCTTGTGCTTCATGAATCGGAAGATGGACAGTATTTTGTCACGGTAGAAGATTCCTGGATTCCGACGATCAGAATCAGCCGCTATTACCGGGAACGCCTGAGTGATGCGACAGCTACAAAAGAAGAAAAGGAATACATTCGACGTAAAGTAAACGCAGCACAGTGGCTCGTTGATGCCATTCAACAGCGACGGTCGACGTTAAAGTCAGTTGCGAATGCTATCGTTGATGTACAGCAGGAGTTTCTCAAGCATGGGCCCGAACGTATCGTGCCGCTTAAGATGCAGCAAATCGCTGATGTCGTAGGGGTGCATGTGACAACGGTTAGCCGCGCAGTTGATGATAAGTGGATTCAAACTCCTCGTGGTCTGTTCTCATTAAAACGATTCTTCGTGGGCGGTACGGTGGGTGAAGACGGCGAGGACGTCGCATGGGACATTATTCGAATCAAGCTCCAGGAACTGATCGATCAGGAGAATAAGGCCAAGCCACATAGCGATGATGAGTTGGTGCGGCGACTAAAAGAAGCGGGTATGACCGTGGCTCGTCGAACAATCACAAAGTACCGCAAGAAAATGGGAATTCCTTCATCGCGTCAGCGTAAGGACTGGTCGCTGGTCGAAAAGAAACGCAAGTCGTAGTGATAGGAATGCTTAGCTATCTGGTTTTCGTTATTACACACGGCAAAAAAGATTTGAGAATGGCGAAATAACTTCTAGCAATTTTTCGCAGACTGTGGAGAATTACAGGCAACTTGTCATGGATGATTTCTAAGGGTAGCGTCATGCGATGTCCGTTTTGTCAGACCGATAACGATCGCGTATTGGATAGCCGTAGTTCTGCTGACGGCTTTTCCGTCCGGCGACGCCGTGAGTGCTTGAATTGCAATCGACGCTATACCACACATGAGCGTCTGGAAGAGCTTTCTATAAAGGTTGTCAAAAAGGACGGCGTGAGAGAGCCATTTATCCGTGATAAGATCCGCCACGGTATTATCAAAGCTTGCTGGAAACGACCGATTAGCTCTGAGGAAATTGAGTCGACGATTTCAGCGGTAGAAGGCGAAGTGTATTCGCGGTTTGAAAACGAGATTTCATCGCACGAAGTAGGTGAAATTGTGATGGAACATCTTTCCATGCTGGATCAGGTGGCCTACGTGCGGTTTGCGAGCGTCTATCGCGAGTTTACAGATGTACGTGATTTTGTAGATGAATTGCAACCGATCCTGCAACGACGGCGATAGTTAAACGTCAGCCGCCATTTTTCGGCATAATTCCTGATTGAAGCAAGTTTGTCGATGCGCCATGCAGTTGAGACATAATCGTCCGCGGTTGCTATCATGGAAGGCATGAGCGAATTTACACACTTTGATGAGAGCGGTGCCAGTCGTATGGTGGACGTCGGCGCGAAGCCGGTAACGCACCGCACTGCTGTCGCTTGTGGTCGTATTCAAATGAATCCGGCAACACTCGAGATGGTCCAGTCGCAGGATTCCAAGAAGGGCGATGTGCTCGAAGTCGCCCGATTAGCTGGAATCATGGGTGCCAAACGGACCAGCGAGCTGATTCCGCTATGTCATTCCATCGGACTTGATAGCGTCACCCTGGATTTTGAGATAGAAGGTGACAATACGATCGTCATAACCGCCGAGACACAAATTCAGGCTCGCACCGGGATTGAAATGGAAGCGATGACGGCTGTTTCCGTTGCGGCTCTTACCATCTACGACATGTGCAAGGCTGTAGACCGTAGTATGACGATCTTGGACGTAAAGCTCTTGAAAAAAACCGGTGGCAAAAGCGGTGACTACGTTCGTGATGGAAAATAGGCGCAAAAAAACGCAGTCGTAGTGGTCTAGACTACGACTGCGTTGTATTGGCGCGGCGAGCTGGTTTAAGTTAAACCAGTTCTTTCTTTGCTCCGATCAGCGTTCGAAGTCGTTCAGCCAGCAGTCCCGCATCGAATGGCTTTTTGAACGTTTCGTTGATGCTACTTCGGTCGAAACTCATCGGTGCACCTACATCAGGTAGTAATGCAATTAAGATGGTTTCAGCAAAGTCATGGTTCTTACGTAGATTTTGGCAAATCTGTAAAGCTTCAATCTTGCCGATTGAGAAATCTACAATGATGCAGTCCGGGTGGAAACTTTCAGCCTGAATACCGGCTTCAAAACCACTTGCAGCGACTGCAACTTTGAAAGATCTTTCTGGTGGCAGCTCACGTTTAAGGTTTTCGATCAGCACTTGATCTTGTGCTACGATCAAAACCTTAGCCATGGCTTCGTCTTCTAGATCGCCAAGGGGCATACCGTGTTCCTTGAGGAAGCGGATAAGCGAATCCCGAGGAATTCGACGATCCTGGCTTCCAGGAATACGGTAACCATTTAGGCGGCCCGAATCGAACCATTTGCTAACCGTGCGCGGGGCGACTTTACAGATTTTTGCGACTTGTCCAGTTGTGAAAACCTTCATTTCAGGTTCTCCATTGCTCTCTCGTTGACCTCTCCGTTGGATGTTCCCGCGAGGAAAAAGAAACATCCGTGGTGGCCCCAATACCTGTCTGCTCCGATGAGCGAGCCATTAAACACGTGTGGGGCGTGAATGGCCAACAAGCGACTGAGGAAGGGGCACTTTCCTGCTTCTTGTTTTTGGTGAGTTGTGTAACAACTCGTCGGTAGTGGTAATGTTGCAATCTCGTTTCAGATGCCGTGCGTCTAACATGCCTGGGCATCGAATACGTGGTCGCTGGTCCCAAAACCGTGCGGCGGTTCGTTGGGTAGAGAGAATCTCCGTCGACAGATCACCAGTGGTCTAACCGGTATGTATACGATCTGTTGTGAGCGTTACCAGGTAACTCTCAGAAATCCCCCCCTTGGTTGGCTGTTTTTGCTGCTTCACAGAGTGAATCAACAATAACGTTGCCTTCCACAACTATTCTTCGAGTTTTAAGGGGGTAGGACTTTAGAAAGTTCTAGCAGACGTAACGACAAGTCGGGTGAAATCGTCCCTAACGCTGTTTCCAAACGTATCAATCATGCTGTTTGCAGAAAGCTGGGAAGAGGCTTTTGATTACGTAAAACAAGGGGTTTACGCTGAGGCAGCATAGTTAGGAAAGGTGGGATAAGTAGCTAAAACAGGAAGGAAGAAATATCTGCTAGAATTCTCCGATTTGCCACAGTGAGCGCAATGTGAATAACCAGTATCTAATGACGATCAGGCAGCCTTATTCCGTTTTAGTACGTCTTCGCTGAAATGGCCTTGGTCATCAACATCTTCGAATCGAACATTAACCTGTTTACTAACGCCTGATTCCTGCATCGTAACACCATAAATCAGGTCAGCTGCAGTCATGGTTTTCTTGGAATGTGTGACGAGTATAAACCGTGTATTATCGAGAAAGTCTCTGAGCACATTAATAAAACGCCCAATGTTGGCTTCATCAAATGGTGCATCGACTTCATCCAGCACACAAAACGGACTTGGACGAAATTGGAACATTGCCAGAATCAGTGAAACAGCGGTAAGTGCTTTTTCTCCACCACTTAAAAGGGATAGGTTTATGGCAGCTTTACCAGGTGGGCTAGCGGTGATTTCCACACCTGCCTCCAACACGTCGACTCCTTCCTCAAGAAGAATGTCAGCTTGACCGCCACCGAATGCCTTGCGATAGAGCGTCTGGAAATTTAGGCGAATCGCATCGAGCGTTTCAACGAACAGGCGACGGCTATCGGCGTCGATACTCTCGATGATTTTCTCGAGATTAGCTTTGCTTTGTTGAATGTCTTTAAAACGCGTCGACAGGTTTTCGAAACGATCTTCAAGATCCGTTAGCTCTTCAAGAGCTTCCATGTTTACAGCACCGATGTTATTAATCTTTCGCCGCAGCCCTTCGATTTCCTGTTCAACTTCACTGCCGGATTCTTCTTCGTCAGGACTAGCAATGGGCTTTTGCACTTCGATATCGATGTTGTAATCTTCGAGAAAGCGATCTTTCAGCTGACTTCGCTGCAACCGCAACTCACCGGCTTCCAATTCCCGGGCATGCTTTTGAGAGGTGTGTTCATCTTGTTGCTTGTTGAGCTCATCGATGGACAATTGCAACGTCCGCCGTTCATCGGTGAGTTGCAATTGGCGTTTCTGGATATTAAATGTGTTGCGACGCGATTCCTGCTTTTGCAAATATTTCTCTGACAATCGCGTACTTGCATGTAAAGCGTGCATGACCGATTCACGTAGCCGGTAGTCCGCTTCTGCCAGTTGCTGTTCATGTTGAGAAATTGTCTGCGTTCGTTCGTGATGATCTTCCTGGAATTGTCGAAGTTGCTCACGCAGTGCTGTTCTGCGTTGGTCAACCGTTCCCAGATCGATTTGCAGCGCTGTTGCTGTTCGCTGATGCTCGTGTCGTTGATGCTCGAGATCTGCGACATCCAGATCAGCTTGTTCGAGCTTTTGATTCAGGCGATGCAATTCCGTATCCAGTGCCTGCTTATCTTGCTCATTTTCACGCAACTCACCTTGAGTTTTGTGCTGCCGTGCTCGCTCCGCTCTAATCTCGGAGTCCTGATCGGTGGATTGCTGTTCAAGTTGTTCAAGTCGCTGTCGTTGCGTTTCGGTTTTTACGCGATGTTCTACGAGCTGTTCATTCAATCCCTGAATGGTATCAGCAACACGCTTGATTCGTATTTCTTCCTGGTGGACATTATTTGAAAGCCGCTGAACCTCTTGTTGGTTTTCACGAATCTGAACATCAAGAATGTATTGCTGCTGCTGAAGCTGCCGTAATTCACTACGGCGCGAAATTAACCCTGTCGCGGCATCCTCGATTCCAAGGATGACATTACCTTGAAAGTCAACGAGTTCGTTGTGCTTAGTGATGAACTGAAGCGTTCCTGAGTGCTGCGTCCACAGTGTGCGCGCGGTCTCAAGATCCTCAACGACCCAAGTAAATCCAAGAAATTGGTCTACAACTGATTTGTAACGTGCATCCGCCTCAACAAGTGTACTCGCACAGCAAATTACGTTGCGGTGGTTACTGAGATCCTTATTTGGTTTCGCTAAGCTCTCGATCGTCTGGTGGGTGATTATGCCGACACGTCCCTTTAAGTCGTTTGTGAGCTTACTCTTTATAAGAGGAACTAACTCGTCGCTAGCACTGAACACGAAATGTGAACGAGGGCCAAGAATTAGATCAACCGCAACAGCAAATTCAATCGGCGCAGTAATCACATCCGCAATGAGAGTGCAGTCGATGTCAGGGTCGCCCATCGTCGAATTCGGCAGGTCACTTCCAGCGTTATCATCTGGCTTTGAAAGCAAGCTTTGCAC
>JBJLEE010000041.1:0-24088 GCA_045566075.1 Pirellulaceae bacterium | reverse complement strand
TGACTTGGCCCGATCAGCTTTACATCTTCATTTGGATCAGGATTATTGTTTTCTATATGCGTTTCCGCAATCATGCCGTTGTTAGGATTGTCGTCGGGGCTTTGCTCTTCTTGGTTGCGGTTCTCCGCAATCTCTACAGTTTGATTTTCTTGCGTATTAAGTGCGACTATCAAACCAGTGCCAATGCCAATTAATACAACGGCTGCGATTAGCCATGGGACTAAGCGACTTTTCTGTTTGTGTGCTGTGTAGGATTGTCGACTAGTTACAGCAACTGAGTCCGATTGAATGCGCCGCATAACATCGTTGGTTACATCTGGCGGCGTAGCCGAACCGAGGGACTCATCCAATAATGCGTCGAGCATCGGTTCCCAGATGCCGCTTTCATTCGAATTGTCGTTGCTTTGTACCACTTTAAAATTGCTCAGTTATTCTGGATCAACATCGTTGTTTTCCGAATTGATTTTTCCCTCAACACAGTCTTTCAGTTGTGCTTTTGCACGTTGCATTAGATTTCGTGCGCCGTGTTCGGTGATATCCAATGACTGGGCTATTTCCTTCCTACTTTGTTGTTCGCGAAATCGAAGCTGTAACGCTTCACGTGCGCGGTCAGCGAGAAACTCCATGCATTCGTTAAGTTTCTCGATGACGCCATCTCCGTTATCTGATCCGGCCCATCGCTGCCAAGTGGTATCAAGTGCGGAAATATCGTCAACCAATACGGTTCTTCCAGCGCGCCGCTGATAAGAGATGTAGAGGTTGAATGCTATCTTTCGCAAATACGATGCAGTGGCAGCATCACTGAGTTGTTCAAACTCAGAGTTGTATAACTTCAGGAAAGTCTCCTGGGTGATGTCATCTGCGAGTGTTGCTTCACAACCAATAACACGAAGATAACGCCATACACCACTCTGGTGCTGCGATATCAACTGAACAATGTCCAAAGTCTGGCTATTGGGTTGTTGCTTCATACGCTTAAACGAGCCGAAGACTTTCCTATATATGGAACGTCTCAGTGGCAGTTGAAGTACTCAGAAAAGTAGATTGTATCGAGAGATTAACTCATGAAAATAAGCATGCTTTTGGGTTGGCCGTTCGTGTTGCAGCCTTTGGCATATTGTAATTCAAAAGAAAAGCCGGGAACCCAAAAGCGGGATCCCGGCCTTCTATTCATCATTTCAATAACCAAGAGTTACTTGGCTTAGGAGAACAGCTCCTTAATCACTTTACCGCTATTGGCGATTTTCATTGGTCGCCCGTTATTGCTGGTAAAGGTCGTTTGGAGTGAAATTCCGAGTGCTTTACAGACGGAAGCCATAACATCTTGAGATGTGTATGGGTCTGTTTCCACTCGTGTACCATCGGAGTTAGTTTCACCAACCGCGATGCCACCATTCATGCCAGCTCCACCCACAGCAACACTCCAGCTTCGTGCCCAGTGATCACGACCGGCATTACCGTTGATACGTGGTGTGCGGCTGAATTCGCCCATCCAGACAATTGCTGTGTCCTCAAGGAGTCCACGTTGTTCCAGATCTTCAATCAAGGCGCTCATCGCCTGATCAAGTTCCGGCAACTTTTGATCTCGCAACGTTGCATGGATATTTGAATGGTTGTCCCATCCGCCAAGACCGACTTCGATAAACGGAACACCTACTTCTACCAGACGGCGTGCCATGAGGCATCCTCGGCCGAAGTTAGTATTTCCATATCGTTCTTTTACGTTGTCCGGTTCGCTGGCCACCTTAAACGCTTCCATTTGCTCACTTGTCATCAGGTTAAGAGTCTTCTTTAGAATCTTCTGATGATCTGTGGCAGCTGAACCACGTCGTTGGTTGATAAAGCCTTTCTCGATCAAATCGAGTGCATACATGCGCTGGTACAGACGTGTGTCGTCTAATCCCATTTGCAAGTTGCGAACTTGGCCCGTGCTACTCACGGTAAACGGTGCCCAGGACATGCCAAGGAAACCGGGGCCTACGCTTCCACCACCGACAGCTACAAATGGCGGAATTTCAAGTTCAGGTCGCTGGTCAATCAGCTGATTGGAAAGAACAGCACCATAGCTTGGATGTTCGATATTTGGATTTGGTACATAACCAGTGTGCATGTAGTAACGTCCACGACCATGATCTGCTTCACGCGTACTCATGGAACGTACGACTGCCATGTTATGCATTTGTTTTGCCATTAATGGCATGTGCTCTGAAATCTGAGCATTTCCACTTGTGGCAATTGGCTTGAATGGTCCACCAGTCGGTGCGCCAGGCTTAAGATCCCAGATATCCATTGTTGACGGACCGCCGCCCATCCATAACAGGATAGCGCTCTTGCGGCGACGCTTAAGATCTTCAGCGTTGTCTTGCAATGTCTGACCCATCGCTAGTGATGGAATAACCATCGACGATGCACCAGTCATATGAGACATGAAATGCCGACGTGACATTCCATTTCTTGCTAGTTTTGACATGATAATTCTCCTGAAATTCAGCCTGTTACCGGCTGAATGAAATGATGATTAGTGGTTAAGTATGAATTCATTTGAATTCAATACCGCCCACCAAATGTCTTGTAATGCTGCTACTAACTCTCCTTTGCGTGCTAGTAGCAGTTGATTTGCAACTTTAACTTCAGTCGTTGATGGTTTTCTCGCAAGGGCAGCGAGAAACAGGTGATTGATCTTCTGAGTGTTATTCAGCTCTGAGTCGTTCGCGAGGTTGGATAGGAAACTACCGTTGCCCTTACTGCTCGCAGTTTTGATCAAATCACCATTGAACATCATGAGTGCTTGAGGAATTGTGCCATTAAACGTCGTGCCTTCTTCACCTTCGTCGTTACCGAAAGCAGTAATAAACTGACTTAGCCACTGGCCTTTTCTTCGCTCTTGCTCTTCATAGCTACCTTTGCCATTGGCAGCCTGTGTAGCTGTAACAAGTGATTCGTATAATTCTTCAGCTCGCATCTGCCGTAAATAGAATCGGCTGAACTTGGGAGTTTCGCCAAGCACAGGATCATCAACTGTCTCATTTGTCGAGTTGGTGCGACTCGATAGCGAATATGATTCGCTTAAGGCAATCCAGCTGATTAGTTCCTTTAAGTCATAATTCTTTTGACGGAACTGAGCACCAAGGTAAGACACAAGTTCCGGGTGAGTCGCTGGATTGTGTGGCCCCATATCATCAATTGGCTTGGTGAATCCATAACCCATGAAGTGCGACCACATACGATTCACAACCATCTTATCCATGTATTCGGATTCGGTGATCAATTTTCCTAATTCAGTTCGACGCACGACATCTTCCACATAACCGCTCGGATCGATCTTCGTTCCGTCTACAAACACTGGATATGCGACACGTGTAACGCCGTTTCGCAACTCGTAGTAAATGTCAGCCTTATCGGGTGTCTGTGTCAGACCCTCACCACCAAAATCCTGATTAATCAGCTCCACGAATGATACATCTCGGGTGCCTGGAGTGAATCGACGTAGTGCTCGTGTCTGTCGGAAAAATGCATTCATCTCCCAGAACTTCTGTTGCTTCCACTCGTTGAATGGGTGGTTGTGACATTGAGTGCACTGAACCTGAAGCCCTAGAAAGATCCGTGATGTTTGGGCCGTAGCAAGAGTCGCATTTTCTTCGAGCTTCATGGTCAAGAAATTGACTGCACCATTGAAACTCTCTTGTCCAGGTGAGTTACTGCCAGTCGCGGTTACCAGTTCGTACACCATTTCGTTGTAGTACTTGTTGCGAGCAAAGGAATCCCGAAGGAACTTCTGCATTCCTTCTCTGTTTGTGAGGCTATTCCGCTCTGTGCCACCACTGCGACCGATCAGTACATTCGTCCAAATCGTTGTCCAATTCTTTGCGTATTCTTCGGTGTATTTGTCATCGTGAAGCAGTGATTGAACAAGCTTCACTTTCTTTTCCCGATCCCGGTCACTGGTGTATGCTTGAAGCTCATCAATTGTCGGTACGCGCCCGATAATGTCTAGATAAACGCGACGAACCCATTCACCTTCAGTTGCCTGCATCGAAGGCTTGATCTGATAATCAGTCCACTGCTGGCGAACTTGTTGATTTATAAACTTGACTTCTGGTATGCCAAAATCTGAAGTCGATGCTGATTGGGCCAGTGCGTCGACAGCGACGCACGTTACCATTGTGAAGAGCACCGCTGCAGTTAGAGCGAATTTGCTACGAAGCATGTTCGAATACCATTTCATGGTCTAAATCTTCCTGGAATCAAGATCCACTTGTCACTTATTGACACACCTAAAAGCAAAACGATTGGCAGTATGGGAATGTACCCATTTTTCCTGCTTTTTGGTTGAAAAACAGAGAAAATACCTCCAATTGAATATACTCCAATTTCTCTCAGAGTGCCTCTATATTACGTGTTTGTTAAGGCAAAATTTCAGTATCAAAACCGAACAATTGTATCGTTTTGAGACAGCACAAAAAAACAGGCAAGGCCGGCTGATCTTGCCAGCCAACCTTACCTGTACATCGATTGCCTACAAGGGTAGATGCAACCGATCACAATGGGCCTGCCACTGTCCTGCCTTAACCTCCCAAAAAATAACGGATGAGAGCGCTAACTTCTCGTATTTGTCGGGAAAAAGGCAGTGTTTCGGCCTGTTGCACTCTTTGTCTCTGTTCCAGCCCCGCTGAGATGAGGTCAGCAATTACTCTAACCGCTGACGACATCTACCCTGATTCCTCCAGCATCACATAAGGTGCTGCTTTGAGAACCAACGGTACTGCTTATTAGTTATGCACGCAGTGTGCCAAAACGCTGACAATGGCAGAAAATAATCCGAATCGCGTTTAGATTCCCAAAAAACTATGCCTGTCTTAGAATTCTTAGAATTCTCTTTGAAATCAGCCAGCTCGTAAAATCATGGACAGTCTATGTTTAGCAACGCAGACAAAAAGTGGGTGTCCATGATCTCGTCCAAGATCTCCATGATCTCGGAATACATGACTGTCTTGAATTAGCCAGTCAAAATCAAAAATCATGGACAGTCTATGTTTTTTGCCGATCAAAATTATGGACAGTCTATGTTTCCTGGCTCTAAAAGGCCCGAAAAACCCCTTTAAACTATGCCTGTCTTAGATTTCTCTTAGATTTCTCTTTGAAATCGGCAAGCTCGTAAAATCATGGACAGTCTATGTTTAGCAACTCAGACAAAAAGTGGGTGTCCATGATCTCGTCGGTGTCCATGATCTCGTCCACTCAGATGACGGCAAAGAGTGGGTGTCCATGATCTCGGATGATCTTGGAATACATGACTGTCTTGAATTAGTTTGTGGTTTAGCCAGCGGCGCGGCCTGCTGAGGTCATGCGTTGATAGATGGCACAGCGTGACATTAATTCGTCATGGGTGCCGTCGTCGATAATTTGGCCTTTATCCATGACAATGATTCGATCTGCCAAGTCAAGCGTCGACAGACGGTGCGTTATCATGACAGCGGTGCGTCCGACGAGAAATGCGCGTAATACCTGATGAATCACCTGTTCGCTCTCTAAATCAACTTGGCTCGTGGCTTCATCGAGGATCATCACTTTGGGATCCCGCAAAATTGCTCTCGCCAAGGCAATTCTCTGTCGCTGGCCACCAGAGAGTTTGTTACCACCCTCTCCAACGACCGTGTCGTAACTTTCAGGCAGCTTCTCAGTAATGAATTGATGAGCTTTTGCTTGCTTCGCTGCGGCAACCGCTGCATCTGCCTCGACATGTTTACTGCCGTAGAGGATGTTGTCACGTACCGTTTGATCAAACAACAATGCTTTTTGGGTTACCAGACCCATATCAGCACGCAAGTCTTGCTGCTTGAATTCGCGCACATCGATCCCATTTAACGACACGCAGCCAACCGTTGGATCTTGAAATCTCGTGATCATTCTGGCGAGTGTACTTTTGCCACAGCCATTTGGCCCCACCAAAGCAACGGTCTCACCAGCATTAATTCTCAGATTGACATCCTGCAGTATCAGATTGCCTTCGTGGTAATGAAACGACACGTTTTGGAATTCGATATGCTCGATTCTCTCCGGCATATCCGTTGGCTTTTCAGTGTTTCTTACAGCTGGTTGGCGGTCTGCAAGCTCAAAGATCCTGTCTGCTGCAGCCGCACTCCTTTGGATGCTATTAAAGACATCGGCCAGCTTTCGAAGCGGATCACTTGCGCCGACGAGCATTGCAAAGAACGTCATGATCTCTCCAAACCCCAATGGAGATGGTGTCATTTCGATTCCGAACAAATGAGTTTGTTGACGTAAAACCAAATAGCCTCCGCTCAGCATCCCTAAGCCGACGATTGTCATACCGAGAATCTCAGTGGTCGGTCGACTTAGCGAATTAAAAAAAGCGATTCGCATACTTTTGTGATAATATTCCTCAGCCGTGTCACGAAATCGATTTTGCTCATGCTCTTCCATGGTGTAACCCTTCACCACTTCGATATTGCCAAACGACTCACTCAATACCTTGTATAGGTTGGACATTTCTTCCATGGCTCTCATACTTGTTCGTTTAATGGCCTTGGCCAGAGCGGAAATCGCAATTCCCGCGACGGGAGTTATCACTAAACAAAACAGCAACAACTGCCAGGAAATCAACGCAGCACCTACTAAACAGGCAGCCATTTTCAGCGGTTCCCGCACCGTTTTTCCGAGCAGGCTGTTTATACCCATGCGCAATTGGTTCATGTCATTCGTAAATCGACTCATCAATCCGGAAGTGCGATCATTTCCAAATGACGCCAGTTCCATTTGCAGTGTATTTCGGTAGAAGTTATTTCTGAGGCTGAACATGCTGCGTTGAGTAAACCGCTCAACCAGAATCATGTTTGCCATTAAGAGCATGCCTTTGATCACAGTTCCACAAAGCATAAATACCACAACTGCAATCATGGTTTGGAATGGATCAGTGGGCATGACATCGTGAATGACGGGCTGTACCTTCTGCCTCCATGCGAGCGAATTAGAAGCAGCTTCCAATTTGGATTCAAGCGTTTGGATTTGCCCACTAGCTGTTCCAGATTGACTTAATTGCGATATTTTTTCTTGCAGCGTATCGACTTGAGATTGGTATGAGTCGACCTGTTCATCTACCCATTCGGGTGCTGATTTTCCCTGAAACACGACCTCAACAAGTGGGTAAACCGTGCCGATGTTAATGCTCCAAAACACCGCTACGAGCAACGAACAAACGACGATTCCTACTAGCGTCATGCGCAGAGGGAGTCCTAGTTTTACTGCTCGAAAGAAGTTCTTCATCAGCTCAGCGAGAATTAATCCAGCGGGGGTTATTTACCGTAAACGATACGTTGGCGCCGAAAAGGTAGTGAGTTCCAAGCAGTACTTGTAGCAAAAACGACCCAAAGAACCAATATCGACCGCTATTTGCGGTGTTTTTGTCGAAAGCACGAGTGCAAAATGATCCATTCAAAAGGTGGACTTATAACGATTTGTTCAATTCTGCGGTTTAGAACAACCGATAACTCTTTCAGACCGTGTAGGTCTATGCAGTGCTGTAATAATGCACACGGGGTCGGAACAGGGCCTGAATGAATCTCTCGTCAGTCGTTTGTGACTTGAGACAGCTGCCACGCAAGAAGAAGGAATAGCGGCAAATGAAGAGGGTATTGGGACTGCTGTTAATCGGATTGATTGTAACCGCTACTGGCTGTAATCAAATGCAACATAGGAAATCAGCAGCGATGCAAGGTCCAGGCGGCGGGCAACGATTGGGACCAGTTTCCAATGACTACATACCACCACTAAATCCAGGATGGCACGCAGCACAAGGACAGATGCCGATGCAAGGCATGCAAGGTGGTCCTCAGACACCAGCCACAGCATATCCGTACTACACAACTCGATCGCCGCGAGATTTTCTGGCTCCAAATCCACCGAAGATTGGGTATTAGAACCTGAGACATGCTCTTACAAGAGCTAATCAGCATTCACTAGTCGGTGAATTGGCCGACAACCGTTGATACGTTTTGGCCACCAAATCCGAAGCTGTTGTTGAGCACCATATTACACTCGGCTTCTCTCGCTTCGTTTGGTACGTAATCTAGATCGCATTCAGGATCTGGATTCTCGTAGTTGATAGTCGGTGGCAAGATGTTTTCATTGATGGCCAATAGGCAAACCATCAATTCCGTTGCACCGGCAGCGGTAATGAGATGCCCCATCATGCTCTTGGTGCTCGATATCGGCGGTGCATCTTCACCAAAGACGTTCTTACAGGACTTCGTTTCGACCTTGTCGTTAACTGGAGTGCTTGTACCGTGTGCGTTAACGTAGTCGATATCGGATGGATCGATACCGGCATTTTTGATTGCGCGTGTCATGCAGCCAACTGCACCACGACCATCCGGATGCTGATCCGTTACTCGATATGCATCAGCAGTTGAACCGTAGCCGAGAATTTCTCCGTAGATATGTGCACCACGTGCTTTTGCATGCTCAAGCTCTTCGAGGACCATCATGGAAGATCCTTCGCCAAGGACAAATCCGTCACGGAGTCGGTCAAACGGACGGCTGGCACCTGTTGCATTCTCGTTATTTGTTGACAAAGCGGTTAGCAGATTAAAGCCTGTCAATCCAAAGGGATGAATCATGCTATGTGCACCACCGGCAAGCATCACATCTGCGGCATTGCGGCGAATCATCTCAGTAGCTTCACCTACAGCCTGATTACTTGCAGCACATGCCGTTAGCGTATTTGCAACGGGACCTTGAATGTTGAACATGCCTGCGACGTGAGCGATGGGCATATTGGGCTCCTGCTCCCATTCATACTCGAAATTCAAACGTTCGAATCCGACATTCATGAATTCAGCAAGATCGATTCCCTCTTCGGTAATGGCACCTGCGACCATACTGTTAAAGTCATTGAAATCCTGAAAGCCTTCGCCGCAACCGAGGTAGAGCCCAAATCGTGCGCGATCGATTTCGCAATCCTGAATTCCAGAGGCCTCGATGGCTTGTTTGGCAGCACCTACTGCAAATCCACTATGGCGGCTACGATTTTTCCAAACCTCCGCCTCTTCGCCGATCTGAGTTACATCCCAATTACGAACTTCAGCCGCAATCGTTGTGGGGAACTTTGTGGCGTCAAAGATACTAATGGTTCCGACAGCTGAATTGCCTTCTTTGACATTATTCCACAGGGTATCCACATCCGTTCCCAATGGCGTAATACATCCCAGACCTGTTACAACGACGCGTCGCGTCATGTTCATTACCTCGTATTGGTGATATGGCTCAAGTCATTAGCGTTGTTAGTGTTATTCCGACACGCCACAATAAAAATGTGAGCCTATTACTGCTAAGTCGCATAGCTTACAGAACAATTGTTGTTCGATGCGATAGCGCTTTTTAACTTAGCACATACCTAGATTTTAATAGCGCTTAGCCGAATCTGGGAAGCGCAGGTACGAGCACTTTCGGACTTCAGAGACCGAGATTTGCAGCGAGTGATTCTTCAGCTGCTGCTAGATGAGCGGGTGGTAAAAGCTTCTCTCCATCAGTTGTCACGCCGACATCATATAAGCCAAGCGACCTCAGCAGATTAATAAAGTCTGCATCGTAAAACTGATTCACATCGGCCATCTCACCGGTCAGGCATGCGAAGACTAAGTTGACGACCCCTAATTCCTCATCATTACAGTGAACGGTTCCCTGTACGAGTCCACCATCTGGACGTACATCTTGAAGGATAGCCGTGTACTTTAAGACATCACCAGGCCTGGCCACATGCTCAAAACTCGCCCTGCCGATCTTTGCCAGCACAACACTGTGCTGCCAAGCTTGAGTTTCACCGACCAATAAACCGCCCGTTTGAGCCATTCCTTCGACCATCAGTGACGCTGGCATGATTGGATAACCTGGCCAGTACTCGTGCAGGTGTGATTCGCCCATAGACACATTTTTCACCGTGACGGCTCGTTCACCACTCACGAATTCAACGAATCTATCGATCCAGTACCAGCGCATACGTCGATCCTAAGGAATGTTAGTCGTTAGCTGCCTTATCCAAATACACGCTCAGCGGATCAGAACAGTCAGGCAACTCAAAGTATGAAGGACGTTATTCGCTCTTGTTTACTACAAAAGAGCAAATGTCGCCGACTGTCAGCAGATTTCCGAAATCCTGAATGCGCGGGTTGTCCGCAAAACCAGAGAGATCGATAAACGGCATACGTGCTTGCAAGGCTGTAATTCCAGCTTCATTAACTTCACCGTCTACAACGTATTCTTCATTATTGAGAATGTCTTCCGGGAATAGCTCGCCTCGATCGATCGAGATGCTGAACTCTTGTTCCAGATTGAAAACGATATCCAGGAAATCAATGGACTCGGCACCAAGGTCGCCAATCATCGTAGCTCCCATCGTTACTTCGTCATCATCACAAGCAAGTGCTTCAATCAGAATGTTCTTTACTGCATCAAAGACTTCTTCTTTGCTCGGCATATCAATGAAACTCCAAAAACCAATTGGTGAATGTGTCGTATGTGTTCCTCTATGCCCTTTAAACTAACCAGAACGCTGGAATCGTAAAAGGCCGGCTTTGAATCATATCTTTTAGGATTTGATCAAGCCCTATCGTATTACTCGTTTAAGACGTTGTGTCTTCAGCAATTATCTTGTTTTGTTATGCGGATTCGGACGTACTAGCGGCACTTTCATTGGATTCTTCTACTGTTGCCTCTGGTACGTACAATAGGTCGAATTTTCTACGCAAATGCTCGACCATATAAGCATCTTTACCCGCTGCCGCCGGATCGTTCTCGCGTAAATTGTAACGGTGAACCAACAGTCGTGATGAAACAGCGACGTTTCCTTCAATTTCACCTTGTGCTTTTAGCGTGGTAGTGGACTCATCCTGTTTCATGATTTCAGCCGAAACTATCAATGTTTGGCCAGGCTCAACAAATCCCGAGTATTTTGTATTTCTTGCTTCTTTTAATACGACAACAGAATGTTGAAATTCTTCACTTTGTCGTATCAGCCATGCACTTGCCTGAAACATTGCCTCTAGCATCAACACGCCGGGCATGACTGGGAATCGCGGGAAGTGATCTTTTAGATATTCTTCAGCGAGCGTAAGTGTTTTGATTGCTTTGATGCTCTCACCGGGTCGCAAGTCGGTGATTCGATCGATAAAGTCAAAAGACATAATCGTAAATCCGGTAAATAACTACTGCGAAATGAATCTGGTGTGTGAGAAAACATTAAAAAGGGGGTGCACACTCGGTGAATCACCTAAGTATAGTGTTGCCCAAAATTAGCCACAACGGGCAAAAAAAGCACGAAAAACGGTCGGCTCGACTTACTCGAACCGACCGTATCTCATTTTATATATTTTCGCAGTCTGAGCTCAAACTCAGCAGAATCCACTAGCCTTTTGCTTCATCTAAGGCTTGCTGTAAAGCCGCTTTATCCTGGACTCCCAGAAATCGACTGCTGATTTCACCAGCATTGAACACAATCAGCGTAGGAATACTCTCAACACCGTAATCCTGAGCGAGTTGGCTATGCTCATCAATGTTGATCTTTCCTACTTTTGCCGAGCCGGCGTTTTCATCTGATAGCTCCTCAATAGCTGGCATGATCATTCTGCAAGGGCCACACCAAGCTGCCCAGAAATCGACGAGTACAGGTACATCAGAATCCAGCACTTCTGCCTGGAAGTTATCAACGGTGAGTTCTACCGCGTTACTCATTTAATATGACTCCAAATCTGAATAGTTAAAGATAACTGCAATTTCTGTTTCATGAAGCATTTTAGCGAATCCGCAAAAATGCGGAAGTACTTGATGAAATTGTCTCAATTGTATTTTGTGTTTGATCGGTTGTTTTACCATTTCAACCCGAACTGCTCACCACCGCTGGGGCGATTGATTCCACCTTCGAGTGGCTTGCCGGACGGTTTAATGGATACTTCGCGTGTAGGTTCATCGATATGATCTGCCTTGGAAGATGTATCAACCTCAGATGCGGATATTGTTTGTTTGATTGAAAGTGAAATACGTTGTGCTTCTGTATCCACACTCAAAATCTTGACACCCACTTCCTCACCTTCAGAAACAACTGAGCTAACCATGTTCACGCGGCGATGTGCTAGTTCACTTACATGAACAAGTCCTTCTACGCCCGGTGCCAGTTTTACAAAAGCACCGAATTGAGCAATTCTTGAAACGGTGCCTTTTACGACTTCGCCCACACGGAATTGTGAGTCAATACCGGTCCATGGATGATCCTGAAGAGCCCGGAGAGACAGCCCGATACGACCATCTTGTGGATTGATCTTCTCAATCCTCACTTTAACCTTGTCACCCTCACTGACCACTTCGCTTGGATGATTTACTCGGTCCCAGCTCATTTGGCTAATGTGAATCAGTCCATCGAGACCGCCAATATCAACAAAGGCACCAAAGTCTTTCACGCTGCGTACTGTACCTTCACAAATCTCACCAACCTGAATTTGGTTCATGCGCTCTGCACGTTGCTCAACTTTTTCTCGTTCGAGAATGGCCCGATGGCTGAGCACGAGATTACGTTTCTGCGGATTGGCTTCTGTGACGACGCACGTCAGTTTTTTGTTCTGATACTCCTCCAGATTTTCAACTCGGTAAAGAGCAACCTGGCTTACAGGAATGAATCCACGAATACCGTTTACTTCACATTCCAAACCACCAACATTATGCCCAGTGATTCGAACTTCAATTACAGCACTTTCCTGCAGATCACCCCAATCACCAACATCCACGGCAGCACCTGGAATGGCAACTTCATATAGTCCATCCTCGGTGTTCATCTCCCGTACGATGACATCCAAATCCGTGCCGACTTCCGGTGGATCAACGAATTGACGTATAGAAACCACACCCTCGTTTGGGCCACCGAGTGAAAAGAATACGTTTTCGCCATCAAGCCTGATTACCGTCGCACGTCTGCGTTGTTTACTTTCGATATCAGTTGATGCGAGTTTGGTAGCGTCATCACTGATTAAGTCATCCAGACTTGTGTCGCCAAGTGCAGCAGCGATTTCCATTTCAAGGTCATCAGATAGCTCATCTCCAACGGATGGTGTGGGTACCGGCCCGCTGACCTCAGATGCAGGTACACTCTGACTCATATCAACCGGCCGCACTTTTTCTTCATTTATGTCTTTGCGTGAACCGATTTTAATTCTGCCAGCAATCTGTTTAACCGCTTCGGTATCGACTGGCTCTGCGCTAGCTACATCATCGGTTGGTGCATCGGCTGCATCGGCTGGTGCGTTGGTTGCATCGATTTGTTGATCTGGTTCTGGAGTGTTTTCACTCATTTGTTATTACGCAATGCGGTATCTAAACACGGTTAATGGAATTACTTCGTCGAATAACGGAGTAGATTGACTGAATCTATGTCCAAATCAGTGAAGAAACGAACAAGACCCCCGTTTCGGTAGTGTAACACTGACGAATTGATTGCAACAGAACACCAAGTAATGAACTTTTGTAACGGGCTGCACAAGGTTTACCCGGTGTTTATATAGTGGTTGCCCGGAGTTATCTTAAACGGATATGACAACCGATTCCGCTACGACTGATATGACCACAGAGAATGGACACTTGCGGTTTACTCGCAAGTGGAAAATGCCTGCGCTGTTCTTTTGTCTAACGCTGCTTACCACATTCTTATTTGGTGCTGGCTTGTTTGGACGCTTTGAGCCCATGATGCTTATTGCAGGTGACGGGATGCTGATTAGGGAATCGGTAATCCTGGGATGGCTTGAGGGATTCCTTTATATGGCGTGTGTGATTGCCATTCTATTAAGCCACGAACTGGGCCACTTCGTGGCAACACTGAAATACCGTATTCCTTCAACCTATCCGATTTTTCTGCCGTCTCCCTTAATGATTGGGACGTTCGGTGCTGTGATTGCGATGGACGGTCGCAAGGCAGACCGCAAGGAGATTTTCGATATTGGCATCGCAGGTCCACTTGCAGGTCTGGTCATCTGTATCCCAGTGCTAATGGTTGGGATTTCAAGATTAGACATAGATACGAGTGCACAGTCATTCCTTAGTATTCAGGTTCCATGGATTGTCAAATTACTAGCACCTATCTCATCCAGCAGCGGCGATATACCTTGGCTAATTCCGCTGGAGCAAGTGAATCCAATGTTTCTTGCTGGTTGGGTAGGACTATTTGTTACCGGATTGAACATGATGCCTGTTAGCCAACTCGATGGTGGCCATGTCACCTATACGATTTTTGGAAGAGCTGCACATTGGATTGCACGTGGCTTTATGGTCGCTGTCATCGCAACCATGACATACTTTCAAAGTTACAACCTGATGATCATGGTGGTACTGGTCATGTTCATGGGGCCGGATCATCCGCCGACTCGAGATGACACTGTCGAGCTAGGAAGAACACGTACAATTCTGGGGCTGATTTCATTAGTAATTCCGATACTGTGTTTTCCTCCGGAAATCGTCGTCATTAATACGGAATTACTCGATGCCATCAATAATGTGGCACGACCATAAAGCAGTTAAGTTGACTTGATGGCCACTTAACGACAAGTCATTCAGTGTGCAAATGAAAACTCGCGAATGAACTCTTCTCAAAACAGGTTATCCACGTCTCACGAGTTGGAAATCAATCCAGCACACGGTCGGTTACTTGTGCTAATTGCTGCCCTAATGTGGAGCACAAGTGGATTCTTCGTAAAGTCGCCTTGGTTTCAGGATTGGCCAGGCTATGCACTCGCATTCTGGCGTGCTGTTTTTGCCAGCATTGTATTGTTACCTATGGTGAAGAAGTTCGATTGGAATTGGCGATTAGTACCCACCACGCTCATCTTCGCTGCTATGAATTACACGTATCTCTCTACCATGGCAGAAGAAGAGTCGAGCATCGCGATCTGGCTTCAATACGTGGCGCCGGTCTGGATAGTGATAATCGGAATCCTGTGGCTAAGCGAACGAGTGACAAAACTCGATTGGATCATGGTAGGTCTGCAGATGACCGGCGTCGCCGTTATCTTGTCCATGAGCCTGTCAGGTGGCACTGCAGGTGAGACCTTCCAGTGGATGATGGTCGGCTTCACTTATGCGCTTGTTGTGCTTAGTTTGCGATGGGTAAAGGATATGCAAGCCGCATGGGTGATTGCTATAAACCACATCGTAACGTCGCTGGTGTTCTTACCTAAAGTGATGAGTGAAGGGATTTATCCTGATTCAGTGGGAGGTTGGATAGCGATCGCGTGCTTTGGCATGTTTCAAATGGGAATCCCATACTGCTTATTTGCAATTGGGTTAAAGCACATTCCCGGCCATGAAGCGACCGGCATTTTGCTACTTGAACCTGTACTTGTGCCGGTATGGGTGTATGTTGCGTGGAGCCATCTCTCTGACTATCAATCACCTGATTCCATGACACTTGTAGGTGCGACGCTGATTTTGGCCGGACTTGTTTGTCGATACTGGGGTGAATTCCGTCAGCAAAAATCTGTGGACGTGCAAGAGACGCATGAAGCATCATCGGAAGCCTAGTTGTTTTGCAGTCGGCATGGTTCAATGAATGCTTAGGACACGGTGTCTAAATATTTGCACGTATCCAGATTACCACTCGATTACAGCTCGGCCTGATGGCTGGCCGACAATATATATGGTTCGGATATATGGCTAAAGGCAACACACGGAACAATAAATGAATCTGCGGAATCGTTACGATTGCATCATCATCGGTGGTGGCCATAACGGGCTGACAAGTGCGGCCTATCTGGCCAAAAACGGTAAGAAAGTACTTGTGGTTGAACGCCGTGACGTACTTGGTGGATGTGCAACCACTGAAGAATTGTGGCCTGGCTATCGTGTGTCGACCGGTGCATATGTGGTAAGCCTGCTTGAACCTCAAATCATGACCGATCTGAGGCTAAAGGATTACGGGCTTGATATCCTTAAACGCAATCCGTCTTCGTTTACTCCACTGTTGGACGGCCGATCACTGGTAATGGGGCCGGATCGAAAAGCAACTCAGGATGAAATCTCCCAATTTTCAAAGGCAGATGCTGAGGCGTATCCAAAGTATTGTGACATGCTTGAACGTGTTGCTTCACAAATCGAACCGCTGATGCAGCACACATCCCCCAATCCGCTCCCACTTCCACAGGAATGGCGAAAGAAAGGGTTTACCCAGAAGCTCAAAGACAAGAGTCGCTTATGGGAGATGTACAGCATGCTAGGGCAGCTTGGTGATGACTTGCCTGATGCAATGGAACTCATAAATGGCGCTGCCAGACCGCTTCTTGAACGATGGTTTGAGTCAGAAGTACTCCGTGCCACACTTGGAACCGATGCAATCATCGGTGGCTTTCAATCACTTTCAGCATCAGGTACAGCATATGTGTTGTTGCATCACGTCATGGGCAAGGCCGGTGGCAGCCGTGGCGTATGGGGATATGTTCGTGGCGGAATGGGTGCACTCTCAGAGGCAATCGCACACGCATGTCATGATTTAAGAGTCGATATCATTCGCGAGACCGCAGTAAATAAGGTGGCTGTTGAAAACGGTCGTGTCAAAGGCGTGTGGCTAAGCAACGGTAGCTTTGTCGAATCCACCGTGGTGGCTTCGAGTATTGATGCCAATACCACTTTTCTGAAGTTGCTTGATGACGGCGAGTTGCCCGAGAGCTTTGAAAATGCAGTTCGCCGTATTGATTACAGTTCCGCGTCTGCGAAGCTCAACGTCGCGTTGTCTGAGTTGCCGCAGTTTAGTTGCCGTAAGGATTCAACTGACCATCTACAAGGAACAATTCATATTTCTCCAACACTCGGCTATATCGAAAAGGCATATGCTGATGCACTTGTTGGCTGGCCGAGTAGTGAACCAGTACTGGAGATCACGATTCCGTCTGTGCTTGATGACTCCCTTTGCCCGGATGGCAAACATTTAATGAACGTGTTTATCCAATACGCACCGTATGCCCTCGAAGGTACCAACACCTGGGATGAAATTAAGGATGATTTCGCGGATCGATGTATCGAGTTGATAGGCAGATACGCACCGAATGTGCCGGATGCAGTTGAGCAGCGTCAGATGCTAACGCCACTAGACCTGGAACGTACATTTGGTCTGACAGGTGGAAATATCATGCAAGGTGCGATGACCCCTAATCAACTGTTCTTTATGAGACCCGTGCCAGGTTGGGCTGATCACCGCAGTCCTATTAAAGGACTATACTTGTGCGGTGCCGCGAGTCATCCCGGCGGCGGTGTCATGGGCACGTGTGGACGCAACGCAGCACTTGAGATTCTGAAAGACAACTAACGGGAGTCAACTCAATGCAATACGGCTCTGTTCTTGACAACTTAATTGACTCTGGCCGACCAGTTGCAATTGATGAAGGCGCTAAGAACATCGCAGTCCAGTCTCAGTTAGAAGCGCTTACTGTCGAATCAGCATTCTCAGATTTCAACGTAGTTGATAATGATTCAGCATTGTGTTGTGTTTCAGGTATCTGGCTTTGGCACAACTATATATGGGAGTCCCATGAAATCAGCCAGGAGATTCACACCACTGCAGGTAGCTATTGGCATGCAATAATGCACCGCCGTGAGCAGGATTATTCAAACGCCAAGTACTGGTTTAGAAATGTTAGCTGCCACGCGGTTTATGAGACGCTTTCCGTTGAAATTATCAGCATCCAAGGTGGTGAAGATGACTTGGGATTGGCGCCCCATGGCGCGTACGATCCTTTTGCATTTGTCGATCTTTGTCAGCGTGTTGCACAAGGCCGCAGCGATCGACTCGATTTATGTCAGGAGATCACGCGCGTTGAATGGCAGTTACTCTTTGATGATTGCTTTCAGTCTGCGATCGGATCGTAAGCTATATTTCGGTCCACAATTCGTCACTGACGGCTAAATCCCGTATTTACCTGCTTTCGCAGATTTGCTATTTACTGCATTCTCTAGATTGCCCAAATACCTAAATGTCAGGGAAGACGTAGGAATAGGTAAGGATGCCATGAATGTGCAATTAATAAAGCGATCCGTAGTTCTGTGTATCGTTGCGGCCGGAATTGGTGGCAGCGGTTGGTGGTTCTTCGACGGAATGATGAGCGGTGAACCCTCTGCTGAAGAAGTTGCAGAAGCAGGCTTAGATGATGGCGGTAATGTGTCATCAGAAAGTCAAGAAATTGCAGCTCCGACAGAAGAAGATTTCACCCGTATGTCTAGCAGTTCGGAACTGACTTCCGAATCCACATCAGATGATGCCTCGTTTGTTCTGGATGATACATCCACTTCTATATCTGGTTCGGATGCTGACTCATTTACTCTTTCGGATGAGGCGCCTTCACCAGAAGGAGATACATCGGGTGAGTTTGTATTGTCATCCGATACAGCAGACGAAGGGTCATTTGAAAGTGAATCGACGTTCACAATTTCCGATGACGAGTCCGGCAGCGGGTTTGTGTTAGACGATTCTTCTAGTGTGACAGTGGACGAAACTGACTCTTCAACCGACTTCGGTGATAGTGGTTTTGTGTTAAACGATTCCGAAACGATTGGCAGTGGAACAACTCTCATTAGCCCTGCAGAGACCGGACAATTACAACCACTTCAGGACACACCGTCACTTGATCCAATTGGACCAGGTACGGGGCTACTAACGACACAGCCGGGTAATTCGGAAGCGAGTTTACCGGGAAAACTACAGTGGGACGGCGTTCAAACACCGGTTCTGGCGATCGAAAAAACGGCGCCGGAAGAAGTACAGGTAAGCCGACCAGCGACATTTACGACGACGGTACGTAATACCGGAAAAGTCGTTGCTCATGGTGTTAAAGTCATTGATTATGTGCCGCGGGGTACACAATTAGCAGCCGCACATCCGGAATTCGTCAGAGCTGCGGACGGCAGTTTGGTATGGAACCTCGGAACAATTCATCCGGGTGAAGAAGCATCCGTGTCCATGAAGCTGATTCCAGTTACAGAAGGTGAAATTGGCAGTGTCGCGCGAGTGAGTTTTGAGACTCAAGCGTCAGCGAGAACCATTAGCACGCGACCACAAATTCAGTTGACTCAAATACTGCCCGATCGTGTTCTGATTGGAACAGATGCCATCGTGAATATCTCGGTCACGAATCCCGGTAGTGGTGATGCCGCCGGAGTAGTTATTGAAGCGGACATTCCACCGGAACTTAGCCACGTGGCAGGCAATGAACTTGAATACAAGATAGGCACATTGCGACCAGGCCAGACTAAACAATTGAAGCTGAGGCTAAAGGCAAGGTTGGCCGGCTTGGCCATAAACTCACTGACGATTCGCGGTGAGGGACGGTTAATGGATCGCAGCGTTGCGGAGATTGAGGTAGTTGCCCCTGAACTTCAGGTTGGGATATCTGGCCCGCGTGTTCGTTATCTGGATCGAGAGGCAAGTTATGTAATTCAGGTGGCAAATCCTGGTACCGCAACAAGCCAAAATGTTGGTCTCGTAGCATACCTTGCTCGTGGATTGAAGTTTGTTTCGACGGATCATCAGGGTGAATACGATGTAACTGAACACGCGGTTTATTGGCGGCTTGAAGAGCTGCCTCCCAATATTCAGGATGCAGTAAAGCTGACGACCGTGGCAATCGAAGCGGGAGAACAGAAAATCCGACTTGAAGGTACGGCGGACCTGAATGTCAAAGATACGTTTGAACATGTGGTAACCGTTGAGTCGGTACCGGAACTGGAATTCTCCGTCAGAGATGTTGCGGATCCAATCGAAGTGGGAAGCGATACGACGTATGAGATCAAGGTTGTAAATAAAGGCACCCGTACCGCGACCGGTATCCAGATTTACATGGGATTACCCGAATCATTACGACCTGTTCAGGGCGGTGGTCCGACAGATTTGAGAATCGAAGGACAAAGTGCTGGATTTTTACCCTTAGATCGCCTTTCGCCCGGAGCAGAAGCTGTCTTTAGAGTAAAGGCACGCGCCATACTCGAGGGTGATCACGTCATAAGTGTGCAGATGATTAGTGACGATGTGAAAGTACCAGTTGCTAAGCAGGAAAGCACCAGAGTCTACTCTGATCGGTAATGGCTACCTATTTGTCACTTATTGACTTATGGTACAGGTAATAAGCACCAACAGTTTCAATCCGTGACGCATACTCCCGATGGCGAGAGTCAAGTCGCAGAAACAAGCCGATGTACCACGATCATTCCGAAGAGCGCCTAAAGAAAACTCGCGGCCTTGCATTGGCATTGCTTGTTATAGCACTACTTCAAGCGATTCCAGCAATCGTCTCATTGCTAGGCGCTGATACGGAAACGGGCGTGGTATACCGATGGGTTTACTGGATGCTCTTTCTTGCAACCGTTGAGCTTGGATTCTCAATGTACTTATTGCTGTTTCCGGATTGGAGCAGTATCTGGGTGGTGGCGATGGTCTCCCTATTGAATTCAACTTTGCTGGCAGTGGTGGTGTCGGTAAGGGTGCTGGGACAGGAACAAAATGCCATTGTGAACTACTTGCAACTGAACATCCGTGTGAACAGCGGAATGCAACAAGTGCTCATGCTATTGGCCTACATTCTGTTGTCGAGCATTTTGAGCTTTTTAGCTGGCAGGACTGCAATCAAATGGAAGCGGGATGAGCTTGAGGAGTATCAAGCTTCATGACACTTCCGTTGATTATCGTACTAGCGGTGATTCAGGGAGTTACCGAGTTCTTGCCAGTTAGTTCATCTGGTCATCTCGTCGCATACGAGGAGCTACTCAGCAATAAAGAACTTTCCGGTGAGATGATGGTGACCTTTACCATCGCGACGCACATCGGTACGTTGTTTGCAGTTTTGGCGGTGTATCGACGAGAGATTATTGGGTTAGTGAGCACGCAGCGCAGATTGGTCTTACCGTTATGCGTGGCGACGATACCTGCTGTTGTCATCGGGCTTGGGTTGAAGCAATCAGGTGTCGCGGGAGACTTGATGAATCCACTTCTAGTCGGCTGTATGTTGATTGTGACAGGTGTTGTGCTTTGGTTTGGCGACCGTGGTGGCAGCGGGATCATATCCGAATTGGATGCTGTGGCCGAGGATGAAGATGACACCAAGGTGTCTATCAAGCAATCCTTGATTATTGGTTTGTGTCAGGCGTTGGCCATATTGCCAGGGATTTCACGTAGCGGTGTGACAATTGTTGGCGGCAGTAAGGCCGGATTGTCGAGAAAAGACGCTGCAACATTCAGCTTTTTAATGGCAATCCCAGTCATCCTTGGAGCGGGAATTCTCGAAGGAATGGACGTTTTTTTGGGTGATAGTGCAGAATCTGCGCCCAATGTACCGATAAATATGCGTCTATTATTAATAAGCATTGCAGTGTCTGGATTTGTTGGATTCATTGCATTGCGATGGCTAGTTAGATGGATTGAACGAGGTAGATTATCGATCTTCTCGTATTGGTGTGTCCCTTTGGGTGTGCTATTGATCGTGTTAAACTAGCGGTAGAGTTGTCACAGCAAAACTTCAAGAAGGGAGTCATTGTGGTGACAGATATATACACAGCATGCTGTGAAACCGGGGGCGAAAATGGATTCGACCGGATAGCTTGAAGTGTATGTGGCGTGTCGTGGTTGGTCAGTTGGCCACGTAAAAAGCTGACCACACTATTTAATTGCAGAGGAAAACCTCTCTCTGGCTGCCTAATTAAAGGCAACCCCGGCCGATGGGCTTAGCCGGTTAGCCCTGAACGCTGGTCACCAAATCCGGATCGCTGATTGTCACGTCGGACACGCAGTCAGCTAAAACCTGTTTTCGAATCGCGGGACAGTAAGCTCGTCGGCAAGCGTGCTGTCTAGTTAAATTCAAATAGTCGAATACACACGTAGAAGCATGCATGGAAATGTCGCGGGACGCGGGTTCGATCCCCGCCGCCTCCACTGACGCCGGACTCACAACCCGGCTCAAGACCAAACAGGCTCGTCAGTTCATTCTGGCGAGCCTTTCTTTTTGGCCCCACGTATTGCGGGTTTTTGGCTTCCCCACCAATCGCCACCATCTCGCCTCGTGACGGGCAGCGGCGGTGGATACAACAGCGTCACACGAATTCATCGCGAGCACTTTCAGCTCAATACGCCCGTCGATCGAGACGCCGGGTTTGGACTTCATGGCCGTTTGGTGTGCTCCCGGTAAACGGCTTGTCAAAGAAACATTTGTTGACAAAAAAGTGACAGCTCTTTTGGAACGATGCATATTGCTCAAGATCGATACGGATTCCCATCCTGAGCTTGCGAAGCATTTCAATGTAGCAAGCCTTCCAGATATTCGATTTCTGTCAGCGGACGGAAAGGAAATTAAAAAACTAACTGGTTTTCAAACTCCTGAATCGTTTGCTGTTGAACTGACAGACCTTCTCAATTCATCCAAACGTGATCTGCCATCAATCAAATCGGAAGATTCGGATGAATAAGATCGTGGCGTCGCAATATTAAGTTGCGTCATCATTGTCAGATGCAAACCGTCGCCACAAGCTGATGTTGAATCCGAAATGATGTCATCAAATTATCCCATAGAGGTCAGCGTGAAGGAGGTGAAGTAGAATGTCCATCCCGGTACCGCCTATGTTGCGTCCGCTTTGGGTTTCTATTGGTCAGCTGTAATGATGCGGTCATACACGGCTTCGATACTTCCATCGACGGACTCGAATGCCAGCTGATCGACGCCCAACCACGTAACGACACACTCGTATGTAAGATCTTGATGCGATAGCAGAATTGTGCCGTTGGTCATTCGCCACTTCCCTCTCATGATGCCCTCGGGATCCGGTCCACCAGGTCCCCAAGTCTCCAACCGATATCGATTGTGGTTAACGAATCGAAGCTGGCTTCCGCACTCCGTAAAGCCGTCGCTGCCAGGCGGCATGCAGGCATGGGATTCCCAGCGGCCCAACAACTGATCACGTTGAATGTGCCACCGTACGTCTCCCGCTTCTAGAAAACCCCTCAGTTGCTCATCGACCACAGTTTGCTTGACCCAATCTGATTTGTTGATCCGCCATCCGCCGTCGCGCTGCACGAGCCAGAATAACAGTACTTCACGAGCGTCATAAGCCTCGCCCCGTGAGCTGGTGATTACCGCTGCCACGCGCTGGTTGCCAAGAGATCGCGCAACACGTACGCTTGCGTCGCGTTGGGATGACAAATGGACGACGGCTCGATGGTCGGGGGACCCGGTAGTGAGGGCCGCTGCCTCATTGCGCTTACCCGTGCGGTGTAACTCAAGCCACCGAGCGACGACTGCTCGCGGACTCTGTGGCGAGTCTTCACGCTTTACAACGGCAGGCAACTGTTCCTGCCATGAAATCATGGTGAACAGTAATAACACAACAACCACTTTCGAGGGGCTGGGCATGTGCTGGGTCCTGACGATGGTTTAATCGGTTGGCGATCAATCGAGTTCGCCGGAAAGGTTATTAAGGATGCTATTATATGGCGACCTGATTCCTGTCGAACTGCCGAAGGCAATCTTGAGACCAGATTAGCATATCATGTCTTAACTACGCTCGCGAAGTCTTCACTCTCAATTCTATCAATCTTTCGGATCACTACGCTTAGCAGATTGCGAATGCAACTAGATTTTACGCTACCGCAAATTGCGACGGTACTCGGCGTCAGGTGCGAGGAAGACGAGCGGTATTGATCTGCCTCGGTCTGAATTTGTTGAGTCAGATGTCATAAATCGACAGCCCCTTGTGACACGACATCTGACTCGTGACAAGGCACTTGTGTAAAATCACTTGCAACTAGTCACCGCAAACTCAAGATGCAAACTAAAGAAGAGTTAAGCCAAATGCGTTTATCACTTATTCATGTATTACTCCTCAGTACGGTGTGTACCACCACACTCTTTGCAGACCGGCCCAATATCCTCGACCGGCCCAATATCCTCTACATCGTTGCCGATGACCTTGGATTCAGTGACCTTGGTTGCTACGGCGGTGAAATCCGTACTCCGAATCTGGATCAACTTGCATTTAACGGTGTTAGATTAACGCAGTTCTATAACACGGGCCG
>JBJLEE010000040.1:0-24350 GCA_045566075.1 Pirellulaceae bacterium | reverse complement strand
ATTTGTGAAGGATCGCGGTCAGTGCCTGCAATGCCATGCAAACAGACGTACCAAAGAAGTTCCTGGGCCGTTGGTACGCAGTTTTTTCACCAGCTACAGCGGCCAACCTGCCTACAACTTTGGCAGCCATTTGTCTGATCATACGTCGCCCCTCAAAGAACGGTGGGGTGGCTACTATGTCACTGGCAGCCACGGAAAGATGCTGCACATGGGGAATCTCTTCGTCTACCAAAACGACCCGGAAGAAGACATCTCCCTTAAGTCCGGAGCCAATATTACGACGCTTCCACGGTCTGTAAAGGACCAAGCATACCCCGTTCGTCATAGCGATATCGTTGCTCTTATGGTGCTCGAACATCAAACACAAATGCAGAATCTCATTACGAAGGTAATCTATGAAGAGCGGCGCGGTGTCCACTATGACAAGGCGTTTGAACTCGATGAACAGGGGCCCAGCGGATTTACACAACGACGGATCCAACGAGCAACTGAGGCTCTGGTCGAATATATGTTCTTTGCGGGCGAATTCAAACTCACGTCACCGATCAAGGGAACAAGTGGATTCACTGAACAGTTTTCAGCACGTACACCTGTAACCCAAAACGGTAATAGCCTATTTCAACTCAACCTAAAAACGCGGATGTTTGATTTTCCGCTGAGCTACATGATCTACAGCGACTCGTTTTCCGCTATTGGTCCAATGTCGAAGACTCGCATCCGAACACGGGTTGCTGAGATCCTAAGTGAAACGCCTTCGGAAACAGACGCCAGCACATTCAGTCACCTTACACCCGATTTGCGGGAGTCTCTTGAAACAATATTAATAGAAACTCATCCGATGCTCAGCGCGAAATTAAATTCTCCAGCAACAACGAGAGATTAACCGTTGCGACGAGTGGCCAACTTACTACCAGCCCAGACGGCGTTCAGACTCATGACGATGGCTGCGTGTTATTATGCCTGGGATTTTGACACGTATTATGACAAAACCCTTTTAGCCGGTCTTCATTTCATAGATGGGCCTAAAGTCCGGTATCTCAGGTACTTCGCCCGTTGCATTCTGCCGCGCGTTGGTTGCCGGCTGACTTCCAAGCAAATGATAAAGCGGCTCGCCGTCACAAATCCGCAATGGTCGATTGAAGCGATCCAGCATAGTTGCTTCGTGACTTATCCCCAACAGATGGAAAATCGTCGCACAAAGTTCCTGAGGTAATACCTTGCCACTGATCGGGTAGGCACCGTTCTTGTCGCTTTCACCGTAGACCTGGCCACCTGAAATGCCCGCACCGGCCAACGCCCCGCTAAACACCGGCCCCCAATGATCGCGACCACCGGCAGCATTGAAATTCGGTGTCCTTCCGAATTCACCCACAGCGACGACGAGAGTCTCGTCAAGTAAACCGCGATCCTCGAGATCTTCGATCAACGCAGTGAGGCTCACATCAAACTGTGGACACAATACATCCTTCACACGATTGTTATTATCCGCGTGGGTATCCCACATCGGACGGTTTGAAGCTAAATCCCCCGGTTCACGTGGCCATTGAACGTGCACAAAACGAACGCCTGATTCGATTAGCCGTCTGGCCAATAGCACACTTTGTCCCCACTTTCCTCTTCCATAACGATCACGGAGTGCCTCCGGCTCTTTATCCAAGTCAAATGCTTCCCGTGCACGACCAGTAGTCAACACGCTATATGCTTCCTGTCGCAAACGGCTGAAGTTTTCAACGTTTGCCTTTGATTCCACCGTTGCGAAATGGTCGTTTAGCTGACTCAACAGTCCTGCACGTTTGTTTAACCGCAATGGAGAAATATCTCCCGGCAAGGAAAACTCCTTAATTGCGAATTCCGGCGAATGCGGATTACAAGTAAATCGATCTGGATCCGCTTTTGATCCTAAAAAGCCCGCTGACTGACCGGAAACAAGTACACCAGGATTGGCAACCATTGGCTCCGGTAACCATGCAAAACTAAACGGCACCGTTTCACTTGGTTTGAGCAGCTTTACGACCGAACCTAAATTAGGCCAATCACTTGGATGCAACTCACGGGCGTTGGGGCCTTGGTACTTGAATCCTGTAAGCATCCAATACGCGCTTGTGGAATGAGTGTTGTCATCCGTAGATAACCCGCGCATCACCGCTAATTTGTCTGCGATTCGAGATGTTCGAGGAAGCAATTCACAAAACTGAGTACCAGGAATATTTGTTTGAATCGGCTTGAATGGGCCTCGCAGATCAACCGGAGCATCGGGTTTGGGATCAAATGTCTCATGTTGCGGAGGACCGCCACCCAAATACAGATAGATCACGTTCTTGGCGCGGCCAAACGTGGAAGCTTGCTCAACGGTAATCGACGATTCATCTTTTGCAGGCAATGGACTGGAAAGAGACAAACCGAGTGCATTTAACCCACCAATGCGTATCCAATCCCTGCGATTGATCCCGCTGCTGTGTCGATCGTTTGGGTCAATAATTGAGAGCACGACTCTGTTACCTGTCCATTGTATAACCAGTTTTGCACCAACGTTATTATACAAGAACATATGACCTAAACTGACGTCGCTTCAGCTTTACGTGTCGAACATTCCTCTGGTGAGGTGCTACTTTCCTTCTGATGCCCAGAGTTTCATCAACTCGATATTTGCTTTAATCTCCGCAATCCGTTTGGGATCTTGTCGCCGGTGTTCCAACGTGTCAACGTAAATCTGCATGTCGCTGTCAAACATCTCAGGCGTTTCAGCGTGCACTCCTTGGTCACCGGTCTGTTGCTCCCAATCGAGCAGTCGCTTTCGCATGTCATTCAGTACATCTGCGTACTTGGCCTTACCTGCTAAATTTCGAATCTCATGAGGATCCCGTGACAGGTCGTATAGCTCTTCCTCGGGTCGCTCGGATGCCATTAGTACTTGTTGCGTCTTCGTTAGCGAACCATTTAATGCAGCTTGCTTAAAAGAGATCATGATCGACTTGTTGTCCTTGTAGGCATTTGGCTGCAGGTGCGGGCGTTCTGGCAAATAATTTCGTATGTACTTGTAACGATTGGTCCGAACACTGCGCATATGCTCAACCGTCTCATCACAACGATCTCGAGCGGAGAATACCGCGGAACGATGTTCATAGTTTTGCGCCAACACATCGCGTGCCTGCATATGCTCTGGAATATCCAGCCGCGCTAATGCGAGTGAAGTCGGTGCGATGTCGATGTGTTCCACCATGTCATCCCTCTGAACTCCGACCTCGACACCAGGGCCAGCAATGATCAACGGGACACGGATCCCCTCTTCGTAAAGATATTGCTTACCTCTGATGTGACTGATACCGTGATCGGTCATAAAGATCACCAGTGTGTTTTCAAAATCACCCTCTGCTTTCAGCTTTTGCAGGATTTCGCCAAGAATTCTGTCTGTATCACGCACGCTATCAAGATAGGCTGCCCAATCTTTTAAGATCACATCCGTGGCCGGGTAGTATGACGGCAACTCAACAACTGACGTAGGCGTTCGCGTACCGAGACGCTGTTCTATGCTCTTCTGGAATCGTTCTGCAGATTCTTCTGTCCCTCCCCGAAGTTTCCCGCCACGCAACTGGATTTGGGCAAAGAACGGCTGGCCGTTGGATCGTTTGGCCCAATCCGCTCCATCGTACATTTTGGGGTCCCATTGGAAGTTATAGTCCGTCTTTCCAAGGCGTTCGTCCATCCGAATGGGCCATGCTGAAATCGTTGTGTAATATCCTGCTTCTTTAAATAGCTCAGGCACGGGGCGTATGTCGTCCGGTAGATTTATCTTCATTTCACCTCTGCCACTACGGTGGTGATGTGCACCAATACTGGTTTGATACATCCCCGTAATGAACGCACTGCGACACGTTGAACAAACAGGTGCCGTCACAAAGGCATTATTAAACTGAATACCTCTCGAGGCTAATGCGTCAACGTGCGGAGTCTCGATCGGCACATCCCGATAACATGCAAAGTGATCCGACATGTCATCGACGATGACCCATAAAATGTTCGGTTGTGACTGGGCAGCAGCGGAGCTCGCAAGTGTGCAAATAGACAACAGAACAACAACTAGTCGACACATAATGAGTCTCGATGATTCTACGAATGATTCTTCAGATAAGGTTAACGCTTGAAATTCTAACGCCAGCAATGCGTTAGTGAGAGTACCTGTAATGTAAAATCAAATGCTCCGTCTAACAGAACTCTATGAATACACAGTCGCTTACAACAAATATGAAAAGCAGATTTCACACTGCATGGATCATGTCACTGTCTCTGAGTCTAACCATTGGCCCATACGCTAATGCTTACGATGGCTCGATTATCCTCAGTGATCAGACGAATCGCCAGTCAGCAATTGTTACGCTTCCAATAACAGAGTCTCCAGAGACACTTCCTAATACCGTCCGTTTTTCAGTCACGCTTGATAGCCTGATTGGTGAGGACCGAGTGCAATTACAGATGAATGGGCGTGACTTTTTTGGAGCGATCGCGCCATCTGCACCAAACGACAAGCCCCGAACCGGACATTTCTCAGGCTCCATACCCTCCGAGTTTATTCGTTACGGAGACAATCAGCTCAAGATCTCTGTGAACACGGCCCGCAGAAAATACCAAATTACATGTCGCAACTTAAAAGTTGAAGTGACACCGTGGGCAGTGCCCTATTGCCAATACCGCGTGCCAATCGAGGTAGATGTCCCCACCACCGGTAACACCGTAGTCAATGTAACTGAAAAGCAACTCTGCACCGCCATTGGTGCTCATGAAGAATACCAATTCGACCCTCAATTCCTCGCCTACAACCACCTCTTTGTAGCAAGCCTTAACGAGGCCACCAACGAACACACGTTGGACCCAAACGCCGGCTTTACGCTAATCACTCATGAGGACAACCTAGCAGCAACTGATCCAGCACTACCCATACCCACAGAAAAAGGAGGGTACTATCTACTTACGTACGATAGTGTGGGCGGTAAATTCTCGCCGGCACTTCCGTATGAGCAGACATTTCCGGTTGGTACACCTCCCAGAAACCATGCATACATGAGTTCCTACGTGCCGCGTCTGTTACCAAAGGCCGCCACAACACATGAGTGCCTGCTGAGATCCGATGGCAGCGATTTAAAACTGTTGTTAGACAATCTGACGACCGCGACTAATATTCGCATCCAAAAAGCCAACATTGCCTTAACTGCATCCTTTGAACAGAAAGGTATGCATAAGCTCTTTCTCTATTATCAGCCGATGGGAGCACACTACTTAAAGATCCCAAACCGGCGCATGTCATCAATGCCGGAATCTGTGGCACAAGTAACCCACGTCGGAGAATCCCAAAAGTGGCTCGGCAACACACGTTATCGACTACCGTCCGTCGACGGCTTTGAGCCCTGGTTCGCGGAGACAACTGTTAAGGTAACCCCGCAAACAGTTTCACCGGCCCAGTCCCGCAAGAGTATCTCAATTACATCCGCTGCCAATGAATCACAGTCTTTCCAACTCATTTTAAAACCGAACATCGACTTTCAAATTGATGACATTCAAATCTCCTCCTTGAGACAAGGCCGCAACAAGATCACAGGTGTGGAAGTGCATCAAGTGGACTACGTTCCCGTCTTCAAAAAGGCCGTCATCAATCAGGTGGCATTTCGCGGAACGATCGGCGATCCATTGATTCCGGTACAGCCGTTAGATCGCATGGCATCTGAAGGTAATGTGGCATATTGGTTTACTATTCGCACCCCCTCGGGGACGCCGCCAGGTGAATACACAGGTACTATTTCAATCTCCGGTTCACGCAACGCCGAAACCACGATCCCCATCTCGCTGGTTGTTAGAGACTTTGAGCTGACGGAGTATTCCCCATTTAAATCACAGATGGGTGGGCAATATATCGCAAAGAAGGGTGGCGGCGAGGATGACAAGCCGGTCATCGCCTATCACGGCATTTCAGAAAAGGAAGACATTCAGACTCTTTCGAACAAGTACTTTGAGATGATGAGCCGCGAGAAGTTCTATCCCAAGACGGTGGCTTTGTTCACAGAAATTGGGATGAAGTGGAAGGCACCTCCAAAGGGTCTAAAAGTAGATGCTCCCGAAAACTTCTTCGAGTTATACGACTGGGACTTTCGAGCATTTAACAAGCAAATGCGGCATTTCATTAATGACTTGAAGGTAAATTCCGTCTGTCTGACACATACAAACCCCAGCATAAGCCACGTCTTTAAACACCTTCCCGGTGAGCCGGCTGATCGAATCCGTTTCCATCCTGGGCATACTACGATGGGATGGCAAACGTTTCGCAATATGAATCAGGCCACATATAAGACAAAGCCGGATGGTGGTTGGCACGACACTTGTTTAGAAGTAAGCGTCGAGCAATGGGATCGGTTAGTGCTGGATTACTATCGTGCCATTTCCCGAAATCTAAAAAAACACGGCTGGCTCGACAAGTTTTACTATTTCATCGACGAGACATCCGGAACGGATCAAATCCTCCACTTGATACGGTTGCTCAAAAGCGATCCGGAAACCAGGGACATCCGCTTTACTCATTGCCTACAGGGTTTTGAAAGCCTAAGGCACATGGAAGATGGCAACTACGTGTTTTCCGAATTCATTACGCATGTGCCACAAATCGACGAGAATTATTATCGCTGGGAAGACTACTATTTCGAAGACTATGACTTCCCCAGAGATCGTGACCGGCTTTGGGGCTATGCAGCTTATAGTAGTCGACTCGGTATTAACGTGCCGGGAATGACAAATCGCCAGATCGGTCTTGAGCAATTCCGTAATGGAGCAAGCGGTTATGTGATTTGGGATACCTTCATGTGGGATCATCCTTATGGAAAAGATAACGACCCACAAAACCCCTGGCAGGAACCCTACGCTCGCCTAGCAAACGGAGCATTGAGCTATTTTTATCCGCCTCGCCGTGATGGCATTCCGGAGTCACCCGACTTCACGATTACACCTTCGCTTAGAGTCATGACATTTCGCGAAAGTGTTGATGACTATGAATATGCTCGAATGCTTGACGATCTAATCGAGAGAGCGGAACAATTAGGAGTTGATACAGCCAAGGCGCGGGCTGTACTCGGTGAAATCAGCAGTATGTTCCCTGGTACCGTGGAGTGGACGTTAAATGATGCATGGTACGCCAACCTTCGCGACCGCATGGCGGAGTCAATCGTCGATCTTAAACACCGACTACCCTAACTGCATCCAAGGTATTGCAGTAGGCGCGACGACAGGCCAGCGCGGCACGACAATTCATTATTTCATGACGTTATAACCCGAGCTTCAGATCCAGTTGTCGTTTCAACTGCTCCACCACCTCCGGATTACTGCTAGCCACATTAAGCGTTTCTCCATCTTTCGATTCGTGATCATATAATTCGACATATCCGTCATTATGCTGGATCAAACGATATCGATTAGTTCTTATCGTCTTGGCACGGCCAGCATAGCCAATTGCCTTTCGGTCAGGCTGCTGTGCCTTGTTTAGGTGAGCCAATAAACTCTCACCGTCAAGAAACTGCGGCACATCGATTCCCGTCAACTCGCACAACGTAGGATATAGATCAATTGTTTCTACAATTGCCGCGGACTCCGTCCCTTTACGTTTCATATCAGGAGTGACGATGATCAGTGGTGACCGCAGAGACTCTTCAAAGAGAGCATGTTTGCCCCAAATGGCGTGCTCTCCTAAATGCCAACCGTGGTCACCCCACAATACGACGATGGTGTTTTCCTGCAAACGTGTCTCATTCAATTTAGTGATCAACTTCCCAACCTGTGCATCCGCATAACTCACACACGCAGCATATGCCTTCCGAACGGCAAGGGAGAACTCTTCATCCGTGTTGGGGTTACGACCCCAGCGATTGTATTTCATGAACTCACCACTGCCGTGCCATGTTGTACGTTGGGTCGGTTTCAAGGGATGAGGTACAGGTGGAAACTCTGCTTCTATATATAAGTCGTGGTAGAGCTTTGGTGCCCCGAACGGAAGGTGCGGTCGGAGGATCCCAACAGCCAGAAAGAACGGTTTTTCATCATCTGCAAGTAACTCGATTTGATTTAATGCCTCGTTTATAGAATTGCCATCCGGATAGATCTCATCTCCTCCTTCAGTTGCCTGTAATACGTCCATCTCCCCCGCCTTTATTCTGATCTCACCGTTCGCAAGGCCGTGCATCCAACCACGAGGATGCTGCCAATCTCCAGCGGGTAATAAATGCCGATCCCAGGATCGAGGCATTTCCAACTGCAACTTGTCATCCCAATCCGGACCTCCACGCCCACCAGGGTGGTGCGATACTTTTCCAACCGACACCGTTGTGTAACCGTTCTTTCGAAACGTCGCTGGCAAACTAGGCGGCACAGCATCTGAGTCCTTCTGGATTTGAGATGCTCGCTGGAAAAGAGCACCATTTCCAGCTGGACCATACGTACCGGTTAGCAACGCATACCTAGATGCGCCGCAGGTGGGCGCCTGAACATAATGCCGATGGAAGGCGCGACCTGCTTTTGCTAATGCATCGATGTGCGGCGTGCTCATGTGCTCTACTCCAAAGCATCGAAGCTCCGGGCGCAGGTCATCCACGCAAATCAGTAGAACATTGGGGCATTCTGCGGCGAACGAGACTCCGCAACTAAATGCCGTCATAACCAAGACAAAAACAAGTCGTCTGCACATACTCAATTCAACACACCTTTTATCCAATCTCGTGAATGCCTTCACGAAGACTACTACAATGCCATTATGAACCGACGCATTATAACTCTATTTGTTTGCTCGGCCTGCCTGGGAATCTATGCACTGGCTGCGCCACCATCGTTTGACGAACGCCTGGTGAATGATGGATATACATACAGTTTTGGCATTGCCGCCGCAGATATCGATGGTGACGGTGATATGGACCTAACCAGTGCCGATGCCTTGCCGAATAACAAGCTCTATCTGCACGAGAATGACGGCCGTGGTAACTTCAAAACGCATGTCATTCAAAAAGACGATCCGGAGAGACTCGAACGTCATAAGCTTGCAGATATCGATCGGGACGGTCACCTCGATCTTGTCATCGTTAAGAATCTGCATGGAGATGTACTTTGGTTTCGCAATGATGGAACACCTACAGATGGCGAACTTTGGGAGCGTCATGTCATTTGCGATAAACAACTTGCCGGTGCATACGATGTCGCCGTGGCTGACTTCGATGGCGACGGGGATTTGGACGTAGCCGCCTCGAGTTGGCGACTGAGCAACAACTTCGTTTGGTTTGAAAATGACGGCACTCCGACTGATGGGCCATGGAAAAAGCATGTCATAGATGAGAATTTAGCCGAAACGCGTCACATCGCCGCTGAAGACATTGACGGAGATGGTGACCCAGATCTCATTGGCACCGCGAGGGAGGCAAATCTAGTGGTCTGGTACGAAAACATTGGTAAGCCCGTTGAGAACGGCTGGAAGCGAAGGGTGATAGACAACGTATCGCTGTCTCCAACTCACGGCCACTGTATAGACTTGGATCACGACGGTGATCTTGATTTGGTCATGGCACATGGCATGGGCTACACAGGCGACGCAAAAAAAGAACGCTTAATCTGGTATGAAAACGATGACCCAAAACGTGGAAAGTTATGGACAGTACACGTAGTTTCAAACGATTTGCTAGGAGTCTTTGAACCGACTGTTCTCGATTACGATAACGACGGTGATCACGACATCGCCGTTACGATCGGGTACGGAGACCTAAAGATAAAAGAAACGCCGGACGAGGAGCATCGGATACTACTATTTGAAAACCCTGGCGATCCGCGTTCCGGATGGAAGGAACATGTCATTCGCAAGAACTGGCGCCGCGTGAACATGATTATCTCCACTGATGTAAACGGAGATGGCAAACCTGACTTGGTCGCGGGTGCAGAACGCGGGTCCAACGAAGTGCGGACGTGGATTAACACATTTGGCAAATAGATTCTAAGTGTGTTTCGTGGAGTGTCATTCGCTGAGGATTGCAAAGTGTATGCTCATGCGATCTGGCAATCCTGCATACCACGCAACTAACCAGCCGTCATTTATTTTTTGTATTGCCGGGTGACCGAAGCTCCATTTTGCCATATCGTCCCAGTACTCCACATAGTCGATATCCGTACGACCTTGTGTCAGTAACGCCTGTTCATCATGCTGGTGAAGGACCATTCGATCCTCTATACCCCATGATGCTCCATTATCTTTTGATATCCAAAGCGCGATCGTACCAGGCTGTTCTCTATCAACGACAACTGCTAACACTCGATTGCCATCCGCCGCGCACGCACAGATCTGCCCCTCAATCACCGTTTCTGTCGGAATCGTGTTTGCGTTAGTCACTTGCTCTGTTGAACCGTGAATAATGTGCACATTCATGTCGCATTGTTCAGCTCGATTGTGCGTCCAGAACATCCCAACATATGCTCCAGGCTCTGATTTAGTGGCAAGTCGTTGATCCCAAAAATACTTTCCGTGTGTGGGATCCTGCGCAATCAAAGTCGGCGACGCAAAGGAATTTCCGGCATCACGTGAAACCACGATCCACGCACCAGGTTCAACCGGTGATGGATCATCGAATTCCTTGAAACTTTCAAAACTGCAACCAATACTCCCATCAGACCACTTGAGAATTGGTCCAGTGACAGCACAGCCCTTTAGTTCGCCAGTGTCAATCTCTCGCCATGCACTCCAGCTATCGCCATCGTCTGTGGATTCACATACAACGATCTTTGTGGGCAAAAGGCCTTCGGTTTCCGGATTAAAGAGAGGTAACGTGGGATCAGTTCGATTTACCCACGTACTGTAGATTTGAAGCCGTCCGGGTACTGCTTCTACCATTTCGGCTGCGAGAAATGATCCGGGCACACCATTTAGTACCTGCTCAAACCGATGCGGGATACGTTGCCACGACTGTCCATCATCCGTCGAACGGGCCAATCCAATTGTATTATGAGGCGTGTGCTTTTCCGTCCCCATTTGCCATCCTGCAAGCAGTACTCCGGAATCAAGCACGACGAGACTCGTCGTATACGCAATCTTCTCCGCATCAGATGATTGCGTAGCATCGTATATGATTCCTCTACGTTGGATTTCCATATTCATACCTCGGTTACCCTAATCGCTCCGTTTTGAATACTGAAGTTTGGCGGTCAAGGTATTCCTCCTTTGACATTGCCGGCTCGAACTCACGAAGCACCTTGTTTCCTTGTTCGGCATCTCCGGCGAGCAAGTCCACAGCCATCATGGCCAAAGTTTTAGCTGGAGAAACATATCCAGCATCGTGATCTGCAATACACCAGTCTGTTTGATGGTGAACACCAGCACCACCGGTCATCATCGGGTGCAACACCGGCATAAACTGGCTCAAGTCCCCTGCATCAGTGGAACCGCCGGCGTGGCCGTAGTCCCGACAGCTATTCTCGCCGAAGACAAGATCAGTGTTATTGCGGAACAGTCGAGCAAGATTGGGGTCATTCCTCAAAGGAAGGTTTCCTGGCACTGTTTCGATTTCTACTTCGCACCCCATTGCGATCGCGGCACCGTGAAGAGATCGATCTACTTTCGCTGCCGCATCTAATATCGCGTCAGCGGTCTTGGCTCGTACGTATGTCTCCATCGTAACCTCGGCCGGAATGATATTCACCAGGTCTCCACCTTTGGTAATGATTGGGTGCACGCGCACGCAATCTTCGTCGGCGAACGTCTCCCGTTGTGCATTAATCGCACTTAATGCAAGCTGTGCCGCATACAAAGCGTTTATACCTTTTTCCGGAGATCCACCCGCGTGCGATGCTCTCCCTACAAACGTAATGTTCTTTGCGAGAAAGCCATTGCTCGATGGAGCGAGTCCAGCGGAACCATCCGCCACATCAGGGCTCGTTGAATGAATCATCATTGCAATATCGATATCATCAAATTCACCGAGCTTTACCAACTCCTGTTTGCCCGTCAAAAATGACGTCTCGCCCTGTTTCACTAATCCAATTCGGTAGTCAATCTCCACGTACTCTTCTGCGGGAACCGCATAAAACACGATGTTTCCAGACAGATGGTCGGCAATGCCGGATTTTGTAAGACCGATAGCCGCGCCCATCATTCCTGCAATCTGTGCATTGTGACCACAGGCGTGCGCCGCTCCGGTTTCCGGGTTTGCCCGCGGATGGCCGGGCACCTGCAAAGCATCGAGTTCACCCATTAACGCCACGGTTGGCCCAGGTTTTCCACCTTTGAGGATGGCTTTTACGCCGGTAATAGCCATCCCTTGTTCTGGCACGAGTCCGAGTGCTTCGAATTGTTCTTTAACACGGTTGGAGGTTTGAAATTCTTTGAATCCAAGTTCTGGGTCATCCATGATGGACTCACCAAGTCCGATTATCTGATCGCGTGACTGATCAATTGTCTCGCACACACTTGTCTTAAGATCACTTATTCCCATTTGTATTCCTTCATCAGCGGGCAAAAGGCCTCAATAGCGTCTTATAACTTCTGCAGTATTGATATTCGTGACATATAAGTGTCGACAAAGCCGTTAATGGTGCCTTTGCTTATCAATGACAGTCGTTTAGCCATCAACATCTAACAATTTCTGGAAAGCGACCTCATCCACATTTCGACCACTAATTACCACGACGATATCGCCTTCTCCTTCGAGGCTCGCATTACCGGCTAGTACTGCGGCGGTGGCAATCGCACCCGAAGGCTCGGTTCGCAATCCGTGTTGATCGTATAACCATTTCATTGCTTTGCGTGTTTCGCTATCAGGGATATCGATTGAACGCGATACCGCGCGACTGAGAATCGGCCAATTATGCACGCCGACGTCATAAGATAACAATCCATCACAGATACTCGTCGGCTTATCTAGACGCACGCGTTCACCCGCCGCGAGAGATTGCTTGAAATCCGCTGCTTGTGATGGCTCCACTCCTACGATTTCAGCTGCTGGAAACAAGTGCTCAATGGGTAAGCAGTGTCCGGCCATCAATCCGCCGCCGCTAACTTGGCAGAAAAGCTGAGATAAGCCACGGCCTTCAGAATTTAGTGCACTGGCAATTTCCAGACCACCAACTCCGTTACCGGCGATAACAAAGGGATAATCATAAGGTGAAGCCCGTAGCGCACCATGTTCATCGACCAGAGCCTGAGTCATTTTGTCACGGACACCGGTACGGTGATCCTCAGCGCGGTCATAGGTAAGGGTCTCGCCACCTAACGCATGAACGGTTTCAAACTTTATGCTTGGCGCATCTTCTGGCATCACGATGATGACTTGCTTGTTATAGCGATTACATGCAAAGGCAATACCGCATGCGAAGTTGCCTGACGAATGTGCTGCAATTGGTGCATCGCCGGCGGCTTCCAAATTATTGGCCATCCAATTGAGTGCACCAAGCAACTTGAATGATCGCACAGGTGTGAAGCCGTAGTCTTTTAGCCAAACCCGTCGCGACCCGGGCAAGCCAAGCTCACGTTCGAGAGGATAGGAACGGATGAGCGGAGCAGGGGAGATGTGCTGGTAGATTATCTCGCTGGCTTGATACACGTCGTCAATGGTGGGTATCCGCAGATTCATAGCACCTCCTAAACGAGTGATTTTGACATCGCCATTTTAACACATTTCCAAAAAGCATCCGCGCAGATCATCAGTCCAAGCACCGGCCAGTGTCGGCGCAGCACAACACAATAGGCTGTCATTAAGACGGCCGCTAGGCCTGACTCATGGTAGCGTAGCCCGCGAGTCGGGAACGACTCGATAACAGGCGGTTAGATTTACGGAGGCACCCAGAGGCCGCATTTTCTTGACCACAGGTCCTCCCCTCACCTCAGCTCTTCTAATAACCGCATCTGCTCGCCAATAGGTTTTCCGAAGAATTCTTGCAACGAGTCATAGAATTCAGCGACTGTTTCGAAGTGTGTATATTGGACGACAGCATCCTTCCAACCGAGCTTGGCGATCATCGGGTAGAACCTAGTCGTGTAGTGGCGAACTTTCTGCGTCGATGAGCTATGAATCAAATACACCACGCCCCAGACTCCGGCATCATACGCCAGATGCCGATAGTATTTCTTCAGTGCCGGTCTATCGCGTTCGATGGCACCTATGTCCTCAAAGTCAATGATGGTTGCTTCGTTGACATCCACCGTCTGCACCATGCGCATAGACTGCCGCATTGAATCGTGAAAGTTGACCCACTCGTGTTGTCCGCCAAGGTAGAAAGCGATGAATTCAGCACCACCTTCGGTCATCCACGTTGGCGTCTGTGGATAGCTGCGTTGAAAGACGTGCGTATATTCGTGGATTCCACGTGTATAAAGATACGGCATTGGAAAGCCGTGTGGATTTATGAATACAAGTTCTGCTAAAGGGCTATCAGTAAAGTCGACGTACGATAGGTATGCTTCGGTTGATCCATCCTTTGCACGCTCTATTAAGGATGCGCCGTTGCGCTTCAGGCAATGTTCGTAATTGTCGTTGTTATTGGGATGACGACATTTGCAATAGTCTTTGATGATTTTCTCAGCTACTGAAGCCTCGGCCAACTCATCTTCTTCCTGCCCGATGATGTAAACGTTTGTGGGACCGTAATTGCCGAGGTACTCCCGAGTAGCATCTATCCCGTTTTTAAGCACAGACTTCCATTTTTGGTCATAGTTGTTATTACCAAAATATTCGGGTGCCTCGCTTGAACTCTTTAGTAGTGCTCCGTCGGTGTCGACGGGTTTCTGGTCAGAGCTTGATTTTGATTTATGGGCTGACTTTTCAAACACAAAATCGACCGCTGCCAAGAGATCTAATCTCTTGAGCAACAAACCGGTAGCATCGTCTTTCAGACTCTGACCTGTGTTTTGGAAGATTCTCATCATTGCTTGCGGAAGGTTGTCATCTATTTCTCGCCATTTAAAGCCACTAACATCTATCGCTTCACGCAAGATCATTGCCGAACCACAGAGGATTGCGTTTGATGACGAGGTTGCCCCTGCTGGCACAACTAGGTCGACTTTTTTATGCCTGTCTAGATAGATGGTGTTGGTGCCGGGAAGGACAGCTCCAATAGCAAAACAGTTTGGTTGGCTTGAGGGCCAGGAGATGCCATTGGTGAAGTTGTGATTGCCAGTGGGCGCACTTACCCAGATGCCTAGCTTACGTAATTTGGCCAGCTGCGCGTCGATTTCTGTTGGGACGGGTTCGTCGTGTGCGAGGTCGTCGACCGGTGCAAGGTTTACCGTGGTAATCCGATATTTACGATGGTGTTTGGCAACCCAGGCTAGCGCCTTCGCAAGGGTTTTCGAATCCTTGACGTTACAATGGCAGCACTCTAGTGATCGAATAACTGCAACCTGATTATTGAATGCGACACCACGTTTCCCTTCGTGATTTACACTTGATGGGATACCAATAGTAGTACCGTGATACCCTCGGCCTTCATGTCTTGGATCGTCATCTCCATCGACACTGTCATATGTGACTAGCACCTTTGGATAATCGTCATTAAGATCCGAGGACCATTCGGGACGTGAAAGATTGCACCCATCATCGACGAGTGCCAATGTCTGATTACGACCGAAGGTTAGGATTCCTTCATACTTTTCCCAGGTTGCAACAACTTGAGACTGCTCAAAAGGAAGCGGCTGTGCAGGTTCCTCAGCAAAAATGACAGGTGTGCCGAAGAACAAACAAAGCTCTACTAACCAAAGTGTTAGACGGGAATTCATCAGTGATCACCTAAACTAATCGACTTCGAAATAGTCGCACCTCAAACATTACGTTATTTCTTCTTACTGTTGCCAGATTCTAAACCTGCTTTAATCTTATACGTTGCGTACTTCTCAATGATATCTGTCGCCTTATCAGTATTTAAGGCGGTAGCACATAAACCACAATCAAGACATAAAAGGGCTGGATGCATGCTCTCAAGGCTTATCTCAATCCATGATATAGCGCCAAAAATACCTTCCTCGATTCTATCGGGATAATTTATCGCCGATTCCGTGATTTTTTTATCGAGCCTCCATTGAAGCACGCGGTGCCCTCCGCAGTTTGAGCACGTTTCCAGATCACTGCGCATCATATTTCACTTTCTTTTGAATTTCCTGTCCGGTTTCCTGCCGAATACCGTTTTTATTTGTGAGGAGGCAATTAAGACCTTGCCTCAACCAAAACACAAAATAAAAGGACAAAGAAAATGAAACGCCGCCCATTCGTTCTCACACTAATCTTGACACTAACAATCGCCTTCACCTCAGCATCTCCAGCCTTCGCAAAAAAGAAAAAAGAGAAAAAGCAGACCACAGACAAAATAGAAGCGCCTGCTGTACCCATCATCGGTGATGCCGATTCAAACGGAGTTGTTACCTCAGCAGAAGCACGAGCATTAATGCAGAGCCCCCACCTAAAACAACAATTGTTTAATGCCACGAAGGCCGAACAAAGCCTCTTCTACAACAATCTTGAGAACAAAATTCGCATACAGTTGTTAAAGATGGCAAAAGCGTACGGCACGCCACGATGGGCATTCGTCATCGAACGAGCAGAACAAGCTGGCCTAAGTGCCTCAGATGCGGAACGTATCGCCCTAGTAATGAAACGTTAACGAACGGTATGGAATGGCAGAAGATCACAGTTCTCACTCACAAACCTTAAACTAACTGGATCGACGCCCCATTAAATACCACATCAACAAAAACCCTCCTGGCCCATCGGCTCGGAGGGTTTTAAGTTTTGGCAATTAAATCAATGTCTACAACTGGTCGTTTGCATATTAACGCAGCCCATTGTTTAAAATGCAGCCAGCTCGCCCTAGCCTATCGCCTGTAGACACATGAACAAACCAACCCATAGCTCCGACTCAGATCAGCAAACAATGTCGACGTTCCTTTATTCACAGGAACTTCGTCGCACGATTCGGCTTTTTGGTTCATTCGCTGTCGCATTTTCCTTCATCTCAATCACTACAGGGATTTTTGCGAACTACGACACCATGTTGGATACGTCCGGACCTGTAGGTATATGGATGTGGCCGATTGTTACGGTTGGTCAGTTACTCGTAGCTCTTGTGTTTGCAGAACTAGCTGCCCGAATGCCGATCACTGGATATTCCTACCAATGGGTGACGCGACTAGGAGGCCATGCATGGGGTTGGATGACTGGTTGGGTCGCATTTTGTTTCCTTGTGATTGTGGTACCATCCGTGGACCACGGTGTGGCAAGCGTCATTGGATATATGGCGGATATACCAGAGGGTTCAAAATGGCTAACTGTTATTGTTTGCGCTACGATAACGATTCAGGCGGTGATACATGTGTTCGGGGTAAAACTGGCCGACCGTATCAATTCAATTGCAGTCTTTACTGAAATCGTGGGAATGCTGGGCCTGATTATTATCCTGGGTGTACTTCTTATAAAGGACGGCGTATCTGGGGAAATGATAACCGTCCGGGGAGATCATATTACCGATACGTCGTGGATAACCACCTTCTTGATGGCGGCATTAATGGGCGCCTACACTCTTGTGGGTTTTGAATCCGCAGCAAATCTCTCAGAAGAAACTGTGAATGCCGGATCAACAGTACCAAAAGCGGTTATTTGGTCAGTACTGGTAAGTGGAATCGTCGGAACGGTATTTCTGTTGGTCACAACCCTATCGATTGGAGACTTAGGGGCAGTAATAGATGCGACGTATGCATTACCAACCATCATTGAGTCTCGTTTGGGCAGCGTTATTTCAAATGCATTCTTTGTACTTGTGATTATCTCTATATTTGCTTGTGGCTTAATTATCATGGCCTCCGGATCACGTCTCATATACGCAATGGCTCGCGATGATGTATTCCCGATGTCCGACATGTTTTCGAGCGTTTCAGAAAAAAGCGGGGCGCCCATACCGGCAGTTGTGCTAATGCTGGGACTTGGTCTACTGGCCGAGTTATTTTCGGAGTCCTTAGAACAACTCCTGTTGGCGGCAGCTGTTTTACCAGCGTTGATCTATCTGAGCACAATTGTTGCTTATTTAAAGCGGCGAGATTCAATGCCACTACGGTTTGGGACATTTACGCTCGGGCGTTTTGGTAAGCCAATCGGTGTTATGGCAGCGGGTTGGTTGTTGTTTGTGATTGGTGTTTTGACGATACCAGAAGAATTTCAGTTCACGGCATTAGTTTCGCTTTTGTTGTGCTTATCGGGGCTCATTCCCTACTATCTATGGGCGGCAGGAAAAGGTAACGAGCACAGCAACTCGTAGTTTTATGCATTTGCTGTTTTACAGGTGGAGCAGGGGGCAGAGGTCGTGATTGGGTTATTGGCAGTTAGGCGTAGTGTCCGTATAATTCTTAGTTATCGGGCGATTAGCTCAGTTGGCTAGAGCGCCACGTTTACACCGTGGATGTCGGGGGTTCGAGTCCCTCATCGCCCACTCTTACCCGTTGTTGTAAGTCCTTCTGAATCCGTCTCTTACGGATACCTGACGCGTGTGGGCGGCAGTGCAGATGTTTTCACTTGTACTATTTGTACTACTTTGGAGAACCGCTATGCACGCTCGTAAAAAACACCAGCTGAAACTCCCTAAACTTAGACACCAAAAGTCCAGAAACTGCTGCGTTGTACGCCTCGACGGTAAAGATCACTACGGACCGAAATGGAACGCCGGCGATGCCGAATCCTGGTATCAACAACTTATCAGCGACTACCTTCACCGGCAGCAGGCACTTGCCAGACTTACAATCGTGAGTGTCCGGGATATGACGCTTCAGTTCCTCGAATATTCAAAAGCCCGACATAAACCCGAGACCAGCAGCAACTATGCCCGCGCATGCCGATACCTCTGTGACGTTGCCGGTGACCTGGATGCCTGCCAGCTGACACTGGCGCACATTGAATCACTGCGCGACATACGCATTGCCGCCGGAAATCGCCGCAAGTACATCAATGATATGGTCGGCCGCGTCAAACAGCTCATCAAATGGTCACAGCGCTACATGTACATGACCAGCGAAACGGTCGCCTCCATTCTGGCACTCGAGCCCATCTCAGCGAATCATCCGTTTGTCACACCCAGTGAGCCGGTACGCCCGGTGAGCGTCGACCTGATTAACCAGGTCCTCCCGCATCTAAACGACACCGCAGGGGGCGATGGTTCGACTGCAGCTTTACAGCGGCGCACGCCCGGGTGAGATCATCCGTCTTAAACCCGAGCGAATGGACACGAGCGACGACGTCTGGATCTACCGACCCGACTCGCATAAGACCGACAGCTACGGTCATATCCGGCAGATCGCGTTTGGGCCAAAATCAATTCCGATCCTGGAAAGCCGCATGGACCGACCGGCCGGAGGTTACGCCTTTAACAGTGACCGGCAAGATCCGGCCAGCTGCTACAGCAAGGAGATACCTACGGGCGTGCCATTCGCCGCGGATGCGAGCGGGCCGGTGTCAGCCGCTTTACACCTCATCAGCTGCGCCACACTGCAGCCACCTTTATCCAGCAGCAGTATGGAATCACCGGAGCGCAGCTCATGCTCGGACACTCCAGCCCTAAGACCACCGCGATCTATGCCCAGCAGAATCTTACACTGCAAAAAACAATCGCACAGGCTCTTAGCTAGCAGGATTCATCATCAATAGCCAACAACCTCTATGAGCGATGTTGTTGCGCCGCCACAGAGCTGTTAAAGGACTTTTGGCAAGTGGCCGGCCAGGAGAGCTGCACACGCTGCGGCAGCAGATTGGCTATTAGGTTTAGCCAAATATCGATTTGAGGGAATCCATTAACCATATGAAAACATCTAAATAGAATTTCGGTGTGAACGACTACTAGAATTGCTAGCATCAGGACAACCCCCAAACAACCCAAACAACCCAAGGACCACCCAGGTGCAGCCGATCCGCCAGGTTCGCCCGTTTCGCCCGATACGGGAACTTGGGGAATCTCAAACGTCGTTCCGCATTCGCATTGCCCCGGCAGACCTGCCTGATCATCCGGCACTTCGTATTCCGCGTTGCAGTCTGGACAGCTGAATGATATCGGCATTCTCTTTACCTCACGCTTTGCGATGGCGTCTTACCAATGTCGTATTGGACACCTATTGCGGGATTAGTTTCTTTCGTCGCTGGCACTTATTGCGCCGCCTCCCGGTTCTAAGTCCATTTTGACACAGATGAATTAGCCTTGCAGACATTATTTGTAACCTTCCAGGGGCTCTGACAGACTGCGCGGCAATCAAAACGGAGCATGCCACCAGCAATAACCAGTAGCCCGCCCCAGTGCTTAACTTACTCGCTCCACTGCAGATTTGAGCCAGCGTCCGCGTTCTGTTATGGCCTCTTCCACTATTTCGACAAAACGATTGGCGGAGACTCCCCATATATTTTTAATACAGTCGTCTAGCGTAAGTTTTCGCTGATAGAGCCATTGATCTGTCAATCGCCATGCCGCCCGCTTATTGCATGGTGTCAGGTCAATTGTCTTTATCCGCTCATATAGCCAGTGAATGTCACGATGATTTTTATCAACATGCGATTTTGGATAACTGGCTCGTGCAATTCCAAGCCCTATCATCAAATGGCCTGGCGACTGAACACCCGTGTCCACAGTAAGTCTTTCGACCACATTCATTGTTAATCCCTCGAACGCCCGGTTATTCAAACCGCCCATATTTCTCTCCTTTTAAAGTTACTGAAACTTCGGGAAGGCCTTGGATCATGATCCGGCATCCCCTTTCGCTATTTACACAGCGATATTGATCTACCAAACGAACGCATAATCGATGGTTTTTCTCAAATTGTTTTTTGATTCAATCCTTTGGTTTGATGCTCTAAAATGAGCATTAGCGTTTAAAACGGTTTAACAGCTTACACAGAGCGCTCTTTAAATGAACGATAGCGTCCTTATAACTCAGATTCTGGTTGGCCAAATACAAGACGGGAATCGTGACGCACTAAACGAATTATGCGAGCGTTATATGCCTCGAGTGCTTTACGCTGTGCGGGCTCGATTAGGCAAAAAACTGCGTCAAAAGCTACAGTCAATGGATGTTCTTCAGGACGCAATGATTGACGTGGTGAAGGGGCTCGGCCACTTTGAGTTCCGAAGTGATGGCGCGTTTCTAAACTACGTTAACCGGGTAATCGAAAACAACATTCGTGATCAGGCCGGACGTTTTACAGCAGCAAAACGGGACATTAATCGAGAACAGCCTGCTGTGGATGATCAGCAGCAGCAAATTGACTTCTCGGATTTTCGCAGTATCACATCGCCAAGTATTAAGCTGGCTCAACTTGAAGAGCTCGCAGTACTCGAACAAGCCATGGATAGACTGCTGGTAGATAACCCTGAGTACCACGAGTTGATTGTTCGGACGCAAATTGAAGAGCAATCATATGTGGAAATCGCACAAGAGACCGGGCAAACTCCTGACGCAGTTCGGATGAAAGCAAATCGTGCTCAGGAAGCTTTGGCCAGGCATTTTTCGAAACTCACATAAACTTACTGGATTAACGATGTAATGGGAATCCGTGTCAAATGCACTGGGTGCGAACGTGTTATCAACGTGAAAGCGTCCCTTGCGGGTAAGCATGATATCTGCCCGCATTGCCAAATGCGTCTAAACATCCCCTTTGAACAAAGCGCGATCGATACGTCTGTTGCTGTTAAGGTCGATGATGACACCAGTGGCCGCAATGAAAACGCTACGGAAGGCGTTCAGCAACGCATTGACAATCTCTTTAAGTTACTTCGTGACACCTCTCAGCCGGAAACTCCGCAATTCCCAAGTCAGATCGGGAAATACCGCTTACAGGAAGTTATTGGCGAGGGAGGATTTGGCGTAGTTTATCTGGCTCAGGACCAGGAGCTCTCCCGGCCGGTAGCGCTAAAACTCGCCAAGGCTTTTAGCGCTGGCAACCAGCAATTTGAAGAAGTTGCCAAAGAAGCCAAAACCCTTGCCAAACTGGAACACCCAAACATTGCGCAAATCTACGATGTGGGAATAGAAGCTGGTGTTGCCTACATTGCCAGTCAGTACGTCAATGGCATCCCTCTTAGCGAATGGCTCAGAGAGCAACCTCGCAGCGAAACAGAGATTATCAACGTCTTTAAACTTATTTGCGATGCGGTAGAGCATGCACACCAACGAGGGGTTGTCCATCGCGATCTGAAACCGACCAATATACTCATTGACGCTCAAGCTAATCCGTCGATTTTGGATTTTGGTCTGGCAAAGATCACTGATACAGAAATGTCCTTCTCAGATGACGGACGCATCCTGGGACACCGGCATACATGTCTCCGGAACAGGCCCGTGGGGAAACCACCACCGTCGATCAATCCACAGACATATTTGCTTTGGGTGTTATGCTCTGTGAAGCAATTACCAGTCTAAGACCATTTAGTGGTGAGACGGGTGAACTAATTCACCGGATCTCTAATGATCCAATTACGAAACTCCCAGCTCCATCTCGTGCATCAAAAGACCTCCAAACAATCTGTCTAAAGTGCCTCGAATTCGATCGCCTTAACAGGTTTTCCAGCGCCATCGAGTTGAAACTGGAATTAACACGTGTGCAACAACATGTACCTATCAAGTCCCGGAAAGTCACTCCCCTTGGAAGGCTGTCACGATGGCGCAAACGTCGTCCACTCGCGTTTGCGCTTAGTACGGCACTTCTTGTCACCTTGGTTTCCGTTGCCATTTTGAGTATCTCGCTGAGCCAACGTTCAAGGGACAATGAGATTGAACAGATCATGTCACTGACAAATGACATTGCAGAAGCATGGGAATCCAGTAGTGCGCAACTGGGCATGCTCTCTGACATCCAGCGATCATCAACTTTAGAGCGTGCAGAATCGTTAATTAGATTGGTAGGAGCGTCTGATATCTCAGAGATGATGCGCACAAGTGAGGACGTTCCGTTTCAAATCCTTGCTCTGCCAAGAATCATCTCTGCCAATGACCAAATAGATGACGCTAGTCGAATAAGCGATGCCTTTATGTCATTGATCCAAGAGTCACCACTAGATGAATCTCTTAAAGAAACACTCACGCTTTATCATGAATTTGTTGGCATGGAGACGCTCTATAGGAAGGCCCAACTGCCAGAGGTATTTCAACAAGCTACAGAGCTCACCAATAGGTCAAATAACACCGACCATCCACGCATTCTTGAGGCCGAGTTTCGCGCAAGGGTTATTTTGGAACTGCTTGGTGAGGCTTACCGTCATCAAAATTGGCCAGAGGATAACCAGGAAAGACTTGTCGCTATCATCGATCGCTACACGGGCTCACCTTATGAATTGTTAAGACAATTAGACTGTCTAATTCTATTGGTAGGGGAAGAAGCCTTCCCACAAGAACCTCTAATCTCGTCTTTGGTTTCATGCGATGAGTTTCTGCGATCTTCCCCGAATCAAAACTACGAAGACTTGATCTCTTGGGTGAAAGTCATGATTGAAGCGAACCAGTATGCGATTACCAAAGATAGGCAAGAAATGGCTACACCGTCTATCGCCGACCTGGAAAAAACAATCGGTGCGATCAGACAATCATTTCAACCCGCCGTTCATCTTGTGCGACTACATGGCCTCGTGCGTGAACAGTTAGTTAGGAGCATTTTCGCAGTAGAAAGTGACGAGTCAGCTAGCATCTTTCAGGACCAAATGATTGCATGCTATCAGCAAGCATGTGATGAGATTATGCAGGCCAGACAGGACTCATCAGACCTCTCCAGCGTCCTTCTGCCGACAAACCGGTTCACAGCTCAAGCTACATTGACTCTCACTAAGATTGATTTTAGGAATTACAATTATCTCACCGATATCGAAACACTATTTGACGCGCTGGAAGATGTCTCGAGACTCTATGAAGCTGACTTGCCGCTATTTACGATTTTATCGATTGGCCTAAGCGCGAAATTACTAGATAGTGATTGGCGTCTTGTCACCAACGATTCGACTTTTGAGAGAACTTTAACCACAGCAAAGGCGAACCGAATCCGGCACTCAGCCGAGGAGATGATTCGACGTATTACTAAAGACTTCGCCGACGTCAAAGAAATTCAAAAAGCGATTTTAAAAGCCCGGTTGCAATATCTTTTCGCAGATGTCCGATTCCTTTACTATCGTGATTTAGAGGAAGAATCTTGGCAACAAATCCAAACCATATTAGGGCTATTGCGAACGCAAGATCTCCTGCCGGCACAGGATCTGTTTGCATTCGAGAGAGAAGCCTATCAAGAGGCTGCAAAACAAGCTCTAAATCGTCCTTCAAGCTCATCGGCCATCACAGAATTGATAACCGATGGGATGAA
>JBJLEE010000039.1:0-24367 GCA_045566075.1 Pirellulaceae bacterium | reverse complement strand
CGCACAGATTCCTGCGTCAACAGGAAGGGTGCACGAACGTTTACCGCAAATTGGTAATCCCAGAATTCAACCGTCGTCTCCTCCACTGTACCGCGATGCGTATCAGCAGCGGCATTTACTAGCCCGTCCACTCGACCAAATTCCTGATCACACACGCGTACGACGTTGCGACAATCCTCTTCCAGAGAAAGATCTGATCGTACAAACACACCTCGTGAACCCAATTCCGTGATCTTGGCCGCAACGGCCTCTCCACGTTCTTCCTGCCGTCCGCAAACAACCACGCCCTCGGCACCTGATTCTGCAGCGAGTAATGCACATGCTTCACCGACTCCCTGTGTGCCACCGGTACAAATAATGACTTTTCCATCTACACGTGCCATAGGTCACTCCGTCATCAAAGATTCACTTGTTGATTGGGTTGGTTCCGCGCCTTGCGATACAATGCAGTTGCCTATTGTAGGGGCTATGAAATGCAAAACTAGCACGGGACCACCAATGACACGACTGCAACACGCCTCGCCCAAAGAACTGGATCTTGATGAAAGTCGAATCAAGCAACTGGAAACGCGCATCCGCGAATGGACCGATGGCCCTGATTCACCGATACCCGGAGCTGCCATTGTCATTGGACGCCATGGCAAGATCCTTAAACCCATATTTGCGGGAAACCAAGGACCGGAAAAAGATGCGGAACCCATTCGTAACGATGGGATGTTCTTACTCGCATCCATTACCAAACCCATTGTCTATATGAGTGCCTTGAAATTGGTAGAGCAGGGCGTCCTTAACTTAACCGAACGCGTTACCACGTACATTCCTGACTTTGCAGCACATCACAAAGACAAAATCGAAGTTCAGAACCTGTTCACACACACGTCCGGTCTCCCGGACATGCTTGATAATAATGTTGAATTACGGAAAGCGAACGCCCCGTTAAGCGAATTTATCCGTGGTGCGATATACGACACCATTCCTAAATTCGATCATGGAACAAAGGTGAGCTACCAAAGTATGGGCACACTGACAGTTGCGGAAATCGTTCAACGATTGAGCGGTCAGTCCATTCAAGACTTCGTAAGAGATGAAATCATCAAACCGCTTGGCTTGAAGTCCACCGGACTTGGAAGTAAAGGATTCAAGAGAGAGCGGCTTGTCCGGGTTGAGACCCCAGATTACCAAGGCATGGCCAATTTTGGCTGGAATAGCTCCTACTGGCAGGAATTGGGAGTGCCATGGGGCGGAATGTTTAGTAGCGCTGAAGATATGGCCGTCATTGCTCAATGGATGATGGACTTCGGCCACGGGAATGGCAATCAAATCCTTTCACCTCAAATGGTGGAAATGGCGACAACGAATCGACTGAACGACTATCCGGATTTGCCAGAGGCATTCCGGCGCTGCGAACCATGGGGACTCGGTTGGCGAATGAATCATACGGGCCAACGCGATACGTGGGGGGACTTGTTAGATCAAAGCGTATTTGGTCATACAGGTGCAACGGGCACTACAATCTGGATGGACCGTGAACGTGATGGCTTCTGTGTTTTGCTTACAACCGCCATTCGCAGCAAGGCTCCCTGGCGACTGATACAGCTTTCAAACATCGTAGCCAGCAGCTTCAGATAATCCTCTGAGTTATTTGAATACGTCGTGCTCCGAATCCCCTGCCGAGAGTATGTAAGCCAACAAATCGAGAATCTCTTCACGAGTTAGTGTATTTAACAATCCCTTTGGCATGAGACTCGTACGTGAAACTTTTTTTGCTTCGATGGATCCACTTGGGATTTGCAAAATGGACTCAGGCTGACGAGGGTCCACCGCTAACGTCACGGTCTCATCACTTTCACTGAGTATTCGTCCTTCGAGCAACTTTCCCTCATCGGTAATGATCACGTGATTCTCAAATTGATCTGATACCTGTATAGATGGATCAATTATCTCTCGTAACATTACTGCCATACTGTAACGCTTGGCCGAACCAGTAATATCCGGACCCAAAATACCGCCGCGATTGGCAAAACGATGGCACTGAATACAAGCCGCATTTCTAAAGAGCTGCTTACCAGCTTCGAATGAACGGCCACCATCCTCAAGTGAAACCACATGCGGTATCAATTCATCAACCGTCCAGTTCTTGATAAATTTCCTCGGTGTCGGAGAGCCACCGGGTATGGCACTTGCAATCTCAGCATTAATGACTGAGTCCAAGGTCGTTTCAATTCACCGTCCAACAGCGCAACTGCATCGTTGCGCATATTCTGGATATAGATTTGGTAATGGCCACCACCAATAAAGTCACCGATAGCGGCGCCCTCCTCGGCCCGATTGAGATTCTCAAAATAGCTCTTTCTCAGGTTTGTATCCCATCCTTCTTTGGCCACTCGCAATGCCATGCCATAAAACAACAGATCTTCCTGAGTGACAGACTCTGATGCGATTGTCATTGCGTCTGAAACGACCGATTTGGAATCGAGATAAACCAGCAATCTCGTAAGCTCATGATTTCCGGCATCCGTTAGGGTTGGAAAGCGACCTTCTGCTTTTTCGCGTAAGACGACATGCGTCGCAAGATCTGTTGTTTCGCTCCGAGCAAGACCGACACCTACTGTCCGTAGCCACTCAACCAACATGGAATCGTCCATCGAAGCGACATCTAGCTGAGAAAGTCGTTTAACTGCCGCACGTTTATCAGCTTCAGTTCCACTGCGAATGAGGCCGAGCAAACCGTGTATTGCGGCGCGCGTATCAGTTTCTTTAATCGCATTCTCTCGCCAGCTATCAAGGACCTGGTGTTCAATGGCAATTCTGGCCGCAAAACGAATATGTCGGTCAGCATGGCCTAGAAATGGCCATGCAACGGCAACGGCTGACGGATCCCGCAAGCCATGATACTGTTCCAGTTTGTGCCGCAGCTTGCGCAACTCAACGGATCGGTTGTTATCCGTTAGTCTCGTGTGTAATTCACCGCCGCTGTACGTTACACGATACAAACCAGACTGAGTACGGCGACCACCGATAGTGATGTACATTGCCCCATCATTTGGATTAGCCACCAAGTCTGTTAATGGCATCGGCGTGCCCGTAATGAACTCTTCTAAATGCGACGAGTATGATGCGCCATCCGCTTCAAAATGCACCGCATACAGTCTGCCATATGTCCAATCGCAAACAAACAATGCGCGTTGATACACCATTGGAAACTTCAATCCCGTGCCAAACAAAATCCCCGTTGGTGATCCTTGGCCAATTTCGGCAACAGCAGGTAAACTGTCCGGCGAATAATCAGGCCATTTCCCCGTTCCGTATCGCCAGCCGTATTCGCCGCCACTTACCACATGATTCACACGTGTCGGTCGATACCATGGTGTACCAACATCCATTTCCATATCCGCGTCGTAGGTAAACAACTCACCGACATCGTTAAACGCAATGTCGAATGGATTGCGAAATCCAGCAGCAACGAGCGTCCAGTTTTTACCATCCGGATCCATGTTGCATACAAATCCACCGGGAGCCAGCACCCCTGTGTTGTGATTATTTGAGCATGGCTGACGTGGTAACAATTGATCTTCGTCCCAGTTCTTTGGCAAACGATATCGCTTTATGTCATCAGGCAATTTGGTACTGTTTCCACACACAACATACAGTGATTTTCCATCGGCGGATTTGATAATCGAGTGAGGCCCGTGTTCTCCACCACCATCCAGTAGTTTGAGTGTCTCGAGACTGTCAAACTGATCATCTCCATCCGTATCTCGGACTCGGTACACGCCACTTGCAAAATTCTTCCCGCGGTTCACCACTACGTAGAGACTCTCAAACGCATACAGCAATCCCTGGGCCTCCCCAATCTCAATATCAATCGGCTCCACCTGAGTTTCCTCCTTGGATCCTATCGCCGGAGGAGTAACGCGATACAGCTTGCCATATTGATCACACGTTATAAGACGACCTTTATCGTCGACTGTCATGCTCACCCAAGACCCCTGATCTCCCGCTGGCACACTGTACAGAAGTTCCACCTTGAATCCGCTAGCTACTTTTAGTCCGGCTGGATCTGTCGCCGGGTCTGCCGGAGGTGCGTCGGTTGCTGCCATCGTAATCGAGTCTATTTCCATGGTCATCGGCGCAGAATGCGGATCAATCCGCAATTGCGTAATGGGATGCTCTGTCTTTAGGAAAACATCTATATCGGTGAAGCTATCTCCCTTACCGATCATCTTGAATCGCACGCTCAGTCCTTCGCTCGTACCAGGTTGCTTTGTAGTCGTCCAAAACAGTTGCGAATTGAATTGCCCGGAAAACTTAGTGCGTATCGTTACCTTTATCCACCCGGACGGTCCACGAACCGGTGCGATAAAATGCGGGTCGTTTCCAGTTCCTTTAACCGTGAGTGCCGTGTCGCCAGTCGCTAATTCAATCTGTGCAAGCGGTTTCCAACCGTCCGTTGTGCCATTGAAATCCCAGGTCTTGAACACTTCATCTGCTTGCAGTGTCTTACCGGTGCACAACACGAATACAAACACACCCGAGAGAATTAAACAGGTACGAGAGATTAACCTAAGAATCTTCATATGCGCTTCCAACAAGGTATAGAGAGCTATCGCGATGACAATTGGATAACCGGCTAACCGGACAAGATGTAAATGACTATTTTAATACGACCAATGCGTAGCATCGACTCATTAAGCGTCAAAGGCAAACAACTGTTTGGCATTCTTCGTCGAAATGAGTGCGAACTCCGACAAATCCAGTGAGTGCTGCTCTGCAACACACGTTGCGGTATGGACAACCATTGCTGGTTCGTTTGGTCGCTGTCCTCTATGCGGATGTGGGGACAAATATGGCGCATCTGTTTCAACCAAAATACGATCGATAGGAACGGATGCCGCTACGGCACGTAAGTCGTCAGACTTCTTGAATGTCACCATCCCAGCAAAGCTAATGTACATTCCTAACTCGACACACTGCTGAGCCTGCTCTACCGTACCAGTGAACGAGTGCATAACTCCATTTAGCGGCCCGCGTTCTGATGCAGACCGCAGCATATCGATAATGTCGTCACAGCACTCTCGCATGTGCACGATAAATGGTAGAGCTGATTGTTGAGACAATCGCAAGTGTCGATCGAAGTAATCCTGCTGCATCTCAAACGGCGTGTAATCCCAGTAGCGATCCAAACCTGTTTCACCAATTGCGATAACCTGCGGATGATCAATCAACGCGGCAATTTGTTCCCAATCACCATCGTTCGCTTCTGCACAGCAATTGGGCTGGATGCCAACGGCTGCCTTAACCGATTCAAACTGCTCGGCAATTTGAATTGTCTTCTTACACGATTCGAGCGTGGTGCCGATTGTCAGCATTGCATCAATGCCCGCATCCAACGCTCGAGCAATCACCGTATCGCGATTCCCGTCGAATTGCTCATCATCGAGATGACAGTGTGTGTCAATGAGCATAGAATCTCCCTCGAAATCAACAGCAGAGAGTAACTACACGAGTGGACAACTAAGCCGTCGCCGCGCCATTCTGCAGTTCTTGTAACATCTCAAGATGTGCTTTGTCATTGCCCAGCACCTCTTCAGCAACCGCACGGTATTCAGAGTCTTCCGGCAGTGCGTTTACGCACTTAGTTACCTTTTCGATGATCTCTGTTTCGTTTTCGATAAGTTTACCGAGTAGATAGTCAAATCCAAGATCATGAAAGCTGGTGTAATCCAGTGGGAACTCACCACCGATGACCACCTCACGCATGTCAATAATCATTGCACCGATCTTATCCACGGTTCGTTCCTGATCAGCAATGACGACATCGAGCGTCTCGCGTTCTTCTTGCTGTTCCGGAGCAAAATATGGTGCAGTCCAGCGCAGGTAGGCTGCCAGCGAGTACGTGTGAATCGCTGAGATGTGATTAAGAATGTCTGATGTTGAAATGCTCATGACTTCTTATCGATTTCCCTTTGTGGTTGCATACCCGGATCAACTGATTAATGCCTTAACGGCATCAACCACATACGTCTGAACGGGATTCCAGAAAAAGATCAACAGTGCTGTCGGAAGGGTAACGGCCACGAGGTAGACGGCTTCTAGCCCGGCCTTTGGATATTGTTCGATGTCTATACCTTCTGCCGGTTTTTCCATCACCATGACCTTCGCGACTCTTAGATAATAGTAGAGGCTCAGCGCTGTGTTTGCACCGCCGACCAGAAGCAATACGAGCAAGTATGTTGCGTCGGTTGCTCTAAATGCATCGGCAATCGACGCAAACACGGCGAACTTTCCAAGGAATCCTGCTAGCGGTGGCAAGCCGATCAAGCTGAACAAAGCCAGCACCAAACAGACGACGATATATGGGCGAGACCTAATCATTCCGCTGTAGTCGGCGATCTCTTCACTGGCAATGTAGTTTCGCAGAAATGCCACCACTGCAAATGCGCCGAGATTCATAAATACGTATACAACGATGTACAGCAACAAACCTGATAATGCGCCTTCGGCGACCCCGTAATCGCTACCAAGTGATGACATTAACGGCGCGATGGCCATCATCATATAACCGGCATGCGCGATCGTTGAATAGGCTAACAGTCGTTTGATGTTTGTTTGTGAATACGCGGCTAGATTACCAAAGGTACAGGTAATCATCGCTAGCAGAGCAATGAGTTTGCCGATAAAGTCTCTTACCGGTTGCAGTGCTTCGTTTATGGTGACTTCTTGTTCAATTGAATCTTCGTGCAGATCGGTCGCTTCTTCAGCAACAGGTAATACTCCCGCAACGACGGCTGGCCCGGCTTCGACCTCGTGGGCAACATCCTGCTCCAGACCCGGCACATATCCTACGCCTATTCCAATTCGTACCAGCAGTCCCAATGCCGCTGCCTTAGATGCAATGCTCAGAAATGCGTTTACTTCAGCACACGAACCATGAAACACATCCGGCGCCCAAAAGTGGAATGGAACAGCAGATAGTTTGAATGCCACTCCAACACTTATAAGTAGTCCGGATAGGACCAAAACAAGTTGCTCGCTACCTGACATTGTGCCCAGATTCGCACCCAATTGAAGTGCAATCGTTGGGAGATGTGCAGAGCTGGTAAGTCCTGCTAGCAAACTGATCCCATAGAGCATTACGCCAGCTGCACCGGCACCGTAAATCGCGTATTTCAGTGCTGCTTCACTACCACGTTTTCGTCCCTTAAGCATTCCGGCCAAGGCATATGACGGAACTGACGCCATCTCGATCGCCAGGAATACCATCAACAAGTGGTTTGACGACACCATCAGGCACATTCCGAGAGTCGCACCGAAAACGAGCGTATAGATATCCGGTGAGTCTTCGCTATCCGGAATACCGGATATCTTCGTAAAGATCAGGAACAGCACCAGGAACAGCAGAATAATGGACCTTACCGCAATCGTAAATCCATCTATCACCAGCAGGCCGGTGAATATCTCTGTGCGTTCTACTCCTCCATCACAGACGAGCCACGGCTGTGAGAACAAAAAGGATACAACCGAGCCAGCGATGGCCACAAACCACAGATCAATACGTTGCTTACCATCAAAAAGGCGAACAAGAAGCAACAACATAACCACGGCGCAAAGTACGATCTCTGGCAAGAACCACGACAGGCTTTCTGTCGAGTCTGTCGCGAGTTGTTCAATTAACTGTTGCAGGTTCATAACGTAAATTCGTGTTGTTTAATGCGTATCTTGTATTTATCAAATGTTACGGAGCTAATGCTGAAAGCTGATCAGCAGCGGGAATGCTACTATCAGCGTTGGACGCCTCAACAGCATCGCCTGCATCACCTTCTGTGGCATCTTCTGACTCATGTGAGTCACTGTCGTCTGCTTCTTCTGCGTGACCTTCATCATCCGCTTCAGCTTCAGCCTCTTCAGCCTCTTCAGCCTCTTCGGCCTCCTCGGCATTTGCAAGCTTCACTTCCTGTGTCCAGGTATTCAAATCATTGACCTGTGCACTAATCGTGTCATCCATTCGACTGATCAGAATATTCGGGAAGATTCCAAAGATGATTGCCAAACCGAGCAATATTCCGCCAATGGCAAATTCACGAGAATTAATCGGCTTAATTTCTTCTTCGTGTGGGCCGTTGTATTGAGGTCCAAGGTATACACGTTGCAGGCACCAAAGGATGTATGCAGCTGTCAGGATTACGACGGCAGCGGAAAGAATGGCAAGCCACTTGCTAAAGTTCCAAACGGAAAGCACAACGAGTACTTCACCAATAAAGCCGCATAGACCGGGCAACCCGAGACCAGCAAAGAACAAGCCCATTGCCAAAGCCGTGTACCTCGGCATCTTTCCGTATAAGCCACCAAATTCTGCCAGGTTTCTGTGATGCACTCGGTCGTAAATGATTCCAACCATAAAGAACATACCGGCCGAACTAATACCGTGGCCAATCATTTGGTACATGGCACCCGTGATACCCATGGCCCAATAATCACCATTGAATTCCGGTGCGTAAATCGACCACACACCCAAACCTAGTACGACATAGCCCATATGGCTAACAGAACTGTATGCAACCAGTCGCTTAAAGTCCGTTTGCGCCAGTGCAGCGAATGCACCATACAACATACTAGCGACACCAAGGAAACAGACCAGATATGCCAAATCGTAGCCGCCGTGAGGGCAAATTGGATAACAGATTCGGATAATACCGTAGCCACCCATTTTCAGCAAAACACCCGCAAGAATCATCGAAATCGGTGTAGGTGCTTCGACGTGTGCATCTGGCAACCAAGTGTGAACCGGAATAGACGGCACTTTAATAATGAAACCAATGAACAATAGCAGAAACGCCCAGCGTTGAAGCGTCACACTAAATTGCTCTGTTGTTTGGCCAACGCTAGCTAGTGCTCGCAGGTTAAAAGTATGAATTGGTTCGACGGATTCACCCGCTGCTGCGTGGTTCACGTTATCAGCTATGGCGGCATAAGTCGTTTCATGTAAATGCAGGTTTCCAAGTTCAGCCTGAACTACCTCTGCAGTCACATCACCCTCGATGTGTTGTGCTAATCCCGTTAAGTCGCTGCTGAAATACAGCATGAGTATCGCGATCAACATTAATACGCCACCCACGAGCGTGTAAATGAAGAACTTGATGGCCGCGTATTCGCGTCTCGGTCCACCCCAAATACCGATCAGGAAATACATCGGTAATAGCATTAATTCCCAGAAGATATAAAACAGGAAGAAGTCCAATGCCATAAAGACGCCTAGCATACCGGTCATCAGCAACAGGAATAGCACACAGTATGCTTTCACATGCTTGTTGATCGACCAACTCGCACCGATTGCCAATACGCTGACAACAGATGTCAGCAATACAAGCGGGAGGCTAATTCCGTCCAATCCCATCAGATAGGAAATATCAAAGGACGGGATCCAGGCGATATTCTCCGCCATTTGGATCGCACCACTCGTAGAATCGAAACTGGTCCAGAGTACGAACGTAAGCAACATCACAACGATGGATGTAACCAGCGTAATACCTAGGATCAGGTTCTTGTTTGCAGGATCGTTGACGCCTTCTTCATCTTTCTTATTAGGCATGAACCCAAGCCCAAGAGCGATGACGGTTGGCAGGAATACAATTGTGGAAATCAGAGCTGACATTTTGACTGATCCGAGTTATCTCTTTCGAAACGAAAGTACTTTAGTATTTCAAAATTCAAATTTAGTGTGCTTGTATCGACGAACTGAAAAATACGGTTATCAGTAGGAACAAAGCAAGTGCCCCAATGGCGATAAACAACACATATTGTCGGACGTTTCCGGTTTGTACTCTGGAAAGTCCGCGACCTAGCGAGTGAATCCACCCGGCTATTACATTTGCGACACCATCGACTGCCTTTTGTTCGATGTACTTATTCCAAAGGTTGGAGAAAGCACGCAGAACAACTGCCGATCTGTCGATCAGCCAGTCAAAGATGCACTTATCTATTGCGGCGACAAATTTACCGATCTTGTGTGCCGGTCGGACAAACAAGGTGTCGTAAAGTTCATCAAACCACCACTTGTTCCAAAGCAGTCGATAGATCGACTCAAAATTGTTCTTCACATCGGAAACATCCAACGCTCGTTTCCAATAAAACGCCGCTGCTAACAGGAATCCGATGATGGCAGTTGCCGTGGCCAGTAGTGTTACCGGGAAAACAATCGACCAGGCATGACTCGCATGCTCATCTGGCCAGACCAGACTCGACACAACGCCTGCTTGGTCAACGTGACTAATGGCCACCGGACGGGATGCCTCGATCATATTGGAAAGGCTAAATGGCAACTCCCAAAATCCAACAGACTTCCATGCAACACCAACGGCAAATACAGCGAGTATGACTAATGGCCATACCATCTTCGAGTATTCATGGGCGTGGTCGAATCGCTCCTGATTGCGTGGCTTACCAACAAAAGTCATAAACCACATGCGGAACATATAGAAACTTGTAATTGCAGCACCTGCTGCAGCCAGGAAGAAGAATAACCCAGGTGCAATACCACCGTTTATTCTCCAGAAGCTAAACGCCTGTTCCAGGATCGCATCCTTCGAATAATAACCACTTGTACCAATTACAAACGGAATGCCTGCACCGGCGATCGCCAGACATGCAATGAACATCGTCCAACATGTACCCGGGAGCTTTTTATAAAGACCGCCCATCTCACGCATGTCGTTTGTATGAACGGCATGGATGACACTTCCTGAACCCATGAATAACAGGCTCTTAAAGAACGCATGGGTGAAAAGGTGAAGTAGGCCAGCCAACCAACCACCAAGACCAAGTGACATCATCATGTAACCAAGTTGGCTAATCGTGGAGTAGGCCAATACCTTTTTGATATCAACTGCTGTAATAGCAATGGTTGCTGCAATGAATAGAGTGATAACACCAATCACAGCAATCACCAGCAAGACTTCCGGTACAAACATCGGGAAGAATCTACCAGTCAGGAATACACCTGCAGCCACCATCGTTGCAGAGTGTACAAGTGCGGATACCGGTGTGGGTCCTTCCATCGCGTCTGGCAACCAAACGTGCAGCGGGAATTGAGCACTCTTACCGATACAGCCACAGAAAATACCAATACCGCCAATAATCAACAGCCAGTATCCATACGGCGTACCGCCTTCTTCAACTTGTTTCGCCTGAACAGCTTTCGCAGCCACGCTTTGATCCACGCCATGCTCTGTCATATAAGCATTGACTTCTTCGCGAGCTGACGCGATGACTAATCCTTCCGGTACGACGACCTGAACACTCGCGTGACCATGTTCATGTTCACCATCATGACCGTCTGCAGATGCATCCGCTTGATCGCCCTCACCCTGTCCTTCATCGTGGTCATCTGCATGCTCACCGTCTGCATGTGTTGCCGATTCATCGTGGCCTGTATCATCACCTTCGTGTGATTCTTCCTCAGCTGCAACGAACGTCATTCCGTTTGCTACAACGTTTGAATTCGGGGCATTTGCGTGAACTTCGGCGTGGCCAGCGGCCTCTGGAGTATGTGCATCATCAGCAAGTCGCTCAATCTGTGAAAACAGCCCGAGCACTTTTTCTTTCTCGGGTGTGTAACTATCGCCAAAATCAAATGTGCCGAAACCTGTCCAGATGACCATCAAGCCGATGATCATCCCAAAGTCACCAACACGGTTGACGATAAATGCCTTATTAGCGGCCGTCGATGCACTATGACGTTCCACATAAAAGCCAATCAGGAAGTAGGAGCAAATCCCGACCAACTCCCAAAAGACGAATGTCATCGCCACGTTACCAGCAAGGACTAGGCCAAGCATGCTAAAGCAAAACAATGACAGTGCCTGGAAGAATCGATGATAGCGTCCGCGGCGTTTCAGATGACTTCCATCTTCCATCACCACTTCATGGTCAACGTAGTATTCATCAAAATGACCCTGTTCTTCATGGTCATCATGTCCGTGATCATCGTGATGCTCATCACCGTGGTGGTCATCGTGTTCGCCGTGACCGTGTTTTCCAGCCCAAGGCCAGGGGAAATGATTGTGATCTTGTTCCTGAGCCGGCAGTTCATCATCCATGTACTTAAGAGCATAGACGTGGATCAGGGTCGCAATCAGCGTGACCATCGTAAACATGCAGACTGTCAGCGAATCGATGTAATAACCGATCGACAGCTTGAGGTTATCGCCAAACTCGCCAAGCACGTAGTATTCACCGGAAATCGCATCAAAGTGAGCATGCTCACTAGCCAACAAGGCGTTTAGGTTCTCCCAGTTATTCCCGCCACCGAGCCAGATAAACAAACTCAAAAATGACAGCAATGCGGAGAATACGATTGCAATGGTACTTACGTACGCGCCAACACGAATCTTGCCCGCTTCGCGCAGTTTATTCCCGCACGTTAGGTTAAAGAAAAACGCACCTAACGGTATGAGCGTGGCAAGTCCTAATAATATATGAAGTGTAGCCATTAACCCTTCAACTCATCTGCACGATCAATGTCGATTGTGTTGTGGTTGTTGTAAAAGTTAAGTGCAATTGCCAATGCCACTGCAGCCTCTGCAGCAGCCAAGACAATTACAAAAAGTGAAATCAACTGGCCATCCAGACCAAGATTTTCGTCTCGCAAATAGCGACTGCCAAATGCAATGAAATTGATATTTGCACCATTGAGCACCAATTCAATTCCCATCAGGATGCCAAGTGCATTACGCTTGGTCGCCATGCAAACAGCACCAATCACAAATAAGATCGCCCCTACAATCAGGTAGTGCGAAACTGTGATCGCTGCGATTACCGGTGTGATTTCCAATCCAAACATTTTGTTTCTTCTCTGATGCCCGTTACGGGATTGCCAGCCTTATTCTTCTGCCTCGTCAGTGGACTCTTCAGCCTGCTTCTGACTTGAACCAAGTAAGCTCGAAGATGATTGCTTTGATGCTAAATAAACAACATCATCTGTTTCATGTTCCATTTGCATGATATTCAGCCGAGCACGCTCAGCACGTCCAACAGGTGCTGTTGCAGATCGCTTGGTTCGTGCCATGTAAGCTGCACCAATAAGGACAACTAACAAGTGAACGGACACGATAATGAACGGCAGCAAATAGCCGCTTTGACCCTTAGCCAATGCGGGATCTGAATCCAATTTATCCACTCTCACACCAGTGAGGGCTAAACCTAGCGGAGTAGCCGTCCGAGCATCATCCGCATCAAGTGACTCCAACGCTCGCTTCGATGCAGTTGAGTCCTTCCATGAATCAACGCCTACCGCTGCACCAATAAGCATGACCAGCAGTGAACCACCAACGATAGTTGCAAGCACCCAGTCAGTAGGATGTGTGTTCATCTTGACGTAGCGCTGCTGCGCCGTGAGCATCACTCCAAAAATCAACAGCACTAACGTACCGCCAACGTAAATCATTAATTGCATGGCGCCAACGAACTCTGCTCCCGCCAGGAAGAAAAGCCCGGCTGTCGAACCGAGCGACAGCACGAGGTAAAACGCCATGCGAACGATGTTTTGAGTGACCAGTACGCACACGGCAAAAACGACCGATATACCGGCAAACAGCATGAAGAAAAATTCATGCCAGTAAACGCTATTCACTGCTGCTAAGATTCCCATCTCTACTCACCCTCCTGAAGTGACAGCCCGTTTCGAACTGCAACACTGTCTTCTTCGATCGGTGCCTCTTCACCATCCATTACGTCGGATGATTCATCGTCGTGGTTTTCATCTTCTCGCTGGTCGATTGTCGCGTCGTTATTCACGACGTTTTCTTCTGACCAGTCTTCGTGAACTTCATAACGGTTGATGGTATTTAACGAGGGTAAATCCAATGTTTCCCAAGTCATGGACCCAACAAAACACACTGCCGCAATGGGTACACAATATTTCAGACAGGTTGCCATCACCTGATCAATTCTCAATCGCGGGAAGGTCCACCTTACCCACATCATGACGATAACGCCGATTACGGATTTGGCCACTAAGGTCGCAATACCAATCAACATCACTGCAAATGTAATCCAACTCGGTACTGCATCCTTTAGAGAGCCCGTTGCTAGTAAGTCAGGATCCGCAAATGCATCCATGATCCAAATATCAACTGGAATCGGTGGATGCCATCCGCCAAAGAACAGGATTGTGGCCAGTGCACTTACCAGGAACATGGATCCGTATTCAGCCATGAAGAAGAAACTCCATCGCAATCCGGAATATTCGGTATGAAAACCGGCAACCAATTCGCTTTCCGCCTCAGCCAAGTCGAACGGTGCACGATTTACACTTGCAGTCGCACATGTGAAATAAACGATGGCTGCGATAAACGTAAATGGATCATGAAACACCAGCCAGTTATTGAACCAGCCGGCCTGCATTTCCCCAATCGTCGTTAGATTCATGGTGCCTGCGACGAATACCGGAATTACAACGCACATACCAAGTGGGACTTCGTAGCTCACTACCTGTGCCGCTTCTCGCATTGCTCCAAACAGTGACCATTTTGACCCTGATGCATAACCTGCCAGGATGACGCCAAACACTTCTAGCCCTAAGACTGCTAACACAAAGAACACTGCTGTATTTACGTGATGAGCGACAGCTCCATCTGCAAATGGCAATGCTAAAAATGCTGCAAAGCTGGCAGCAAATGCTATGTACGGTGCAACTTTGAACAGCGGTGCATCAGCGTCACGCGGAATGAAGTCTTCTTTTGCTATCAACTTCACGCCATCAGCCAACGTCTGCAGCCAGCCAAACTTGCCACCGACACGCGTTGGACCCAGTCGATCCTGAATTCGACCTGCAATCTTACGCTCTGCCCAAATGAAGAACAAAGCACCAACTGCAATTACATGCAAGACAAGCACTGCAGCAATGACACCGCAAAGCAAGTGCATGAACCAGTTCGGATCTTCGAGTCCAAATATGTTTTTTGAAATAAATTCAGTCACGGTTGAAGACCCAGCCGAAACCAGGCTCCCTATCACTTTCCGACCAACTAACGGTCAATCTCGCCCATTACCACATCAAGACTTCCAACGATTGCCGGAACGTCTGCCAATAGTGTGCCGCGGCACAACTCACTGGTTACGGACAAGTTGCAAAAACAACTACTGCGTGCCCGCACGCGCCATGGAATACTGTCACCTGTGCTAACCAGATAGAATCCCATCTGACCTCGGGGAGCTTCTGTTTCCAGATAAACTTCACCCTTAGGTAACTTCTGCGTGAGCTTAATGGGTTGACCCCAATCACCACTTGCAGATTCATATTTATCTAATGCCTGCTCAACCAGACGAATCGCCTGTACCACTTCCAGCATTCTCACGTAAAAGCGATGCCAGCAGTCGCCCAGAACAGCTTCTTTCGGAATTTCCGGGTAATCCAGATCATCACCGAACTGATCCAGATGTGGATCTGGATACTTACCAGTTTCCGGATCTTGAACGATCACATCAAACTGATAACCCTCATACATCTCTGTGTATCGCTCTTCACCATTAAACCGTAGATCATATGGTACGCCACTGCCGCGTAAGACAGGACCTGTGCACCCGTAATTGATCGCCATCGCAGCTGACATAACTCCGATACCAGCCGTACGGCTAATAAAAATTTGGTTGTTTGTCAGCAGCTCATGGAATTCCGGAATACACGGCTTGAATTGAGCCAGAAAGTCGCGACACTCACCTACCCAACCCGACGGCAAATCACCCGTTGCTCCGCCCGGTGTCAGATAACTGTAGGTTAGCCGTGCTCCGCATGCACTTTCAAACAGATCGAGAATCTTCTCTCGCTCGCGAAAGGCATAAAGGAATGGGCTAAATGAGCCCAAATCCAAGCCATAGGCACCCATGCCCACCAAATGGCTGGCAATTCGACCAAGCTCGCTGATAACCACCCTCATATGACGTGCCTTCTCGGGCAAGTCGTGCTCAAGTAGTTTTTCAACCGTCAACGCCCAGCCAAGATTCATATTCATGGCTGCCAGGTAGTCCATACGATCCGTATAAGGCACCCATTGGCGTGGTGTCAGATTCTCACCGATCTTCTCAGCACATCGATGTAGATAACCCAGATGAGGCTCAACTTCAGATACCACTTCTCCATCTGTGCGCAGAATCAAACGCAGCACACCATGGGTACTCGGATGCTGAGGGCCCATGTTGATCAGCATTTCGTCCGTCCGGACGTCAAACTCGATTACTCTCGGATCATCAACTTTCGTCGACATTGCTGTCATTCCTCGATTCTAAAAACGAAACCTAGCGTCCCCGAATACCGTGATACTCAAGGGGCATCTCGTAATCTTTGCGTAGCGGATAACCAACCCAGTCATCCGGACAAAGGATTCGCTTCATATTCGGATGGCCTGTAAACAGCACACCCGACAAATCGTATACTTCTCGCTCATGCCAGTCCGCTGTTCGCCAAATTCCGGCAACCGAAGGAACTTCTGGAAGCGATCCTTCTTCACCATTCTTCCAACGATCAACTTTTACTTTCAGCACTAACGTATGTTTGTGTTCAATACTGCTCAGGTGATACACCACCTGCATGTGCGGTTCAAAATCAGCCTTGGCTGCTTTCTTTGGATCCGTTTGAAGATAATCGACGGCGGTAATGCAATTAAGCATATCCAACTTGATTGCTGAATCACCTGCAAGGAACTCGCAAATATCAAGCAACGCATCAGGCGTTACTTCAATCCAGTCATCGATCATCTCGGTGTTCACATCAACGATGCCATCACCGAACTTCTCTTTCAATTGACTTACAAGATCACTCATTTCGTTGTTCTCGTTATGCCATCCAAATCAAATTCTATTCGTACTGCCAAACAGGTCATTCGTCAGCAGGCAAACGTGCCAACCGCCGCTGTTCAGTTACCGCTTTCACCCAGTCAAGGTCGCCGCGCTTCCAAACATACGCAAAACCTAAAATGAGCACTGCAAAGAACACGCCTATATCAATCAATGTGATACGGGCAAGCATCTTTGAACTCTTATATATACCTTCATCCGTCAGAGTACTAACAGCACCCACGGAAGTGTCTCGAACTCCCATCTCACGATAAAGTCGCTTGGCATCGTCAGACAACTCGTTGTCCACAACAGCTACCTCAGCCTTTGCCATCTCACTTAACTGCTCACTCTTTCCGAACACGGTTGCCCACGGGAAAAAGAATGCGACTTCTACATCAAAAATAATGAACAACAGCGCGACGACATAAAATCGCAGGTCAAACTGAACAAAACTCGAACCAATCGTTGGCTCACCACATTCGTAGATATCGCCCTTTTCCGGGTGCGAATCAGGATTATGAGGTCGCACAAACCGGCCAACCAGTAAGTTGACAAACAGAAACACCAACCCGATCGTGACAAACAACGCTAGCGTTGCCACAGCACCGATTGAACTTCCTAATGCGGTTGATTCTGCTAATAACATCTATTTACCCGATTACCAATCAATTCATCGAAGCGTCCACTTCCGGATCCGAAAACCCTGGAAGCACTTCATATCCCGGTAATACCTGCCGACCAGCAAATCCTGCATCAAGCTCATGCCAGTGGCTAACATTCGGCTCACCAAGTTGCCAACACAGATAAACCATTCGGCCTTCCATGTTAGACGGAAAATCGACCAGGTCGATACGACCACCTGGCCCATTTTTTGGTTCAGCCCCTAATTCTCGCAGCTCGTCAATCAATTCATTCAGACGCTGCATCTGTATATCAAGTTGCTCCTGAACGAGCATTAACTCTTCAGAGTACGGGTCATCTCCGGTGATCTCGCGTCCACTTGCCACTCGCGACAAACGCTGCTGACGCTGAAAGACCTCTTCTGACAACTCTGCCAGGTCTTGTGTAATCAGGCGCACTAGCGGGAGAGCTTTATTGGCTTCCTCAATAGTGAACAGCTTGGTTACCTGATTTGTCACTGCCTGACCTCTAGTTTGTGTTGTTTAGCGGACCGAGTTGCGTTAGCAAGACAAGCCCGCCTCTTATTTCTTAATCTAATGCCTACTGATTTGGACCGCCGTGAACCGGATCCACAATCACCTTCGACTGAGCCACTGCAGTTGGGTTCAGCGATGAGCGCCCCCAACCTACCGAAACCGGCAGACGCGAAAAGTCGACCATGCAACCGTCGCGACTGTAACAGCTAAGGTCGTGTGACGCGCCCATGAAGATGCAATCCACAGGGCATGGCTCCACACACAAGGCACAAAACATGCACTTACTGTAGTCAATGGTAAATCCACTTACCTTGAAACCCTTACCGCCTGTCACCTTCTCTTTACCAATGTAAATACAGTCGACAGGACACGCTTTGGCACACTGGTCGCATGCAATGCAAGTCGTCAAATCGTATCGATGAAATCCACGATAACGCGATGCAACCGGAACTGGTTTTTCCGGATACTCGTAAATCTCGGTAAATGTCCCGCGGCGATATGTCCGCATCCAGTAACGACCGGTTACAAACATCCCGCTAATCACAGTCTTCACAGTTCGCACAACATTGGCAATCCACACCTGAAGTGGCGACCGTGTAGTTTCTCCTGACGAAGCCATAAGACCCTTGTACCGTGGCTATTTGATTTACCGTCTTTCGCTCACTCAATTTGACACCGGTGACAGAAACAAATGCAATCTGCAAACCGGCCCAAAGAGGCCAAAAAACTCAAAATGCCGTATTTTTCGGAATCATAAAACAATGGTGTATTAAGAATGCAAAGGTATCACCTTGGGCCTTTGTAGAACACCCCCAAGTTACGCAAAAAGCTGAAAGAACCGGCGGTTTTTATCCCCCATCCCTCCAATCATGGACACCCACTTTTATCCAAACCGCCAATCTGACAACCAGTCATGGACACCCACTTTTTCTAAATCCACACAATTCCAGCTCGAGATCTAAGACAGGCATGTTTTCAACGGGTTTTTGAACACTTTTCAACGGATCAACCATAGACTGTCCATGTTCTTGAAAGCCAGGACGCTTAATCAAAACGAATCTAGCACGAATCTAAGACAGGCATAGTTTGAATTTGGTGAACACTTAAATTACAGGGCCAAACAGAAAGTGGGTGTCCATGACTGGTAATTTGGGGCCGGATTTTAGGATTGTGAGGGTTTAAGGGGAGTTTGATCTAAAAAATGGCTAAATCTAATGTCAGGTTTACAACTTTTCTTGACTAGGGCTTAGTGCATCGTAGAGTGAAAGGAGAGATTAATGCGCTTATTACACAGAGGTAACTCTGAATTTGTAAGAGCTTAAGAACAAGGACACCCACAACATTACAGCTGAAATAAGTCAAGCAAAGACACCGGGTGTCAACAAAGGAATGAATCATGTTAGTACTGTCGCGAAAGAAAAACGAAAGTATCGTTATCAATAACGATATCACGATCGTCGTTGTCGACATTCGCGGCGATAAAGTGCGTCTGGGCGTAGAAGCCCCTAAAGAAGTACCCGTACATCGCCGTGAAGTGTTTGATGCGATTCAACGCAACGATAACAGCGTTGAAGAATCCCCGTCAAATGAAAACTAAAACGGCAATTCTCTGAAAGAGCCCGTTTCTGTAGACAAAGATTCCCGCTCTTTCGGTACAAATCAATTTTGCCAAAAGCACAACAAAAAACGCCTGTGAAGAATTAACTTCACAGGCGTTTTTCTTATGACCCCAACGGGACTCGAACCCGTGTTGCCGGCGTGAAAGGCCGGAGTCCTAGACCGCTAGACGATGGGGCCGTTATGGCAGGTAAACAATGCTCACCTGCTGTGTCTACTAGTAAAATCCGCTCGTGGTCTTATCGTCAAGGGGATACTAGCCGAATGAACATTAAATCTAAGATTTTTCACTGTCTTAGCGTCAGTTCGGCCTAAATTCGATCCACTAACCGATGAATTCCGGCACAACGAGATTTTCAATTACACCGGTCTCATATCCACGTCGCAATAACTCTGTTACCGCCTGACGACCTCGCTCGCCAAAATCGATGGTCCAGTCGTTAACATACATGCCGACAAATTCATCAGCCATTGAACGATCCAGACCACGGCCAAACCCGAGTGCATAATCAAGTGCAGCATCCCGATTTTCGAGGCCATATTGGATACTTTGTTTCAAAAGTGCCGTCACTTCTTCCATCGCATCCATTCCAAGATCACGCCGAATCGCATTGGCACCAAGTGGTAGAGGTAAACCAGTTTCTTCAAACCACCACTGACCAAGGTCAACAACCAGTTTGAGGTTTTGCGATCCGTAAGTCAGTTGGCCTTCGTGAATAATCAACCCAGCTTGAACTTCCGTGCCCTCGTAACTTCCCGCTTCGACGACATCCAGAATCTCATCAAATGGAACGACCACATGATCAAAATCCAGGCCCAAGCACATTCGTAGCGCTAAATAGGCCGTCGTAAGTGTGCCGGGCACAGCAATCGTAAATTGCTTTACATCTTCAATTGTGTTTTCTTCACGGGAAACGACCATCGGGCCATACTTGTCACCCATACTCGCGCCGCATGCACAAATAGCATACTTTTCTGATAAATATGCATACGCATGAAGACTGATCGCAGTCAGTTCAAGTTCACCGGTAAACGCACGCCGATTCAGTGTCTCGATGTCGACCAATTCGTGCTCGAAGCGATATTTGCCGGTTTCAAACGAGTCTTTTGCCAATGCGTAGAACATAAACGCATCATCCGGATCAGGGCTGTGCCCAACACGGATCAACATTGTTTCGTTATCACTCAACGGATTTTCCCCTTTTGCCTTGGTAGTTACTTACTAGTTTTACCGACAAGCAGTTCGGGATGTAACCGGACGTAATGCATGTATGCCGACATTCGAAACCATGCACAGTTCTAGCGAAAGGCAGGGAGAGTTCGACAACAAAGGCAGCTACTTGTACAGCATCCTGGTTATGGACTCGCTACGCTGCATTTTGTCGCATAGCGATGGCATCATGCGACTGCTCAAGCAGCAATCCAAGTGCATCCCAGTCTCCACTGCACTCAATTTCACGTATTGCACTAACGATATCACGCACAGAATCCGCGCTAATCCGACTGCCATCAGATGCCAGCGGTGCAAGTTCGATAATCAATTGCTCAAACAGCAGTCGACTTCGGCGCAGTGACTCGAGGGCTCCCCGCATGTCAGGGATGAGAGATTTGTCCACGGCGATCCGTGCCAACCTAAATGCGCTATCAATCAGCAGAGACCTAGTCGGATGATGCGCGCTCATGGTGTCTTTAAGCCAAGCCGAAAGAAAGATTCTTGCAGTCCATGAAATGGCTGCAACTAGCAGCAAGATCGACAGCCAACTCTGGGAACTTTAACAATTCAAATGGCTCACCTAATCAAGTGTCAGGAGTCGCAAACTCGCATAGAGCTGCAACGAGCCAAGCTGGCTTATTCAGATTTCGATGAAGTCTGCCCTTCTGCTTCATCCAGGATCGCCTGAAAGATCTCTTGTCGATGTACAGGAATATCTTTGGGTGCATTTATCCCAATACGAACCTTATCTCCTCGCACATCTACAATGCGGACTTCGATAGATTCACCAATCATGATGCTTTCGTCACGATGTCTGGAAAGAACCAACATTTCCCGGCTCCAACAATTTATTTGCAATACTCAGTGTCAGTGTACAGCTAAGTATCGGTCACGAGATGTTGGAAGACGGGACAGAAAAACAAACGAAGTGTTTTTATTCTCTGTTTACAGAAACAGGGTAGGTATCAGGCACTTTTGCGGAAATTGACGGCAAAACCGATTAGTTCCAATTGCATCGGTTGTTCATCATTGGTAACCACTTGAACGCCAAGGTGCTGGTCCATGTTTATAAGGACAGGAGCACGCAGATTCGTGCAAATCTGATTAGGTCCGTATGCTTCCACCACACTATAGACGCTCAACCGATCGGAATCAGACAGTCGCAACGGTTGAAGTAATTCAGGTGAAACACGAACGTCATACTGTTCGACTTGTACCTTTGGCCGAATAAGCGGCAGTGCGATCTCAGACGATCCAACACTTTGTAGCCACGAGATCCTGGAATCTGCCGGATCTTCAAAAAGAGCCCACTGGTGATAAGAAGATAATCCGATCAGCCCTGTGGGAAACTCAACGATTTGGTCATCGTTGCAGTTTAACTCACCGAGAAACCGCGAGTTTAGCAGCATCCCTGATCTCCTGAGGAGAGGTTGAAGTAGTTCACCGCAAAGTCCTTTTTGCAGTAAAACCCTACAAGTCTTGGTATCGGTACAACCGGTACGGAAACTGAAGACAATCGCAATGCGACATCTGGCGTAGAAAATGGACTTTATTGATGGGCTGCATCTATCAGCTGTTTTGCGCCCTGGCCAAGCAATTCATGAGCTACCTGCTCACCAAGTGAAACAGCGTCTTCGTTGCTGACACCCTGCAGCGGCACGGAGGCCACCTCAGCAAGCCGTTGCTTGCCGTCGACGCTCAACACCGCACCTTCAAGTATCAAGCTGCCGTTTTCAAATCTGGCGTACGTACCTACCGGTGCAAGACAACCCGCCTGAAGTGTGAACAACAATGCACGCTCGGCTAAGACGCTTAGATGCGTTTGAGAGTCGTTGAGAAGTGAAACCGCTTGCCTGGTTACATCATCATCGCTACGGCACTCAATTCCCAACGCTCCTTGACCAACCGCCGGTAGCATTATCTCGCGCGGGATGAGCTGAGTTATGCGTTCCTGCAACCCAAGCCTTCGAAGTCCAGATTCAGCGAGCACGATGGCATCAAACTGGCCGTCATCAAGTTTGCCAATGCGCGTATCTACATTCCCGCGTATGCCTCTTACAACAACATCAGCTCGGTAGTGAAGCAGTTGTGCCTGACGACGATTGCTGCCTGTTCCGATAACAGCACCTTCAGGAATACTCTCTATCGAATCGAACCGGTTAGACAATAATGCGTCACCGGGACTCTCGCGCGGAGGCACTGCCCCAAGAGCCAATCCCGGTACGGGGACGGTCGGTAGATCTTTAAGGCTATGAACAGCCAAATCCACTTCCTGATCAAGTAACGCTCGCTGGATCTCCTTGGTAAACAATCCCTGACCACCGATTTGTCCAATCGGTTCTGAGCGGACATCTCCCTGTGTAGTGATTTGCACCAACTCCACATCGTATCCATGTTCAGTTAACTGGCGGGCCACCCAACTGGATTGCCACATCGCCAAAGCGCTGCTTCGTGTACCTAGACGCAAGTGGGTTAAAGTCATGAGAGTTCGGAAGCAATTAAGAACAGAAAAAGATTAGACCACGCATTGAGCAGCAGGAAACTCCGTGAAATACCAAGGGGCGTTAGGATGGTTGGTCGACTGGTTCGGCCGTGGTGGATGAGTCGCTAGAGTCATCTGAACCGGCATCGATCAAACCAGCAACAACGGATTCAACCGCACCCTTAACCTCACTTGAACCCCCGTCAAGTACTTGTTCATTGACTGGAACAACAACACCACAACTTACGACAAACTGAATCGCCTGATCTACAGTGATCCCCAAATCAATTGTTCGACTTTTCGGAACCGTAATGGTGAATCCCGTCGCCGGCATGGGCGAAGTTGGCATCAAGACACTCAGTACAGGCTCGCCGATCGAATCATGCAGCGACTGCATGCTCTCGCCGGTCACAAATCCGATCGACCAAATCCCCTGACTCGGATACTGCACCGCAACAACGCGATTGAATTCCATTTCACGTTCAGTAAACAGGAAGTCTGTCACCTGTTTCACGCTTGAATAAACATTGCGGATAATCGGAACATGATTGATGACTTTTTCGAACAACCGTAGGGTAATTCGACCAACTCCTGCTGCAAGGAATTTTCCGAGAATGTACAGGACAATTATGAACAGGCACAGGAATACAACGATGACCACCGGTCTCTTGAGGTAATGCAACCTGACAAATCTAAGGTAGACATCATTGGCATTTGCCTGACTAAGATCGGTATCACCGGGATCACTTCTTACTGATCGATATATCTCACTGGGAATCCACTGTGTTGTGGAAAGCTGCACGTATTGGGTGCCATCAATCAGCCCAGCCTTTACGGCTGTGCTTCCTATTTCCAAAGACGTAATCTCTTTCGGGGGTTCTTCGTGTACGTCGTCAATAAAAGCGACTACGGTTGAACGCGCTGCCCAATCAACCGGATCAAGCACATAAGATTCTACAAGTGACCATGCCCACAGAAATAAGGCCAACGTCAGCAAGGGCGGCAGTAAGACTCCAAGCCCTGCGAGCACAGCTCGTCGAAACGGCCTCGGCTTTCCATCTTTTTTGG
>JBJLEE010000038.1:0-24462 GCA_045566075.1 Pirellulaceae bacterium | reverse complement strand
ACATCTACACGGCCTAAGAGCTCGTCTAATTCCATTCTGGCGTTCTTTTGATGGACGTCCAATTGTTGACCGACGGATGCCAGAATCTCGCGGGCTGCGGTCAATTTTGAGGTGCGCTGGAAATCTCCGTACCAGTCTCCGATTAAATTTTCGCCTTGGGAAAAGTCCGCTTGTAGCAACAACACTCTTAGTGATGTCGTGTTCGTCTGTGGAAATCGCTGAATCAATGATGCGACTCGTTTAATCAAGTCGTCACGTAGAGTTGCATCGTGAGGAATAGAAATCAGTCGACGTGCGTATAGGTCCGCAAGCTCTTCCGATGCAGCCTTTGCTAATTCAGAATCACCGCTGTTAATCTGTCGCTCGAGATAACGAAGTGGGACGTTTGCTAATCCAAGGCGGTCGGCAGTTGAAATAATCTCATCTGTCTGTGCAGTTGCATGCGTCGAAACAGATGTGACTACACATGCAATTAGAATTATCAAACGCAAAACAGACATGTGCACTAGTTCTCCGAAGCGATATACGTAACCGTCGCAAAACTCAATTCACTGCATACCTGCATCGCAGCCGCTGGATAGTAAAACGGCACACCATTTCCGACTTTTACAAAGGCTCCATCATCCCGATTGGTAATCGCCTGCAATTGAATCCGTAATTCATCGATCGTTGTAGAAACCTGACTGCCAAGCCGGAATGACGGCGTGCCACCGTCATCGAAGACATCAATGATTATTGGTTCAAAATCAGAAGCTGTATTTGTGCCCGCTCCGTCAGTTTTAATTGCGGGATCCAGCTCTTTTTCCGCCTGTGTGAAACTCGTTGTAACCATAAAGAAAATAAGTAGCAGAAACACGACGTCAATCATGCTCGTCATCGATAACTCGAGATTTGACTCTCGCTTCATGCTGCGACTTGTTAACTTCACTTTACTTTCCTCTACAACACTGGATGGCTATGGCGCAGCAACTGCTACACGTACACCTGGTATTCCAGCTCCGTTTAGAATCCTCATGACCTCATTTGCACGATCGCTCATAGCATTTCGATCAACGCGCAAGGTGACAAATAATCGACTTGTATTTCCATCTACTGCTGCCAACTCTTGACTGATCAATGCCTGCAGTTGATTTATACCGATCAACTCACCGCTCACAACTAAGTCGCTGTCAGCATTGATATTCACTGTCATCTTAGCTGGCTGCTGCTCTAATTCAGCCGACAATTGGGGCAACTCGATTTGTTCTTTATTTGTTTCCGAAATCTGGCTCACGATCATAAAGAAGATGATCAGTAAGAACACGATGTCGATCATCGACGTCATATTCAACTGCATCGGTCTACTTTGTTTTGCGTTGTTAAATCGCATTGGGGATTCGTTCGCTTCTACCAGAGAATCGTCTTAAATGGCGTCGAAGGATTATCCTTGCCTTCTACCTAATGGCATTAACATCTGTTCGATCCTGCTGCCAGCTTCAGAAACAAGTGAATCGATCCGGTTACGGAAGAAGCTGTGCATAATCATGGTGGGAATCGCAACGATTAATCCCAACAAAGTGGTGATGAGTGCTTGCCCAATTCCGTCTGCCAGTTCATCCGGTTTCGCTGTACCCCCGGAGCTGGCAATCGTATTAAACGCGATAATCATACCGAGCACCGTACCTGTCAGACCGAGCATCGGTGTAATCGATCCAATCACCGAAATGGCTTCGATTTTCCGGTAAAGTCTGCTGGTCTGATCTTCACCGGCTTCCTGTACTGCGGGTTTATATTCGGCATACCCAAACTCACTACCCGCATAGCGCTCCAGACCCGCAAGGACGACGCGTGATACCAATGAGTCATTCATCGGTTCCATGCAAACTTCCACAGCATCCTGCAATTGCCCCTGCTGAATTGTCTCATCGAGCATTGCCATAACATGCTCTGGCATGATCACACTCCGACGAATGGTCAACAAGTGCTCGATAATCAAAGCAACCGAGACGAATGAAAGAATGATGATCAAGAAACCGACCACACCACCATCAAGGATGATTGCCAACAAAGTACCCTTTTCCGAGCCGTTGTTTGAGGCAGGTGCATCTTCGGCCACTCCTTGTTCTACTTGCGGAGGTGGCTGTTGAGCCTGAGCGGCTTGTTGGGTCAACGCAATGCTCGCATACCAAAGTGCAACGAGTGCGATGACCGCCGAAAAGATATTACGTCTGGGAGATTGAGTCATGATGAATTCCGTTATAGTAATCTCGTCAGTTATCTAAACCTGAGAAGTGTTATTCTTTCTTAGTTGTATCTTCTTTTGCACGATCGTCGTCGCTTACACTTTCAAATCGCTGGGCGATCGATGTTGACGAATAGCGACTCACGATTTCATGTCGGATCGCGGCGCGAGACGCCTGACGTTCAGCTTTGCTGAGTCCGACGACAAAGCGATCTCGCTGGTCTGCCAGGAGATTGTAGATTGCGTACAAACTACTCGCTGCTAATTGGGGATACTTTTGACCATGTTTTCCGGCAACGGTAATCAAGTTCACCATCGCCTTTTGCTGATCCAAGTCGCTTGTCGAATTCAGGAGAACAAGTCCTGACCAGTAAGTCGCAACAATCTGTGAAGATATGTCCATCGATCTAATCGTTGGTTCAAGGGAATGGACCACCTGCAATCCCGTCTCATCTCCCGACAAGTATGCACGCTGAAGTTTTACCGCACTGGCCATGTTCTTGCTGATATCTTGCGTTGCCGTTAGCTGCTGTAAGATCCGGTCCGCCTCTTCATTTTGTCTGGCCGCGAATGCCAATGTTGAATACATGATAAATGTCGATTCAGGAATCGAATCGAGTTCTGATAACATCTTGTTTAATTCTGGCAGAATCTCCTTCGCTGCCTTGGAGTCGTGCCAAATCGGTAATAAGTCCGCGGAAAATCCGGTGGCCATATCAAACTGAATCGGTCTTCCCTCAGGTATGTCAGCTTCGATGCCATCGTTACTTTGGTTCAGTAAGTAACACTTTAATAATGGTATAGTGGCTTCCTCGCGACGACCATTTGCTACTAATCCCCAAAAAGATGCTGTGTGCATCAGCATGGCCGTGGGTCCATTTTGGATCGCAATGGTTTCATCTATCTGGCCCAAGATCGCAAGGAGCGATGAATCATCTCGCACACGAAGTCGCTGTGAGATTAGGTAAAGCGGCTCTGCCAAACCTTTCAGATATGTATCAAACTTCTCGCGATGATCTCCATTGACTCCTCCAGATTGAATCTGTCCCCAATTGACTCGTGCATCATTCATTAGATACACACCATCAACCGTTACGGCCTTCACTGTAATTCCTGTCAATGTCTTGCCGTCGCGCAGACGCAAAAAGTCCTGAGCTATAGCTGATGAAGACAAGCTAATTAGGATCACGCTGAATAGTGTGAGTAGTATCCGTTTCGATCTATGCATTACTGGTCAAGGCATCTTTGGCACAGCCGGGCGTGGAATTTGATTTTGAACGCCAACTGCCTGAAATTGCCCGCCGGACTGACTAGCGATCAAACGCATGATTCGTTCACCGGCAAGATTGTAGTAGCAAATCGTATGAATCGGAATCTTCGCCTGAAAGTTAAGTCGTTCAATGTATGGTGCGACCTGAGTTGGAAACTCACCATCGGTCAAGAAGAAAATTGCGTCCGGTTTTGGGTTGAGATTTGAATACACGTAATTGAATGCCGGTGTTGGCAACGTACCACCAAGTGGCAATACCTGACCAAGCCAGACTTCTAATGTTGGCAGATCTGTCTTTGGATGTCGCCAGCCAAATCTTGGATAAGGAATGGCACCTGTGTGAAAAAACACGACTTGAAAACGTTGGTCATTATTGAGTGCTTTGACCGTCTCCAGAATTTGTTGCTTCACGAATGGCAACTTTACGCCCCAAGCCATACTGCCGCTACAGTCAGCAATAATGCATATATTCCTGCCCTTTGCTTCGATGCCCATAAACCGTGCAACGTTTTCACCGGCGGCAGCTCCGTCAAGACCATCACTCTGATTCACTTCATCGCGGAGATCGTCAAGTTGTTGCTGCATTCCCGGCTGGGCGTTCCCATTGGTCGTGGCAGCAGTCTTCGTTCCGAACACCTCATCCGCACGCTGTTTAATAAACTCCCGAATTGGCGAAGCAGATGGTATTACGTTGGGCTGAGCGGGCTGTGATTGAATTGGGGCACCTGAAACGATGCCCTGTTGATTCGGTGTCGTACGTTGAGCTGGCTTTAGCGGTACTGGAGGTACTGCTGGATTCAACACCGGCTGAGGATTTAGTCCGTTTTGTGCAGGCTGTTGCGGCAATGGCGCTGGGTTACCTGGATTAAGTGGTACTTGCTGGCCGCCAAGGCCAAGCCCCCCGGCGTTAATATTTCCGTTCTGGCCGTTTATATTGACCTGACCGAATCCGAAGTTTCCAGGCTGAAATTGAAATGGCAATCCCCTAATTAGCTGTTCTGCCATCTGCTGTGCTTGCTGAAGTGGGTCTCCGTGAATGGGCACACCAAACTGCTGTCCAAAACCGAAAACTTGCAGGCCACCTTGACCGCCCTGAAGGTTTACACCACCAGCACCAAATCCATTTCCAAATTGATTTGGAATGGGTTGAGGTTGCAGTGGACGCTGCTCCTGTGCCCCAACGCCACTTGTACCCATGATCAAAATGGCAAACGCAGTGAACACCAAACATATTTGGTGTTTAAGACTCTCGCATGGGAACGCAGTTATCTTACGGTGCTGGTACATATCTGTATTTTCCTCCCGTTTGTGTGGCTATGTCCCGCATTGCCATTTCTCCTTGTCTGCTCTCAAAGCAGATTGTATTGATCTCAACTTCTTTTCCACCAATGCTCGTTGCCGTCCTGACTATCTGTGGAGCCTGCGATGGATCAAACACTCCGTCTGTCATAAAGAAGACGACATCCGGAGCTGGTTTAATGTTTTGAAAGATATATGTGAACGCCGGAAGAGGTACTGTACCACCAATAGGCCCGATTTGCTGCAACCACGATTCCAGTACCGGCAAGTCTCTCTTTGGATGGCGCCAGTTTTGCCGAGGAAATGGAATCTCTGCGCTACTAAAGAAACACACCTGGAATTTCTGGGTTGGCTTCAGTGCTTTTACAGTCTCAAGGATTTCCGCTTTTAAGGTTGGTAGTTTCGTGCCTTCCGCCATGCTGCCACTACAGTCGGCAATGATACAGATGTTGCGCCCCTTGCTGGTGATGCCCATGAACGTCACTTCGTTGCCGGCACCACCACTGGCTCCGCCTGCAACCGCTATCTCTCCAATTGTGCCACCTGATGCAGATCCACCTCTCTCAATTAGATTACCAATCTCGGAGTCTGCATCACTTCCGCCAGTGTTGCTTGATGTAATGACATCGACGTTTATTTCGTCCAATGTTGAATTGTCAGTGGATGTGACATTGGCTTCATTCGCTTCCAACATCTGCGACGGCTGGCTTGTGGTTAACTCAATATCGGGTAACGCGCCAAGTGAAACCGCAATTCCCTCGCCTTCATCGCCGATCGTCCCACATGACACAAGCCCGATACAAACAAACAGAAACGTGTGAAAGACACATGACATCATGCTGGACATGGAAGTGCGAGCCCAGTTGCTAAACCCAGCCGTGCGCACATCGACCGAGTCATCCGTTTCTACGTCCAAGTAGACATCGGTATTGCAAAACGGGCATGGCGCTGAGTCTGGCAGCGGACGTTGAGCAACTGTAAATGAGTGCCCGCAATCGAAGCAATTGACTTTCACGTGTCGCGTTCCGAAAAGTTATGGTCTGGATAAGCTATTGGAAATTAAATTCCAATACACCTATATATTATTACCAAAACTCAACTCCGCGTTTGGATTTTTCAGGCGACACATTAAGCGATATCGCCGTACACAGTACTCTTAAGCCTGAGTCTTGAGTATTTCCGTGAACAAAGTACCTGCGTCGCCTCTATTCGCTATAGACACCCCACCAAGGGCAAGTAATGCGAGGGGCAAGAGTGGACCAAGCGTGACTAGTATGGACCACATATCTTTCTTGCAATACCAGTCGGCGATCATCCCAATTACCGAGCACAAGAAACTGAAGCCGCTCGTAATTAATACAAATACAGCGATATCTGCCGGTAAGCGTGCTGACGTGATTTGGTCTAGGGCAGTTGGTTTAATACCTTCAGGACTTGGACTTAGCCACCAAAATAGCAACAACACCAGATAACTGCCTATTAACACCAAAGCTGATGTTGTATGCCATTCACTGGCATAGACTTCTTCGACTTCATCGATATCCTCAAACTCATCTTCGAATTCGTCTTCCAACTCATCATCCAGCAGATCGTCATTTACGACATCATCGCTCTGTACTTCATCAGTCACAGCATCGTCGGACGAAAGTTCATTCAAAAAATCGTTTGACATGGTAAGTTACCGGTCTTGGTGATTGGCTAGGTTTATTAGACAGTTTGCCACAATCTTTATCGACATCCGTATGCATCAGACTGTTCTCAAAGTTGCATGCATTTTTTGAAATGGGTAATACCTATTTACAGTAGTTTTGACATTGATTCATAAATCAGTCGGATTCATGTAAGTACCGGCCCTAAAGAAATACCACAGATACATCAAATGCATACTTGGATTCTAGTACTCCGTTGAGGGTTCAACGGGAGCATTTTTTGCCCCTGGTCCGACAAAATGACCGATCATAGCTAGTGTAACTGCGACGATTGATGCCGCCAAAAATATCCAGAATCCATATGCGATGCTGTGGAATGGGTTTTCATCCACCGCCATTGGAAATCCAATTCCAAGCTGAATCAGCGACAATAACAATCCAACAATGGAAGCAATAGCGGAAGCCAAAAGATGTATGTATGCCAATGCAAGTGCCGCAAGTGAGCAAACGATGACTCCAAGGATTAGGAACGCTCGATCCACTTCTTCACTGAATTCTTCCCGTGCTTGATCGATTCCCGGCCCGCCTGTTTGTTCAATTAATTCCTGTGCCGGCGAACTAAAATCGCCAGTTACCATCTGAAAGCCTGATTGAGTTAGATTAATCCCAGTGATGCCAACAGAAGACCATGGAAGAAACACCATGATAAGTGCGATCACAATCATCCCCGCCGAAATAGATGCAAACATAAGGTTTATGCCCTGATCAGATCGCGACTTGACCTTTCGGATTACACTAGCTGCGTGAGTAGAACTTTGATTGCCACCACCAACCTGCACACTATTATCAGCGACGGGAACTTGTTGATTGACTGCCACTGCCGACGCAACAGGTGTACCAAAACACGATGCTACTTCTGGTACACTACCGGCCGGTTGCCAGTCATGCATCTGGTCGTGCCACACAAAATCACTCTCAACAATCTGACCCCCTTGGGCCATTGTCTGGATTTGCGAAAGTGGATAGGGACCGTTTTGGTGTCCGCCAATTGTCACATACCAGCCCACTGATTCATCTTGTGAAACTTGAGTAGCGATTTGTGTTGGCTGGCTAACGACCTGTGGATGTTGAATGGGCGAAAAGATTTCTGGAAACTCGGCTGCTGGTCGCCAAACCGTGCCGTCAGTGCTCACTTCATTCATGCGACTCATTTGCCCTGTCTTCACCAATTCCTGAAGTTTAGAAATCGGAAACGGGCCGCGCTGTGAACCACGTATTCGGACGAAGAATATTTCAGACATGATGTGATACTCTTCTTCGATTCATTAAAGCATGATGACAACTAAAGTGACCGCTAGAGCAATGATCCCTAGCGTACCAAGAACAATAAACATGGTCTTTCGCTTCTTGCCTGCCGACACTTGCTGTCGCAATCGCATCAGTTGTTTCTTCTGCGTATCTAATACGCTACCAGCCTGTTCGAGACGCCGCACCAGCTTTTCTGCAATTTCCAGATCACTCTTATCGATGGCTTGCATAAACCGCCGGTCGAGCTCTTCTCTTTTGCGTTGAGCCTTTCCATCCGCATCCGACTGACTTAGCCACTTCTTTATCTCACCAATTTCTATGATGAGCGGATCAGTGGTTGGGAAATACGCCGTTGGATTATAGCTATGAAGTGTTTGAAACAAATTCCGAACAGACGAGACATCCGAGTTTTCATGTGCCGTTCTCATCATGCCGACAGTCTGACGTATCAATAGCGTGACGTCTCCTGCATGGAATTGCTGCAAGACACCGAGAAGACGTTGGACTAGATCTTGTGGTACCTCCGCGTACCATGACTGCTGGGTTAATTCAGCATAATGCGCTTCAATCGTTGATCTGTCTTTTTCAAAGATCGCGGCCTCGGCCGATTCCTTGATCTGATTGATCCTCTCAAGTTCGAATTCGCGGAGGCTGTTTTGCCAGAGTGGGTTCCCCGGATCTCTTTGAATCAACTGTTGAAGGATTTGCATTCTTTGCTCAAGCGGGGCTCGCCCAAGAGCCAATAATCGATATTGACGTAAAAGTACGTCAATCGCCTGAACTTCGAAGTACGACTTATCCAGAGCACCTGCAAGATCTACCCGCAATTCCGGTGGAGCAGGCCAGCCCCATGATTGAATGAGTTCATACCACTGAAGGCGCTGTGGAAAATCCAGAATCTGAACCATATTAAGAAGGTTTGGCTCGAGTTCACACTCCTGGATCGCTTCTGAAGCCATACCTTTTTGAAGCAGGTCATGAGCGCTTTGTAATCGCACGTTGATTGCACTTGTCGCTTCACCGTATTGAGATGCCGTTTCTGCAAGTAAGTCCGCATCAGCATGGCCACCAGCGGCCATAGCAGTATTGATCTCTTCAACGATACGTTGAAAACGAAATGCAGTGGAGTCGTTCATTAGTTAGCGTTATTCAGTGTTGTCGAACCTATTTGAAAGATTGTCACCACAAGATCAAACTCACCGTTTTCGTCGTGTTGTGGATCCTTTGCCATTTTTATTTCGTCACTTGATCCTTTTTTTAGGGCTGATGACAAGTCGAATGTGCGTTGTATCTCAATCTGAAGCTGTATTTTGCTATCTGATCTCTCGAGATGCTCATTAATCCTTGTTAACCCATGAAGGGTCTTGGCCCAACTAGTCAAATCGAAAATAAGCGGCTGAAGTTTCATCGGATCGAACTCATCTAATTTGAATTGATTGGACAAGAATCCTTTGTAGCCAGTTAATTCTCGTTTGTACTCCTCACCAAATGCGGTCGCTCCATCCTTTTTACGTACAATCCACATCGAAAAGTCACCCTCAAATATCAAATTCGAGTTTCGTCCGACTGCTTTTGAGAAATCCGGTAGATAATTAAGTAGACGCTCATTTATGTTAATGAGGTCTTTCAGATTCTTGATTGTGCTTGGCTCGGATCCTGCTTCAGCGATGAGCTTAAAGCTGACAGCGTTGGCTTTCCAATCCTTTATTTGAGACTGCGATATCGCAACTCGCTTTTGCTCGTAGTGGGTCGTCGGCTTCAACTGGAGAAAGGCTCTTCCCATTTTGATAGCAAAACGCCGATGGAATTGAGACTCTTCCTCACGCCGATTCCTGTCGCGTGCTTCCCGTTGAGCCTTTTGATCCTGCTTTTCATTCTTGGGTGCAGGTTCTTGGATGTACTTGGTTGGCACCCAGACATAGTCTTTGGCGGATAATCCATCTAAGTAAGCGAATACATCAGAGGTGATTGTCTGATCTGTTACTTGCTTACGAATTACTGCGGTAACCGGAAATCCATATCTGATTTGCCCTTGGTCCGAAATATTAAACTCGAAATCAATGCGTGGAACGTAATTCTTCTCTTTCTCTTCTTTCTCCAGATTCGGTTCTCCCCAGAAATTCTTGATTTCAAAACGATGACCATTTTCTAATTTCTTGAAATCTGAGATAGGTCTGGAATATGCAACGCGCATAGGCTGAGCAGTTAGATCGTAGCGAGGAAACTGGCCACTCACTTTCAGAGTCGAGCTCTGGGATGAGCTGGCAGAATCTATCGCTGTCACCAATGCCATCGCAGCTTCATCCGGCACCTCATAGCCATCATCGCTATCAGGAAACGCGGATAAGCTCAACGACTGATTAAGCTCTGTTCCAAAGCGAAGAATCCGCATTCGAACCTTGGAATCAAATCCTGACACCACTTCAGCATCTTTCCGATAAGGAATTATCAAGACAGTCTTAATTAGTTCATCAGATAAGGCATTTTTTAGGCGTGCTTTTTGATCCGCCATATCATCAAGGGCCTTATTCCACGTCCAGGAGAGCTGATTTTTCGGATCATCTGTAAGCGCAATCGTGAGTAATTCACGGGCACCATCTTGATCTAGGCCAATTACGGCTACATTTGGCGCATCATCCTCTTGGGTCACAACTAAGTCAGAATCATTTGGCTTAAGAAGCACAATTCGCATGTTGCAAATTTGAAGGAAATCTTCATCATTTTCGCTGACTTGAGTGGAAAAATCCTGTCCGGAACGCAGTTGATCGATTGATTCTAAGATTTCCTCTTTTCTCTTTAAATCCACTTTATATGACGTTTTTTGCCGTACTTGTTTTATAGATTCTTGTGTTGATTCACCGCCATTTGCACCTTCTCCCCCCACCATATCATGACTGTCTTGATTACCATCCTCATTTTCATTTGTAGATTCATGCCTGTCTTGATTGGAGGCATCAGAGTTGCTGTTTCCGTGGTTTTGATTATCTTTTGACGTTCCATCATTTCCTGAATTGTCAGAGGTAGAGTTTCCTAGTTGTTTTCCAGTGTTATCACCTCCGGACTGTGACACTTGTTCTCTGGAATCGCGTTCTATGTTGTTCAGTAGTACTGCTGCGATAATTCCAAGTAATAGAAACACCGTTACGATCGAAATCGCGATTACCAGCTTCTTCCGAGCACGAGAACTATGCCTGTCTTGATTTGGTAGTCCTTGATTTGGTAGTCCTTGATTTGGTAGTCCTTGATTTGGTAGTCCTTGAGTTGCCGGTCCCGCTATTGGAGGCGGTTGTAGACGTAAATCAGGTCCGCCAATAGGTGGACGAGGGCCGTTGACCTGTGGTTGAGCACGAGCAAAGCTCTCACCTGTTGTGTGTCCAGACTCCGCCGCTCGCGGATGTGCTAACGTTCTATTACCTGTTTTTGCCGCTTCTCGCGCCGCCCGAACCATCTCAGAATCCAAGACAGTCATGTTTTGATCCAGGTCAATCGTTCCTGGATCAAGTAATGCCCGCTCGGCATTTGGAGTTCCATGTGGAATAAACCTCAAACGGCAATCGGTGTTTTGTACATCCGCTGAGTAATATGTGCTGAAAGTCGTATTCCACCGATCCCTAGGGGCCAGCAACCAAAAAACATCTGTCACTAGTGCCAATAGGTGTGAATGCTGCTCCTGACGATACAAGACAGTCACAATCTGCTGGGTAGAATTAATGAGTCTCCCAGCTATTTCACCAACCAATTCCGGTTTAACACCAAGTGAACTATGTGACATCATAGGTGAAGTCGGACAAGATAGATTTGGTATAGACGGTATGTCCAACCGCTGTGGTGGTTTTTCCCACTTCTTAACTGTTGGTGGCAATAAGAGGCTCTCGAGCAATGCGGCTGGGCCTGCCACATTACACTCATCTGGCTCTAATGCGACGTGGTGAGCCAGCAGGTTTGATCGTCTTGAGTAATCCAACCCTGCATCACTAACTCGAGTTAGAACATATAGTTGCTTTCCACCAAAACTAGTTTTCGAATACTGAAAATTCGTGGGATTTAACCCGTCATTTGCGGTGTTTGGCGGATGAATATGATCGTAGTGACTGAGAGCTTCGAGCTGACGTTGTAGAGCAGGTGCCATTCCATTGGAAGCGACAACGGTACAATAACCCTTACTTCCAGGAGCTAATCCACGTGGAACAGATGTATAGATTATTTGATGTACCATCGCTCTATAAAATTCACTTCCTATACGGGATTATCTGGCAGGAGTGTGTTAGAGCCATGATTAAAGGGACTTCAGTCCAAACAGGTGTCAATGAAGATGGACGATGGGAAAGATTCCCTGTGCTATCTTCTTCAGGGCTACATCCAGTAGAGCTTACGGGAACATAGTAAACGGTCTCGGAGACGCTTTCTGCTGCAGAAACGAATTCGGGGCTATGTTGGAAAAGTAAGTCTCTAACTAGATCCGAGCATTCCTTGACGGCACGATGATTAAATACACGTGACGATTCATCCTCTACGCGTAACGCAACAGCTGGCAAGGGTGCATCTAAGAGTGGTTTCCACACATCGTACTTGTTCACGATTACAACTAAAGGCGTCGTTAGTTTTTGATCTTCGTGAACACCCTTATACGTTTTCATACGATATGCAGCTTCATTTAGCGTGACATCTTGTTGTGACGTTACTGTCGCATTTGTGACTTGTAAGTCAGTCGTCTTACCCAAGAGTGAGTGGCGAAATGCATGTGATTGGCTTGGGTCAAAGACAAACATTAGCATGTCTGCTTTCGCCATATGTCGTGTCACAGGTGACTCGCTATGGTCTGATCCAGGCATAAATGACTCGCCCGCATTGTCATAAACGCAAATGACTCTTGCATTGCTATCCATGCTTCCGTGGCGCATGTGACCGTCAACTGTTCTAACATTGAAAAGAAATGGTTGTGGTAATTGAATGACATTGCTGCCAATTCTCACTTGCTTATATCCGAAGCCATCGCCGAATTCTTGCGTTTTGGCCAACTTTACCAATGCGTCACCATTCGGATTAAGAAACTGTTGTTCAATGTACTCATTAAGTATGAGATTGGTTTCGGGTGAAGAATCAGCAAAAGAAACTCGAAAAAGCCGAGGGAGATTCTGTTTAAGCTGATGAACCATCGATGTTAGGAAGTAGGTCTTGCCGCTTCCCGGTGTACCAATTACCGAGACAAATAACGGTGGTAGTTGTAATAACGATCTCGGAATGGACAAATGGCAATTCGGACAAGCAAGCTTGTGGCACACATGGTTATTTGCATCGACTGCATTTCCAGCAACATTGAATTGTGAGGGTAAAAATCGCCGTTGGAACTGTTCACCAAGTTTAGGATCACCGAGAAGCTCTGAAGACTCTGAGATCCACTTAACATCTTCAGGTGGGTAGTCTGCCCAGCAGTATGGACATGTGATGTTAGCTCGTAGACCTAGGTCCGCGCGATTTATTTCAATTCCACTCATTATCAAACCAAGACAGTCTTGTTTTATTGGCCTATTAGAAATTCTAATTCAAGACAGGCATAGAATTCTACTCATTGCAGGAAGTACATATTGTAAGACAGTAAATTATGAACGATGCGATCACAAATCTGACAACTGAACAACATAGAAACACTGCAGCGGCGTTATTCAATTACACATGGGAATTAATTGAGAGTCCAGATAAGAAACAAGACACCATCGATGAAATGATAAATGTGGCCCATGCTTCATGTTTTCATTGGCTAAAAGCAGGTAATCCTGCAAATCAAGCACGCGGACATTGGCTGATTTCAAGAGTTTACTCCATTGTGAACAGGATAGAATCCGCTACGTATCACGGCGAACGCTGTCTGGATATTTGCTTGAAACATCACCTAGGTGCATTCGATCTCGGATTCGCTTATGAATCCATTGTAAGAGTTGCAAATACCGAGGGCTCATTGGCTGAATCCAATAGATATATCACTTTGGGGATTGATATCGCGCACGATATCGAAATCGAATCTGACAGAGACTACCTCATCGCTGAATTAGAAAAAATAAAGGCAGGCAGATAGTCTTTTGCATCATGTCGGTATTCCATCGCCTGAAAATAGAGCTTTGCAGTTTGTTATGCCTCGGCTCCAATGTCGTCCTTGATCTTCATTATGAATACGGATTGACTCTGGCTTACCGACCACACGCTGAAACCACTTACCAAAGCTCTTAATTCCAACGAGCCACATATTGGGGCATATGCCAACCCTCTCAAGAATTGATTTTGACTTTGGGTCGATGCCTGTTTCCTTGCCACGGTGTGGTTTCCGAGAATATTCATCTAGCAATTGAAAATATTCCGAAGTGGAAACATTTAACGCGGATTTGGATCTGGTGCTCGATTCATTTTCGTCTTTGAATATCGGCGCTAGCCACTTAACATCCGGCATTCCTACTTCACAAACTGGAGATGCATAGTTTTCTCCTAGCCTTGAAATTGACTCTTGAAGTCGGATTCTCAGTGAAGTGAATTCTGACAACTCCGGAAGGTGGACGATACCTGCACGGAAAGGATTGAGATCTACATATGCACAACATGCTAAGATCGCTGCATCATCTTCTAGGACTTGTGATGAAAACCGTCCCTGCCAGAAGTGGCCTGTTTTTTTCATTTCTTTATTGGCTCGACGTGATATAGCCTCTTCCCATACCTTCATAAATACAGATATGTCTGTGAGATCGCCGCGTTTTTTCTTTATCAGTCTTCTATTATTTAGGTACTTTTTAACAACATCCGGATCTGCGATTTCAGGTAATTCAATCAACCTACGCTCGCCCGAATAAAGTCGAGCCAATCTGTTCGCCACATCTTGGTCTGATAGTTCTTCCAATTGGTCAGGGCGATTTCGAAGTATGAGATGCACATGATTATCCAAAATGCTAAATGCACATACGTCAACGAGAAATACGTCTGCGAGCGACTTTAGCCAGGTAATTATCCAACTCTTGCGGTGACCGTAGTCATTACCCGTCAGATAGTCCATTCCCAGCAGGAACATTTGTTGCACACATCTTGTTGTAACGTGATATACACCAACCCTATCTTGTTTAATAATCTTGCATCGCGGATAAGCAGGCATTCTTCGATCTCCTTCGTTGGTTAACGGACAAACCTCCACCACCGTAAAAGGAAATCTCTACTCAAACCAGTGAGGTGACATTGCACACTGACGAGCGTTTGTCACTAATGATGTCACTGTGCCATCACAAGAAAATCATTTGGAACACCAGAATTCGAATCTAACACTGACTTGTTGCAAATCTACAGATTGTAGACTGCTCATTTATGCCTGTCTCAGTTTCAGTTCTATGCCTGTCTCAGTTCTAATGAGCTAAAGCAAGACTGTCTTAGTTATGCAATTATGTCGTGCAAAACATCACCATGGACATCTGTAAGCCTTATGTCTCTGCCACCATGGCGATAGGTTAATTCCTCATGATCGATGCCCATCAGGTAAAGCACTGTTGCCCACATGTCATAAACGGACGTGATATTTTCAACAGCGTGATAACCGAATTCATCCGTAGCACCAAAAACCGTACCACCCTTAATACCGCCGCCTGCCATCCAAATGCTGAAGCCATAAGGATCATGGTCCCTCCCGGAGCCGGATTGAGAAAATGGTGTGCGACCAAATTCACCAGCACAAACAATCAGCGTTTTCTCAAGTAAACCGCGTTGTTTTAAATCCTTGATCAATCCTGCAATCGGCTGATCTACCTGTTGGCCCATACGTTGATGGCCATCCTTAATATTGCCATGGTTATCCCACGGGTTAGCAGCACCACCTCCACCAACACCAAATGCTAAACACGACAATTCAATAAATCGAACACCCCGCTCAACCATACGTCGCGCCATGAGACATTGACGTCCGTAATCAGCCGTCTTATTTGACTTTATGTTTATTCCATAAAGATCAAGGGTCGCTTCGGATTCGTCGGACATATCCACAAGCTCTGGAACGGCCGATTGCATCTTGTATGCCATTTCATAGTTCTTGATCGCGGCTTCCACATTATTGTCGTTTTTTGACTTAGCCAAGAAAGCGTTATCTAACTTGTCGATAAATGACAGTCGTTTCCTCTGCATTACATCAATTTCAGATGGGACAATATTTCTGATTGGGACATCAGCATCCAATCGTAGAGTTGAGGCTTGATGGCGTGACGGCAAGAACCCGCTACCAAATAGTCCGACTCCGCCATGTGGATAAGTACTGCCACCACTTGCCAAAACCACGAAACCCGGAAGGTTCTCGTTGGCGTTTCCTAATCCGTAATTCACCCATGCACCGGCACTTGGATATCCTTGAAATGAAAATCCGGTGTGCATGAAAAAATTACCTTGTGCGTGCTCACTAAAATCTGCTGTCATAGAACGTACGACTGCAATATCGTCAGCGCATTGAGCAATATGAGGAAATAATTCACTAATCTCTAATCCACTCTCACCTCTGGGTTTGAATTCCCAGTGTGTCGGCATCAACTTCCCGTTACTGTTAAACTGCGTTCTTTCGATATTAAAAGGCACATCCTTGTTCGCATTTTGAGTGAGCCGTGGTTTCGGGTCGAAGGAATCAATGTGCGACATTCCACCCGACATGTAACAGAATATTACATGCTCCGCGGATGCATTTGGTCTCGGCACTACGGCGCCTCGGGACTTAGCCACTGTATCCGCCGATACGCACTGCTCACTGTGCAGCAAACCCGTAAGCGCTACCAAACCAAAACCGTTTGAATACCTTGCTAGTACATCACGTCGTGAAAGCAATTGACTAATTCCTCATTCCCACAAAAAACTCTTCGGGACTACCGTATGAAAATAAACTCTTTCAGATTGAACAAGCTCTGTGCAAACTCTCTCCAAACAAGAGTATCAAGATCGCGTTCCGTGTATTTTTCTGAAAGCTCTGCCAAGGTAGATGAGAGTGAGCCAATCTCCAGACGTAGTCTTGCAACACGCTCTCTGTTATCGTCCGATAACTCCGCCAAAACTAACTTCTCGGGAATGAAGCCCGAGTGCCCTGCAGCTATCGCCTCTATCTCATCTCTTGTTAGTGCTTTGTCATACAATTTGGCATCAAGGATTCGGCCATCCAGCAACTTATTCCCATCAGGCGAACCATGCCTCAATCCGAACACAACCTGAGCCGTCCCCTTCTTAAATTCGACCGGGCCATTCGACTTATACGGCTGACCATATAATTCGCCATTCCTGTAAAGCGTAATTGTTCCGTCATCGGAGTAGACAATCATCATATGAACTGGCGCGGTATGAGCCTCCTTCTCGCTCAATCCTTCTACGTCTTCAGTTCTCCTGAAACCATCACTGCCAGCTATCCATTGGTTAGAGATTCGTTCTCCGTAAACTATCGAATCAAAAACTAATCCATTGGGTGTTTGCACCGTGATCACACCTCCTCCACGTTGGTTCAGTCGATCCAATTGAACCACCCGCTTCAAGAGTTTTGATTCGAAGATCCGACCCAATTTCTTCAGTTTTTACGTGTGCCGTCGGAGCCGATAACACTAATGCACCGTTTTCAAGCTTGGCACCATTAAACGGTGTCCCATGGAGATCGCCAATTTGATCGTGCAAGTCAGTCTCAAAGTCCCATGCGGAAATCGGCTTGGGTACATCAATAAGACCGTCATTTTCATCAATTGAATCCATCAGTCGATTCCTAATCGGCTGCAGTATATTCTCCACAGCTTTTCTTTTGGCACCAATTTCTTCGCTTAGACGTGTGATGCTCCCAATCAATGACTCATTCTGAGTTCGAAGCTCCTGTACAAACCCCAAACAGAACTCCGATTCCTCCGTAGTCGGATTTCGCGAAAACGCACGTCGATACATATGAATAATTCGCTGTTTATCAGTTTGCAACTCAGCATTGGAAAGGACTTGTGTGGCAAATATTCGTGCGTTTTCAATCACAAATGAATCATTCAACATCGTCAAAGACTGTGCTGGAACGTTTGTAGTTGGGCGTCTACCGACCGTTGAATGTGGATCTGGCCGGTTAAACGTCTCAAGGAACGGATCTGGATTGTTGCGATGCACTCTCACATATACACTTCGACGGTTTGAAGATTCCAATACGCTCCCACCGGCTACCGTGGATTCAAGAGTGCCGGCTGAGCTTAAGATTGAATCGCGTATACTTTCCGCGTCCAATCTCCGTATCGGGTAACGACCAAACAACGAATCAACCAACGGTATATCTTCATGCTGTGAGCTACTCTGTTGTTGAAATGTCTTAGATAACACAATCGACTTGATCATGGATTTTTGAGACCAATCATTAGCGATAAACTGCTTTGCTAAGAAATCCAGCAACTGGGGATGACTGGGTACCCTCCCCAGTTTGCCGAAATTGTCAGGCGTTACTACAAGACCGGAACCAAATAGATGATGCCACATTCGATTCACCGCAACACGTGCCAAGAGTGAAGATGATGATGTAACTAAGTCGTTCGACAATTCGCGTCGTCCACTTTCGCTTGTGTCATACTGCCTGTCACCGAATGCTTCTAAGAAACCTCTAGGCACAATCGGGCCTTTCGTTTTGTGATTTCCACGTTCAAACAGGGCGTGATCTGCACCATCACGATCGATTACGCCTGGACTTCGAGTCGGCACGGAAATGCTTGCCTCGATTTCTCGATACCTTGAAACCAACGGTTGAATGGGCTTTAGTTGGTCCAAGGTATTTGGTAATAACCCGCTCCTGACAAAAAATGAAAGAAACACTGCTTGCTCGTCTGTCATCTCATTCTCAGCCCAGCTTTTTATTGCCGACATTAGAGCTTGTGAGTAGAGCAATCCAAGGTCATCCGCGGTTTCAATCTCCAAGTCACAAACTGCAGCAAGGTGATTTGGTTTATCAATGGGAGCAGTCTGCCCCTCTGCAAGACATACGACCTCAGATAGCCCAAACCAACTTCGAGTGTTGTTCCTGATCTCAACTGGGATGTCATGCCCTGTTGTCGTTTCAATGTACATGCTATTCCCACTGAAGTAGGACATGTCCCATTTGAACCACTTTGGCTCTGTAGAGTTTGGTGTGTGTTGATAATAAAGTAGCCCGATAAATCGCGGATAGTTCTCCATAGCAAAACGAACCCTTGGGCCCATTTCATTGAGACCGGCAACCTTGATCCAAATATCTTTAAAGTCAACTGGAAATTCCGGGGTATGGATCACACCGTTGTGTTTATTGCTTAAAGCGTTAGTGTAGGCTCCGCCAACTAAAAAATTCTCAATAATCGAGTCGCCATCGATGGCAATTACAAACTCTCCTGGAGATGTTGGTTTTTCGTTTAACCCGCTGCCATGTTTTACAAACTCGCCGTAGTCTTCCTCATTACTAAGATCCCAACGTCGTACGGCTTCCTGAGAATGAAATGCATTCAACTGATCTTGGCGGTTTGCCCACTCTTCCTGGATCTTCTTCAACTCAGTTGCGAATTCATCCCCGTCCTTGGATCTTAGACGAGCGAGTTCGTGAAGCGGCGTATTTGTGAAGTCTGCATTTAAATTTACAATGGTGTCATGCCACTTTGCCCCAAGTGCATCAGAGGGATCAGCGTCCAGTTCAATAAATCCTTTGATGCGATTTGCTGAGTCGAGCCATAACTCGACTAGCTTCGACTTGATCTGTGACTTGAGGCCTACTAAATCAGTTTTACTTACATCTTGTTTTTGTTTGGTATCAACCGTGATCAGTGCAGGACGACTATTAGCAAAAATACCGTAAAACTTGTAGTAGTCTTTTTGGCTTATCGGATCAAACTTGTGGTCATGACACCGAGCACAGGAAACCGTAAGACCAAGAAACGCCTTGCTGACAACGTCAATCTGGTTGTCAGTGAATTGGATTTGCTCTGCCAGCGGGTCGACCGGTGAGTATCCATGTTGGACAAATCTAAAGTGTCCGACACCGAGCGCAGACTCATTGATTTGTAATTCTTCATTAATTCTAGGGGTGTCCAGTAAATCACCTGCGATATGCTCTTTAACCATTTGGTTGTACGGGACATCCGAATTCAGCGCACGTATCAAATAGTCTCGGTATCTGAACGCATATGGCACCCCGGGATCACCTTCACTACCGTGCGACTCTGCATATCGAAATAAGTCCATCCAGTGGCGAGCCCATCGTTCGCCAAATTGAGGAGAGTTCATGAGTTCATCAACGATCTCTTCATAGGATTCATCTGAAGAATCAGCGCTGAATCGATCCATCATATCTTGGCTTGGGGGTAAACCAGTGAGTGCAAAACTCAATCTCCTTAATAGAGCAAACTTTCCGGCGATCCTTTGAGGTTCAACACCATGGTCAACTAATCTCCGATAGATAAATCTATCAATCGTCTGCTCAGACCAAATGCTCTCACGTGGCATTTCAAACTGTAGTGGTTGAAAACTCCACCACTTCATGCGTTGAACCCGGATATTTTCCCATGACGTCACTTGCACCAACTCCTCCTTACTTGGGGGAGTTTCACGTGGGTCGGCAATGCCATCCGAAATCCACTTCGCAAAATCATCAAGCACTTCGTCGCTTAGCTTGGGACCGCCTTTTGGCATCTTCATGCCGTCTTGATGCCTCATCGCACGCAAAATCAAACTATCATCCGGTTCACCGGGAACAACTGACGCACCACTGACGCCACCATTCAGCAGGCCTTTTCGAAAATCAACTGCCAGGTCAGACTCTGCCGTGTCGGCGCTGTTGTGACACTCATAACAATGCTCAACCAACACTGGTCGAATTTTGCGTTCAAAAAAATCTATTTTGTCACTGCTAAATTCTTGCGCTTGTGACAAATTGCTCATAAGAAATGGCACAGCAATGCCAATGAAAAGAGATTTCAATGAATTTCTAAGAGTGCGAAGCATCATATTCAATTCTCGCTCGATCTCATGTCGCGACCTAATTACAACTTGACGGACATTTTATTCGATTCCAAAGCCAATTACACGCCCGCCTTTAACTCATTTCCCCATCTGAATACATGCCTGTCTCAGATTCAGCGCATCCTGAATATATGCCTGTCTTAGATTAATTCGTCGTTTTCCCGGTCAATCTATATGCCTGTCTTAGATTCGATTTATGACTGTCTTGGTTTGCGGGAGGTTAGAATTGTCCACAATACGTGGCGCCAGGTGCAATCAATGCTCTCAAAACCAGATTGGCCAAGCCAGGTCATTTGCTCTGCTAATGTCGCATGGTAATCGTGCTCTTGCTGATGCTCCATCCACATCTGCCATTCTTCATCCGATACACCGTTTTTCCTGGCATAGGTGTGCCATAACTGCATGTGATCATCATAAATCTGACTGTCTTCTCCTCTAAATTGATCGCAATACGTGAACACTCCGTCTGGAACCATCAAGTCAAACAACTTTCGAAACAAATCCTGCTTCTGCCTGTCCGTAATATGGTGAATCGCGATGCTCGAAATCACCAAATCAAATCCTCGCACCTCTAAATTGAGCTCTGAAAAGTCCTGATTGACTACCGTCACATCTCTGCCGGCTAACTGACGCTCTGCAACTGCAAGAATCTCGGCCGACACATCCACAGCTGTCACGCTGGCATTCGGAAAGTGCTCGAAAAGCTTCTTCGTTAGATTGCCCGTCCCACATCCCAACTCTAACACTCTGCTCGGCTTAAAGTCTGATGGTAAATAGTAGAAAAGCATGTCGTGCATCTCGTCATACCGAGGCGCACAGCGCACTATCAATTCGTTGTAATTCTTGGCCAGTTCGTCATAAAACTCTTCAGTCGTTTGTTTACTCATACCTGTAGTGTAATATCAATAAACACTCGAAGTCTTCCGAACCAAATTCTCAAATTTGGTTTGTCTCATCATTTGCAATCGTCAAAAATAAATCACTGCTATGAATTTTAGAAATCTCACGCTCACAATAGCCGTCATTCTCACATCTCTAATTACGTCCATCCAATCATCAGCACGTGAACTCCCGAATATTGTTCTCATCATGGCCGATGATCTTGGGTATCGGGAATTAGGGTCGTACGGTCAAGAGAAAATTAAGACCCCACATCTCGACCAACTTGCCAAAGACGGCATGAGATTCACCCGCAATTACTCTGGGAATGCCGTTTGCGCTCCATCACGATGCGTTTTAATGACTGGAAAACATCCAGGCCATGCTTGGGTACGCAATAACAGTGAGGTAAAGCCGGAAGGACAACGGCCAATTCCGGATTCTGAATTAACTATTGCTGAAGTCCTAAAACAAATCGGCTATCAAACAGGTGCTTTTGGTAAATGGGGATTGGGAGCACCTGCATCCGTAGGCGACCCAGTGAACCAAGGTTTTGATCGCTTCTTTGGTTATAACTGCCAACGTCACGCACATAGTTACTACCCTTCATACCTGTGGGACAACACAAGGCGAATTCAACTAAACAACAACCCACCGGTGTTCGGACATGCAAATTTCCCGAAAGATGCTGACCCTAACGACCCTAAAGCATACGAGCAATTTAAAGGTGCTGATTACGCTCCCGATCGGATCAATAAGCAGGCGTTAGAATTCATTAAGAAGAACAAGAACAAGCCTTTCTTTCTCTACTATCCAACCGTCATTCCACACGTCGCACTGCATGTTCCTGATGAAGAACTCAAGCCATATTTGAGTCAGAAATGGAACGACCCTCCATTTTCTAAAGCAAACGGATACGGTTATACACCACACTTCACCCCCCGCGCCGCGTATGCTGCCATGATCACTCGTATGGACCGATATATCGGCAATGTACTGCGATTGTTAGACGAACTTAAACTGAGTGAAAACACCGTTGTGATTTTCACGTCAGACAATGGCACCACCCATTTGAAACAAGAAGTGGATTACGACTTCTTTCAAAGTGTAAATCCGTTAAGAGGCCTCAAGGGTTCACTCTACGAAGGTGGAATTCGTGTCCCACTCATCGTTAAATGGCCCGGGCAGGTTAAACCCGACTCAACCAGCGACTTTGTAACGGGATTGGAAGACTGGATGCCAACACTCTTAGAATTAATCGGTCACCGAGAAGTCACACCGCAAGACATTGATGGCATCAGCATTGCCCCGACTCTACTCGGATCATCACAAGATTCTCGAGCATTCCTTTATAGAGAATTCTCTGGTTATGGTGGTCAGCAAGCTGTTTGGCTCGGTGATTACAAGGGCATACGAACAAACATGCTTAGAAAGAACAACAAGACTCCACTCGCTATCCAACTCTATAATCTGAAGGACGATATTGCTGAGGCAACTGATATATCCCAGGACAACCCAAAAGTCGTTGCTCAGATTCGTTCAATCATGACAAAGCAACACCTGCCTAGTGAACAATTCCCATTCGGCCCCATCGACACCCAAGAATAACTGCTGGACTTGTTACTCCACACGTCCAACAGTAATACCATCCCATTGATCAGTGCGAAACGGCGTAAGTGGCAGGTGTTCTCGATTCTGAACATTGCAAATTGGGTTATTGGCCCAAGCATACCGGACTGAAATCGGATCTTCGACGCCGTCAGCCCACACTTCAATTTGATTGGTTCCGATAATCTTTGCGTTTGCCTTCTCAAACTTCCGACTTTCGCCTGCGATCGCAAATCCGACCACTTCGCGTACGTCATGCGTATCCAATTGACTACCAAAGACATCAAATGTGATGAGTACTTTGCTGCCCTTCACCTCGTGGCTTTTATACTGAGGACTTCGATAAACTAATTCAAATCCATAATCTTGTGCTAACGCCCATCGCGCCAATCGTTTTGCAACATCCTGCTTATTCCTTGGATGAATGTCATGCGACTCACCTAGGTCTGTAATAACAGCTTGACCGGAATTGGGCAGCTTAAGCGCCATGGTTTGAGCCTCTCTTAATTCCGCCCAATCGCTGTCTCCTGGCTCTGCAACCTCATCTCTGTAGTCAGCAAGTTGCACCCAATAAAACGGGAAATCTTCACCACCCCATTTATCACGCCACGTTTGAATCATTAAAGGAAAGAGATCTTGGTATTGATGTGCCCGAGACGCATTATTCTCTCCTTGATACCAAATGGCACCTCGAATTGGATATCCAACAACTGGCGCTAATACACCGTTGTATAGATTTGCTGGTCTGTGCTGCCCCACAAGCGGGTTTCTTGGAAGTCCAGGTCTTCTTGGAACCGGCTTCTTATCGCGTCTGGCTTCTTCAGCCTTCACCTTCCATTCCGCCAGCTTTTCTTCGTAGTCCCGCTTGATCCCTTCCTCGTCGTACTCGGCAGCCATTTTGTCCCACTTCGCAAGCAGTGCTTCATAATTACCTGCAGACTCCAGGACTTCACGAGGAATCCAAGCTTCACATGCTGATCCCCCCCAAGCGGTGTCAATTAATCCAATAGGTACATCAAGTGTTTGATGTAGTTGACGTCCAAAGAAGTATCCAACTGCCGAAAAATCTGCGACGGTTTCTGGCGTACAAATCTTCCATTCACCGTCGAAGTCGGTCTGCATTGTTTGCGTCCCAACTTGCGGTACAGTTATCAAGCGTATTTTGGGAAAGGTAGCAGCGAGTCGTTCCAATTCCGGGTCATTAGACTGTGACACTGCCCATTGCATGTTTGATTTGCCGGAGCATA
>JBJLEE010000037.1:0-24570 GCA_045566075.1 Pirellulaceae bacterium | reverse complement strand
GAATTCATCGAACTACCTGGCGACGGTTCTCCCAAGACGATAACCGTGGAATCCTGGATCGACAAAGACTGGATGCCACAGGTCATTTGGGAAAACGGACCGACCGATCGCGAAGCCAGAGCCGACCTTATTGCCAAGACTTTCTTACCGGACTTGTATCGCGAACCTCCAGATAGAAAAGTCATTACTGATAAGCAAGAATTCGATCAGGCTCAAAAGTCATGGCTGCTCGACATGCACACCGCTGTCCTTAAAAACTACATGGGACCTATGGTGAAGATCCACTCGATCACGCTTGAGCCACTTACGGACGACTGGCCACCTAAAAGCCATACAGAGCTATACGGTTCGGAGTCCTTCACGGATGCGGAAATACGGGAATTGCTACTTCGCTTTGCACAGCGTACATTCCGGCGACCGGTAGAATTCAGTGAGATTCAGCCATATTACGACCTAGTTACCTCAAAGCTCAATGCCGTACCGGATATCCCAGAGGGGGGCATTCGCGAACTCAAATATAGTCTCTATGACGGCAAGTGGACAAAGCTACCTGTTTTCAAGGATCTTAAACCCATCAAGAGTGGCCCACTCGTGCAAGGTCTCGTCGACCTTCGTGTCACGGAGAAGAAGGAGCATTTCGGTGTAGTCTTTGAGGGCTTATTGGATGTCAAAGCTGATGCAGAATACGAGTTCAAGTTAGCCTCGGACGATGGTGCCCGAATCATCATCGATGGAAACCGCGTCATTGATCATGACGGCTTACACGGTGCGTCAACTAAGACCGGTAAAGCAATGCTTAAGGAGGGCCAACGTCCAATTCGCATTGAGTACTTTGCGTATGGTCAACCGAACAGCCTGCGTGCATTCTGGAGCGGCCCCGGCTTTAGCGATATGCCTCTCGCCGTCGGCAATACCAACACACCAATTGAAACGGCCGATGAAAAGACATTAGCCGGCATGACGGCGCTGCAATTGGGATACACGGCAATGCTTTGTTCCCCGGACTTTCTTTATCTAAAGGAAGACAAAGAAAAGCTCAGTAGTTACGAAATTGCCAATCGATTGAGCTACTTCCTTTGGTCTTCCATGCCGGACGATGAATTGATGCAACTGGCATCCATTGGCAAACTGCGAAACCCGCGGATACTTCAATCTCAGGTGGACCGAATGTTAGAGGATCCGCGTTCAACAGCGTTTGTTCACCACTTCACCGAACGGTGGCTGCGGCTGGACAAGATCTCTGAAAGCCCACCGGAATTAAATGGGCCATTCCGCATTTACTGGGATCGTCGAATGGAACCGCAGGTGATTGAACAAACCAACAAGTACTTCGGTGACCTGCTACAAAGCAATGGACCTATTCGATTGTTGATCGAGTCCGATTACACGTTTATGAATGAACAAATTGCCTTGGTCTTTTATGACCGACAGGACGTTAAAGGTGATTACTTGCGACGAGTTAGTACGAACGACCCACGTCGTGGTGGAGTGTTGACGATGCCAAGCGTGATGACATCGACGGCAAATGGAGTCGACACGTCACCAGTGGTCCGCGGAGTATGGGTGCTGGAAAACATTCTGGGTACACCTCCATCGCCGCCACCACCAGACGTCGAACCGCTTTCACCAGATCTTAGCGATGCCAAGACCATACGTGATCAATTAGTACTGCACCGGGAACAAGCGACCTGCAACAGTTGCCATCGCAAAATTGACCCGCTGGGGTTTGCATTTGAGAACTTTGATCCGATTGGGCGATGGAGAGATCGATACCGGGTGGGAGGAGAGATAGATCCGTCCACAACGCTTGCTAACGGTAAAGAGCTAACCGACATCATAGCGCTTAAGGCGATGTTAGTCGAAGATGAATCAAGAGTCGTGCGTGGCCTAACAAGGAAGCTGCTTGCATACTCTAGCGGCCGTGTGCTTGAACCGCTAGATCGGGGGGAGGTCGATGAAATCGTTGTCGCACTCGCCAAATCCGGCAATTACCTGCGCGACTTAGTGAAGTTAGTAGTCACCAGTGATGTCTTTCTGACCAAATGATTTCTTTGCTTGTGAAGCATTTTGAAATCAGCTCAAAACTTCAACACTCTTACCGACTAAACTCGTCGTAGCTAATTAAACCTCCATCTCGCCGGTCACCCAAACGCTGATACAGGATGTAGTCAATCGACGTCGAAAGAAACTGTACAGAGCCGTCAACGAACACAAACTCTGCTCCACCTTTGTGACGCGACTTAAAGGCCTGTGATGTGGACCAATTTGAGAAGTGAGTACAGTTGTGCGGGTTCTTTTTGGATGCCTTATCCCACGAAAATCCAGGATCCCCAATACCAATAATCGGATAATTGATCGGTCCTACTGTAGCCGTCCACATGCTGTCCATATGCGCCCATCCCTTGGCCATAAAGTCCGATTTGTGCGGTAGTACTTCTCCCATCGCGATAACCTGACTTTCGCCATCTGTCACATCTCGAAATCGAGCCGCCCAAGCGCCCCGTGCGAAGACGCCAGACATTCTGTATCCTCTGGAATCATTTCCATGATCAGCAGGTCCTGTTTCAAACACATTTCCGTTGTAACCCAGACACATACCTTTATTGGAGGACATGCTCTGAGATCCAATGTTAAATCCGTACGTTGCAATGGCCGGGGCTCGTTTTGTATCCGTGTAATGCAGATGTGGATTAACTTGAGCAGACGGGCAAATCAGAGTGTTGATCACAAGGGACCTTGCAAACTCACCTGATACAGTCTCTGCTGTTTCAAATCGCGACCAGCCTTTAAATGGCTGTTCGGTTCTGACACCAACATTACCTCGATTACGCGCAAAGACTCCATAGACTGGGTCTTGCTCAATGAAGGGCAAGAGCTTGACAAAAGGGCCTCCATGGCTCGATTCGTGCCAAGTGTACGGGTTACGGGACTGCCGAGTCCAAAAATATGTACCAGCATGCGGAAGACGATTATAAGTGTTCGCATAGGTGCGAAGTGCTAACCCGAGTTGTTTGAGATTATTACTGCAGCTAAGTTTGCGTGCAGCTTCGCGACTTGCAGTTACAGCTGGTAGAGCCATCCCAACTATGAGCCACGCCAGCACGAGAATAGCTATGAGTTCACTCAGCGCAAACCCAGTTGACTGCGAATATGTATTTTTTTTCATTTAGCTTTAGCTCTCGTGGAGATCAGGCACTCAATGCGAAGTTGCGTAATTCTTAAGGTGATTTGATATAATCTCCGAATACCCGGGACGCTTGAGATTATAGCGAACCCCGATGATTCTCGCTCTCAGATTAACATAAGCGCAACATGTCTCAAATCAATTTCATTTGTCCGACGTGTGGACATACGACTGTGCTTCCGGCATCACTTGTTGGCCAGCAGGGAAAATGTCCCGGCTGCCAAACAGTCGTTACCGTGACCAACACACCCCCGCCTATGCCAGCAATCCCAGTAGCAGGCACCTTCGTTCCTGAACCACCAACAGTGGCAGTGACCCATGTCTCTCAAAAGAGCGGTAAAGCTAAATGGTGGATTATCGGCGGCAGTAGCGCCGTTGTATTGGTTGCGGTAGTTTTGTTTTTTGTCCTGGGTGGAGATGACTCAGCTGATATCACCGACTCTGGTGACTCCGTGACCAGCAATAACGCCAGTTCATCAGGAAATCTCCTGCAATCTTTGTTGGATGGCAACAATGATGAACCCGAGCAGTCAATAGAAGTAACCACTGTGACCGTGACAGGTCAATTGACGAACAATCATGCTGAATTTGACTTAACTGAAGATGATTTTTGTATCACTTTCACACCAAAAGTCGCACCCTACAACTTCGTCGATGCGCGTTGCAACGTAAACTCCGATGGCAGCTTTTCCGTACACTCGATCTATGCAACCGATACCAATCCGACTCCAATCATCTTCGAGGGCCTTCCGCCCGGTGACTATCGCGTTTCCCTCACTGCCAAAAACACTATTGCATCACTCGAGACCACCAGCAGCATTTCTGCTGACTCTGATGAATTTAGCAGTACATACAATGCAAACTTAGAGGAGGATACGAATCCCGAAACCGAATCTCCAAAATCACTAAACGGTTCCTCCACGCCGATGATTACTATTAGAGAAGGTAATCCAGTCGTAGTCGTAAACATAGAAGTAACCGATGACTCGATAGTCATCACGCAGTAGCCAACAAATTCTTGCTCGCACAAGCGACAGTAATCCATGGCCTCAAGAATTTCATCCAATCACTTGGCCATTGCGGTTCTGTTTTGCATGCTTGTGGTACTTGCACCGCTCAAGGCAGATGATTCTTTTCCACTACGCAATAGCAACTTTAAGTGGGCGTCCGGCTTTTGGCTTTCACCACACAGACAAGACTGGAACTCAAGCGACGGTTTGAAGGTACTCGCAGAACCGGATGCCCATCGCGACCCTAAAGTCAAAGCTGCCATTCAGATGTACGGCAGCCTTTGGATGTCACAAGATGTGCCCTTGGTGCCTGGGCAGTACGAATTCAGTGTTGAAGTTCAAGTCGATGCACTTGATGACGGCCTTATCAAGCTCATTTGCGGCAACGACAAATACGCGAAAGAGCAGGGGCCTACGCCTGATTCAAACAAGCAATGGGTGCGAATCAAAACTGAATTTGAGCATGAAGGAGCTAGCCCTTGCACATTGAGAATCCAAGCTGTCCGGGGCTCATGTAGAATCCGCGCACCGCGCGTTGATATTATTCGCTTGAAAACAAGCGAGGTACCTGTCACCAACGCTCTATCCATCGGCCAAATCATGCTTCCGCCGGATCCACACCCTGCAGAATCGTTCGCCGCATGGGAATTGCAGTACTTCCTTTGGCGGATAACCGGCAGTACACCCGGACTGCAAGGACGAGACGCTGTCTCTCCCGGTCAGACCATCGTAATCGGACGTGCTGGATTGGCAGACGTGAACCAGCAACTAGAGGGACTCGAGTCGGAGTCATATACCGTCGCAGCCGGCGAAAACAAACTTCACCTCGTCGGCAATAGCCCTCGAGGTACGCTCTATGCCGTTTACGATTTCCTTAAAACTCAGGGGTGCCGCTGGGTATTACCCGGATCGCGCGGTGAGGTGATCCCTAACCGTGATGCATTGCAAATACCCGTGGGCGTACGTACGGAATCTCCAGACTGGAATATTCGTGGATTCCTTTTGCATCCGACGCTTTATGGACAACGCGGCGAAGTCATCAACGTACTGGGAAATGATTACTTCGATTGGGCAGTACGCAATCGCATCAACGCAGTGTGGCATGGATCTGGGGAAACACATGACCTCGGTGCTCATCGAGGTCACAGTCACCTTCAGCGACTCAATCATGCCTGGTATTCATACTTGCCGAAGGATCCACCGGAGGAATGGGCGCCACTGATTAATGGCAAGCGAGAGTTTTGGCATCCCGCTGGACGACCCAACATGGTCTGCACAAGCAATCAAGACTACCGAGACCGCGTGGTCAGCCAAATCATCAAATACTTCGATGAGAATCCGGATGCGCAGGTGGCTGCATGTAGCGCTGACGACGAACCGGCAGGATGGTGCCAATGTGAGACGTGCCGCTCACAGGACGGTGATGAGGGTAAAGGCCCATGGGAACTGCAGGATAGCGGGCATCCCAAATTACCTATGACGGATCGTGCTTTGAACTTTGTAAATGAAGTCGCTGCACGCGTTAGTAAAGTGCACCCGGACAAACTCATCGAAATGTACGCCTACGCATCCACCGGCACACCGCCAGTGCGAGAACGCGTCCATCCCAATGTACTTCTCAAAGTTACCTATTTTCAGGTGAGCCCGGCTCGCTCGTTATTTGAACGGCATCCCTCCACCGTTGGGATTACCGACTCGATGAACAAATGGCAGGCCATGGGGGTTAAGAATTTTGGCCTTTATGACTATGGAAGCTTTAACAACATTGACTGCCCGGCCTTTTGGTTCTTTCTTGTAAACAACCATCTGAAAGCACTCAATGAACGATGGGGAATGAGGCACTATCTCGGCGAAACAGATAACACCATTGGGCCATCAATGATGCTCTTTAATGTACGTGCTGCTTCGCTATGGGATCGGGACGCGAGATATGAGCACGTGTTAGCTGATGTCTGCAAACATTACTACGGGGTCGCCGCCGATGAGATGCTGGAGTACTACAACCACATGCACGTCCAAATGCTCAAGTGGGAATTACCCGAAGGCGCGCCTACACCATTTGTTGGCGATGCGGTGGAATACAACGTAGCCGAGACGCATGCTGGCACACAGTATCTGGATGCTGCACGTCAAAAGGCTAAAGGCGATCCGCTGCTATTAGGCAGAATAAGCATCGCGGATTTTGGTCATGCCATGTTCACTCAATACATCGCGACACGACGTGGGCCGGACCGTGAGCCAATTACAGTCGAATCGATGCGTATCGCTAGTGCAGCCCACTCCAAAGTAATGGAGCTTTGGGGTACCAATGGCAATTATGTAATCGACCCAACAAGAGCGATGCTGCTTAATTGGCGCCCGGAACCTGTTTTGGAAAAACCATTCCTTACATTACCAACAAACTGGGAATTCAAGACGGACCCAGAGGATTCCGGATTAGAAGCCGAGTGGCATGATCGCGATTTAGCACCCCCGGATTGGTCACCGATCCGCACCGATAACTTCTGGACCCGTCAGGATCCATGGAAAGACTATCGCGGTGTTGGGTGGTACCGAGTGAAATTCAAGGTGCCCGATTCATCCCTCGCTGAAGCGACAAAATCCATTCAAGCTGGAAAACTGCGAATGTTTTTTGGTTCGGTAGACGGCCGGGCGAGGATTTTTATAGACGGCAAACAAATTGCGGAGCAGCAAGCTGACCCGGCCATCATGTGGAACAAAGCATTCGCAATTGACTTACCAGAGGACTTGGATCTGCGAGCCGAACATGACTTGGTCATTCAGGTCATCAAGAATCGTTTTGCCGCTGGCATTTGGAAACCGGTCATCATCGGCCACGTCGAACAGCCATGACGAATAGATGATCTCTAAGACCCTGATTGCGTCGACTACATGCGGGTAATCAGACATGGTATTCTTGATCACGAATTTGAACCAGCATGAGGCATGGTTTGAAGGGGGTTTTTAGGCTAGGTGATTCCCTAATTCATACTGACACGATCTTGGACACTTATTCCCCGCGTCACATACCAACGACCATTTGCCTGCCGACATCCTTCGAATTCCAAAGGCAGTTTTTCTCCCTGAGCGGATATCAATACCTCAACATCCGCGACCTTCATGTCTACACCAAAAGAGTCGTCTATCGAAATATCGTATTTAATTTCGTCAACCGTTACACCACTCCAGTCAATATCCAGACTTTCATGGAGGGACTTCCAAACTGATTCCGCATGACTGTGAGCCCCCCTTATACTTTCATTAAGTTCGCACTTGACCGATTCTATCGACTCACCGATCAACTTTTCCGGACGAGCTTGCCAATTAAAAATCAATATGTCCTCTACAGGCGGAATTGTGAGATACGGGAACTTAGCCATTTCATCATTGGCGAGTAATCCAAGAACCGACTCAACCAATTCCTCAGGGGTGGCGGCTGGCAGCCCCTCGATCACTGCATTTGCGAACTCTTGGTTGGTAGTCGTATTTCCTTTCGGCCCAAGCAGTGTCGGAATCTTCTCTCGCATCTTTTGAAGCACGACTGCACCAGCGTTTTCAATAGCGGATGCTGAGTTGTATTGTTGCATTTGCTCAAATTCAAAGGACTCAACCGCCGTTCCCTGTAAAGAATACTCGTCTTCGACTTGTGTAATTCGGTACCCTTTCTTTTCCCATGAATCCACCTTGTAAGGGATAGGAATGAGCTCGTCGAAATACTCATCGTCAATATTCGGATCCTCAGCGTATGCGGGAAGACACACCAGGTAATCACCTGTCACGGCCCACACGCCATGATAGACCTCTGCAACGATTTCTCCGCGTAGGTTTCCATCATCGTCATCGTCTCTATATCTCAGCACGTACGTATAGGTGTGATCCCTACGGTAAATCGCTTCTGAAGAAATCTTTCCTTCATCGTCCACATCGAGGTCTCTATAGCGACCGGCGAATTTCTGCTCTGCCTTATTAAGTGGCACGCCGATGAGCTCATTAAACCCGCGAAACTGGTATTCGCTTGTTGCAGACGGAGAGGCGTCAGTACATCCACATGTAATTGCAGCAATGATGGCCACGAACATCCAAGTTGCTGTCTTATTGTTGAGGATCATGCAAGCGCCTCCATAGGTAGTGCGTCTTCCCTCATGTTCATTCCTCTATTAATTAACAGATGCAAATTCATTCCAACAAAGGCGATGTTTTCTGTGTTTATCCGAATGTCATCTATGAGACCAACCATTCCACTGTAAATCCAATAAATGATTTGCATTGACTGCCGGAAACCTCATAGCATGGAACTTGTACACCCCGACAACATTTGATCTATGAGCCAGTCGTCTCATTAAGCCATTATTAATCGTTGAACAATTACCAATGAGCTCCCTCATGCCACTTCCATCAGCAATCTCGCAGGCCAAGACTTCAAACGCTATTTGGATCCTGTCGCTACTCATAGTTGGGTGTGGGCATGACCCGTCACTTGAGATGGATGTGCCTGTCGCTGAGTCAAGTGACCCAATCGCAGACGCCTTGAGTACCACAGGTAGCTCAAATACTAGCCAAGACCTCGCCGCACGGCTTTCCAAGCTTGAAGATGCTCAACGGAGCCTCTCGATAAGCCTGCTACGCGTTAGTGAGCAGTTACGACAAGTGAGCGACGCACTAGAGGCCGTTACGGGAGAAGAAGTAATAAGCCAGAACCGGCAGGACACCTCCGTTGTAAATACATCACTTGCACCTATCGTTACATCTCTCGACGAGTTACGAGACTTATTAGTTACCGCTCACAAGACGCGTGACCCGGAGCTCCTGTACGCACTGTATCCCAAGCGGGCTCAGTACGAATTTGTGCTTGGCACTCGCAAACAATTAGTGTCTGACCGCCTGACTCAGATTGAACTTGAAAAATCATACAGCGAGTTTTTCAATGCGTTTGGTGACTACGAAGCTGAAGCGATCAACGAGATGATGCGACTGTTACGCACAATTAAACAAAACGATATCGCGTTCTTGGAGAACACAGAGAACATAGATTTCTTCGTGTTTAAAGAGCAGTTGACCAGTGAGGTTGACGAGTTGCGCGAGCGTGCAGAAAAAGGTCGCAACCGGCCGGAGATTACTTGGCGAGGACTCTTTACCGGGATACGTTCTTCGTCCGATGTCGTATTGGAAGACCTATGCACAGGCTATTTGGTATTTGAAAATGATCACCAAATAGCCTCGATTGCTGTCCTCACGCTTAAGCTAGACGGCCAGTGGTTTATCATGGCTAGCGGATCCATGACCAACGGGATATCCAGTAAGGGAAATGCCCAGCGTATTCAAATGCGCCTTGATGATGACCGGTGGGAATTAGTCAGCGACAATTCATCGCGACTCTCTGCAATTCTCTCTGGAGTCGAAGATGGGACGATCGCAGGGCTGTATCCGGAACCCATCTATATTGGAGACCGTGTTGGCACCAACTCAACACTGGACTCCACTAATACCACCGCAGTTCCATTAGATCCACCGGATGAACTAACTAACTCCACAAACTAACTCAATTAGACTCCCGACTTCGCATCGTCTTTTGGAGCAGTCATTCGGCCGCCAGTTACCTACCAATAAAGCAGCATGAAACTACTCATTTCCATATTGGTAACTTCCTCACTACTGATGGAAGGCATATTCCATTCGTATGTCGCTGCCAACGAACCTGACTCAGCAAAAACAAGCCGACTTTCGCAGATAGTCATACCAGACAAACCAACGGCAGCTGAGCAACATGCTGCTAATCAACTCCGCCTCAATATCGAATTAATGACGGGACACACTATTCCGATTGTTAGTGAGTCCAATCAACAAAAAACGCGATCAATCATCCTCGGTCGGACAGCAAGTAACCTCGAAAAACACAATCCGGACGAATGGCCACAAGACACCATTTATATCGGATATGGCCCTGGTGACATTCCAATTATCGGTCAGGGTAATCAAGGAACACTCTTTGCCGCTTTTGAATTCCTTCGGGATCAAGGATGCCGTTGGTATATGCCGATCACCTATCACAAGATTGAGATGGGACAACACATCCCCCAGCGAGCATCCTTACACCTTAATCGACCAGTCAAACGCCACACGCCGTCGTTTGTTGACCGCGGTTGGCACATGACTTCCGTATTGCCGGGGCCACACTATCGTGAATGGGCAGCTCGAAACGGAGTCAATTCATTGACCACCGGCGACACATGCATCCTCTATCCACCGCATCTCGGTCGCGGCTATGAAAAACAAACCGGCCATACGCTCAATTGGTTTGTAACATCTGGCAAGTCCCCCGAAGCCGCGAAGATGTTTGCACAACACCCGGAATGGTATCCGCTCGTCTCGGGAAAACGCACGATTCAATATCACGATGGGCGGTCTGTACAGGCCTGTATTACTGACTCTACTGTCGTAGACAAAGTAGCGAGCGATGTCCTAAGACTTGCCAAAGAAGGCTATGAGAATCACGAGAACCCAAACTGGAATCTCATATCCATTGGACATAATGATGAACCGACATTTTGGTGTGAATGCGAGCGGTGCCTAGCTGCCGACGATGTGGATAGTCTGTGGAAGACCAATGACTCATACGATGCCTATCCTGACGACCCAAACAACAAGAATGGAAACGGCGCAATCAGCCGACGCTACACATTGTTCGCAAACGAAGTTGCCAAACGAGTGGCGAAGGAGCGGCCTGATCTGCTCGTCAGCTTTTACGCTTACGGTTCAACTGTGACGCCACCTCGTGACCGTGATTTAAAACTCCATAACAATGCGGTTGTAGAGTTTGCGTATAGCGGACATTGTCTTAGACATGATATCGACGACCCGCGGTGTCCAACCAACGTGAAAATGAAGCGTTGGATCGAAGATTGGTCACGTCGAGGCAAGGTAATGTTTTACGACTATCCGCCCACTGGTCCACACATTCATGTTCCAACCGGATTTTTCCACCATTACCAAAAGCTGCTCAACTTTCTCCATAATCAGGGAGTACTTGGGCTATCCGGGGAGAGTCAAGGGACATGGGCTGGTTCCGCACTGTTTCACACCATTCGTGCGCGTTTAATGTGGGACATTGAAACCGATGTTGACCAACTCATCGACGAATACTGTGAACACATGTTCAAAGATGCTGCAGGAATCATGCGACAGTATTTCCGCACGTATGAACGAGCACTAAACTCCCATGACGACCATATGATATGGGGACGATGGGTATCACAGTTCGATCCGAAAGTTATCGATCGACTACAGGAACTACTTGATCGGGCAAAGCAAAAGACGGATGACCCAGCGGTTCAATTGCGACTTAAGTTCACACTGGTCGGACTTAACACATTCATAATCACGCAGCTGGAAAACACGCCACTCGAAAATATCCAGCCCGAACGCTTCGAGCGATACACCGACGTCCGCCGGGAAACGCTGGCGATGATAAAAGAAATGAACCTGCCGTATCCCATGACGGCGACAGGACCATTCATTGATCGATTAGCCACCGGTGGATACAGACCTCCTTTCAAAGCTATTCAGGGTAATCAACGATTTGTATTCCCAACCGTTTGGAAATTTAGAACCGATCCTGAAAACAATGGTGTCGAAGATGGTTGGCATCGCCTCACGGAAACAACGGACACCGCATGGCAAGACCTACGTACAGATCAATTCTGGACCAGCCAGGGAATCGACTTCCATGGTAGCGCCTGGTACACGGTTTCGTTTAGCGTCCCCAAAAAGCCAGCAGGTGACTTGTGGTTGTTGTTTGACATGCTTGATGGAGCTGCAGACATTTGGATTGATGGTCAGGAAGTCGGAAAAACACCTGCTGACCCATGGGACAAGCCAAAAGCAATAGAGATTTCCAAGTGGATTAAACCTGACACAAAACAGCAACTGGTTATTCGAGTAGTAAAAGATCGATTTGCTGCGGGCATCAATGGCCGGGTGAGACTTATGGAAAGCTATAAAACCGTCGGCGACCGCTAAGCACGCACCAGTTTCTCCACGACGTTTCCACCGACGTTTGTCAGTCTGATATCAAATCCGCCAAATCGTCTGGACAACCTCAAGTGGTCCATTCCAAAAAGATGAAGAAGCGTTGCGTGAAAATCATTTACGTGGACGCCGTCTTCAACGGGTGCCCATCCAATATCATCGGTGCGGCCGACTACTTGACCAGGTTTTACACCGCCTCCTGCCATCCACAGACTGAATGCGTATCGATGATGATCACGCCCAGGTTTCTGACCATTACCCTCATGCGTATCGGCTATCGGCGTGCGACCGAATTCACCCGTACATACAACAAGCGTTTCATCTAACAGCCCGCGTTGCTTCAAGTCCTTTAGCAATGCGCCGATTGGCTGATCAATCACGCTGCAGTTGTACTTTAGATCCTTGTCCAATCCATCGTGATGATCCCACGACGCGTGGTACAAGTTTACAAATCGCACACCTCGTTCAATCATGCGTCTTGCCAATAGGCAATTACGACTCATCGTGGCGTGAGCATTACCGGTATAGCCACGGAACTTGTTGTTTGCGGGCTCCTCTCGTTCGAGGCCATAACTATCGAGGGTTGTTTGACTCTCTTTTGACAGATCCAGAAGTTCAGGCGCGGCTGCCTGCATCCTAAAAGCAAGTTCATAAGAGGCAATTCGATTCGCAATTTCCGAGTCGCCGGTGAGGCTTTGTCTTTGCTCGTTCAGTAAGCGAATCGCTTTCAGACTCTCCTGCTGATTGTCTCTCGATAGTCCTTTGGGACGTCGCAAGTTTAGAACCGGATCACCCTGGCTGCGAAAAACGACTCCACGATAAGTCGAGGGCAAGAACCCACTGCTCCAATTGGATGTACCACCACTGGCACCTGTACCGGCAGACAACACTACATAACCGGGCAGGTTCTCAGTTTCCGATCCGAGCCCGTAGGTAATCCACGATCCAACACTTGGTCTGCCTAATCTTCCAACACCACAGTTCATCACCAATTGGGCTGGATGATGATTAAACTCATCGGTGTGCATCGACCGCACCACCGCGATATCATCCGCACAACTTGCAATATGCGGTAATCGATCCGAGAATTCCGTGCCGCATTCACCGTACCGTTTAAACGTTCGCGGACTGCCTTTTAGTTTTGCCGTCTTGGCGTCAGTAAATGCCAGCCGCACTCCTTCGGAAACCGATTCTGGAAGTGTTTGTCCGTGCCGCTTAACCAGTTCCGGTTTCGGATCCAGCATATCAAGCTGGCTGGGAGCGCCTGCCAGGAAAATAAAGATGCACCGCTTAGCTTTTGGTGCAAAATGTGGTGCACTTGCTGCCAAAGGACCTGTTTCATCAGCAAGCAACCCGTCTTTGCTAAGCAAAGAACCCAAGGCTAGTGAACCGATCCCGCTAGCTGAACTAGTAAAGAACTGTCGGCGAATCAATTGCTCATTCATTTATCACTCTCTCGTAATGAACTCGTCAAGATTCATGATCGCTCTGGCAATGGCAAAACAAGCACCGCTTTCGTCACTCACAGCCAGCCTCTGTATATATAGATTGCGCAGAATCGCTGTCTCACGACTCGTGGGAGACCGTGACAAGCAAATCTCAAATGCCAACGCTATTTTTCGATTTACATTTCCAGTATCGCCTGCACCGGCATGTGCGCTCGCTGCCTGTAGTCGCTTGCCGAGTGCTTGCGATGCCTCCACGAATACTGGATCGTTCCAAAGAGTAAGCGCTTGCAAAGGTGTGTTGGAGCGTTCGCGTCGGGTGCATGATGCATTGGAGTCCGCTGCGTCGAATTCTATGAGCATAGGGTAGGGAACCGTGCGTTGGAAAAACGTATACATGCCGCGACGATATTGATCACCGTCCTTACTCACTGGCCAGCTGAGGCTCGTTTGAAATCCCAACTTGATTAGATCCTCCGACTGACGGGGATAAACACTTGGGCCACCAATCTTCGGTAGCAGCAAAGCTGCTGTTGATAGTGCTAGATCCCGTATGATCTCGGCTTCTACACGCAGTCGGTTTTGTCTGGCCAACAAAATATTGTATGGATCGCGGTCGCTCAGTTCCGGACGTGCAAATGAGGATTGACGCCATGTGGCGGATGACACGATCAACCTATGCATTTCTTTCATATTCCAGCCGGAATCTCTAAATCTAAATGCAAGCCAATCAAGTAACTCCGGGTGTGATGGTGGTTCACCCTGCGTACCAAAATCATCATCCGTCACAACGATCCCGCGCCCAAAATGCTGCTGCCAGATTCTGTTTACGATGACCCTTGCGGTTAAAGGGTTGTCCTCACTGACTAGCCATTTAGCCAAATCTAACCGAGACGAGCCATCTGCATCGATCGGCATTTTGGGTAGTACAGCCGGCGTGTCAGATATGACTTCATCCCCTTTATCAAGGAAACTACCGCGAATGTGCACTTGCGTTGTTCGACGGGTGGCTTCCTCCGTGACAACCTGAGCCTTCGTATCCACCGTCGGTGATTTAGGCTCCGCCTCACGATGCTCCCATTCCGCCTGAAGTAGATCATCCAACTCAGGTTCGTGATAGTCGAAATACTTAACCAAACGCGTCATATCCGTGCCGGTTCGGTCAGCTGGAATCCGCGTAAGCACATCGCGAAATGCTGCGTCCACCAATCCATCCGGAACGGGACGGGCACTGCTTGTCAGTGACACCCGAAAACGACCGATGTTGTGATCATGATGCACTTGATGATCTAACTCGATCGTGAGCCGTGTCAATTCTCCACTTGTCTCTGGATTAATATCCTCAACAAGTTCAAAGATCGAGAAATGGTTGACGCCAACGTTAGGGTAAATAGCCCAACCGTCGGTAGGATCGTCGCCGAGCACAGAGGTGACCTGTCGTCCACCCTGAGAAAAATCGGCGCGTGCATTTTTTAGACGCACACGATTCCCTTTGTTAGCTGAATTTGTATCTGACGCAGGCTTGGCGTATACGCGCAGACTACTTAGCACATAGTTTCCATTGCCGGCTAATCCGGGGCCATGCGCCGGCAGTCGTTCATCGGCCATTGCCTCAATGCGAATAGCGCTTATACCACTTTGCATTGTCTCTAGAACGAGTGTGTACGTGTCCGCTTGATCGTTGGGCCCAACGACAAACACAGAGAGGTCATCCTGTAGTTGCATGTCGGATCCCGACAATGCCGTTACAGAAATCGGGTTGACCACTTCCCAGGTCGCGACGACATCTGGATTTACCTCTAGCTCTTCGCCATCAGGTGAATCAGCCTGTTTTGCAAACCCGCTACGTTGCACCGCGTTTTCCCAGTTACGCAATTGATCACTTCGGTAATCACGTATCGCATTGAGATACTCTTGATGGTCATTCTCATATCGAGTCAATGCAGTCTTGTATGCGACTACTTGAGCGGTTGTTGGTGCAGGAATGTTCGGTTCGGCGAGACTATTGAAAAACGCATACATGCTGTAATACTCATGCTGCGTAATCGGATCATATTTATGGGAATGACACTGACTACAGCCAAGCGTTAAGCCGAGCCATACCTTTCCAAGAGTATTTGTGCGATCAACGGTGCGCTTAACGCGATCTTCTTCCCGATCAACACCACCCTCCGTATTTACAAGAGTGTTTCGGTGAAAGCCCGTCGCTACTTGCTGTTCAAGTGTCGCACCGGGCAGCAAATCCCCTGCCAACTGCTCGATGGTGAATTGGTCAAAAGGCATATTGGCGTTTAATGAATTGATGACCCAGTCTCGCCATCGCCATGCGTAAGGTCGCGGGCGGTCCGATTCATAGCCGTTACTGTCTGCGTAGCGAGCCATGTCGAGCCAGTATCTCCCCCAACGTTCGCCATAGTGTGGGGATTCCAACAACTCAGTAATAACGCGCTGATATGCCAATTCGGTCGGATTAGCGACAAATGCATCGACTTCTGCTGGCGTCGGTGGAAGTCCGATTAAGTCTAGATAGAGTCTTCTAATCAAGGTGCGAGGGTCGGCGTCCTTTGAAGGTCTTATCGACTCACTTTTCAGCCGTCTGAGAATAAATCGGTCGATGTCATTTTGGACCCATGAGTTTCTGGTTTTGGGAGGCGTAGGGTTTGTGATTGGCATAAACGACCAATGGCTTCGGGCTTGTGCCAATCGTTGTTCGTCAGATTTTGCGATGAGTCGTGGATCTGGTGCACCGTTCTTAATCCAGGTAACAAAATCTCCGATAATCTCTTTTGGCAGAGGCGACTTCGGCGGCATTTCCAGCCCGTCGTAACGAAGCGCGGCAATGATCAGGCTCTTATCGACATCCTCTGGTACTACGGCTGGCCCGGATTCACCCCCACGTTGTATTGCTGATTTCGCATCTAGGCGTAAGCCGCCCTTTATGGATTCAGCTTGGCCGGAGTGACAGCTATAACAATGCTGCTCAAGTACAGGTTCTATTCGTGTGCGAAAAAAGGTGAATTCGTCGGCATGAGCTACCGTCGTCAAGTTTATGACAAGCAAAACGGCAGCAATTGTGAGCAATCGATGGGCCATCAAGATATGGAGACGTAGAGATGGGGCGAGTTCTTACCTGTAACGTCATTATCGCTGATACGTTAATGAATTGCCACTAAGCCAGACCGTATGTTGTTACTGCGCGACGGTTTCTTCATCAAGCTCAATAAATACATAAACGACATACCTTTGCACTCCAAACCCAATAGTTCTTTATTGCCGGCTTGCGTAGTGCTATATTGCGCGAAAGATCCTTTTTAACTCCCAATTTCCTAATGCGACAACAAACTAATGACCAATCTAAATCGACGAACATTTGGAGCAACCATCGCTACCGGCCTTGCAGCAACTGCCGTCAACGCTGATTCAGGAGAAGAAGCTGTAGGCCCCATGATCGGTCATATGTCCGAATCATCGGCAATACTGTGGTTTCGTCCATCTGATCCCGGCAGCTATGAACTTCGGGTAACGGAACAACACTCTGAAAATACGATTGTGAACACGACTGAGTCTCGGTCTGACAATGATCGGTGTGTTAAGTGGGAGATCTCAGACTTAAAACCAGCCACGCAATATCGATACGAGATTCACCACGATGGCAGTGCTATTGCGAGTGATGCATCACAGATATTCAGCACAGCCCCAGCGGAAAGCACAAAGGTAAAAACCTGTCTGGCATTTGGCTCTTGCGCGGAAAGTGGCCCTTTGAAACTATGGAGCCAAATGGCAGAACACGGTGCTGATGGACTTGTGCTGTTAGGTGATACGCCATATATCGATACGCTCGATTTGGGCATATTGCGTGCCAAGCATCGAGAATTCCTTTCGATCCCACAACTAGCTGCATTCGGTAAGAGTCGCCCCGTGTGGGGAACATGGGATGATCATGATTTTGGTCTCAATGACTCGGATGGCCGTCTCAAAGGAAAAGAGCGTTCACGAAAAGCCTTTATAGAATACCGTGCAAATCAATCATTCGGGCATGACGATCAGGGAATATACACGAAGTTTAGACGTGGCGGCGTTGAAGTTTTCTTGCTGGATACACGTTGGTTTGCAAGAACCGAGCCATCACCATTTGATCCGGAAAAGCCCACGTTACTTGGTAAGCGTCAATGGGCCTGGCTAAAACAGGGATTAGAAGAATCGACAGCACCATTTAAAGTTATTGCATGTGGCATGATTTGGGATGACAAGGAAAACCGGGAGTCAGATGACTGGGGTACATATCACTATGAACGACAGGCATTGTTTGACTTCCTTGGTGAAAAGAACATCAGCGGAGTCGTGTTGATTGGGGGAGATATACATTGCTCAAGATGGCTCGAGTATAAGACGAATGAGCAAGTGGGATACCCGATAAGACAATTCATCGTATCACCCATTCACAACAGGGTTATACCGACACTGAACGTCGCACATCCAGACTTAATCAAAGGGGCTGCGATTCCCAATGTATGGTTGCGTCTTGAAGTAGACACAGGCATGTCACCGGCGACTTTACACGCACGATGGATGCAAATGAATGGTCGTAAGATGTGGGACGTCATGCTGACCGAGGATGACCTAAGTAAGTCATAACCAGCTACTACATAACCAGTTGCTGGGGGTTCCATGCTTGTCCGAACATACAACAACCAAGGGGTAACGCCATACATCGCCCGTGGGAGTACTAAGAATTGTAGAGAATCAGGTGAGCGATTGAATTACCACCAAATGCAACTAATTTATACCTCACCGTGCTTACTGCCGATATAACGAATATTGCGGCAGATTTTCATCTGAGTTATCCTGTATATATAGTTTGGTAAGAACACAAAGCTACTTTGGAAGTCGAATATGCTTAACCGAAGAAATCTCCTGCAAGGAATCGCAGCAGGTGCTGGATCCGCACTTACTGTCAGCATGGATCCTCAACGATTGCTCGCTGCAACCGATGAGTCGCGGACGACCAAACGCGTAATCTTCTTCATGCAAAACCAGGGCTTCGACCCTAAAACATGCATCCCAGAGGGCATGACCCAAAGCGGTTCACTCGCAAATAAAACACTTCCAGAACCGATCAGCCCGCTTGAGTCCTACAAAGACCGCCTTCACATCATCAACGGTCTGCACGGCACTCATACCAGCCCGTCCCACAGTGCATTTTTTGGAGCACTTGGCGGATACCGTGGCGGCGACGGCGTGCCACCAAGTGCGTCGACCATTGACTATGAAATCAGTAAAGTGTTGCCGGAAACACTATTGCCACACCTTTGTATCGGTATGGACTCCATTGAGAACATGACTGCCAAGCCCACAGTTGCTAACTTGTCAGCAAGCGGGGCAGGGCAGCCAATCTTCATGCACTCCAATCCAAACCATCTTTACCAGATGCTTTACGGTGGGATTTCAACCGGCGACATCCGACGCCAACACGAAGCTCGCTCGAACCTGCTTGAGCAAGTAGAAAAGCTCGCAGCAGCCAAAGGGGAAACCCTGCCAGCCAACACGCAAAAGCGATATGGTCAATACGTTCAAGGTTTCCGAGATGTTAACGGATTACGCGACCGCCTCGCTAAAGTGTCCGATCACTTACGAGAATTCGCACCGACAGTCGATGAGCGATACACACGCCCAGAATTCGAAACAGACTGGCATGATACCCTACTGGAATTAGGCATATCCGCTCTGACTTCCGGCATTACGAACACGCTGACGATCGGGTCCGGTCGCGGTGAAATCTTCGGTGCATGGAAAGGGCTCGGTGTCGAACAGCAAGGTCACAACCTTGGTCACATGGCTCAACCGGACAATCCAATCTGGATCAAGATTCGACAGTACAACAGTCGCATGCTCGTAAAGATCATGGAAGCACTTGATAGCATTCCAGAAGGCAGTGGAACGATGATGGATCACACCCTCATCGTTTACACAAGTAATAACGCTGACAAGCAGCACACTAGCGGTGCAAATTGGCCGGTGATGCTACTCGGGAACTTTGACGGGGCATTCAAATCCGGTTGCTTTACGCAACTTGACGGCAAGCGACCAATCAACGCCCTCTATTCGACGATTCTGGAAATGGCCGGCGCGAAGTGCGACCGATTCAATATGGATGAAAAGCTTGCCAAGAAGTTCGACAGCGGAAACGGCGCAGTCAAGGAAATCCTCGCATGATACGGGTCAGACTGGTTTGGGTAGCACTACTCACACTATGCTTTGTGCCAGCAGTCTTCGGAGATAACTACACTCCGGGGCAGGTCATTAAAAAAGACTTCAAGAGCCTGGCGGCGTCGTTTCTAACCAAACACTGCGTCGACTGCCACGGTGACACTGATCCTGAAGGCAATCTGTCGCTACACAACCTTGGTCCGGTTGATGACCTTAATTCAGGCGATTGGAAACGCGTATGGGCGCAGGTAGCGCTCCGCGAGATGCCGCCGAAAGATGCGGAGCAACCAGAAGCCGTTGATCGACTGCAATTCACGGATTGGATCGTAGCTGAACTTTCCAGAGTGATGCGTGACAAGGGTGGCTTTCATGACCATCTGGAGCCAAACAAAGCAAACTACCTAGACCATAATCTGCTGTTTGGAACGCTGCCACCTGGAATCAAACTCGCACCTACCTCCTCCCCAGCTCGCATCTGGCGTGTGTCACCTCAAGAACATGTCACCCGGCTCAATGAGCTGATAAACACTGAGCCAGTGTTTAATCCAGAGCGACCGGGACTGCGGACACATGGCGACGTTGTCCCAACTAATCATGGCGGGGAGTTGAAACTCTATTTCGGAGTCGATCGGATCATCCAATGGCAAGGTGGTACCGTTGCCTATGCAACTGCGGTAAAAAGCGTGCCAGCCATTCTCTCCTCTGCACGTAATCACGGCCTCAAGAACTACCCGCACTTCTATACAGTCAACAGTGCCGAAGCTACTCAGGTAATGGGCATAGCTAACGATATCATTCGCTATATGGCCTATGGCCCGCTGAGCATTGCCCATCCATATCAAATCACCGATGATCCTGATTCCATCAAGGACAAAATGCAGGGGGATATTCGAGGCTTACCGACAAGTCTCGTATACAGCACAAAGACCTTACGACCACTGACCCCAATTTACGAATTACTGAAAGTCAAAGAACCAACTGAAGAACAGCAACGTGCCGCGGTGGATTTTTTGTTTGAAGCTCTTACGTTTCGCACTCCCACCCCCGAAGAATCTGATGGCTACCTAATCATCCTTCAACAGTCTGTAGATAAACTAGGCCATGAAGATGGTACTGTGCTTGGATTGTCGGCTATTTTTCTTGATCGAGATGCGTTATTTCGCGCGGAGCTGGCGGAAGACTCGAAGACCGATCGGCATGGCCGTGTCATGCTACAGGATTGGGAATTAGGACTCGCGCTCAATCATTCGCTCAGTTACATCAAGCCGGATGAGCAACTCCGCGCCGCGATTATCGAAGGCCGCCTGCAGACTCGCGACGATGTCAAACGCGAGCTTGAACGCATACTGTCCGACGAGACAATCCGCAAACCTCGCATTCTTCAGTTCTTTCGAGACTACTTCGACTACGATCATGGCGGCTATATTTGCAAAGACAATCGAGCATTAACCGCCGCTGGTCTCGCTGGCAATCCGAATGGCCACTACCGCGCGATGTTCGATGCAACTGCAAGCACTGACCGATTGATTGAACTGATTCTCGAAGAGGACAAAGATGTTTTCCGGCAGCTACTGACAACGGACAAGATACTCGTCACTGGAGGTGATCGGGTTTATCTTGGCAAGCTAAATACCAAAGAGGAGCGACAGGCTTCAATCGACAAAGAGAAACTCGCTATTGCGGAAGAAGCAAAGAAGGCAGCAGAAGCACTCGAGGCATGGAAGAAAGCTAACCCTGACAAAGAGCCGCCAAAAACCAAGCCAAAAAAACGTCCGGCTGTAAATCACAATATCAGCGAGTCGACGCTTACAGGGCCAAAGGAGTTTGTACGAGTCAGCCGAAGAAGCTTTGGAAATGGCTCCATGCGGCCAGACAGGCAATTGGCGTCCGTCCCTGAGGATCAGCGACTCGGATTATTGACGCATCCAAGCTGGCTGGTCTCACACTCTGACGCCATGGATAACCACGCAATTCATCGCGGCCGCTGGATACAAGAGCGACTTATTGGCGGAGGCATTCCTGATGTACCAATCACAGTAGATGCGATGCTACCTGACGAGCCCAACAACACATTGCGCGAGCGCATGCGTGTTACCCGTGAGAATTACTGCTGGACCTGTCATAAAAAGATGGATCCACTTGGGTTGCCATTTGAAATGTACAATCACGCGGGCTTGTATCGGCAGACTGAATTAGATTTGCCCGTCGACACGAGCGGCGAGATCATCGACTCAGGCGACCCGGCACTTGATGGCAAAGTCTCTAACGCCATCGAACTGATTGAGAAACTTGCTAACAGCGAGCGTGCAGAACAGGTATTCGTTCGTCATGCATTCAGATTTTGGATGGGGCGCAATGAGACTCTCAACGATGCACCTGTACTTCAGGCAGCACATAAGGCATATAAAGAAAACGGCGGCAGCATGAACGCTCTGATTGTTTCGCTGCTCACCTCAGATGCGTTTCTATATCGCAAGCCATAGAAGCCCCGGCGATCCTTACGTGCGGCCTTTACTTCCTTATCTTGGTGACAACCTATAATTCTATTTGTCTCGGAATCACCTATGTGAATACCACATGATATCCGTCACCCAAAACACCTGACCGCCCCCGTAAAATCGCTAAACAAGCGAAGCGTGCAACTCCCGCATTCCGCTCTCCATAATTGGTAACGGAATGTCTGCGGTTACTTCGATAAGAGTTACTTGATTGGCAGCAACGGCCGATTCGATCGCACTGGGTAATTCCTGCAGATCATCAATTCGAGTAGCGGTGACGCCAAACGATTCGGCTAGTTTAAGGAAGTCTGGATTGACCAATTCTGCACCGATGGATCTACCGTAACGGCTATCCTGCTGAGGCTTCAGCACACCATAGCAATTATTATTGAACACGATTAGCACCACTGGTAACTCAAACTGCACAGCAGCCGCGAGTTCCTGGCAGTTAAATAAGAAGCCACCGTCTCCAGATAAACAAACTACCGGACGGTCCGGCATCGCCTGCTTTGCACCTATCGCCGCGGACAAGCCGTAGCCCAACGTGCAAAAGCCCCATGGGTAGAGATTAGATCGCGGGTGGTGCACGCCAACTAACCGGCGCGACCAATAAGCTGCAAGCGTTAAGTCACTTACTAATATTGTGTCTTCTGGCAGTCCGGCGTTTAGTGCATGCACGAGCTCTATGCCTATCGGTGCAATCTCTTCACATGCATCTAAAACCCCTTGGCGTGCAGCCGTAATATCTGCCGAACGATCTGGATTTGCAATTCTCTCGCGTGATGCTAGCAGTGCATTTACCCCGCAAACAGTTTCACGGGCGTCCGCGACGATCCCAAGTGTAGCTCCATAATTCCGTCCCATTTCCGCATCATCAATATCCACATGGATAAGAGTGGCTGGTGGCTGAAACGTCCAGCTGTCCGTATCTTCCTGCGTGAACCGTGAGCCAACGGCCAGCATCAAATCCGATTGCGCCACAAACTCCCGCCAGACAGGATGGCAAATATTGGTGCCAGCTGAGAGTGGGTGGTCGTCATCAATAGCACCTTTGCCCAGAACAGTCGTGAATACCGGTGCATTTAGCGATTCGGCAAGTTTCACCAATTCCTCTGAAGCACCACTGCTATTAACTCCGCCACCGGCCCAAATAATCGGCGTCTCTGCCTGTTTTAGTAGTTCAGCTACCTGAGCAATTTGTTCGGTTGTTGGCGCAGCCGTTTCTACACTGCGCTCCTCAGCGATTTCCACTTCAGCAGAGGCATCGAGGATATTGCAGGGGATTTCGAGGACAACGGGACGCGGGCGACCATTACGCATTTGATAAAACGCCTCGGCAACGTGAGCGGATATTTCTTCAACAGTCTTTGCAGTAGCACTCCACTTAACCACAGGATCGAAACACGCCAGCTGATCACGACATTCGTGAATGATTCCTTTTTCTTTTCCAATGAAGTCTGTGGGAATTTGACTGATCACGCACAAGACTGGCACAGAGTCAGCATACGACGTGCCCAGTGAAGCAATTGCATTAAGGGCTGCAGGTCCAGAGGTGCAAAAACAGATACCCTCTTTACCGCTTGCCCTTGCATATCCGTCTGCCATAAACGCAGCCCCTTGCTCGTGGCGTGCGGTTATGTGTTTGATATCAATGGCATTAATCAGCGCATCATACGCCGCAAGATTATGTGTACCCGGTATGCCAAACACTGTGTCAACAGCATGGGCTTCCAGTGATTTCACTAGGGCGTCCCCACCGGTCGTTTCCATTCGTCGCTTCTTTCATCTCGGAGATCTCATTCCACCCCATCTTCAGGGTCACTTCAAAATACCCGATAACGGCAATCACGGTGTCGGTGCGATCAGAATTCTTCGCCGCATTCACCAATCCTGTTACTTGCAAATCCCAACAGGTAGAATCACCACTATGATAAAAAACACCATCTATGCCGCGTTATTAACTCTAAGCATTACGACATCAACATTAGCTGCAGAAAAGTGGGCTGATGAGTTTGACGACTTCTCGCTAGATCGCTGGACACCTCAAACCAGTGGATTGCAACTGGTAAACATGCCAACGCCGGATGGCGTGACAGCTCGTAACGGTGTTCTGGAGATATTCGAACCCCTTCGTGGTGCCCGGCTTACATCGCGAGATCGTTTTCTTTACGGCACCTTTGAAGCAAGAGTGAAAATAACGC
>JBJLEE010000036.1:0-25226 GCA_045566075.1 Pirellulaceae bacterium | reverse complement strand
ATCATCACTGCGGCCGGATGTGGTGCCATGTTGAAGGACTATGGACACCACTGGCTTGATGGTTCAGAAGAGGCACGAGAGCTGTTTGCGTCCAAGGTTAAGGATGTGCACGAATTCCTTGATGAACTTGGATTTATCCCGCCGTCAGGCCGCATCGAAGCTACGGCCACTTATCACGATGCCTGCCACCTTGTACATGCTCAGCAGATTCAGGCACAGCCACGTAATCTACTGAGTCAGATACCGGGGTTGGATCTTATTGAATTACCGGAGTCAGAATTGTGTTGTGGTGCCGCAGGTACTTATAACCTGACACAGCCGGAAATGGCGGACAGGTTGGCTGACCGCAAGGTTAAGAACATCGAGTCCACAAAAGCCCAACTGGTACTAACGGCCAATACCGGCTGCCTGATGCAAATAGATCGTGAGCGTCGTATGAATGGTTCTCCATTTACGATCATGCATCCGATGGACTTACTGGACCTAAGTTATCGTGGCGAACAACTGTAGATGAAGTCTTAATGGCGGTTGTATGAAACAAAAAAAGCGTCGATGGAATACCATCGGCGCTTTCTTGTGTTACTCAAATGTAACGTTTTTGTCAGCTAGCAAACTAGCTGGTAGCGTTGGTTGTGTCTTCGCCTTCACCTTCTGGATCAGCGGCTCCGTCAGTTTCCATTTCTGTACCAGGGCCATCCATTGTTGGATCGCCTTCGACTGTTGCGGCGTCATCGCCACCACAACCGACAATTGTTGCTGAAAATACGAAAAGTAATGTTAGCAGTGCCTTTTTCATCTGTTTTCTCCGAAGATTCAAGTTGTAAATGAGTACAAAGGTTTGTGTCTTTTGTAAGGGGTTGATTCTAAATAGAGCCTCACAATTGTGCAATTGCTGGTATCGCAGTTTTAGCTTGCAGCGTCTTCCAAAGCCTTTTTTCGGGCGGAAAAATGCTTTGCAATTTCATCGGTCATGGCGCCCACGAGAATCACAAGTCCAATGATTGCAAATTCAAGTGTCGGTGGAATTCCAAGCAGATTGATCGCGTTATAAAGGACAAACATGACTGCGGCACCAATGACCACGCCGGTTATAGATCCTTCACCTCCCCGCAGGCTACACCCACCAAGTACGGCAGCGGCAATTGCGTAAAGTTCGTAAAAGTTTCCGTGGCTTGCCGGCTGTATGGAGTTTCCGTCGAGCGCGAAGAGTATTCCTCCGATTCCGGCACACACGGCGCATATGACGTATGCCAGTATGATCATTCTATCTGTGTTGATTCCACTGTACTTGGCAGCTTCTGTATTCCTGCCTAGTGCTAGTAGATAACGACCATAAATCGTCTTGTTAAGGAATATAGCTGCAATGACTGCTAGACTAAGCAGCCAAATGGTCGCAGCCGGTACTTGAGTCTGACCAATCGGCGTGTTTCCACAAAGCCAGACCGCTGTTAATACACCAGTACATACCAATGCTGTCTTATTTATTGGGCAATTAATCTGACCATTCGCCCGGATGAATCGTGAAATTGCGAACATCAGTAAGCCGAGGACCAGAAACACGATGAACATATCGATTACTTCATTGCTACGAACAGACTCGGCATCAGCGCCAAACCAATTCGGACCGTTTGGTACACCGGTAACCCTATCAATGCTGCTCCAATGAGCAGCACCGATCATTAAGAGAACGCTCACGATAAGTAGCACAATGGGTACGACGGACTTGAAATTGCTTGCTCGAATCATGAGTACCGAGCAAATCACGAAAGCTGGAATCACAAGGAAACCTACAAAGTACAGTGCGATCTGGGGAAGTAACCCGGCTAATCCCGGTGACAATTCAATTTTGCGTGTTTGCAGATTCGTTTTTGCCAGATCCATTTCCATTAGGTCAATGGCATAGAGCTTCACGTTTTTGCGTAATCGGTTACCTTCCAGTAGTGATGAAAACTCTCTAGCGGCAACAACTACCGTTTGCTTGCTTTCAACGGTTACCTTTGATAACGGCAATACGCTCATTTGTTTCACGTCGGGATTCTTCGTCTTGACGTCAGAATCCAGAGTGAGAAGCAAACGTGTTGATGTCAAATCTTCATGCGCGCCGCTAAACAAAAATGCGTTCTTTTCAGCATTGATTTTGGTCGTTGATAACTCTCTCGTCTCAATGGTGATGGGAGTCATCCGTGCTAGGTTTAGGATCTGCGTATTTTCCACTGTCTGCGTGAAACGCAAGCTTCCTGTGCCAATCAAAACAATGGAAAACAGAATGCCTAAAATGAAGGCGGGCTTATGAGAGTTTCCAGTGGTGGTTGATTTTCTCAGTTGCTTAACGATAAGCCAAAGCAGCATCGCGATTCCAACGTAGATCATTAGCGATGCAACTGGAAAAGGTGACCCTGTCGCCCATGTTCTGAATGACGTGTCAAAATCTGATCCAAACCCCTGTGTCGTGTCTGCAGTTATCCATCTTGCTACACCTCGATAAATCAGTAAGCCGCAGAGAGTTACCACAAACGGCTGCAGATTCAGCTTGGTAATCAATAGTCCATGGATCAGTCCGATGGCAAGCGTGAAGACAAGCACAAACCCGATGACAACGGCAAAGTGATTATGCGAAAGTGTCACTCTCGTGACCTTAATCTGCTGATTAAGTGCAGTGACAGGTTCGTTGACGAACGCAATCGTCTTGGAAGGTTCACGAACGACTTTATTGATTGTGACCCGGCGCGTCGACCCACTGGAAGATGAGTATTTCAGCTGATCACCGGCTTCAAGATCGATTTCGCCGCCATTGAGCAGCAGCGCGCGTTCGGCTTTATTGACGTCTAATATACTCACCGGATCGCCCTGTTCGATATGTTCCGGCGCAAGCACCATGGGCATTAGACAACCGACAAGTCCGATGAGCGAACCAATAGAGAGATCGATTCCGCCGGTGATGATCACAAATGCAACACCGATGCCAATGATCCCGTAAAACGCACTTCGACGTACGATATTTTGTATGTTGAACGGAGTTACAAACTTGCCATTAGTTAGCAATGCTGTCGCCAGGCATATAAATACCAGCAACATCAGGATTCCCATGATTTTTTTCATTGAATCTTATCCCTTCAATCGGCGGTAAACTTGGCCCGCCGTTCTTTCTTTACTTCTAACGATGCGTGGTGATGCGCTGTGACACTCCGCCAGTTGCCAGATTCATGATGGACTGTTCGGATAACTCACTGCGATCCAACTCTCCTGCCAATCGGCCTTCGTGCATGACGATCACACGATCCGACATTCCAATGATTTCTTCTAATTCACTGGACACAAAGAGAATGGACATTCCTTGATCTGCTAGTTCTTCCATTAATTGGTAAATCTCTTGCTTAGCACCAACATCAATTCCGCGGGTTGGTTCATCAAGCAACAAGATATTTGGTTTCATTGAAAGCCACTTACCAAGTACGACTTTCTGTTGATTTCCGCCAGATAAGTACCTAGCGATCTGATCCTTTGTCGGCGTTTTAACTTTGAGTCGATCGATCATCTCAGTCGTGATGTCATTTTCCACATCGAAGTTTATAAATCCGCTGCCAATTTGATTTTGACGTAGTCCAGCGAGACTCATGTTCTCTTTAACAGACATATCGATGACTAGACCGTGTAACTTGCGATCTTCGGGAACAAGTGCTACGCCAGCTCTGATGACGTCTATTGTGGAGTTGCCTTCGATTTCTTCACCGAGGACACGCACGGAACCAGCAACTTTGGGAACACTAGCAAAGATCGCCTGCAGCATCTCAGTGCGTCCCGCGCCAACCAGGCCGGAGACGCCGACGATTTCTCCACGCTTTACACTGAAACTAAGTTCACTCGCGGGAAAGGCGGTGGTTCGTAATTTCTCAATTTCAAGGACAATTTCATCCGTATAACTGGGCGAATGACTGTAATACTGTGAAACATCTCTGCCAACCATGAGCTGAACCATTGCATCGTGAGTTATTTCATCCCGACCGAGTTCACCAGCGTTTTCACCATCTCTAAGTATCGCAACACGGTCGGCAAGCGCTTTGACCTCTCCGAGTCGGTGCGATATGTAGATCACACTTACTCCGTTTTCACGCAAGTGGTGGATAACCTCAAAGAGCCGATCGGCTTCTCCCTGTGAGAGACTCGATGTCGGCTCATCCATGATCAGGATGCGTGAGTTAGCACTCAGTGCCTTGGCAATCTCAACCAATTGTTGCTGACCGATAGGCAGGTCATCTGCGAGAATCGTGGGATCGACGTTTAGCCCTACCATTTCCAGGTAACGTCGTGATTCCTCAACGATGGTGTGTTCATCGATCAGGCCCATTTTGTGAGGTTCGCGTCCGAGAAAGATGTTTGCCCCAACGGTTAAGTTACCGGAAAGGTTCAGTTCCTGGTGGATCAAAGAAATGCCGAGATCGAGTGCCTTGTTTACGGAGTCGATCCAGACTTCTTTACCATCGACGACGACTTTACCTTCGTCCTGAGTTTGAACTCCAGCAAGGATTTTCATCAATGTGCTTTTGCCAGCACCGTTTTCGCCGATTACTGCAAGTACCTCACGGGCATACAACTCCAGGTCAATCTCGCTCAGCGCGCGTACGCCCGGGAACCGCTTCGACAGTTGTCGCACTTCGAGAATAGGAGACTCGCCGGTCATAGACGATTTAACCCGTGATAATCGATACGGGATTTATTACTCTTCCTGGCCGGTACGTTGTTTGAGGACTGTCCAGAATTCATCAACATCGACAATTTTTTTGGATTCATCCGTATCGCCTGCGACAATCTTGCGAGCAGGAATGTCGATGAAGTCACCATCCGCAAATGATGAGTCATCATCATTTGCAAGTTTTGACAGGATTTCTACGGACTTATAACCGTACATGTAAGGATCCTGAACCACGGTTCCAACGCAATGTCCATCTTTGATCGCTTGAAGCGTCTCGTCGGCTTCATCAAATCCGATCACCTCGATTTTGCCAATCTTGTCGGCATTTTTGAGAGCCTCAAGCATATTCGGCGGATTGTACGCAAACAATCCAACCATGGCGCCCATGTCCGGATGAGCCACAATTGCATCCTCAGCATTGGATTTTGCTTTTCCGAAGTCAAAATTATCGGTGCGTGTTCCCAGAATTGTGTATTTTTCACCAGAAATTATCTGACCTGGTTCGTCATATCGCTCGGGATTAAAGTCACGCTCCAAGAGTTCATCGATGACGCCCTGTCGACGTTGCCGAGCATTTAGCTGTTCCAGGCGGCCAACAAAGATCATCAGGCTGCCGCCATCGGGTAGCGCTTCCTTTACTAGCTCTCCGCACATACGACCGGCGATGTAGTTACTCATTCCGACATAGCCGATTCGATTGGAATTCGGAGCATCGCTATCGTGTGTGATGAGATTTGTCTTATCTGCGACGTTGTTTAGCAGTTCAGTCTGGTTGTCTGGATCGATTGGGCTTACGGCAATACCATCAACTTCGTCCGCAACCAATTCCTCTAGCATTCGCTTTTGATCTTCCGGGCCGTTCGGTGGCATACGCACTTCGACATTGACGCCGAAGTCTTCAGCTGCCTGACGGGCACCAGCCTCCGCAATCACCCAAAATGATGCGATTCCATTCGTGACGAATCCAACGGTCTTCTTATCACCATCAACGGTGGCCATATCACCATTATTTGAATCTTCAGTCGCACTTTCAGCTGCCGTGTCATCATCAGGGACTGTCATCGAATCAGCTGCTGCATCTTCGCTATCGGTGAATAACTCAGCACTTGTGACGTCATCGCTGTTGTTTTTTGCGACTTCTTCTTCTCCGCCACAACCAGCGAGGGAAACCGTGAGCAGCAATGCCAGTGTTAAGGAAAGAAACCGTTTCATGTTTGAAGTCCTATTTTGATGGAAATGCAGTCAAGCCGATAAATATCGGCGACCAGCATAGTTTACGTCACAAAGAGAATTACAATCTTCTAGTTTATCCTCAGACCAAGAGTTTAGGCAACTCGTCTGGGATGGTATCCGCTTACATTGAAACAGCTAGTTACCGATGTATTTGGCATAAATGCTACGAGCTTTCGACTCGTCTTCGGTGCCCTGTACTATGGCACGTCCGTCCGGAAATACGGTCAATGAAACATCTTCCACCGCGAGTTTTAACAGGAACGAATTACTGCTGACCTGACCAACGGTTTCCAGTTTTTCTTTAAGTTCAGTGAGCGAAATGCCGGCATGATCTGGAAAGGACAATTGGACGGCATTTCGTCCGCACAGCACTGCTGCCTGACTGCCACGATCTCCATTTAGCCATGCGAGATCCCGCTGCTGGCACGCGGGACAGTCTGTGCCGTCACGCAATGCCGATAAATCAATTTGTCGAATACGGTTTTCCCAGAGATCAAATACTTGAAGCTTCCGGCTAATCGCGTCACGATTTCCGCTTAGGATTTTGAGTGCTTCGCATGCCTGGATCGAGGCGATTACGTTAATAATCATCGACAGTATTCCAGCGGAGTCACACGTCGGTGTTGTGCCGGCTGGCGGTGGACCTGCCTGCATCAGACAGTGAAGGCATGCCGTATCGCCTGGCAAAATGGTCATCGTTTGGCCTTCAGCACCAATGCACCCACCGTAAACCCATGGGATGCCCGTTTTAATTGATGCATCATTGAGTAGGAAGCGAGTTTCAAAGTTATCAGTGCCATCTACGATGCAATCAATTCCGTCGACGAGTTCGAGGATATTATGAGCACTTACATCTGCAACAACCGCTTCTATTTCAATCGAGCTGTTGATCTGTTCGAGATGACGCTTGGCTGCAATGGCCTTGGGAAGCCCGTCGGTTACATCTTGCTCGGTATATAAAACCTGACGCTGCAGATTATTGAGCTCTAAGAAATCTCGATCGACGATACGCATATATCCGACACCGGCACGGGCCAGCGTATTAGCGAGTATGCTGCCCAGAGCCCCACAGCCGCATACTAAAACACGTGCACCAGCCAGATTCTCTTGTCCTTTTTCGCCCAGTGGCTGAAAGCGCATTTGCCGTATGTATCGATCCAGATTCATGTGATTTATTCTAATTCCGATCTGTTTAATCGACATCGGGTGTCGCTGAAATCAAAACCGCATATCCTGCGAAGTCTCCATATGCTGTGGCATCTCGCTGAATCAACTCGCATCCGCGGCGACCATTTTCAATGCTTACATCACGATCGTTTCGTGTTACCACGATCGGTCGGTTCGTGATGTCCAGGGCTTCGAGTTCATTTGCGTCGACCGTCACGAATTGCACAAATTCAGATAGGACTTGCCCAGCCGTTATTTGCTGACCGAGCAGAGTATAGGACGTGACGTAATCTCGCAGTGGGTTGATGAGTTGAATTGATGCCTCTGACATTAGAACCATAGCAAAACATGCCGGGTGCTTGCACCAGGACAAAACGGTCGCGGGTTCTTCGCTGCCGTCAAGCATAATAAATACCCAGCACCCCTGTTTAGTGGCAAGCTCTAGCAAGTCGTGCGTTGGATGACTGGTTGCAAGGCAAAGATGTTCTTCGGTTATGACATCCAGCAGATTACTTGCGTCATCGTTTTTAATTTCTAGCTGAGCCAGACGAGGCACGAATCTGCGTTGGTTGATGTAGAAACTGTCATTGCGAATCTCCAGCGACTTGAATCCAAATTGGTGTGTACACGTTGATGGAGAGTCGCCGTCGATACTTGCGTGAACCGTCGCCAGATAAGTAGCTGGCAACTCGGGTGACCACGGCGTTGGATCTAATACGGTCGCGCTGGCAGTGAGAGTACCGTGCGAGGAGGTGTCAATTATGGATGCACGTGAAGGTAACGTATGGCTTCGTTTACAAACCGGGCCGTAGATATCTCCAGTAAGGCATACGTGTTCCGATTGTAAATTGGGTACGTGCTCAGTTGTCACGGTAATAGCACACAACGCGGACGATGGATGATGGTCCTTTACTTCAACACGGATTTTTAAGTCTGATTCGGTAGGCATTTGTATCTGACAGCTCAATTCCCGATTGTGATTACGAAGCATCGTCTTGTTCTTGTGCCACACGGTTTTCAAGGCACACTTTTAGATGTTGTCCGGTAAACGATTCTGCTACCTCTGCCACATCTTCCGGGGTGCCTTGCGTGACGACCCGTCCTCCTTCATCAGAAGCACCGGGTCCGAGGTCGATTATGTAATCGGAAACTTGCATCAATTGTGGATTGTGCTCGACCACAATCAACGAGTGGCCGACGCTAATAAGGGCATCAAAGCAATCGATTAATTGAACGATATCGCTGAAATGTAATCCCGTTGTAGGCTCGTCTAAAATGAATAGTGTCCGGTGGCGTTTGGCAGTTGACATATAAGCTGCAAGCTTCAGACGCTGCGATTCTCCGGAACTGAGAGTATTGGCGGGTTGTCCGAGTCGCAGGTAGTCTAATCCAACATCAATCAGGCGTTTGAGTTTTGTTTGAACCTTGGGCTGTCCGCGGAAGAATGAAAATGCTTCCCGAACAGTCATATCCAGAACGTCAGCGATGTTCATCCCTCGATAAGTAACTCTCAGGATCTCATCGCGGTAACGCTGACCGCCACATGCGTGGCACTTCATGTAGACATCCGCCAGAAATTGCATATCTATTTCGATGTGGCCGTCACCTTTGCAGGTCTCACATCGACCACCGTCCACGTTAAAGCTAAAGTGGCCGGTCGTGTAATTGTGTGTGCGTGCATCAACTGTTTCGGCAAATACCGCGCGGATTTGATCAAATGCTTTGATGTAGGTTACAGGATTGGAACGCGGTGACTTTCCGATAGGGGATTGATCCACCATCACCACATCATCAATTTGACCATCTCCAAATACATCATCAAACGGATGCGGTTTGGTGCTGTCCTTGCGTTTTCGCTGGCATAAGGCACCGTATAACGTGTCTTGAACGAGAGTACTCTTGCCACTGCCGCTGACACCAGTGACAAGGCACAGCACGCCTAATGGAAACTCAACATCGATATTCTTGAGATTGTTGCCCGATGCGCCTGTTAAACGAATCCAGCCATGTGAAGTGGATCGCCGGTTTGATGGCATTGGCACTCTTCGTTTACCGGACAAGTAATCTCCTGTGATGCAATCGTTTTCCGATTGAGCCTCTTCAAGAGTACCTTCAAAAACGACTTGCCCTCCGCGGTTTCCGGCACCGGGTCCGATTTCGATCAATCGATCTGCAGCACGGAGCATGGCATCTTCATGTTCGACCACGATCACCGTGTTTCCCCGGTCACGAAGGCCTACAATCGCGCCAGTGAGTTGATCCACATCGCGTGGATGCAGACCGACGGTGGGTTCGTCCAAAACGTACAACATATTTACCAGGCTCGAGCCAAGCGCCGTCGTTAGGTTTACTCGCTGTGCTTCGCCACCGCTTAAGGTTCTTAGTGTGCGATCTAGTGTGAGATAGCCTAGGCCAACAGCGGACAGGTAATAAAGACGCGCCCGAAGCTGTTCGATGATGAATCTGGATACTTCGAATTCCCACGGTTTTAACTTGAGCGTATCAAAGAACTCTTTGGCCTGACTGATTTTCATTTGGCAAACATCAGCAATGTTGTGAGGCCCAATTCTCACCGATAGCGCTTCATCACGGAGTCTGTTGCCGTCGCAAACATGGCAGGGTTTATAGCTGCGCCAGCGGCTAAGGTACACTCTTAGATGCATCTTGTACTTGCGGCGTTCGAGCCACGCAAAGAAGCCACTGAGTCCACCGAATTTGCGTTCCTTAACGCCATCATGAATAAGCCTTAAGTGCTTGGCCTTGAGTTCTGCAAAGGGGATATCCACCGGTAGATCATAGTCGCCGGCAAGTGCCAGTAGCTCTTGTAATTCATGTTCATAAGCCGGTGAATTCCAAGGTGCGATCGCACCTTCTCGAATAGTTTTATTTGGGTCAGGAACAATGAGATCCATGTCGATGTCAATGATGTTTCCAAAGCCTTCGCATTCAGGGCATGCACCCATCGGGCTATTGAAACTGAATAATCTTGGCTCCGGAGCAGGGAATTCCAGATCACATGATTCACACCAGTGTCGGGCGCTGAATCGATTGACTGCCCATGCACGTCCATCCACTTCGGTAATGTTTAAATCATCAGGAGTAGATGGCGTGAGGACGACACAAACAGAATCGGGGATGGAAAATGCGGTTTCTAACGAGTCACGACTTCTGATTTCGCAGTCATTATTCGCAACGGACCAATCGGCCTTGAGACGGTCGATAATCACGAGGACAGATTTAGCCTTTGCGTGATCCTTCAGAATCTCCTCAAAATGTTCTGCGAGTGAATAGGTGGTGCCTTCGACTACGATACGAACGAAGCCTTCTTCAAGAAGATACTTGGCGGTGAGTTCCAGTTCCTCATCATCACCGATTTGAAGTTCTGCACCGATCATAAATCGGGCGTCAGGCGGCAATTTGGTTAACCATTTGGCGACCGATTGAGGTGAATCTTTGCGAATCGCCATTTCGCACTTTGGACAATGCACCTTACCGATTTTCGCAAACAGCAGGCGCATGTAATCGGCGGTTTCAGTCGCTGTGCCTATGGTGGATCGGCTGCTACGACTATGAGTCTTTCGAGTAACGGCGACAGCAGGTGTGATTCCATCAATTCGTTCAGCGGCAGGTTTTTCCAGTCGGTCAAGGAATTGACGCGTATAGGCGGAAAAAGACTCGATGTATCGTCTTTGGCCTTCGGCATAGATGGTATCTAGTGCAAGGCTCGTTTTGCCGCTGCCGCTTACGCCACAAATAGCAATGAGTTGGTTATGAGGCAGATCCAGATCAATCTGCCTGAGGTTGTGTACTTCGACGCCACGCAGGCTAATTACATCGTGTGAAGGAGGATTGGCTTCGCCGGCACCGCTTGTATGCGTTGACGTTGCTTCTGTTGCCACGGGAGATCACATCCACTGTTGACTTACTACGTATAAAGCGAATTCCTCATTCTACCGTTCTCGGCGAGGAGGTGTTAGCCGTTTGATCCATCACATTTGTCTGTTAACTATTTGTGATATTCATCAAACAGCTGGTTAATCAGTGGTTCACCGACTCCCCACTTATCAGAAGTATCTTCAATTTGTCGATACCATCGAACCGCTTCCTCGAGATTGTTTTTTTGTTTCTCAATATTTGCGAGCAATATCCATCCATACAGGCTCAAGTTGTCTTCGGCAGCGGACATTAGAATGAATTTCTCCGCATCTTCTAGATTGCCATGTAAGTACATCGTAAGTGCGGCTAGTGTCGCTGTGTCCGTTGGTGCGACACTATCATAAAAAAGGTATTCGGGAACATTTGCAATGTTTTCTGTATCGCTGGTTCGGATTTGAACTTTGCCGGGCAACATTTGTTGCCATTCGGGGTCGAGGAATTGCAGTTGAATGGTCAGCGATTCGTTAGGATTCATGGTTAACGATTTGGCTAAATTGACCACCAATTTAGAGCGGCGTCCTTGATGAACGTCCACGTCCTTACCGGTTGCCTGTTCCGGGCTCATGTAGCCAGGCGTGCCGATGATCTGGCCGTCCTGCGTCTGCACCATCCTAGTCGCGTCGATGTCCTCATCTTCATCGAGTTTCTTGGCCAGTCCGAAGTCAAGCACTTTGGCCTGACCTCGCTGGTTAACAATGACGTTAGCGCTCTTAATATCCCGGTGCACCACGCCCACTTTATGCGCTTCATCCAGTGCATCAGCAATTTGAGTTGAAAACTCGGTGGTCAGCTCCAGTGCCAGCGGCCCGTTACTGACCAGTGACTTAAGCGTGTTACCCTCTACGTATTCCATGGCGATAAAGGCATCGCCATCTTCGGTTTCACCCACCCCGTAAATCGTGCAGGCATTCGGGTGATTAATGGCAGAAGCCGATTGGGCTTCCTGCATGAATCGCTGACGGCGTACCGGATCATTTCCGAATTCTTCAGGCAGCGTCTTTATCGCCGCCTGTCTGCCTAGTGTTTCATCTTCTCCAAGGAAGACTTCGCCCATGGCGCCGGCACCGATTGGTTTAATGATGCGGTAGGGGCCTATTTTTTCCGGGTGCATGGCGATGTGGCTGGGCGAAGATGACTGGGGGTGGATACTAGGTGACGAATCACCAACTCGGGGGGGCGACATAGCTATTCTACGTTGAATTGGTAATGCGGTGCAAATATCCCAACCGCACCATATTGCGAGGAGCGAAGCGACGAAGCAATTGGATGCGGGCAAGCTTCCGGGGCCCTGCGGCTGTGTGTGGTGTGTAGCGTGCTGGTGGTTGTATTCGTTTTGGGCCTGCGGTTCGGTATTGCAAGTCTCTATTCATTTTCGGCAGCGTAAGTGTGTATAATAACCCACATGGGAAATACACGTCGTGACTTTTTACGTAGTTCATTGATTGCAGGTGGGATTGGCCTGCCGTTATCGGATTGTCTACGTCTGCAGGCAGCAGGGTCACACGAACAAAAAGATACGGCTGTGATACAAGTCTGGCTTGGTGGCGGTCATAGCCAATTCGAGACATTTGATCCGAAACCGGACGCTCCGGCAGAGATTCGTGGACCATATGGAACGACATCCACATTGTTTCCGGGCATACAGTTTTGTGACATGATGCCAAAGACCGGGCAAGTGCTGGACAAAACAGCACTTATTCGAAGCATCGCTCACGATAACAACGGCCATTATGTAGCAGCTCATTGGCTATCGACCGGCCACCTTAGTCCAACGGCACCACCGACACATCCGTCGAGTGGCTCGATCGCCTCCCACGTTCTGGGGCCTCGTGACCCAGGTATGCCCGGATATGTACTTCTTTCTGAAGAACAGACTCGGAACCCGACCATCGGCGCCACGATGGGTCCAGCGTACTTAGGCAGTGCTCATTCACCATTTACCATTTTGCAGGACCCGTTTAAGTCGCAGTTTCATACAGAGGCATTAAACGCATCAACGGATAACTTTAAACTTGCCGACAGCTTAACGATCGATCGAATGGCAGATCGTAAATCGTTACTTGGTGAACTCGATTTGTTTAATCGAAAAGTTCAGCGTCAAAGAGACTTGGACGGGATAGACGAATTCAATCAAACGGCATTCGATATCGTAACGAGTGGCCGCGCCCGTGAAGCGTTCGATTTGAGTAGGGAGCCAGCACACATCCGTAAAATGTATGGTGAACATCGTTGGGGACAATCAGCGCTCCTTGCGAGACGATTGGTCGAGGCAGGTGTTACCTTTGTTACCATCAATACCGCACCGGATTCACTTTGCTGGGATTGGCATCTAAACATCGTAGATGACGATCGCCCGGCTGATGGCAGCAACGGTCCAAGCCGTGGCATGAATATATCCGGACCGCCACTGGATCAGATGCTTTCAGCGCTGATAACAGATTTGTATGATCGCGGGCTGGACAAGAAAGTCTTGTTACTTGTTTGGGGTGAATTCGGACGGACACCTCGGGTGAATAAAACAGGCGGCCGTGATCATTGGGGCTCGCTAATGAGCATCCTCATGTCCGGTGGAGGCTTCAAGATGGGCCAGGTAATTGGTGCATCCAACCCAAAGGGTGAAATGCCGATTGATCGGCCCATTCATCCGGTCGACGTGCTGTCCACCGTTTACGGGCACCTCGGAATCGATCCATCTGCTTCTACCACGAATCGCGAAGGACGCCCAATTCACATCCTTCCCGGTGGTAATCCGATCGCTGAGTTGATTTAATCGGGACTCCGAAATGGTGTACGATCTCTTGGTACACCTCTTTTTAAGTTTTTAAAGGAATCAAAGTAGATACTCATGGCTGCGCCACATTTGCAACTGGATCCGGACTTATGCCGTCAACGTCAGCATCGTTTTTTGGAGGTCATGGCGGAGAACGAAATTGATAGGGTCGTGATAACGGCTCAGGAAAACATCTACTATTTCACAGGCTTTCGCCATCACAATCTGATGACCGCGGCATTTGTAATGGAATCAGACGGGTACTGCGTACTATCGGCTCCCAACAAAGAGCCTGAAGTTGCCGCTGTCGATGACATTGTTGTATTTGAAGCGCAATGGTTGTCTACGCTACGACAGGATCAATTCATTGATACTTCCACCGCACTTTCTGCCGTGTTGGACGACCAACCGGCAGGTCGCATCGGTGCGGACTGCCGAAGTTCCGGGCCTTATGTGTTGGGTGTGATCGCCGGTTCGGAAGGGGTAAATGTTTCTGAGGTCATCGACGTGGAGCCCGCGATATGGGATTTGCGGCGAAAGAAAGATCCAGATGAGTTGGCGATGATGAGAAGGGCGATCGAATGTACAACAGCGATGTACACGCGTGCACGGGAAATCATTGAACCAGGCGTCTGTGAGTTGGAAGTGTACAACCGGTTACATGCAGCGGCTGTCGAGGTAGCTGGCGAAGCAATTACTTATTTAGGCAATGACTATCAATGTGGTGAACGCGGGGGTATGCCGCGTGAACGTGAGGCACGAGCGGGTGAGTTGTATATATTGGATCTCGGCCCGGCATATCGAGGATACTTCGCTGACAATTGCAGGACGTTTAGCGTTGATGGAAAGCCCACGAATGATCAAATGTCGGCATGGACGACGATTTCCGGAGTGCTGGATATGGTTGCGGAAACCGTTAAACCGGGGGTCCGTTGTCAGGAGCTTTTTGAGAAGGCATCTGAAATGCTTGGGCAGAACTCCCTCGGTGTCTTTCCACATCATCTTGGGCATGGCGTTGGGCTGTATCCGCACGAGGCGCCACATTTGAATCCAAACTGGGAAGATGAGTTTAGGGAAGGTGATGTTTTTACAGCAGAGCCAGGCCTTTACGGTGAAACACTTCATGCCGGAATTCGACTTGAGCAGAATTATCGTGTGACATCCGACGGCGTTGAAATTCTGACTCCTTTTCCATTGGATCTATAGAAACAGATTAGTTAATTAGAAAAGAGTAGATTCATGATCGACTTAACTGGAAGCGTCGCGCTGGTTACCGGTGCTGGCCGCGGTATTGGCAAGGGTTGTGCTTTGCAATTAGCACGTGCCGGAGCAACGTTGATTATCAATGATCGAACCGACAGTCCGGATTTGAGCCAGGCAGCTAGAGAGATCACTGAACTGGGGGCGTCTTGTACCGCTATTGAAGGGGATGTGTTTACGCGACAAGGTTGTGAACAATTGGTGGCTGCGGCTACTCAGGTACACGGTCGAATCGACTGCCTGGTTAGCAATCCTGCATTTAGCAGACGCCAGACGTTTCTGGATTATGATCCTGAGGTATTTGATCAAACGATTCAGGGAACCCTTTCCAGCGGGTTTCATATGTCGCAACTGGTTGCTCGTCATATGGTTGAACGTGGTGGCGGTGGAAAGATTGTTTTCATCTCAAGTGTGCAAGGTGAAATGGCTTTTCAAAATTGCGTGCCATATTGCGCAGCCAAGGCCGGGTTGAATCACATGACACGTAGTGTGTCGATCGAGCTAGCCGCGCATAAAATAAACGTGAACGCGATTGAACCTGGTTGGATTGATACTCCTGGCGAACATGTAACTTTTGGTGACGATTACATTGAAGATCAGGGTAAGCTTTTGCCCTGGGGGCGGCTGGGTACTCCAGAGGATATTGGAAATACAGCTGCATTTCTCTGCTCCAGTGTGGCAGACTATATTTCCGGGGAAATTATTGCGGTAGACGGGTGTTTCCGACATAAAGATGGACGCACCGAATTACCTTAAGTGCGATTCTTGCTGACGAAGTGAATCACTCGCGCCGGGGACTTTCAGGAGAGAATAATGACAAATGTAACAAGACGATCTTTTGTGAAAACAGCGGCTTCAACGGTAGCAATCCCAACCGTGCTGACTCGAATGAGCTATGCACGGACGGCTGCGAACGATCGTATTACACTTGGATTCATTGGTCTGGGAATGATGGGACGTGGGCACCTTGGCGGGTTTCTAGGTTATCAGGACTGCCAGGTCGTTGCATTGGCCGATGTGGTTAAAGAACGGCTTGAAGACTCAGCAAATAGGGTAAACACTCGATACAAGAGTGATGCAGCAAACGGCGTAGCCACATATGCTGACTATCGCGATATCATCGCCCGCGATGATATTGATGCCGTAGTGATAGCGACTCCGGATCACTGGCATGCGATACCAGTTGTTCAGGCTGCAAATGCCGGTAAAGATATTTATTGCGAAAAGCCACTTACGCAAAACGTTGTTGAAGGCCGCAAAATTGTAGAAGCCTGCACGAAGAATAAAACGATATTCCAGGTTGGAAGTCAGCAACGCAGTGAATTCGGTGGACGCTTTCGACGTGCTGTTGAACTAGTCCGCAATGGACGCGTCGGTAAGATCCACACGGTTCGAATTGGTGTCGGGGCGCCTAATAAACCATGTGATTTGCCTGCTCAGGATGTGCCAGACGGTACAGATTGGGATTTCTGGCTTGGACCAGCCCCGCAGCGGCCATACAACGAAGTCCTATGTCCAAAGGGCATTCACTCACACTTTCCCCAATGGCGTGCGTATCGTGAATATGCCGGTGGAGCGGTGGCTGATATGGGTGCACACCATTTTGACATTGCTCAGTGGGCTCTTGGAATGGATCACACCGGACCCGTCAAGATAGAGCCGCCAAAAGATGGTGCAACGAGCGGGCTGAAGTTGACATACGCGAACGGTGTCGAGATGTTTCACGGTGGACCGGCGGACGTGACATTTGAAGGCTCTGAGGGAACTCTGATGGTTAGCCGTGGATCCATCAAATCAAACCCTGCTTCCATCCTGGAAGAGGAAATTGGTGACGATGAATTCCACGTATATCCGAGCAGTAACCACAAACGCAATTTTGTTGATTGTGTCAAATCTCGCGAAGAGACGATTTGTCCGGCAGAGATCGGTCATCGCACTGCATCCATTTGCCATCTTACAAATCTCGGTTACCAACTCGGTCGTCCGTTGAATTGGGATCCCAAAAAGGAACAGTTTAATGGCGATAAAGAAGCCAATAGTTTTCTGTGGCGTAAACCACGTGACAAATGGGACGTAATCTAAGCCGAGTCTGGCGAAGACAGTTTTTGAGGTGGCCGAGCTGTAAGAACAGCAAATGACGCACAAATCGCAACAGTCAAGAAGGCGAGGAGTGCCGGTTTGTGTGATCCAAACTGGTCAAAGGACAAAGCCAGTGGAAGTGGCCCCAGAGCTGAAGCAATCGCACATATACTCATAGCGGACCCGGCAACGGCACCCTGATGCTTGCGTCCAAAGTAATTGACCCAAACGACCATTCCGGTCGATCTTAAAATGCCACCATTAAGTCCAAGCATCACAGAATAGAATATCGCCATCCACGGTTTGGTGATCGTTAGTAAGAGCACAACACCGCATGCTAAACCGGCCACACTGACGAACAGCAGATAGCGTGCTGGAATCTTGCCTGTAAAGTAACCGGCAACAAATGATGAGCAAATAGCCGAGCCTGCCTGTACAGCGAATAGCCAAAACGCATATTGGCGGGAAACGTCGATGCGTTCTAACAATGATGCCTGATAAAAAGCCAATCCCGTCCCAACCATTGCCCACGTGCTCATTCCCGCTACCAGTTTCCAAAACGTGGCAGTTTTTATCGCCTCATTCGCGGTCCAGCTATCAGTGGTGATCTCAGCAATTCCATCTTTATCCAACTTGGATTGAATCTCGATTTCCGGGTCACCGGTGAGTCTTAAATCCGGAAGTAATCCAAGAGATTCAGGGCGGTTTCGCACGAATACGATTGACGGTAAGACGGCTGAAATCCAGAGAATCGCTGCTAATACCATCCATGCTTGTCTCCAGCCGTGTGTTTCGATCATGGTGTTGTTGAATCCAGCGACGATCATCACTGAAAGAGATCCACCCAGACCAACAACGCCCATAGCCAGGCCACGACGCTTCTCAAACCACTCCCCTACAAGCCATGTGGAAACCAGGCACATCAGACCCTGACCAAAGAGTCGGCATAAGAACATTCCTATATATAGAACGGCTACAAAATCACTTGGAACCGCACTCATGACACAACATGCGCCACCAAGTGCTGCAGCTCCAATAGGCATCAAGCTTCGGGCGCCGTACTTATCAAGCAGCCGCCCCATCACAGAGTATGTTAGCGCTGCAATGGCTGTTGCTACCATGTATGCAGTTGAATATGTCGTTTGATTGAGTCCCAGGTCATTGACCATGGGATCCACAAACGCTGACATCGAGTGCGTCTGCCCCGGTGCTGACATAAACGTCGATAGCGCAGCAAATAACAGCACAACGATACCATAGTGACGCAGACGCAGCTTGGGTGATGATGTGACGGAGGATTGCGTAAGTGAAGTTGCAAGCCCCGTGCTCGATGCAGACATATTCGGTGAGTTTACTTAATGTCGCAGGTGGGTACTGTGAAACAGCCGAGTATGACAGTATTCCTATAAATTGGATAGTGAAGCCGGCTCAAGAAATAGTGATAATGAGACGTGTTGATTTCGAAATATCAGACACAAGCGAGAGTAACTCGTAATGAGACAAATTCTTACATGGTTCATGCTGGCATTCCTGTTTTCCGCCGGTGTTTTCATCAATACCGGTCATGCTCAGGAGTCGCCGGGAGAGCAATTGCTAAAGGCCGCACGCGATGGCGATCTTGCGGATATTAAGAAACTGATAGATAGCGGAGCAGACGTAAACTTCGTTGATCAATTCGGTATTACTCCCATTTGGCAGGCGGCACTAAAAGGAAGAGCAGAGGCTATCAAGCTCTTGTTAGAGCTAAAGGCGAATCCGGATACACATGACGCAATTTGGTATCTCAGTCCATTAACGGTGACTCAGGACGCTGACCTAATCAGACTTTTGATTCGGCATGGAGCAGATCCGAGAATGCTGATTAAGAAGGCGGCATTTAGCGGTGACATCGCGCAGCTCGAATTGTTGCTGCCTACCAGAAAGTGGACGGAGAAGGAGCTAAGCATATTTGCGGCCCATGCTGTATTGGGAAATCAGGATTCGGCCGTGAAACTTATCTCCGACCAGACGGATGATGCTGTACCGGAACTGGATCAAATCTCTGAAACAAAGCTGAAACAACTGGTTGGGAAATTTAGTCATCCGCGATTTGGGTTAATCGAAGTTTCCGTGGATGAAAGTAGCGTGCAAATCACAGGAGTATTAGGAAGTCGCAAGCCTGTTGTCGTTGACGAATCGCACCTGGAGTGGGGCGATAACCAATTGGTTTTCCAGTTTAAGAACAATGAAGTTGCTGCGGCCAACTGGATACGAGGTTACGGGGAATTCCTGTTCGAAAAGTCTGGTAGTAATGAGGAACGGGCCGTTGATGGTATATCAGATGACGTAACATTGGATCTGGACGTTGCAGCTAAGACGAATTGGCCCGGATTCCGTGGCCCATCGGCACGAGGTATTGCTGTCGATCAACGGCTTCCGGATTCATGGGATGGCATGTCGGGTGAAAACGTAATCTGGAAAACTCCCATTCCAGGTTTAGCAAATGCATGCCCAACGGTTTGGGGAGATCGAGTGTTCATCGCTACGGCTGTGCCGGAAAGTGGTAACGATGATCTGAAAATCGGAATCTACGGTGACATCGCGACGGCTGGCGAAGAATCAGAAAATGAGTGGCTCTTATACAGTCTCAGTTCTGATACCGGCGACGTTGTATGGAAAAGATCTATCGGAAAGTCGAAACCGCCGATCAAACGTCATACGAAGAGCTCACAAGCTAACTCGACGCCGGCTACAGACGGTAAGCATGTTGTCGCGATTTATAATTCTGGTGACCTTGTTTGTTTTGACTTTGATGGCGAACTTCTGTGGGAACGCGATCTTGGCGTTTTGGATTCGGGTGCGTTCAATGACCCGGAATATCAATGGGGATTTGGCAGCTCACCGACGATTTATGATGATTTGGTCATCGTGCAATGTGACTTGCAGGAAGGATCATTTGTTGTTGCATTTGATTTGGCGTCCGGAGAAGAATCATGGAAGACGATGCGTGACGAGCCACCATCGTGGGGATCACCGACGGTTTATAGGGATGCGACTCATGAAGTTCTGATCACCAATGGCAGCACGTATTCGCGAGGGTATAATCCTCGCACGGGTGAAGAACTTTGGCGACTCGGTGGCCATTCTGCAATTACGGTTCCAACGCCTTTTGTTGCACAAGGATTGATTTACCTGCTTGATGGATACAGGCCATTTCAGCCAGTTTATGCGGTAAAACTGGGGGCGCGAGGAGATATTACCCTTGGTCCAAACCAAACGAGCAGCAGTGACGTCGCATGGAGTCAACGACATGGTGCACCGTATCTTGTTACACCGATTGTATATCGTGGTTTCCTCTACAGCCTTACCAACAGTGGCATCTTAAGTTGTATCGATGCAAAGAGTGGCGAATTGGTTTACAAGAAACGCGTGTCGCGCGGCGGTGCAAATAGTTTTACCGGGTCGCTAGTTGCAGCTGATGGCCGTTTGTACCTGACTGCGGAATCTGGTGCTGTATTGGTCGTAAAGACGGGACCAACGTATGAACTTTTAGCAACCAACGAATTGGGTGAGTTTTGTCTTTCCACACCAGCCATTGCAGGTGGCAAGATGTTCTTTAAAACGCATCGGCACGTTATCGCGGTCGGTAGCGGTCGTGAGTGACGTTACTTGCGTAAGACCCTGCCTGGCATCGTACCTAGATGTTTGCCACGTTTGAGAACAAGTGTTCCGTTAACAATGACATATTCAATTCCTACCGGGTAATGAAACGGATCGGTAAATAGTGCCGTGTCGATAACTGTTTCTTCATCGAAGATCGTTATGTCTGCATAGTTTCCTTCCCGAATCATGCCTCGATGTTTCAAGCCTACTTTGGCCGCGTTTAGAGAGGTTATTTTGCGAACGGCATCTTCAAGCGTGATCACCTGTTCTTCGCGTACATAGCGACCGAGCAATCTTGGAAACGTGCCGAAATTTCTCGGATGAGGATTTCCCTTTCGAAGCGGACCTTCGATTGCGTAGGCTGAGCCATCAGACCCGACACTGCACCACGGTTGCTTCAAGGCTAATGTCATATCACGATCTGTATGATGAGCAAACACGGTCGCAACGGAACCACCTTGATCGATCAAGAAGTCGATCATCAGATCCACTTTGTCGGCATCCTCGTCCCCGTCGGCAAGAATTGATAACACGCGGTCCATCGTCATGCCACGATATTGATTCTCAGCTGCGACGAGCATCCGGCTCCAGTCTCTACCGACTGCCGTGTAGTGGTTGTACCAACCGTCGATGCCGTTTTCGATATCGTGTTTAATCTGATTGCGATCCGCAGAAGTCTTTAGCCGACGAATCATCTCGGCTTTTCCGCCTTCGTGTGCCCATGGTGGGATGATACTCACTAAGTTGTTGTTCCCACGTGTGTACGGGTATACGTTTGCTTGGACGTTTACACCGCGTGTGCGTGCTGACTCAATCAGAGCAACAACCTCATTCATGCGGCCCCAGAATTGTTGGTCGGCGATTTTGATATGGATTATATCCACCGGTACGCCTGCATCTTCGCCAACCTTTATCGCTTCGCGGATAGCGTCAAACACGCCTAGGCCTTCGTTGCGAATGTGAGAGGAGTAGATTCCACCATGCGGTTTGATGACTTTGCAAAACCTGACGAGATCGTCAGTCGTTGCTAAGGATCCCGGTGGAAACATGACCTGACTTGAAAGTCCCAGAGCACCATCTTCCATCGCTTGTGCGATAAGTTGTTCCATTTCCTTAAGCTGGTCTTCTGATGGTCGAGCATAGGTTTTCCCCATCACGGATTCCCATATGTTTCCGATGCCCACGTAAGACGCCACATTCGTTGCCATCCCTGATTTTTCGAGGACGTTGAAGTAGTCGCCCAGGGTTTTCCATTGCAGGACGCTGCCATTTACCGTCAATCTAGCTGGTGGTTTGTTACCGACATTTGGACCACCGCTGGTACCTTCTCCAAGAATCTCGGTAGTTACACCTTGCCGGATTTTGCTTTGGGCATGCCCGTCCTGAATGAGTTTTGTATCTGAATGAGAGTGGATATCGATGAATCCAGGTGCAACAACGAGTCCTTTAGCATCGATCGTTTGCTTGGCATCAACGATGAGGTTCTTGCCTATTTGAGTGACGCGATCACCGTGTACAACAACATCCCCAAAGAACCAGGGGTTGCCACTGCCGTCTATGATCTTTCCGTTTTTTATATGTAGATCGGCAGGCTCATTGGCGGCTATCGACACGGAAAAGAAGAGTAGAAATGAGCTGAGGATTGCTGCAATTCGGTACATAATGCCTGCTGACAAATCAGATGCGTTGGATTTAGGAGCTAATAGGTCTACGATGTAATGACCCATAGCAATTGACAAACCTATTTATAAGTGTTGGAAACGCATATGTATAACAGAAGGCAATTTACTCAGCTCTCAGCAATTGGCACGGCCTCGATGTTGTTCGGAAATGTGCAGCTCTCCGGTGCGCAGGCAATCGAACCTGTCACGGAAAATGGTGTTGATTGGTATAACCCGGAGCAATGGGGAATCGAAGGACGCGGGTGGGACGATACCGAAGTTTATTACGATCGGTTGCCGTCTCGCATGAAGGGCTATGTAAGAGATGCCGTGTGGAATCTCAGTCGGCATTCGGCGGGCATGGTAGTGAAGTTTCAGACCGCATCTGATGATATCAAGGTGCGTTATCGGCTCAAATCACCCGGGTTAGATATGGTGCATATGCCGGCAACCGGTGTAAGTGGTGTCGACCTATATGGTCAGGTTGACGATGGCTCTTTCCGTTGGGTCAATGTGGCCAGACCCAGTGCCCAGGATGTGAATGTTTCATTGGCGACAGCGATTGATGCGACGTCTCATGAAGCAGGTCGCGAATATATGGCATACTTGCCTCTATATAACGGAATTGAAAAGATCGAATTCGGTGTTAAATCCGGAACCTCATTTTCCGGCATGACTCCGCGAAAAGAAAAACCGCTGTTCTTTTACGGCACGTCGATCATGCACGGTGCATGTGCCTCACGGCCCGGTATGGCGATTTCATCTATCATTGGTCGCAGCTTAAATCTGCCGGCGATAAATCTTGGCTTTTCCGGTAACGGCAGGCTCGAGATGGAACTCGTGGAGTTAATTGCCGAGATTGATGCCGCTGTCTATTGTCTGGATTGTCTTCCCAATCTGAACGCACAGTTGACTGAAGAACGCGCATACCCGTTTATTGCAAAGCTCCGGTCGCTAAGGCCAGACACACCGATCCTGATGGTAGAGGATCGATCATTTACCAACTCGCAATTTCATAAGCATCTTCGTGATAGACATGCGGGGAATCGCAAGGCCTTTCGTGCTGCGTTTAAGCGTCTAAAAAATGAGGGGTTAGACGGCATCCACTACCTTGAAGGCGAGGGGATACTGGGTGACGATGGCGAAGCAGCGACGGACGGTTCACACCCAAACGACCTTGGGATGATGCGATATGCTGAGGCCTATCTCAAGGTGCTCAAGCGGATTCTATAGTCCAGAATCCATGAACCTAACCCATGAATATCCCAATGAATATTTCTCGACGTGCGTTTAGTGCTTCGCTGCTAATGTCGCCGGGTCTTTCATTGGCAGCAAATCATGCTGTGACCAAATTCAAGTTAATGTCTTTCAATATGTGGGTTGGTGGCACAGCCAGTGGTTCAAGTCCGAGGGATCTGGCCAACGCGGTGAAGACGGCTGGTGCTGACGCCGTTGGGATGCAGGAGACTGACGGAAACGGTAAGGATGTCTCAAAAGAAGTGGCACAGTTGTTGGGATGGAATCACCTGCAACAGGGTGGCCGCACCGCGGTGATCAGCCGTTTTCCGATTGTCGGCGCGACACCTGATAAATGGGGCGTATATCTCGACGTAAAGCCAGACGAAAAAATCTGCGTGTTTAACTGTCATTTCGCACCTGCTCCTTATCAACCGTACCAGTTGTTGGATATTCCGTACGGCGGTGCACCATTTATCAAAACGGAACAGGAAGCTATCGAGTGGGCAGTAAAGTCACGTGGTGCTCAAGTGCAGCGCATGCTTAATGAATTGAGCGAAGTAAGGAAACAAGCTACGCCAATTTTTGTGACGGGTGATTTCAATGAGCCATCTCATTTGGATTGGACGCAAGCCGCCGTTAAAGCTGGATTGCATCCGATCAAAGTGGAATATCCAACGACCAAGACGATTATGCGTCACGGTTTAGTGGATACATATCGTGAGCGACACCCGAACCCTGTACGGCACCCGGGATACACATGGACTCGGCTAACCACGCCAGACGATCCCAAGGACCACCATGATCGCATCGATTTTGTTCTAGCAGATCAAGAGCATTCAATGGTCATTGATTGTAAAGTGGTCGGCGAATCTAAATCGAATGCCGACCTTGTGTTGAATCCATGGCCGTCGGATCACCGAGCTGTTGTCGCGACGATAAAGCTACGTTAGCATTCTGCGAAGATGAGTCAAAATCGCGATAAATCCGTTGACTTCATCTTCGAAAAACCGGATTATTCCCATAAGCGGATATAAATGCGTTTGCTATCTATGCAACTCATCAACCAAGCACATTGGGGGCTCGGAAGTTAGTCATGGCGAATTCACCAAAAACGAAGCGAAACAGGAAGTCACTGCGGCAGCGATACCAACGCACGTTTGAAGCACTCGAAGAACGGATCGTGTTGAGTGCTAGCCCGTGGCAAAATCCAGTGAATGCTCTGGATGTGAATCGGGACTCGTATGTCACTCCATTGGATGTGTTGATTCCCATTAATGAACTTAATGACGGAACCACTGGCGAATTGCGTGACGACTATGCTCCACCAATTCTGCAGGATCTGGCCGCTGACTACACAGCGTCGTACCTAGATCCAAATGGAGATGGCATGTTGTCACCGGTGGATGCACTTTCCATCATCAATGTGCTTAACGGTGGATATTATGAGTCGTTACCAGAAGCGGAAATGGCGGATCAGCATGGTGATTCACCCGGTGAAATGGCAACGCAGTTGGATATGGATTATGGCTATGCATTTGTAGAGTCATCA
>JBJLEE010000035.1:0-25301 GCA_045566075.1 Pirellulaceae bacterium | reverse complement strand
CTGTGTCGCCTATCACGCGCCATAAATCGACATTTAATCCCCACCAATCAAAGACGCTACAACCTTCATCGAACCAATAATTCAGACTAAACCCTTCGCGTTGCCCAAGATGTTCGACAATTCCACCGCCGGGCCACATCACATGTTTTTTGAAATATTCATGTTGATCAAGTGCCTTCTGCATCAACGCTGTCGTCTTTTCATCATCACCTAAAGCCTTTAATTCGTCGCAGATATTTACGATACCGCGGATGGCCAAAAGATAAGAATGTGTATGTTGACTGATCGCATTTACATCTGGAACGGACTCAGCGATTCGCAGTGCAAAGTCGAGATACTTGCGCTCGCCTGACACCTTATACAACTCAACCATCGCTTCAGTGCCAACCCACCAGAATGAACTAGGAGCACCTAACTGACCTTCCACAAAGTAATTTGCAATGAAATGGTCTCCAAGTTTCGTTGCGGCATCCAGGTACCCGGAACCATCCGGCTGATATTGGTGCGCCCAGATCAATCCCAACATACCTCGAGCATTTCCGAACCAATAGCCATTGGAATAGGCATATCCAGTACGTGTTGGGTCAACAGGTTTACCATTCTTAAAGGAACCATCTCGACGTTGGTTGGCTAACAGCCCAAATCCAACCTCATCAAAGCGTCGGGATATATCCTCTCCAAGCATCAGTGACACACGTGCATATGCTTCCAGTGTTCTTCCGGGCCAATCTGCTGCCCAAAGCCCAAATGAGTGATCATCTGTAAGCTCCGCTTCGAATCCACTCCACAACTGTTGACGGGTTGCGAGATCCAAATATTCAACGGCAAGCTTCATTCGGGATGCCAATTCCCCACGGATTTTCACGTTTGCTGGATCCGTAGGGACAATGCGCTGAGCTAGGATACTATTCCCGTGCAAAAGGAATGAAAGCATAAAAAGAATTCGCAGAAACATAAACTCGGCTTTCATCAAGAGTACGGTTGCAGACGACTCGCAATCCGCATGTCTAATGTTGATAGATGAATTCCTTGGAATTCAAAATGGTCCAAAGAATGTCTTCCCATGCCTGTTGACGATCATCACTGCTTGCAATGTAATCGAGCAGTTTTTGTGAAGCAGCAGTATCAGGTACTCGGCTAAGTGCCCGCGTATAAAACTCAGCCATTATTTCCTGATCCGAAGCTCCACGGTCAATGAGTGTTTTGATTCGACCAGTGGGATTGGCAACCTTTCCCGAGACCATTTCACCGACGGTCAGTTCAAGTGCTTGCTTCCGACTGAACCCAGGCGATCTATCACACTCACAAGTTTGTCTACGAACAGGTTGACCAAACGTGCGCAAGAATGGATGCAATTCGTATCGAACGTAGCTACTTGATGTGTTGATGAGCGTGACCACATCCGTAACCGGTAATTGCACCGCTCTGGTACCCAGCGGCATTTTGATTTTCTCTTTGGGAATCCCAATCGTGTAGTCTTCCATCACTTCGTACTGCTCCGGTACGCCAGTCACTTCGCAAATCGCATCGAGCAACACTTCCGCTGGAAGCGGTCTTGCTGTTTGGTGTGAGAAGTATTTGTTATCAGAGGCATTCGTCGCGTTTCCAGAAGAAGATGCCTGATAAGTTTTCGAGAGCACGATGGCGCGAATCAGCGGCCTCAATCGGAATTCGTTTTCTGAAAAATGACTTGCGAGCGATTCCAGTAGGGGATCATTTGCCGATGGATTGGAATCACGAAAGTCGTCAACCGGCTCTACGATTCCTCGACCATTAAGATGAAACCAAATCCTATTCGCGACAGACTTTGCAAAGAATGGATTTTCGTCTGCGACCAGCCAATCAGACAGCACTTTACGATAGTCACTGCCATCTTCTATCGTCAGTGGAGATTCACCTGGGAAATGTGGCTTCACTTGTTTATGTTCGGCACCAAGAAGGGTCGTTATCGAAGTGTCCAAGGCGACTGATATCTGTCGACGCTCAGGCCGACCGTCCGGACCCGCTTTGCCGAGTCGCGACCTTGTAACTTGTGAGAAAAACGCAGCCAGCCCCAAGTAGTCGTCCTGCGTCCAACGCTCATATGGATGATTGTGACACTGGGCACATTGCAATCGAATTCCCATAAACAGCTGTGCCGTTGATTCCGCTAGATCTTTCTGGAAGTAGTCAGGGTCTGTGACCTTCCTTTCCATTGGTGCGGCACAAAAGTAATTCGAAGCGCCAGCAGAATAGGAGTCACCCGTGGCGGTTAGCATATCAGATACGACGTCGGAAAACGGTCTGTCAGCGACGACTTGCTCTCGCAGCCAACCTTGAAACGTCTGCGCCCCCTGCAATTGAATCGAATCACGACTAACGCGAAATACATCCATCCATTTCTTGGTCCACAGATCGGAAAACTCTTCCCGTTGCATTAACGCATCAATCAATCCGGCACGTTTATTTGCACTCTCGGAATTAATGAACTGGGTCGTTTCTTCTGGTGAAGGAAGAACGCCACACAAATCCAGATAAACACGCCTGACAAATTCCTCATCAGTGCAGACATCCGATGGTGTGATGTGCAATTGCTCTAGTTTCTCGTAAACATATTCATCGATAAAGTTATTCGGTTCCGGATCAGACCATTGATAATCACGCGAAGCTTCGGCAATATGCATCATTCGAGCCGAAACCATTTCCCCCATATACCTGCACAGAATTGCTACTTCGCCTTGCTGGGAAAATGAAACCTTTCCTCCCGTCTCGACCGTTGCCAGGGCCAGATCGCTACTGGAAAAAGTCGCAAGCTGGGATACATCAGCCGAGGTGCCATCTTCAAACTCGGCAGTTACGACAAGTTGCTGCGTTGTAGCCGGCGCATGTAACACACGCGCACCCGGCGTAACCGAGAGACTCTTTACGGATGAGGCATCCAAGTCATTGATCAGCCCTTGTTCCTGCCAAGCTCGTAATAAAGTTGCCGTCAGACTTCCCTCGGCAAAACGCTGACCGCCTATATGGGACACGCGGGCTAGGGGCTTTTGTAATACGAGGCTGTTCTCAGGATCCACGGCATTTGTTCTACGACCAAAGGCATCACGAACCAATTGCTCGAAATCAAATGACTCATCCGACCCCCATAGGCTAAGTCGAAAACCACCTTTACCACTTGGTGCACCGTGACAACGTATATCACTGCATCCGTTAAGACTTAATAATGGGACGATCTCGTGCTTAAAACTAACCGGTTGCTCGACTTCGGCTAACTTGACGCTCGCAGCAATACTCATTTGTCGATGACCAACCTTCACCATCAACGATCCTGAGCCATTTCCACGCACCGTTACCAACCCATTTTCCGTGATATGACACGCACTTGTATTACTGGTGTATTCGGCTAAATGAGTCAGGTCGATCTCGCTTCCGTCCGCCATAACGCCTGTAACAAGCAGTTGTCGTGTATCACGAACTCCATGCAGATTAACTCTCTCCGGCGTAACAACCACCTTGGTTCGTCGCGGTATGCGAACACTACGATCCGCAGCATTCGCATCCCCCGCTAGCAGCGAGATAACGATCCCTAACGCCACGATGGGATTTCTTAGTAGTGCACCAAATGGAGCGTGTTGCCGGATCAAGCGAGAATCTCCTCAATAGGTCGACCATCAAGAGCGACTTTTACAGGTTGACCGTTAGCGTCCGGGATTTGCATCTCCGGATCGATTCCTAGGCATTTATAAATAGTAGCGCAAATATCTGCTGGTGACACCGGGTTTTCCTTAACGTAAGCAGCCTGACTATCAGACGCTCCGTACAGGGTGCCACCCTGAATTCCGGCACCGGCGAACAACACTGAATAACAGAAAGTCCAGTGATCACGACCGGCCTTCTCATTGATCTTTGGTGTTCGCCCCATATCACTCATTACGACGACCAGCGTCTCATCGAGCAAACCTGATTCTTCCAAATCTGTCATCAACCCGTTGAAGGTGTGATCATAGACCGGAAGCAGCACCTCTTTGAGGATCCCGAAATTGCGTGAGTGAGTATCCCAAATGGCACCATCCAGTTTTGCCGGGCGTGTCCAAAACGCATCCCAGGTCACGTTTACAAATTTGGTTCCCTTTTCAACCAGGTTTCTGCCAATTAAAGCACTATTACCAAACAAGGTGTCGCCATAAAGTTCACGTTTCGATTGAGCGACCTTTTCCAAATCAAATGCCTCGCGTATTTCATTTGAGGTCAGAAGAGCGAGTGCGCCTTTTTGAGCTCGTTCAAATTCACCGCCGCGTTCTAAATCACGAAGCGCATCATCGAATTGATCTGTCAATCGCCGCCGTGCTTTGAGCCGATCCAGTGTTACTCCTTTAGGGAGCTTCGCAACTGGCAATTTAGGTGCACCATGAACGATTTGAGGCTGGTAAGTATCAGGAGACGGTTTTTCACTTGTTGGATAACACTCTGTGAAGAGTGGATCGTACTGCCGACCGAGGAAGCCCGCATAAGGGCCAGCTCGTCGAATATGTTGCCCCCAGCCGAGCATACATGGCATATGCACATATGCCGGGAAATCCGAGTCCTGATTCATAAACTCGCAAACAGATCCCATACTTGGCGGTAGATTGTCCTGCACCACACCAATGGATGGCAATGGCTCAGGATACCCTGTAAGACTTGGCATCGGATTGTGGCAACCTGCCTTGTGGTTTACGCTCCTAACGACCGCACACTTGTCCATCCAATTCGTATGATTCGGCAATAACTCACACACGTCCATTCCAGGAACATTGCTTGCAACGGGTTTAAATTCACCGCCGACACCGCCAGGCGCGTCTGGCTTCATATCCCACATATCCTGAGTCGGTGCACCGCCAAGCAAATAGAGCACAATCACACTTTTGGCTTTGCCGTCGGCAGTCGAATTCGCCGAGGCATCGAGCATGCTTGATGGCATGCCAAACAGACTGCCAAGGGTAGCTAAGCCACCAGCCTGCAACGTCTCGCGTCTCGAAATTCCATCACAGTTTCGACGTTCGGATCCAAGCATTCGCAGCATGGCGAAGGGCCTTTCGAAGGTTGTTGAGGGAAGGAGTAGGAAGGTCGGTTTATTATAAGCGGATTACGACTCGAGTCATAAGTCAATTGTAGGTTTGCACGCATTCAATTCTTTTCATACAGTTCCCGTGTCCTGTTCCTTCGTCGTCTCATGGCAACTGACCTCTGACACAGTCGCAGCTATAATGAATCCCCATATTCTCCAAACATCGATCAAAGAGACCGTGAAAAGATGATCCCAGAAGTAACCGAGTTACAAGAGTTTCGTGAATCCAATGACATTCACGGTAATCCAGCAGCACTACAAGAGAGAATCGCTGAAGACGGCTACCTGTTTTTTCGCAAACTGCAGGATCCGGATATGCTCTGGGAACTGCGTCGGCAAATGCTAACGACGATGCAGGAAGGTGGCTGGATCAAGCAAGGTACAGATCCCGTTGATGGAATCGCAGAGCCCGGTGTGCAATGTACAGAAGGGGATTTGAATTATACCGATGTGTATCATCAGGTATATCACAACCAGTTATTCCATGAGTCTGCACACCGCGACATCATGATCCGTACAGTTTCAGACATCACGGGTCGAGCAATGGTCCCTCAACCTCAAAAGGTAGCGCGTTTGTGGTTCCCCAATTACACCGCGCATACAACACCGATTCATCAGGACTTTGTTCACTTCCAGGGCACCTTTGACAACCTGACCTGCTGGGCGCCAGTCGGTGACTGCCCGATAGAACTAGGCGGACTCGCTGTCTTACGTGGATCACACAAAGTCGGTCATGTCATGGATCATCATTTTTCACTGGGAGCCGGGAGCTTGATGATTAATGCGGAAGATTATGAACCACTGGGCTTACAATGGCACACGACAAACTACGAGATCGGCGACACATTGATCTTCCCAGCCTTGACGATACATATGGCGTTACCCAATGTAACTGAAGACAAATTGAGAGTTTCACTCGACAACCGGTATCAGGCCATTGATGACCCGATCGCCGAACACATGACCGAACCGCATCTTGCAAGCTTTAGCCCATTCAACTGGGAAGAGACATACGCCGATTGGACATCAACGGAATTCCAGTACTACTGGAGGGACATCGGAATGGAGATCATTCCCAAGGATAACTCATTCTCTGATCGTGGGTTTTACGAAGCATGTGAGCTGGCAAGAAGTGGTAACGACGAGGCCGTTCATCATCTTCGCAGATTCGCCAAGCGAGCCGCCGGGACAGAGCAGGGCGACGAAGCACAACGCCTGTTAAGTGAATTAACGTAAGTCACTCGCTACACCGGTTTTACTTCATGGCTGATATCGAGTTTATTGCGCGTCGAATGTAGCTAGCACCATACCGGGTTGGTTGTTGTCGAAGCATATCTTGTAGTTCTTCTTCCACGTAGGCTGCGGCACCACCCATCTTGCTAATTAGCCGACTGGCACTGCGCATGGCCTGACGATCCTCACCATTTAGAATTTCGATTAGGTGTGATGCAATTTTGCCATCTTCATAACATTCCCAGATGGCCTCAGCACATGCCGCCCGCACGCGGTCATTGCCGTGGACTAGCCAATGGTATAAACGGCTGTTTCGCTGCTTAAACTCGAGGCTCTTTAATACGCGAGCCGCGTTTAGTTACCACTGTTCCAATCCACTATCAAGCATCTCGTTAAGCGCCGGCACACAACCAGGACCAATTCCCTTGAATGCAAATGACACCTGAAAGTAGTCAAACTTCAAATAGTCAATGAGTTTCGGAATGAATGGAATCGCTTTGTCTCCATAGTTTCCGATGCAACGATAGAGCGCATAAGAATTCTTGAAGTTGGACTCTGCGTCATCCAGCATCGCAATGAAGAGAGGCAGGAATTCGTCGCAGGTAACCCCATCAACAGAGAAAGAGCTACGGCGAGTCGTTACCGGTAAGCACTTGGATGCGTGAGTGCAGCCCGCCACTCCTCTTTCGACAGTGAGATGTAGTCGATTGCTGAGGAAGAATTACCACTGATCATCACCGTCGTGAACGCTACGATGCAAATCCTGTTGAACCTGAGACGGTTTAGCGTGAACGTAACTGGTCTCATGAAAGCCGCCGTTAAATCTGAATTACTTCAGAATCTTCAGTCGGATATTTTTGAATTCGACTACCATGCCTGGGTCGTGCAGTTGCAACTGGATCATACCTTTATCCAACCGCTTCTCCACAGGCAAATGCTCAGTAAACTCCGATGACAGTTTTCCATTAATGAACAACTTAAAGTTGTTTCCAATCGCGATGATGTGCACGTCATTCCATTCGCCTTTGCGAATATCGTCAAAGGACAACGCTCCAGCAATCGGCGTAATGGTTGGTTCATCATTTTCCTCGATCACAAGTCGATCACCTCGAAAACAGCGATGCTCACGGCGTCCTGGAGTATGAAAATCCCAGGCACCCATGACGTTTTTTCCAATTCCTTTATGACCGATATCAGCATGGTAGCTCTTAAAGTCTCGCTTGCCTGTTTCGTCATGAACTGCACGAATGCTTACACCACTATTTCCATTCCCTGGAAATCGGTAGCTAAACTTCATTTCTAGGTCTGCAACCTCTTTGTTGCCCGAGTAAGTTAAGTAACCGCGTCCTTTGTCTCCAGTACCAACGATTGCTGCGTTCTGTACTGTCCATGCGGCTTCCGTGCCTTTGGGGGTCGCTTCCCATCCCTTCAGTGTTTTGCCATCAAAAACAGTGACAAAGCCTTTTTCATTTTTTCTCTCAGCGGCACAAGAGTCAGTGACAAGGGGAGTCAACGCAAAAAGAGAAATGCAGCAAACGACGATTCGTTGAAACATGAGAGTAGTCCTTAGGAGACGTTCAGAAAGTCATAGCACGATTATAAACCTTTGCGCAGCGGACACTGTGCTGCGCAGGCTCTGTCAATTGATTTCAATTCACCGCAAATACGACTACGAGATTGCGTCGACTTGCCACCCCTTGCGGAAGTTTGGCGAGAGATACTGCTCAATCTTATCGTTTCCGCTAGCTTTAAAGGCTTCAGCATCCCAGTCAAATCCACCACCGGCACGAAATGCCGCATTTGCCAGTAGAACCGACTCCGCTAGCGGGCCTGTGTAATCTACAAAGTCACAAGTGGACTTTGGTCCACCTTTGCAAGCGTTAATCCACTCTTTGTAGAATCCAGGAGATTTTGCAATGGACTGCTTAGGCGCCTCTGGCGTGCTTCCGTCGTTTAGCACTGCCTTATAGCCATCAAACCCTGCCGAGATCGTTCCTTTTTCGCCGACAAATAGTGTATTTCCATACTTTTGGGCTTTGTGTTTGGCAAATACAGCATCAAGCGATCCGTGCCACCAATGCAGAGTAACAGCCTCGTGACCATTTTCAGCCGCGAATTCTAATCGAGTCTTCATCGATTTCGGGGTACGTTGCGGGTCGATCTCTGCCGGCTTGGGAACGACATCTAAATCGACGCGGTGAGGATACTTAAGGCCGAGCGCCCAGTAAGGGATATCAAGAATATGACATCCCCAGTTACCGGTTTCACCGGTACCGTAGTCCCACCAAAATCGCCATTTGTACGGACAATACTCTGGTGAGTATTTTCGCAACGCAACAGGCCCTTGCCACAACTCCCAGTTTAGATGACCAGGAACGGCTGGAAATTCCTTCGGTTCAGCGGGCATTCCACGTGAACCACCAACGGCGGTGTAGACTTCCGTGATCTTGCCGACCATACCAGATTGCACAGCTTCTACCGCTCGAGCCATTCCCGCATTGGCGTGACGTTGGTTTCCCAATTGAGTAGCTACGCCCATCTTCTCTGCGATCAACGTCAGCTGGCGACACTCCCAAGCGGTGTGTGCAAGCGGCTTCTCACAGTAAACGTGTTTTCCCATTAACATTGCTTGTCGAGCGGGATGAAAGTGCGTGTGATCCGGGGTGCTTATAACGACGGCATCGATCTCTTTACCCAACTTATCGAGCATGACTCGATAATCCTGGAACTTTCGTGCCTTATCGAACTGTTGAAATCGTGAACCGGCCTTGCTTTCATCAACATCACACATCGCGACGATGTTCTCACCCGACACGCCACCTACATTAGCCGAACCACGACCACCAACTCCGATACAAGCGACGTTTAACTTATCATTTGGACCGGCAGCCTTAGCAACCGGTGAAGTACCTAACCAAACACCACCGGCAATCGCGCCGGTGTTCTTCACAAAGTTCCGTCGGTTGATTTTTTTAGTAGTCATTTCTTCGACCTCATCTCCAGTAGGGAGTATTTCTGTATTGCTCGTACGATTCAACACGGTTTTAGAATTGTATGTCATGCAAGTAATTCCTGCACGACCTTACCATGGACATCTGTCAGGCTGACATTACGGCCACCAAACTTGTAAGTAAGTCGTTCATGATCGATACCCAACTGATGAAACACTGTTGCATGGATGTCCTGTATCAGGAGTGGATTTTCGACAGACTTATTTCCAAATTCGTCTGTCCCGCCATACGCGGTGCCACCTTTAAATCCACCGCCGGCCATGAAAATTGAATAACCATTTACATGGTGATCACGTCCGACTGTCTCTGTGATACGGGGCGTATGTGGAGTTCTCCCCATTTCACCTGCCCAAATCACAATGGTTTCATCCAGGAGTCCGCGTTGTTTCAAGTCTTGTATAAGTGCCGCCACAGCCTGATCTGTAATTAAGGCATTTTCGTTGTGGTACTTAACGAGATTACCATGTTGATCCCACGGCGAATTATTGTAGTGAGTAAGTGGGCAAGTGATTTCGACGAATCGCACCCCCCGTTCCACCAAGCGTCTGGCTCGCAAGCACTGAAGTGAGTAGTACGACTGCAGCTCGTGCTTACTGTCCACACCGTACATCGTACGGATATATTCAGGTTCGTCAGACACGTCTGCAATGTCAGGCACCGATGATTGCATCAAAAATGCCTTTTCGTAATTTCGAACGGCTGCGTTGATTTCAATATCGGACGCTGTAGTACCGGCAAAGGCAGAATCTTGTTGTTTGAGCAGATCCAACTTACGTCGCTGGATAGCAAGGTCGTCAGCCGGCACAATATTATCAACCGGATTCCCCTTGGCTCGGATCATCATGGCCGCGTTGTTCGCAGGCAAAAAAGCACTGGCAAAGTTTTCATAACCGCCATTGGGTATCCAGTCGTTATTTAGCAGGACATACCCTGGCAGGTTCTCATTCTCCGTCCCGAGCCCGTAAGAAATCCATGATCCCCAACTTGGGGCACGACCGGTTTCCCGTCCCGTATGCATAAGTAGCGCCTGCTGACCATGCAACGGTTGTTTACCCACCATGGACCGCACGACACAAATGTCGTCTGCGTGTCTGGCGATATTTGGCAGTAAGTCGCTTACCGGCAAACCACTCTCGCCGTGATTTCTAAATTTCCAACGGGCGCCCAGCCAAACTCGACTGGCTACGCTCTGTGACAACACGGATACGTTTTCCGTTCCAATTGCCTTCCCTTCCTGCCGGGCTAACTCTGGCTTGGGATCAAACGTATCAACATGGCTTGGTCCACCATCCATAAAACACAGAATAACGTGCTTTGCTTTTGCAGCATGGTGAGCCAATTGGCGTGCGGTAGTTGGTTTCGCAGCATCTGCCTCTTGGTTCAGCAATGATGTCAGTGCCATCATTCCCATACCAAGAGATGCTTCGTTTAAATATTGCCTTCTATTTATAAGCATGCGCTGAATTGCCATTAACGGATGTAAATGAACTCTTTGCTGTTAAAGATCGCGTGAGCAACGTCAGACCAGAGTTCGTGGTTATCCATTATTTTAGTCGGAGGAATCTCATGAAGTCGAGCTAGATCCTCTATAGCAGATGTCCACTTTGACAATTCTTCAAGCGAAATGCGTCGCGAGTATGCTCCCCGCAGCATATCGAAAATCCTGTCCTCTGGCTGAGAATTACCGTCAGCCAGTACAACGGTGCCCCACTTATTCGCGATTTCTATCACAAACGGATCGTTCAGCAGAGCGAGCGCTTGTATCGGCGTATTGGTAAGGTCGCGTCGTCCGGTCGGTATCTTCGGATCCGGTTGATTAAACGTACTGAGAAACTTCGCTGGTTCCATTATGGTGACCTTGGTATAGATCATGCGACGACGGTTGTTATCCACTGGTCCGCTAAACAGGTATTTCATATCGTTTTCAGCGGTACGAAATGGATTGATCGGCTCTCCGAACAACGTGTCGTCTAAACTGCCTGAGACAGCCAGCATTGCATCACCAATGCACTCGGCGCCCAACCGCTGTGTTGGGAAATGGTGTAAGAGCCTATTGGTTGGATCTGACTCTATCGCCCGACTACTCACCACTCCACTTTGACGCCAGGTGTGCGACATCAGGATTTCGCGAACTAGTGTTTTAGTTGACCAACCGTTCTCAATAAATTGCGTTGCCAGCCAGTCCAACAATTCCGAATGACTTGGTGTACCACCGAGCTTCCCAAAGTTACTCGGTGTATCGACGATTCCGGATCCGAACAACCAGTGCCAAATCCGATTCACATACACCCGTGCCGTTAGCGGATTTGCCGGATCGGCAACCATTTCAGCTAACTCAAGCCTGCCACTTTTTTCCACTTCAAATGCGTGAGAACTACTGCCGCCGGCTAAGACTCTTAGATAGCCTCGCGGTACGGCATCGCCTAACTCGTAATAACTGCCTCGAATATTCAATCGGTAGTTTAGACCCTGATCAATGTCTTGGAGGGTATTGATCGTCTTTGGTGTTTGCAACTTCGCTTCAAGGGCTCGGTAATCTGCAACCAGATTCTTGAATTCCGGATGGTCTGAGTTTTTGGATAGCCACGGTGTAACGAGTAAGTTATTTAGTAATTGGATTTCATCGTCAGTAGAAGCTTCATCGTGCCAACGTCGAATTACCCCGGACAACCAATCTCGCACTCGTTCGGCAGCTTCGGCTTTACTTTGAGGCACGCTCTTTTCAAATAAAGGTAGAAACGCGCTCAGTTCCTTTCTTGGAGGACTCGGACCGTCTTGCCCTACAATCTTACTGACAGCAAACCAACTTCGTGGACTCTGTATTTCTTCATCGGTAAGTGCTTTTCCCAAACCGACTCGCGGCGGAAAATTGGGATTACTTGTCTTCGTTGCCAACTCGTAGAAAATCCGGCGATCTTCCATCCCTTTGCTGGTAGACATCACTTTCCAGTGATAACGGGGGTTATCAAAATATGTTTGTTTTTCGGTTAGAAAGGCGTTGTCGATAACTCGCCTGAAAGCCGATTGATCCCCGCCCGCGGACAAGACGCTCACATGTACCGTATCGATCGTGCTCAGCAAAGGCGACCGAAGTGCCCCATTTAGACGCGATGATATCGACGCAGTTGCGATACCAGGCAAGTACAGCGACTCGATAAACTGAGAGCCGGTAGGCAGTATCTGAAAGTCTCCGCGAGACACGGGCTTGGATAACCCGGCACCATCAGAGTCCCATCCGTCGGGAACCCCGTTACTAAAATCAAACAAGACTTGATAGTTGGCTTTGTTAAAGTCACGTGCCTCATGATCGGCAGCCGTCATGGACTCTTTCAGCGCCTGCCATGCAGCGGGAATCTGTGCATCTTCTAACTTGTACAACTTTTGCCATGGGTAATTAATATCGCCAATTGGAAGCGGATTTTCAGGTAGCATGCCGAGAGACTCGACGGTGACATTCTTCTGAATATCCTGCAACCACACGTCTGCCATGCGTTTCTTTAGCAAAGGCTTTAGGCGTTCAATCTCCGCAACAGGATTGTCGTTTATACCGGGCAAGTCCACAGTATTACTAACCCACCGAGAACTCATAAACACACCTGCAAGTGCATAATATTCCGACTGGGCAATCGGATCGAGCTTGTGATCATGGCAACGTGCACAGGCAATCGTTATGCCTTGGAAGGCTTTGGAAAACGCATCGATTTTATTATCAAGCATCTCCTGATGGATACCCTCGAACTCTGAACTGTCACCGTGCCGGTGCTCTCCGAGTTGGTAAAACATCGGGCCAATAGCCGATTCGTTCACCTGAAGTTGTTGATTCACGCGAGGATTCTTAAGTAGATCACCTGCAATTTGTTCGAGAACCATTTGGTCAAATGGAACATCACTGTTGAATGCGCGAATCAGGTAATCTCGATATCTCCACGCGGTTGACGCAGGAATATCCCACTCATAACCATAGGTGTCCGTATAACGGATAACGTCCATCCAGTGTCGGGCAAATCGCTCGCCAAAATGCTCATCACCGAGAAACTGCTCAATTGCCGTTTCCCAAGCATTGGCAGATCTGTCATTGAGGAATATGTCAACTTGTTTCGGCGTCGGGGGCAGACCTGTTAACGTGTAAGCCAGTCTGCGAATCAGCACCTCTTTCGATGCCCGTGGCGCGGGCAATAGCCGGTGCTTCCTGAGTTTGGCGACAATGAACCGGTCGATATCATTTACGCTTGTTTTTGAATGGCGAGCGCGGGGAACATCGATCGACTGAATTGGTTGAAAACTCCACCACTGCTTACGTTCGTTAAAAGTCTCTTCCCAAATCTTGCTTGCGAGGTCAACTTCCTGGGGCGGATTGTCTCTTGGATCTACCGCACCATCGGAAATCCAACGGACAAAGTCATCGATAATCGACTGATCTAGTTTCTTCTTGGGCGGCATTTCAAATGAATCATGTCTCATAGCTGAAATCACCAAACTTGCAGAGACATCGCCGGGCACTACAGCCGGACCAGATTCACCGCCTTTCCTTGCACCGTCACGAAAGTCCAATCGCAGTCCGCCGCCAGGCTCTGCTTTCGCCGAACTATGGCACTCGTAACATTCACGCACGAGTACCGGACGGATCTTCTTTTCGAAGAATTCCAGCTCCTCGGTGGAATCGCCACATACCAATCCCGGCAGCAACAATAAAGTTAGCGCCATGAGACCGGGAATGGGGTATTGAAATGGATTTCGCATGTGCCAATTATACCAAACTGATAGCAGAGTCTATTTCACATCAATGCGGGCTGTAACCAGCAACACTAGGGTGTTGTTAACTCGAATTCCACTGCATTGACAGACAAGTCTCTCGGGCTGTCATCGGTGGCCTGTTCATATAAGATTCTTACTGTATTCACACCGTGAGATAAGGTACTGGTGTCACATGCACCTTTAAACCACTCGCCGTCACTTGTGAGATTCACCGATGACTTACCGATTGAGAGTGTCAGCGATTCAGATGTCACGAGGGCAGGTGAGTGTACGCGAACTTCTACATTTGAAAACTTTTTAGCGATTGCCTTGGTAAGTGTAATCCTCACCGAAACATCGAGCGTTCTGCCACTCCTTACAACCGACGGCAGCACCGCCTTTGACCAGTTATATGGATAGGAAAAATCTCTGACGCCGCGGTCGGCCACATACATGATTGAATCGTCACGACGGATAATCTCCGATACCTCTCCGACTTGTTGCAGTAGATCTTTTAGGTATGGGCTATGAGCTTCTGAGTTTTTCCCGGTGTGTGGAAACCAGTTAAACGTATAGATGCCATCACCACCCTGACTGTGATAGTTCAGTGCCATGCCGCGAGCGAGTTGTTTGGGAACAGGCATGTACCTTGAAGGCCATCCATAAATACACGGATAGACGTGTGTGTTACTTCTCTTGGTAATCTTCTTGAAATCCTCGACATCGATGTCGATAACACCGCTTCCAAGGGCGATAAAATCCACGAGGTCTTGCTCAACCCATGCACGCACATCAAGACCATTCTTCTTACAGGCAAACAATGTCTCGTCCACTCGCACGGCCAGATATAATTCCCGTCCCCGTTTGTCTTCCAAACCATCGAGCATTTTACGCATACGGCCAAGCAACTCTGTTAACAGGTGAGCATTGGCGTCTACTTCGTCTGGTTTGAAATACGGAGCAGACCGCATGAAGTCAATTTCCAGCCCATCAAAATCGTGTTTGGTCATCAACTCTTCGGCGATCCGATACTTCAAATCACGCACTGCATCGACAGCAAAATTCAGCGAAGTCTTGCCACTCTTCAAGCCGTCGTAATCCAGTTCACCTATCATCCAATCCGGGTTGTTTTGTTTGAATGTCGGCATTTCCTCTGGAATAAAGCGGTCATGAATATCGTTAAAACGAAATGAGAAGAACACATCCAGCCCCCGCGCATGTGCTTCGCGTACCACGATTGCAGGCGGATCCTGTCCCTTTTCCAGCATCTGTTTCAGATGAGGATTCACGTTGTTGTTGGATGTGCCGGTAACTTCGAGAATTTTACTTTTGTAATTAGCAGTATTCCCACCTGCACCATCACACCAAAATAACGCACCAACCTGAGTATCTTTCAGAGGCTCAAAGAGATTTTGCAGCCAACGATCCTGATCACCTTCAGCGTCGATAAATGATGCATAACCATCGCAATTGAAGATTACTTTGTAACGAGGTGGTCCAGCAAAAGCGGTACAAGCTATCAAACACAGAAAGAGGATAGCCGTGTTAATTCGTGACTTCATTGGATGTAGAACACCTATCGAGATGTGTATAAAAGGGAATAGCCAATCTCTTAATTACCATGTTACACGTCTTAGATACCCCATTGTGGATGCAGCCGTGTAAAGCTTTTATATAAGCCTCAACATTTAGCGTCTCAAATGCTCATAGAAATTCCCAATACGGACATCCACGTTTCCAGCATTTGCCTAGGAACCATGACGTTTGGAAATCCTGTAAACGAACACGATGCAATAAACATGATTCACTGGACATTGGATCAGGGAATTAACTTCATCGACACAGCAGACATGTACGAAGGATATGATCGCTTTCTTGGATCACCCGGCGGCGTCGGCGAGTCAATTCTTGGCAAAGCGTTAATCGGTCGCCGGGATAATGCTGTAATTACAACAAAGGTGGGAAATGCCGTTGGAAATGACGTATATGAAGGTAAGGGACTATCGCCAGCACATATAAACAACCAGATCGATGAGAGTCTAAGGAGACTGCAAACAGACTTTGTCGATTTTTATGAATTACACAGGCCAGATCCTGACACACCATTGGAAGATTCCATCTCAGCAATGGTCAAGCTGATCGAATCCGGGAAAACACGTCACTGGGGATTCTCAAATTATCCTGCGCCTGAAATCGAGAAGATGCTTTCAATTTGTGATAGCCAAGGCTGGCCCCGTCCGGTTATTAGCCAACCGCCACTAAGCTGGCTAAAACGCGATGAATTAACTGCCAGCGTTGCCCTTTGCGAATCCCAACAGATTGCCGTCACGCCATACCAGCCACTCCAAGGTGGTCTGCTCACAGGAAAATACCAACGCGGATCAAAGTTGCCCGCGGACAGCCGTGCCGCTGAATCGCAATGGCTGGATATTCCCGATGACGAAATGCACACCAGACTTGACGTGTTTATTGCAGAGGCTAGCGCGAGAGGTGTATCCCCGGCTCGGTATGCCATCGAGTGGTTATTGTCACAGCCGGGAATTACATCTGTCGTCGTTGGTGCCAAACGGATAGACCAAATCAAGGATGTTTGCGGCCTCTAAGGTGCCAAATTATCGACACGACTCTTATCGGTCTATTTCCGGCCACTGGTGGCCTGATGGGTCCAGCAGTCGTCTCGGGCTGAAGTACGCTTCCGGATAATCATCTTGGTAATCAGCCTTGCCAAGGATTCTATTCGCAATGCACCTCGCTCCATTAAATGACACTGCGGTTCCGGAGCCTGCCATCCCACCAATAATGAATTTATTGCCGCCATCAATCGAACCCACAACTGGAAATTCGTCCGGCGTGTAAGTCACTGTCCCTGACCACTCGTTGGTGATCGTATAATCCGCCGGCGCAAAGACTTCATTTAGTTCTGTAAATAAGTAATGCGTTAGGAACCGCGATGGCTGAATTTTGCCAGCTTGCTTATCCGGTACTCGCGTGGCGTCAGAGCCGATCAGGGTTTCTTCGCCATGTCTTCCGAAAAACGCGCGCGTTCCGGAAATTCCCACGTGCGGCTTCATTTCTGATGGACCGCCCGGACCACTAGCGGCCTGCGTTTGCGTTGGTCGCATCAAGTCATGAAACTCGGGCATCAGTAGCGGTGTGTACGACTCGGTACAAAGCACAACAGCACGGCATTTAATACTTCCACGATTGGTTTTGACCAAATAGCCTGATTTCTCACCAGAGACTGCAAGCACCTTGGTTTGAGAAAAATGAGACACGGACGGTGACTCCAAGGCAGTTTGCAACAAGGACCAGCACCACTTCGCGGGATGAAACGAGGCGGCGGCAACAGAGAATCCGGCATTATGCCGGACGCTCATTCCGGACACCTCGCGTACTTTGTCCGGACTAATATTCGTCCAGTCGTTAAAACCAGATTTCATGCCCATTTCAACGGATTCCAACAGTGAATCCTGTTGGTAGGCGTCTCGCGCTTGAACCCAACCTTCTCGTGCATAGTCACAGTCAAATCCTTCATCCCGGATCGTTCGTTCGATCATGTCGCCGTTGCGATAACATGATGCCGAGTATTTCGCAGCAAACTGTTTGGCCAACGCTTGAAGATCGTCATCAGAATGACCGCCAATCTGCTCGTTAATGGACTTCAGATAGGGCAGTACCGTCTGGACGACCATGTGATAATATCGCCCCATTACGACAAGGCCTTCGTTTCGGCCAGCTGACCCCGATGCAGCGTCACCCATATCCAGCGCAACCAGATGCTTGTCCGTGCCACTACTCTTCGCCCAGTGATATGCGAAAGCGCAACCGGCCAGCCCGCAACCGATAAGTACACAGTCGGACTCTGCAGGCAAATCCGCCGACGGATTCTCATCCCACGGATGATTTGCAAGCGGGTTGCCGTCTTTTAACCACACTGGGGTTTTCGATACACGTTTTGCAAATTGGGTTCGCTGCATCGCCTGAGGGATCGTGCAGCACATTTGCTTAAGTGCCCACACGATAAACTTCAGTACTCGCTTGAGACCTTTATCATTTGGGAAATGCATCCTCATAAAGGTTCCGGCAGCTCTGAAGTCGTGCCGCCGAATTGCAAACAGCAATCGAAAGAAGATTCGTACTCTAAAGACGATATTTGGCTTGGAGCACCGGTCGCTTGATTGATCAGAATACAAAATAACCGAACCCTACTGTTGTTGTTTCCATTCAGCTAACCGCTGGGCATACGTGTGTGCCTGGGCCACAAAGTCTACGCCGACGTGTTCCTTCCAGGCTTCAATGATCCGGGTGTAAACCGGCCCTGCATTACCGTCTCCTACGAGTTGGCCTTCAAAAGATCTGACGTGAACCATGCAGTACGGAGTAGAAGTGGTAAACATCTCATCAGCCATGAGCGCTTCGTAGCGACCGAGATTCACTTCACGAACTTCAATCCCAAGTTCATTTGCCAACTCAATTACTGTCGCGCGACTAACGCCGAGTAAGATATTGCGCCCTTCCGGCGTATACAGAATTCCGTCTTTCACGAGAAAGATGTTCCAGCCTGGCCCCTCTGCAAGAAACCCATCCGTGTCCAGCATGATCGGCCACCTATTACCACTCCGGTTACCTTGAAACTCTGCCAGACGGTAATGCACTCGACTGCGTACTTTTGCCTTTAGATCGACAATGTGTGCTGGGATCGTCTGCTGAGCCGGAATCATCAACTCCACGCCTGTCTCATACTTTTCCGCAAATCCACCGGTGTGTGTAATCATCGGCCAGCAATTAATTACAACCGTTGACTGGATGCCTTCCGGAAAGACTGATCCGTATACCGAGAGCGGCCCGCGGGAAATATCATGCATAATCTGCCAGTCGACATCCTCCGGTTCCGTAGGTGTGTTTCTTGCCAGGACATCAAGCGTTAATTGCTCCATGTCGTCGATTGAAAAACCGCAATCGGTTTCCAATAACCTGAGTGAGTTGTAAAGTCGATCCAGATGTTCACGAAGCTTAAACGGCTGATGATTAAACGTTCTTGTCATCTCAAAGGCCATATCGCCAAACATGAGAGCTGAATCAAAAATGGATACATTTGCATCACGTTCAGCTACAAACGCGCCGTTTAAATAAACTACTCGATCACTCATAAGACTATTCCTTTGTTGCCTCAGTCATCGTCCAACTGGCGAACTCTCATCCTAACGAATTCCATCGCATGATTGTCCAGCAGGTGGACACGAGTTAATCGGCGAGGTGTGTGCATGGATACCAATGAACCGTCTATAATTGGAGTTCTTCCCGTAGCCACTGGAGTATATCTACGATGTCACGATTTATGAATGCACCGTCATTATTCGTTTACTTAGCCTTACTGTTATTTCCAGCGTTTGCCGAAGCAGAAGTAACACCGGCAAACTTCATGGTCCAAATGCGGGACGGAGTATCACTCTCAACGGACGTCTACCGGTCGGACAATTGGACTACGGGTCCGGTCATACTTGTTCGCACACCTTATGACAAATCACGAGTCGCACCGGTTGCGGAGCAATTCGTCGAAGCGGGCTATGCAGCCGTCATTCAAGACTGCCGTGGCCGACTGGAATCCGAGGGGGTGTTTATTCCTTACAACAACGAAGGGCAAGATGGGTATGACACGATTGAATGGATAAATCGCCAGGACTGGTGTAACGGTAAGATCGGAATGTGGGGTGCATCATATTTTGGTGCAACACAGTGGCAAGCAGCTGCCGAAAAACCTGACGGACTTGTTGCAATCTGTCCTACGGCAACCTGGACAGATTTTTACAGAAATCTCTATCAAGGTGGATCCGTTCGGATTTCCATGTTGACCAGTTGGGCAGCCAGAATGTCCCAACCGGAAGACGCCAGTCAGCCAACCGATTGGCATAGTGTATTCATGCGATTGCCGTTGAGCGAAGTTGACGATCAAGTCGGATGGCCAATCCCATGGTTCGAAAACATGCTGACTCACCCCAAACCCGACGGTTACTGGCACCGTCTTGAATTGTCAGATGAAGTTGGCGAATTGGATCTCGCGATTCAACATGTGGTCGGCTACTACGACTTCTTCTCACGTGAATCGGTTGACAACTTTAAGTTGATGCAGGAACGCGCGGGTAGCCAATCCGTTCGAAAAAAACAGCAACTCATATTGGGGCCGTGGGATCACGGCACCATCGGCCGTTCTAAGGTTGGCGATCACGACTTTGGAGAGACTGCCGTGTGGGATCGCAATGCGGCCAACATCGACTGGCTGGATCGTTACCTCAAGGACACATCCAAGGCAAAACTCAAGGCGTTTTCGCCTGTCAGATACTTTTCCATGGGCGACAACCAGTGGTATGACGCCAATTCGTGGCCGCCTAATGGAGTTAAAGAAACAAGTTTTTATCTTCACTCAAGTGGACACGCAAACACGAGGAATGGAGACGGCCGGCTCAGCCGGAGTGCCCCGCGTAGTGAACAACCCGCGGACGAGTTTGTTAGTGACCCTTCTGACCCAACGCCTGCAAACGTCTTTGATGACAATCGCGCGATTCATCAAGTTACATTTGGCCCCGTTGATCAAACAGCCATCTCCGATCGTGATGATGTGTTAGTGTTCACCTCCGGCCCGCTAGATGAAAAACTTGCTTTTGCTGGAAATGCAAAAGCGAGGTTATTTGTGTCGGCCGATACTCCAGATGCCGACTGGGTCGTAAAGCTCATTGACGTTCATCCCGACGGCTTCGCTCAGAACCTCGTCGTGGGCGTAATGCGGGGGCAATTCCGAAACTCTGAATTGGACCTCGAGCCGCTTGAACCCAACAAGGTTTATGAGATCGAAGTAGACTTAGGCCCTGTTGCTGCCACGATTCGAAAGGGCCATGAATTGCGAATTGACATTTGCGGTGCGCATTTCCCACTGTTTGACCGAAACACCAATACAGGCAAAGGGCCTTTTAGCGCTGAGACACTTGTATCGCACGAACGTGTGTATCATTCGCCAAAGCAATCGTCACGACTAATACTGCCGGTAAAGCGATAGTTACCGCGGTCGCGCCGACGTTTCCCAGACGCATCGCACAAAGAGACTGCCCGAGGCCGGATTGACCAATGCGTGGCAAGCTGGAACGCAGCGATGATGAATGATTCGCTGGCATGAAGCGTGTTAAGCGTGTGTAATAGTTGTAGCCAGAGAATCTCAAGACACTCAAATAATGAGGTACCTTTTATATGCGTCACGCAGTTGCCGGCATCATACTCATTCTGTCATTCACAGCATCCGTTGCTCATGGCCAGTGGCCGCAATTCCGAGGTCCAGATGGTCAGGGACACTCCGATGATAAAAACGTTCCAATGAATTGGAGCGAGAACGACTCCATCATGTGGAAATCTCCGATTTCAGGTGAAGGTTGGTCATCACCGGTAATCGCCAATGGCCAAGTTTGGCTCACAAGCTCTCATGACGGCGGTAAATCGCTTCATGCATTGTGCATAGACCAAGAGTCCGGAAAGCTTCTTTTCGATATCGAGGTTTTAACCACTACAAGCGTTGGACCGAAGCATGTTCAAAACGGCTACGCGTCTCCCACACCGGTGCTCGATGGCGAGCGAGCCTATGTACACTTCGGTCCACGGGGCACTGTTTGCCTGGACTTAAAAGGCAATGTGATTTGGAAACGGACGGATATGCCCTTTGAATTGCCACAAGGTGCTGCCAGCTCCCCTGTGTTGCATAAGGACAAACTAATTCTTATTTGCGATGGTACAGATGAGCAGTACGTAACGGCCTTGGACAAGATGACAGGCAAGACGCTTTGGAAGTCACCCCGTCAACACCTTGAGCGAATCAAGGACAAGGGCGGCTTATACAGAATGGCATACTCCACGGCGTTAGTCGTCGATGTAAACGGCTCCACACAAGTCATCGCATCAGGCGCTGAACATGTGGCGGCATACGACTTCGACACGGGCAAAGAAATCTGGTGGCACAACTACATCGGGTTCTCTCAGGTCGGGCGGCCTTCGTTTGGTCACGGCCTGTTTTACGTAATTGGTTCAGTAGCACAGGATCATTTTTGCATCTATGCCATTAAGGCAGACGCCCATGGTGAGGTAAAGGAATCCGACATCGCATGGGAGAATCCCAATGGAATCGGTCATGTGCCATCGCCGCTTCTTTATAAGAATGAAATCTACGTTGTAGACGACGGAGGAACGGCACAGTGCCTTGATGCTACAACAGGGGAAGTCATCTGGCGTGAGCGACTTGGTGGACGATTCCGCTGTTCACCGATTCAAGTAGGAAATCATATTTACTTTGTAAATCAGGACGGCAAAGCGATGATTGTGCGTGCGGGACGCGAGTATGTAGTAGAAGCTACAAATCAACTTGAGGGATTGTTCCTTGCCTCACCTGCAGTGGCAAGGGGTGCATTATTCCTTCGCAGCGACAAGCATCTGTACTGTATTGCAAACAAATAGCGAGTTCTCAATCATCACACGGCCTTCGAAGGAAATGCTCTTGTGCTAGTGGAGTGATTTCGCCGATTAATTAGTAATAACTGCGAATGGTAATTAAGTCATTGCAGCATTTTGCCAACGACATGGATTTAGGGTCAGTCAATTAAAACAATGGCATCAATCCCACAACAATCTGAACCTGAAAAGCGTTTCTCAATTTGGACGCGTCTGTTGATAGCGGTATTGGTTATCGGCGGGCTTGGGGCCGGCGGCATCTCTTTAATTAATACAACCGCAGGTGACACAGAAAGTGAATTAGTTACATTCTCTGCTCGCCGCGGCGATCTGGTCGTTTTCATTAAGGAGACCGGTACTCTTGAAAGTTCCAACAACAAGGAAATCAAATGTAAGGTGCGTGGTTACAACACTGTGAACTGGGTGATCCCAAGTGGCACTATCGTCAAAAAAGGGGATGAACTCGTACGGCTCGATACACGTGTTATCGAAGAAACCTTGAGCCTGCAAAAGACAAACGTGGGGCAAGCGACAGCTATCCTCGCAGATACCAAAGCCGAAGCGGCAAAAGCACAAATCACATTTGATGAATACGAAGAAGGACCGTACAAGTTACAAAACTCCAATCTCATGAAGGAGCTGAGGGTAGCTCAGTCGAATCTTGTAACCGCCCAGAAACAGTACAAGAACAAGCAAGGACTCTTTAAGCGTGGCTCTATTTCCGAATTAGCCTTGCAAGCGGAAGAGTTGACCGTCCAACAATCGCAATTAGATCTGGATGTCGCCAAAACCAATCTCGATGTCTTTGAGCGAATCACAAAAGAAATGCAACTGGTTCGAATGAACGGATCCCTGACGGCGACCGGTCGTCGATTACTTGGTAGACAAGCCGGACTGGAGTTGGATGAATTCCGTCGCGACGTCGCCGCTGAGGAGTTAGGAAGCTGTGTAATCAAGGCTGACCGAGATGGCTTGGTCATTTACCCATCATCTGCCGGCTGGAAAGAAACCCCGGATGTCACCGAGGGGGCGAGTGTCCGAAAGGATCAGACACTATTACTCATGCCAGACCTGTCAACAATGCAAATCACCGTTGGAATTCATCAGTCAATCGTAGAACGTGTTAAAGCTGGTCATCCAGTTAGTGTCACGCTCCCAACTCAGCAAATTGAAAGCACGATAGACACAATTGCGCCGGTCGCAAACCCCGGCGGTTGGTGGAATGGACACGTTGTAAAGTATGACGCTGTAATCAAGTTTCCAGAAATAGAAGGGCTGAAGCCCGGAATGTCCGCAGAAGTAGAGGTGGAACTCGCAAGCTATCAGGATGTCCTGTACATCCCCGTCAATGCGATCGTGGATTCCAACAGCGGCCTGTACTGCTGGGTGAAAACCAACGATGGCTATGAACAACGCAGCTTGGAAGTCGGGGACAGCAACGATGACTTCGTTGTGATCGAAAACGGAGTGAGTCCAGGCGAGCAAGTCGTCACGAGTCCCGCAATTCATTTGCCAGAGGCGCAGCAACTGATTGCCGATTCTCCGATTCACTCCATCGGCAGACAGGATGTCCGAGTGACCATTACGGAACAGGGCAGCCTTGAAAGCGCAAACAACACCGAAATCAAAAATCTTGTTCGCGGGTCAAGCACCATTAACTGGGTCATTGAAAGCGGCTCGATCGTGAAGGAAGGTGATGAATTATTGCGACTCGAGAATAAAGACATCGAGGAATTCATTCGATCGCGAACGAAGTATATGCATCTCTCGCACGATGCTTCCGTTGGTACAACGGTGCGGGCGAAAATCGCTGAATTAGCGGTAAAGGAATTCCTTGAAGGAGATTATATTGTTGGCCTTTATGAGAAAAAGAAAGAGCTCGCGAGATTGAAAACCCGGCTAAACTCAAGCTGGGATGAACTGGCATTTGAGCAACGTCGCTTCAAGCGAGGCTACTCTAGCGTCATCAAAGTCGAGGACTTGGCGTTTAGGGTAACCCGCAACGAAAATGAAGTCATGCTCAAGGAACTCGACATCAAGTCATATGAAGGTGTAAGACGAGAAACACGATTGGCTGATCTCAATGGCGAAGTAGACGTCTCCACTGCAATGATGAAAAAGGATCTTGAAGTGCTTCGCATGGATGACATACGTATTCAGCAAGCGAAGGATGAATTCAAATTTTGTATCGTCAAAGCACCTCGCGATGGTCTCGTTATTTATCCGAATTCCCGAAGCTGGAAAAACACACCTGATATTACCGAAGGCAGTGTGGTTACCAAGGAACAGGTGATGTTATTAATGCCCGATCTCACTCAAATTCAGGTGAAAGTTGGGATACATGAATCTGTGATCGATCGTGTTGCCACGGGCATGGGTGTACGCATCAAAATTAACAACAAGACGATGGATGGCACTATTAAGTCGGTTGCAGTGGTAGCTGAACCCGCACATGTTTGGAATGGAAACATGGTGCGCTATGACACGATTATCACGTTACCATCGCCGGAAGGACTGCAACCGGGTATGACGGCGGAAGTGGAAATCGTTCTTGATCATCATAAAAATGTCCTGACGATTCCTGTGTCCGCCGTAGAACGTGACGACAAGGGTTATTTTTGTTGGGTGCAGTCCACCAATGGATCACAACGACGACACTTGAAGCTGGGTGATGCTAATGGCGAAGTATTCGTGATCGAGTCCGGGCTCACTGAAAATGAAGAGGTCATTCTCAATCCGAGTCAAACACTAGG
>JBJLEE010000034.1:0-150175 GCA_045566075.1 Pirellulaceae bacterium | reverse complement strand
CAACTTATGCCGCAAACAGGTAGTATAGCCTTGATTTTGTAGGCTGCAACCGGCTCACGGGGATGGTCGCAATGATATTAACACTCGGTTAGAATGAAGTAACTGAAGGAACATGGTATCCATTCTCCTGCCGTAGGTTATTTGTTGCCATGTCTTATTCTGAAACGAAAGCGTTTCGCTTCAACGCGGCACTCCATACCGAAAATGAGAAGTTGCATATGAACTTGCGTTTACTCCGATCCTGTCTTGGAATGTTGACTGTCTTCGTGAGCCTCCACATTGCTTCAACTACAGAGGCAGCAGAGTTATACCTCTATGAAGGGACGATGATTGCTGACAAGGGTGAAGCTGAAGTAACAACAAAGAAGATTAAACTCGCCGTCTTGCAAACGAGTGCTGATGGTCAGTCTGGCAAAAGTTATTGGGTTACATCAGAAAGCGGTCGTGGTGAACTGAGTTGGCCCATGCGATTTGGTGCTGCGGACTGGTCGTCTTCGGACAATCGTGGTTTGTTTGTTGGAATAGACGCGATTCGCGGCCCGGCTGTGCTCTATCAATTTGAAGAAGAACGTACCGGATTTGTGCCGATTGCAATGCCACGGCTTAACGGTGCGGAAATCAAACCAGATGAATCATGGAAACAAGGCGCTGTCACGTATCGAGTTATTGAAGAGGAAGCCGTTGGTGGTATTCCCGCATGGCGTATCGTTGGATTCACAAATATTGGTGTGAAGCGAACTATTTGGGTTAGTAAGTCTGGTACACAGGTTCTGTCTCTTAATGAACGTGTCGTCCTTGGACGTGGCCTTATGCACGATCTGGACCTGCGATTGATTCAGCAAATAGATCTGGATGAAAACCTGGAACGGAAAATGGCAACGGCATTTGACGTGTTTTTGAAATTCCGAAGTCGGCTTGGCGTGGAAAAACAGGCACGTGAAGTTAACTGGAGCGATGAACAGCTGACGCTGTTACGTGAAAACGTGGAACGGCTCGTCAAAGTCAGCGTCGAAACACCTCTTGAATCAGTTGGTCAGACACTTGCTGACGACATTAAGGATCAAAAAGGTCGTAACAACAGCGTCGCGGTCCTTGCCGAACGTGCCATGAGTAAGAGCCTTGGAGATCTTGGAGACCTGGAATTTGATACCTACCGCGGAGCGGAATTGAATGCAGAGGCCCTAAAAGGAAAAGTGACGATCCTGCACTTTTGGGAATATAAAGATTCACCACTTGCGGAGCCGTACGGTCAGGTTGGCTACCTGGACTTTCTACTTCGACGCTACAAGGACAAAGATGTTCAGGTCGTTGGCGTCGTCTGTAACCCTTTGCTTGAGGATCCAACGCAACGAAGCAAAGTACGGGTGGGAGCACGGAAGTTTGCCAGTTTTATGAATCTGACGTATTCAATCGTTGGCGACTCGAAGGGATTCATCGGACGCATTGGCGACCCTCGTAAAGCGGGTGCTAAATTGCCGTTGTTTGTCGTTATCGACGCCGATGGAAAGATCGTACATTATCACGCCGGATATTATGAAGTAGACCGCGTGATAGGGCTTAAGGCACTTGATGACATTATTGCCAAGACGGTCGCAGGCGAATAATCACGCTGAAGTAAATTTGCTGAAGTAAATTTGCCGAACAATGGTCAGACGCTAACGACTTTTCAATCGTTTAGTTGCCCTGAGTGATGGCGATGATTTCATTTAGCAACTGTGGTGTGGTTGCTACGCCTTCCCCACCATGTATGGTGGCCGTTCCATTCCAATCAGTAAACGAACCACCTGCCCCTTCAATAACGGGCAAAATGGCAGCGGCATCCCATAGGTTCATCACGGGATCTACCATGACCTCTGCGCGACCGGTTGCGACCAGAAGATAGCCATAGCCATCCCCCCATGTACGCGTGATGAAACATGCCTCCTGTAACCGGCGATAAACATCAAATGCATCACGCCGGTAAAATGAATCAACCTGGCTTGTTACAAAGCAGGCCGACGAAAGGTCTCCTCTCTGGGAAACTGAAGCACGTACTAATTCGCTGTCACCTTGTTGATACCAAGTGACATCGCCGCGGCATGCATAGACCAGTTCACGGGTACCGGGGACATAGATTACGCCGATTAGTGGTTCGTCGTCTTTCTCTATTCCGATCAAAGTACTATACAACGGCACGCCGCAGATAAATGACTTTGTGCCGTCGATTGGATCGACGATCCAGCGAAATCCTGATGAACCGTCGGTGTCTTCTAATTCCTCACCTAAAACAGCGTCCTCAGGAAATACTGATGCGATCCCCGATCTCACAAGCGCTTCGGCTTCCTTGTCCGCAATGGTTACCGGTGAGTTATCATCCTTACGCTGGATACTCAAGTCGGATTGCTGGAAATATTTGAGCGTGTGTTGCCCGGCCGCCTTGGCCAGTTCAACTGCTGTTTCGAGCCTGGATTGTACGTCTGCCTGCATTGTAAATCACGAGTTGAGTTTAGTCTTTGGAGTTGTCGCTCGACTCAGCTTTAGGAGGGTCATTCGACTCAGCCATGAATAAAGAGTGAATGACCAGCATGATAGCACCTGTTACAAGCAACATATCAGCGATATTGAAATTCGGCCACCGTAAATTATCACCCGCCTGAATGAGAATGAAGTCACGAACGCCGTTGATATAGTTCTCGTGCGTTTCGATGCCCGAGTGCCAAAGCCCGAGTCTATCGTAGAGATTCCCAATGATGCCACCGACGATTAGTCCTAAGGCGAAAACGAGCCAACGACTTTGTATCGCGGAACCTTTGGTTAACCAATAGATAATGCCCAGCATGGCAATAATGGACACTACTGCAAAGAGTAAGCTTTGGCCCTGCCCGACGCCGAATAGTGCACCTTGGTTTACCCATACCTGCAGAGCAAAATAGCCATCGATGATCCAGTGCGTTTCCGCATCGGGCGGAAAGAAGTAGTAATCATCTGGTGTGAATCCGCGCGCATTGAAGACAGCGTGCTTGGACCATAAATCAAGCGTGCAACCAATGATGGCGAGAACCAGAAATAGAAGCATTCTGGATCTTTTATTAACAGAACCAGCCAAATCCGTGGCTTCGTTCATAGGCTTATGTTAGCCTCGCTGAGCGATATCGGCACATTTCACGCAATGTGGCGTATAGGGTAGTGCACTTAATCGCATCTTAGGAATCTTTCCTTCACATTCAGTGCATGCACCGTATGCTCCGGCTTCAATTCGGGCTAATGCATGGTCGATTAATTCGATCGTTTCCCCTTCATTCTCTACAAGTGAAAGGGTGAATTCCTGATCGAAATGCTCGGTACCCACATCCGCCATGTGATTTGATGTGCTACCGGCCCCAGCACCACCAGAATCGCTGAAAACAGCTTCGGCCATAGCATTTACGTCTCCGCGCAGTCGCGCACGCAATTCAAGCAATTGTCGCTTGAAAGGACGTGATTCGACCTTTTTCATTGCGTTTTTTAGACGTGCCATAGTGGTTTTTCTCTCAATAAATTGCAGCTAAACCCTGTAGTAGTAAACACTTACATCGATTTGGCCACATTCCTGAGGCTGAGCTAAAAGATTGTAGGGATACGAGCACCCAATGTCAATTGCTTAACCACAACACATTGATCTGGTGACTTGCTGTCTCAAAGTTCCTTAGGCAGGCGTTGCAGCCGTTTAAGGAAGTCTGAATTCTGCCACATTGCCTGAGAGATTTAGCCTGATGCGTGAATGGACATTTGAGGATAGAATACGGGAATTCCATGCCTATTTATGCATTCTCAGTCGAAAACCGTGTCCGAAATAGCCTTTCAACAGTGTATTTCACCATCCTGTCGCGCGATGTATGGCGTTGAGCAGGTGTTGACCGCATGTACAAAGTGCGGTGGATTACTTGATGTATCCTATGATTGGGATGCGGCAACGATTCCTGATTCACTAAGTGAATTTGAATCAAAGTGGTCTCAACGGCACGATCCACTTTGCTATAGCGGAGTTTGGCGATTTCGTGAGTTGCTGCCGTTCGCTCCGGCTGAAAAGATCGTCACGGTAGGTGAAGGTCAAACGCTACTGCAACAAACGAATTCTGTTGGCTCATTTGTCGGACTTGACTCAGGAAACCTGTTCCTTCAATACGAAGGCATGAACCCGTCAGGCAGTTTTAAAGACAACGGAATGACTGCCGCATTTACCCATGCTCATATGACCGGTGCAAGCCAGGCGGCATGTGCATCGACAGGAAATACCAGCGCATCGCTTGCGATGTATTGTGCAGTATCACGGCTAATGAAAGCGGTGATTTTCATCGGGTCAGGGAAAATTGCCTATGGAAAGCTGTCACAAGCGCTTGAGTATGGTGCGTTGACGGTTGCTATCAATGGCGACTTCGATGACGCAATGCTAAGAGTGAAGGAAGTCTGCAGCAAACTTAATATCTACCTGGTCAACAGTATCAATCCATTTCGGCTAGAAGGTCAAAAGACCATCATGCTGCGAGTCCTCGAGAGTCTGCAATGGCAGGTTCCGGATTGGATCGTTGTTCCCGGCGGAAATCTGGGGAATTCCAGTTCGTTTGGCAAGGCGTTCATGGAGCTAAAACAACTAGGTCTAATCGATCGAGTACCTCGATTGGCGATTATCAATGCTGCCGGTGCGAACACACTGTATCAGTTGTATGAAGGATCAGGTGTCAGCTGGAATGGCGGTGAAATCGACAATTCGCCCGTGGAGACGTATTACGAAGAAATGTTGGCTGCAGGTCGCAAGGCATCAACGATTGCTAGTGCGATCGAGATTAATCGGCCAGTGAATTTTGAAAAGTGCCTCCGAGCACTCGAAGTATGCGATGGTGTAGTTCGAGAAGTCTCTGATCAAGAAATCCTTGATGCTAAAGCGCAGGTGGGCGCCGGTGGAATCGGCTGCGAACCGGCGAGTGCTGCTAGCGTCGCAGGCGCCAAGCTACTTCGTGATCAGGGAATTATCGCTCCAAGTGATCGTGTCGTATGCATTCTCACGGGTCACCAACTTAAAGACCCAACCGCGACTGTGGCATATCATACAACCGATCAGGAAAAGTTTAATGAAGTGCTTGGTTCGCGCGGTGTGCAAAGTGCATCCTATGCGAATCGTGCTGTTTCAGTGCCAAACGACCTCGATGAAATCGTAAGGGCTATTCAGTTGTATTCATGAGTCTCAACTGAATAGAAGAAAATACAATGAGTGGACTACGAATTGCTATAAACGGAGCCGCAGGTCGAATGGGACAGCGGCTGATTGCTTTGGCCTCTTCGGATGAGAATCTCCAGTTGAGCTCTGCCCTTGAATGGTCGGAACATCCGCAATTTGGTAACGATGCCGGTGAAATTGCCGGTGTCGGCAATCTGGACTTGCCGCTGTGCAATGAGATTGCAGACGGAACGCAGGCGGTTATAGATTTCTCCGTACCTGCCGGTGCAGAGACCATTGTCAATCGGTGTACTGAGCAACAAATCCCTCTGGTCATGGCAACCACTGGTCTTTCCGATTCACAGCAACAGTTGATCCATGATGCCTCACAAACAATTCCAATTGTTTGGGCACCAAGCATGAGCATGGCAGTAAACCTCACGATGAAGCTATCCACTATTGCCGGTGAAATCCTCAAGAATACTCCTGGCGGCGCAGATGTTGAAATTCTGGAGCGTCATCATCGTTTTAAAGAGGACGCACCAAGTGGAACAGCACTGCGTTTTGGGAGCTTGATCGCTGAAGCGATGGATATCAACAACCACGTACACGGTCGTGAAGGTCAGACTGGCTCAAGAACGAACGATGAAATTGGTTATCACGCGATTAGAACGGGTGACAACCCGGGCGAACACACCATTGTTTTCGGCATGCTCGGCGAAACGATCGAACTGACGGTCCGTGCGTCTAATCGAGACTGTTACGCACTCGGGGCACTCGAAGCTTCCAAGTTTGTTGCCAGCCAGTCCCCCGGTCTATATGACATGAACGATGTTCTCGGGCTGTAGCGGTCTTAAACAGATAGACACCTGCAAGTCTATCTATTTGCATATCTAGCTACCTGCATATCTACCGGATTGGTTGATTCTTGCGAAGACGTCATTGAGCACCCAGTGGTACAAGCACAGATGGATTCCTTCGCTCATGCCCATATCGTTAACGGTCACATTCACGCCGTGCTGACACATTTCGGCAAGTGCACCACCATCAAATCCTGTGAGGCCAAACGTGACCAATCCGGCATCGTTAGCCCAGGCGACCGCCTGCAATACGTTTTCGCTATTGCCTGAACCGCTTATGGCAATTAGCAGGTCACCGGGATTGGCCAGATTGCGAAGCTGTTGAGTAAAGATCTGGTCATAGCCCAGATCATTTGCCACCGATGTAAGCCACCCGACATTATCGGTGAGACTTTGCACTCGAAGTCGCTTGGTGGCGGGATTTGCTAATTGATCTTCCGGGTGAAGGCTTTTCGCAAAGTCCTGAGACATATGGGTAGCCGTTGCAGCAGAGCCACCATTTCCAATGATGAAGACTCCGGCTCGTTGCTCCCACGCATTGAAGACTAAATCCGCCCAGTTTCTCAGGTCAACATGATCGACTTGATGGATTTCATCAGCAAGTCGTTTGGTATATTCTTCAGGCCCGAGTGATTCACCGAGCATGTCAATGAGTCCTATCACGTCAAATGGAAACAACTCAACAATCGGCGAAGTCAAGCGAACAACCACGAGTTTTCAAATCCGAAGCTAGCTTGCAGACGATTCGCTCGAAGTGGTCGCCGGTTCGATTTCAATAAGATTACCTTCATCTGCCATGGCACGAATATCTTCGGTGATTTTCATGCTGCAGTACTTCGGACCGCACATGCTGCAGAAGTGGGCGCTTTTAAACGTATCCTGCGGCAAAGTCTCATCGTGGTACGCTTGTGCCGTTTGAGGGTCCAGCGATAACCGGAATTGTTCATTCCAGTCAAATTCAAAGCGAGCTTTGGACAATGCGTCATCGCGATCCTGTGCGCCTTTTCGGTGCCGTGCCACGTCTGCAGCGTGAGCAGCGATCTTGTATGCAATGACTCCTTCTTTCACATCGTTGTTATTTGGAAGTCCAAGGTGTTCTTTAGGAGTTACATAACAAAGCATGGCTGCTCCACTCCACCCGGCCATTGCTGCACCGATCGCGCTGGTGATGTGGTCATAGCCTGGTGCGATATCTGTAACCAAAGGTCCAAGTACATAGAAAGGTGCACCTTTGCAGACGTCGATCTGTCGCTTGATATTCATGTCGATTTGATCCATCGGTACGTGGCCGGGACCTTCAACCATGACTTGTGTACCGTTTTTCCAGGATCGTTCAACTAACTCACCGAGAACATCAAGCTCCGCGAATTGTGCATCGTCGCTGGCATCGGCAATTGACCCAGGTCGCAAGCCATCGCCAAGGCTCCATGTGACATCGTATTGCCGCATGATATCGCAAAGATCATCAAAGCAATCGTATAACGGATTTTGTTTGCGATGAGCCATCATCCATTTCGCGATTAGTGAACCGCCACGACTGACGATCCCCGTCACACGCGCGGTCGTCATATGTAAGTGCTCAAGGAGCAACCCGCAGTGAATCGTCATGTAATCGACCCCCTGCTTGGCCTGGTGTTCAACCATGTCCAGAAAGTGTTGAGCCCGCATCTCTTCGATTTCACCGCCCAGCTCTTCGAGCATTTGGTAAATCGGAACCGTGCCGATTGGCACAGGAGAGGCATCGATAATTGACCGGCGAATGGTGTCGATATCCTTACCAGTGGACAGATCCATAACCGTATCAGCACCGTAGTGTACAGACGTGTGCAGCTTTTCCAGCTCTCCGTCAATGTCACTTGTTACGGCGGAGTTGCCAATATTTGCGTTGATTTTACATTTCGCTTCGATACCGATAGCCATCGGTTCCAGTGCGCCCGCGAGATGGACGGTATTGGCGGGGATGACCATGCGACCGGCAGCGACTTCATCCCGAATAACTTCGGCGGTGAGTTGTTCCCGCTCTGCTATAAATTCCATTTCCGGCGTGATGTCGCCGCGACGAGCTGCTTCAAATTGCGTCATCTGTCGTTCACCTTTTTCTCTTGGTATCGATCCTGCCACGTGCAGGGTATGTGATTCTTATGGCACTTGATTGTAACGAATTCCCGCAAATATGTATTGGATACAGAGGGCTCTAATCACGGCTTATATCCGAGATTCGGCGCAAGCCACTTTTCCACATCCGTCACGCTCATGTTTTTACGTCGAGCGTACTGTTCAATCTGATCCCGGCCTAGTTTATCGACATTGAAGTAGCGTGATTCAGGGTGTGAGAAATAGAGACCGCTGACGCTTGCTGCGGGGGTCATGGCCAGACTGTCTGTCAGCTCGATGCCAATCGTGTTGGTCACATCCAACACCTCGAAAATTGTGCGCTTTTCTGTGTGATCCGGTTGTGCCGGATAGCCCGGTGCCGGACGAATTCCACGGTAAGCTTCCGAGATTAACTCTTCATTTGGATGAGAGCTCGGTGTTTCGTAGCCCCACTGTATTCTTACCTGCTGATGCAGGTATTCGGCAAAGGCTTCCGCAAGTCGGTCGGCGAGTGCCTTGATCATGATTGAGTTGTAATCGTCATGATCGGCATCATATTGTGCTGCTATCTCGCTAACACCAATTCCTGCGGTGACTGCAAAGGCACCTACATAATCTTCGCGACCTGAATCCAACGGAGCCACGAAGTCAGAAATGGACCGGAAGTCGGGTCTTCCTTTTTGCACACTCTGTTGACGAAGTCCTTCGAATCGGCAAAGTTCGGACTGTCTTGATTCATCCTTAAACACAATGATCGAATCACCGGTGCTCCCTGCAGGCCAGAGTCCGAAAACGGCGCTGGCCTTTATCAGATTTTGCTCGATGACGGTGTTCAGCAATTCCTGAGCATTGTCAAACAGCTCGCGTGCCGGCTCCCCCAGTTTTGGGTGATCGAAGATGCGCGGGTATTTACCCTGCAATTCCCATGTCAGGAAAAACGGAGTCCAATCGATAAAGTCGACGAGCGATTGTAAGTCTTGTGACTCAATCACCTGACAACCAAGCCTGGTCGGTACTGCGATGTCAACTGAGGACCAATCTGTTTTCATGGACTGGCTGCATGCATCTTCATAACTCAGTAGAGTTATGTTGCGCTGCTCAAACGCTTCGACAAGCTTGGCTTGTTGTTTTCTGTTATCGGCATCGAAATTGTCTTTCTGTCACCGAGCAGTTGATCCACAACCCCTACGCTTCTGGATGCATCCAACACATGTACCGTCGGATTGGCATACTCCGGTGCGATCTTCACCGCCGTGTGACGTGCGCTGGTGGTCGCACCACCAATGAGCAATGGCACTTCGTATCCAAGGCGAGTCATTTCCCTCGCGACATGTACCATTTCATCCAGACTCGGAGTGATGAGCCCCGATAATCCTATGATATCCACGTCATGTTCACGGGCGGTTTCCAGAATCTTCTCACTGGAGACCATCACACCGAGATCGATGATTTCATAGTTATTGCACCCAAGGACGACTCCCACGATGTTCTTGCCGATGTCATGGACATCGCCCTTCACCGTGGCAAGCAGAATTTTTGCACGTGCGGACTGACCGTCGAGTCCTAATGCGAGCTTCTCTTGTTCCATGAATGGCAGCAGATAGGCAACTGCTTTTTTCATGACGCGGGCGCTTTTAACCACTTGTGGCAAAAACATTTTGCCTTCACCAAACAAGTCGCCAACGATACTCATGCCGTCCATCAGCGGGCCTTCGATCACACCAAGCGTGCGGTCATAGTTATGCCGCGCCTCCTCAACATCCTCTACGATGAACTTGTCGATACCCTTGATCAACGCATGGCTTAGTCGGCCTGCTACATCCGTTTCGCGCCAACTAAGGTCTTCAATAGGCCCGGACTTGCCCTCCCCTCTTACGGTTTCTGCGAATGCAAGCAATCTGTCTGTTGCATCTTCGCGGCGGCATAAGAGCACGTCTTCAACATGCTCAAGCAGGTCCTTGGGATTTCTTGATAGACTTCCAACTGGCCTGCATTAACGATCCCCATATCCAGACCGGCCTTGATGGCATGAAACAGGAATGCGGAATGCATCGCTTCACGTACCACATCGTTTCCCGGAACGAGAACGAGATATTACTAATACCACCGGAAATCTTGGCACCGGGGCATACTTCCTTATGCGGCGTGTTGCTTCGATGAAATTCTGTGCATACGGGTCATGCTCTTCGATACCCGTTGCAACCGTCAGAATGTTTGGATCAAAGATGATGTCTTCCGGTGGAAACCCGACCGTCTCGGTAAGCAAGTCAAATGCTCGCTTACAAATACGGACCTTGTCTTCAATTTCTGTTGCCTGACCATCTTCATCAAATGCCATGACGACGGTTGCAGCGCCATATCGACGGATGATAGTAGCGCGTTCAAGAAAGGTGTCTTCACCGTCCTTGAGACTGATAGAGTTGACAATGCCTTTGCCTTGAAGGCAACGCAGTCCGGCTTCGATCACGCTCCATTTGGAGCTGTCAATCATTACCGGGACACGGGCGATATCGGGCTCTGCAGCGATCAGGTTCAGGTATCGCGTCATGGCAGCTTCGCCGTCAAGCAGCGCATCATCCATATTCACATCGATGACTTCAGCACCGCCGAGCACTTGTTGCCGTGCAACGTCGACCGCTTCTTCGTATTCATCATTGCGAATAAGCCGGGCGAACTTCCGTGATCCTGTCACGTTGGTGCGTTCACCAATCATCAAGAAGTTACTATCCGGTCGCAGAGTGAATGCTTCCTGCCCGCTAAGGCGTGTCAGTGTACCGGCATGGGGTATCGGTCTTGGTGCCGCTTCTTGTACCAGTTGTGCAAATCTGCCGATGTAGTCCGGTGTTGTACCGCAGCAACCGCCAAGTATATTCAGCCAACCATTGTCGACCCATTCCTGCATCGCCTCGGCCATTTCATCCGGGGTTTGATCAAACCCACCAAATTCGTTTGGTAAGCCGGCATTGGGATGGCAGCTAATTGCGACGTTGGCAATGCGCGACAACTCTTCAATGTGTGGCCGCATCTTCTCCGGGCCCAACGCACAATTAATACCCACGCTTAGCAATGGAAAGTGTGAAACTGAATTCCAAAAAGCCTCGATCGTTTGGCCACTGAGAGTGCGGCCGGCATCGTCGGTAATGGTCACCGACGCCATCACCGGTAACTCGATGTCATGTGTATCAAAATACTTGTGGATGGCAAATAAACAGGCCTTGAGGTTAAGTGTGTCAAACGTTGTTTCAGGAAAGAGTATGTCGACTCCGCCCTCGACAAGTGCTTCGACCTGAGCGTAGTAAGAATCAACGTGACCATCGAAGTCGATTTCCCGGTATCCGGGATCTTCAACACGCGGAGAAATAGAAGCGGTCTTTGTTGTTGGCCCGATTGAACCGGCCACAAATCGCGGCTTATCCGGATTGGCGGCGGTATATTCGTCAGCAGCCTGGCGTGCACACTTTACAGCCGCAAGATTTAATTCACGGCACAATCCTGAAAGATCAAACTCTGCCATTCCGACCGGGGTGGCACCAAACGTATTGGTTTCAATTATGTCCGCACCGGCTTCGAGAAACTGACGGTGTATATCGACAAGTGTTTCAGGTTGTGTGAGCGCGATGATGTCAACAAAGTTCTTAAGGTCCTTGTTGTGATCAAAAAAGCGCTCACCACGAATCGCTGTTTCATCAAGTCCAAGCGAAAAGACGGTTGTCCCCATGGCTCCATCGAGCACGAGAATCTTTTCAGCGAGAAGTCGCTGCAGTAACTCGGATCGTGATTCTGGAGATATCATTTTCGGAGTCGACTTGAAAAAATGAAATGATGCTATCGTTGTTTTGGCAGCACGATGATGGCTGTCTTTGCTACATTGAGTAGCAATTATCTAATTGAATCAGCACCACATCTGTCTTTTTAGATGCGGCAATCTGCGAGTATCCCACAACCGATAATTATCATCAATGCCGCCGTAATAGCGGTGACACGCTACCATGCCTCAATCACCATCCTCCAGCAATTCAGCAAACATTAGGTTGATTGTTGCTGCCAGCGTGCTTTTGGCAATCACGTGGTTTTCCAGATGTGAACACCTGACTGATTCCTTGTGGATTGATGAATTGCACACGGCATGGTCGTTAGATGGTGAATTTTCAGAAATCGCGGATCGTGCTGCTTCGGGTAATCAACCGCCTCTGTACTTCTGGATCAACCGACTTATCACTTCCGACGGTGCAGCCGATCCGGTCAAAATCCGCTTGCTTTCATTTCTCATGACATGGCTCACGGCAACCGTGTTATTTGCTGTGATTGCCAAAGTGTCTTCACGTAGCTTGATGGCATTTATATGGGCCGCATTGTATTTAATGGATCGACGTGTCTTTGTGTTCTCGGTTGAGGCGCGGCCATATGCCACACTTCAGTTTGTAGCTCTCCTCCATATATGGTGTTTCTTGTTACTGATGTCACCACGCGGTGCCAAACAAAAACGGTTGCTTGTAATTGCGTGGGTCATCACGGGTGTCCTAATGTGTCAATTGCACTACACATCCCTGCTGTTGATTCCGGCAGAGTGGTTCGGGTGGCTATTGTTCAACGGTATGAAGCATCAACTAGCTCAAACAACTTCTCAGTCTCTGAATCTAAAAACGCTTGCTGTTGCGACACTAGCGATGGGGGTGGCCTGCCTGATTAGTTCTGGCCATATCCTTGAAATACTCAGCAAGCGAGAAATGTGGTCTCAGTTCGTGTCGGTGAAATCGCTACGCTACACGCTGTTGTCGATGCCGGTCATCCCCGTGCTGATTACGTTAGCTGTTTCCACCAGATTGTTTATCGCGAAGGCTACCGATCCGGCCCACGACAAATGGGTGCAGGCATTTGCAAGAATCCTCACGGGAGTGATCGGATTCGTCTTTGTGGTGGCCTGGGTTGCTACCGCTACCGGATGGATGCCGATTTTCTTTGCTCGATATTTGGTGAGTATCTTACCACTTGTTTACCTCGCCGGTGGTCTTGCGATCTCACGATCTGGTGTTCAGCCTGTGGTATGTACCGTTGCAACTCTGCTTGTGTTGATGTTCTCAAATCAGTTGGTTTGGGACTGGCAAGGACAAGTGCTTGAGACACACAAACGCGAACACTGGCCAGAGGCAATGCTGGTAATTAATGAACTCGCACCGGAAGCGGATGAAATCTATCTGGCAGCGAGTTTGATCGAAGATCACGACCTTGTGTCGAACCCTGGTTTATTGCTCGCTGGTGGCCACACTCTGCAGGAGTTTTGCGGGTTTCCAATTCGATGCCAATCTGATGATGAGCTTATGGGAAGACGGGTAATTGCTGTTCCGTCTCATCGACCGGCATTGTTACCGTCACAGATCGCAGAGATTACATCAGATAAATTAATGGTGTTGGTTGCCAGAGGCAGCACTGCTACTGGGAAATGGCAAACACAATTACAGAACTTACTCGGTGCCAATTGGCGCGTACAGCTTTACAGCGGTAAGCGTATGGGATCAATAAATATTATTATTGCGCGACACTTCCGTTAGTACTTGCCACGCCGCCGTTCTTTAGAGGGTAGAACCTCAAGACAAGTTGTCCACCAACCGGATGAGATGGTGTCGACAAATTCGTCTGGCAGTCTCTCTTGCCGCATTTCTTTGGCAAGCGTTGTGGTGGTCATATTCAACGGGAACATGGCTCACTGTCCACGAATCATCCGTGTGCAGTTCCAGCAATGTGTACCAAACGTTAGTGGAACCGTCATTTTCCGGCCGACCTAATACACCGACATTTACAAACAGCCCGATGTCGAGCTTGCGACTCCACTTGATTCCAGTGTGCGTTGCAGCGATAACATCCGCTCGATGAGTTTTCAGCAGATATTCCAGATAGTAATCCGAAGTCGTCGATTCCCAAAGGAACTCATTGGTTCGATTGGGACTTCCATGACACAGCAGGACCTTTTGATTATCAATGGTCAGCGGAATCTCGGGCATTAACCCTCGCATGAATTCACGATTTGACTCGCTGGTGTTTTGCAGCGTGTAGTCATAGCTGATCTGTGCAAAATGGTTGTCTTTCGGGTCAGTGTATCCACATTGGCAGTCATTCAGTGCGTTACCAACTGAGTCATCGTAGTTTCCCTGAACCACGGTGACATCGTAGCGGTGAAGTAGTGGAAAGACACGGTCAGGATGTGGCCCAAAGGCGCCAAGGTCACCAAGACAATAGATGGAGTCTACTCCACGTTGCTGTATGTCCCGAAGTGCGGCCTCTAACGCCAGGTAATTGCTATATATCCCACCAAACAGTGCCAATCGCATTTTCACTTTTGTGTTTTGGACCATCACTCTATGCGTCACTATCTTCACTACCGGTATCCGGGATATATACGCTCGGTTTACTGGTGGAGCCAGCGTTTCCAGAAGTTGCATTGGTGCAAATGGAACCGTACTGATAACACGTGTAGCACGCTCCATGTTTGATCTCGAATGGATCGAGGGACTCAGAAATGGATTGACCCATTATGGAATCGGGTGATTCGATCAAAATCGGACATACGTGTACTCCGCGATCGGTAACAATACGGCTATGTGAGCAAACTAGATTTTGTTGATCGAAATCCATCAACATGGCTTCTGTAACGATTTCATGTTCCAGATAGCCGCGTGTACGGTTCTCTTCGGCACCGATTTGGAGAGTCGGTAGCAGCTTGATTCTTGGCCGCGAATAGCCATGTGCTTTCAGGACGGCTTTGAATTCCGCAAGAACGTCCAGGTCAGATTCTTCATCCCAAACGCGCGTAGCGGTGATGATGGGCAGAAATCCATATCTACAAAGTAGAGACACACCGGCCATGGCCCGATCAAATGTTCCCTCTCCGCGAATCGGATCATTCGTTTCTGAAGAAAAACCATCGATGGATACTCGCAATTCGAGTGAGTAACGACTTTGCATTTCTGCGTCTTGCAGTTTTGCCAGCCACTCTTCTTTAAGGACGGTTCCGTTGGTGAGTACAGTGGCCGGACCATGCTGTAGCGTCCAGCAAAGAATTTCAACCATTTCCGGGTTAAGAAACGGCTCACCACCGGTGAAGTAAAACTCCCTTACGCCTTCCTGTTTTGCCTGTACGATGGCTGATTGTACATCGATAAGTGACAGGTATCCGAACGATCGGTTGTGTGGACTGCAACTGATGAAACAGTGATCACACGTAAGATTGCAATGCGTACCGGAAACCTGAAACCACAGTTCATCCAGATGTGTGAGGCTTACGCTGGGCATTGCTTTTTAGACGTATGGTTGACGTTAAGTAGGCTCGATCGTCTCGTACAGATCCAGATCATTTCGATCTCCAATGATTGTAAAGACATCACGAATTTGTTTGAGGCCGGTCGAGAACAGGAAGTTTGAATTACGTCCAAAGCTCTTACTACCAAGCACGAACAGATCCGGTTCGGGATTTAGCAGGGTCGCGGCACCGCCGGAATCAATTTGAGTGCAGTCCTCGGATGTGTTTCCAAGCAGTTGTGCCGCAAGTTTGATGGGCCCTTCCGTTGCATAACAAAGGTGGATCTGTGTTTCGGCGAGGATGCTGAAGTCCGGGGTATATCCAGAGTTGTTGATGATAAAGTCCACTTCGATTTCGGAGCGTCGTATCGGTTGTCATCATCCCATTGAAGTAAGGCCACATTATAGGGCCCTGCCCCGGAGATCTTGTCTACTGAGCAATGTGAATGCAAATCCACTTCTTCATCGCGGACGGGCACCGGTTGGGCCGATGTTGAAATTGTGTGCCTGTATGACAAAGGGGTCGTTATCGATGACCTTAATAGGTTCTTGCGTGTTTTGTCGCACAACCCAACTAATCTGCGTTTGTGGTGAGCGTTGTTTGAGTGACAGGAGTTGATGTATGGTGGTTGCGGCAGAGTGACCATTTCCAACGACTAGTATACGAGCGTTGGACATTTGCTCGCACATCTGACTGTTTGGGACGCCGTATAAGACAGTGGCCGTTTTTTCACCGATCGCCGGAACTCCACCGGCTCCCAAATGACGCGGTTGGCTGAGCACGCCACTGGCATCGATCACATATTCAGAATTGAAAACCTCTTCACCATCCGGGGTTTCTGCTAGCACACGGAATTCACACGAATCGCGATCGTCACTTGGTAAATGTCCTTTTGATAACCATGTTCTGCCAACACTTTTCACTACAGACTCTGTGCGTATGGACTTGGATAACAGGTCAGAGCCGGCAAGGGGAATGACATACTCCTGCAGCCACCGTGTTCCGTCAATCAACTCATCTTCACCAGGCAGTTGAAGGTCCGAGGATTGTGCCAAAAGTGCTGACCGTCCTAATGTTGAGCTGTTCATTCCAAATGGGCTGAACATTTTTACGTGACTCCAGGATAGGACGTGCTCACCGACCGCCCCCTTCTCCAGTACCGTGACGTCGTAGCCGAGAAATCGACCGTAAAGAGCGGCTTCGATTCCAACGGGTCCTCCGCCAATAATAATGATTCGTTCTGTATCCATGTATGCTAGTGTTTTCCCATTATCTCAAGGTGGAGAACATTGAAAGGTCGATTGACGGAGAAACTCCGCTGATGGTGTCAGCCATGACGACGGCCGTTGCAGGTGACAAGTGTAATCCGCTTCTGAAATGACCGGATGCAATGAAAAGATTCCTGAATCCGGAAACATTCCCGACATAGGGAAAGGCATCAAAACTGGCTGGCCGCAGACCAGCCCAGCGTCGCTCAATCGTATGACCTTTCAATTGCGGTAGGATTTCATACGCAAAGTCTGCTAGCTCTTGGATCATGTCGGGTGTCGTGTGTTTCTCGAATCCGACCTCCTCTTCGCAGCTGCCAACCAGCAAACGCCCGTCCTCTCTTGGTACCAGGTACCGTGAGCCTTCATTGATGATGTGGCTGATTAGCGGGGTTTCAGTATTAAACATTATCATTTGCCCGCGAATTGGCAGGATACCAGTGGTGACGCCCACTTGCTGTAATAACTGAGCGCTCCACGGGCCAGCTGCAATGCAAATGTTGTCTGCATGGAGTTCTCTTTCATCTGTTACAACGCCGATAGCCCTATCTTCTTTCAGAATGATTCTCGTGACTTCGGTATCGGTAATTAGCTCGACTCCACGTGCCTGACATCCCTTAATGAGCGCCCGGAGATGATCCGGGTTTCTCAGCTGATACTCGTGAGGCAGTCGAAAGCTACAGCGGATAGCACCTGATTCGGCCAGTGGTGCAAGCTCCGGCTCTAGTTCTACCAAATCGTTAAGTGATAGCGATTCCACCGTGATTCCGTCTTCGGGTAAGGACCTCATCGCTCCGTCGAGGAAGGCAGCTTCACCGACCTTTCTCCCGAGGTAGATACCTCCACATTTTCTGAATCCGTTGTCGATTCCGGTTTCGTCAAGCAAAGTCTGTGCCCATTGTTCGTGCAATTGATGGCTTAGCCCGTGCAATTGTGCCAACGGATCGATGGCGGTTTCTCGATTAGCAGGTGGCAGAATACCGGCACCTGCCCAGGAAGCTTCTTTACCGGGTTGCTGTTTATCAATCACGGTTACCTGGCTGCCACGCGAGGCCAATTCCCAGGCGATTGAGAGCCCGATGACACCTGCTCCGACGACCACGACATCAGGGGATTGTGTATCCATGAATGGGAATCTTATAGCCAGTTTAAGTCACTGAGTTTTATAGTCTGCCGCGAGCAAACAAATCTCTTTTTCTGCTTCTGTGAGCGTCTCGTGTGGTTGTCGGTTTAGATCACTAACAACACGAGTCAAGTCTTCAATCGTATCGACATCGTACCACGTGGCAAGCGTGTGCACGGACAGCTTTAGCTGTTCCGCCTTTTTCATGGTTTGATTAAACACATGCTGCGTGCTCCATTGAATCGATTCAAAAAGCTCGGTATGCGCCGAATGAAAGCCGCTAAGCCCAATCAGGTAATAGCCTCCGTCATTCGCGGGGCCAATTACACAGTCAAATGAATGAAGCCGGTCAAAGGCTTCCTCGATGAATTGATGAGGAACGGTTGGACTGTCGCTTCCTATCAGCACAACGCGTTTGAAGTGATGGTCAAAAGCGAGCTGGAAATATCCTGTGATTCTTGCTCCAAGGTCACCATCTAATTGAGATTCAATTGTCCAGTCGTCGAGTGCTACTTCCAGAAAGTGTTTCGCTCGTTCTGGTGGTGTGATGACAAGCGTCTGTCTCGACGCGATGCCTGAGACTCGATTGAGTGTGGAGAGAATGAACTGTCTGTAGAGGTCTGCTGCCAGCTCGTTTCCGATATCTTGTGCGAGGCGTGTCTTGACCGTTCCCGGTTCCCAATATTTCGCAAATACACCGATTTGAGACAGTGATGTCTCGGCGACCGATGCGGCTTGAGTGGATTCATCATTCTGCCCTGGCATAGTGATTCAATCCTCAAAGCAATCTGAGCAACAGAACTTCGTTTACTTCCCCGCGGAAACGTATTTTTCCATCAATCTCAACGACAGGTACGCAATCACAGAATTGCTCGACGAGTTGTGGATCCTGATCGATGTCGATTAATGTCACATCAAAACCATATGTTTCGAGGGTCTCCAACGCACCGTCGCATAAATGGCAGCCTTTTCTTGTATAAAGTATGGCTTTTCGTGAGCACATTTAACGAACTCCGTTCGTTATTTATAGAAAGGGGCTTCGTGAGAGAACGGTCGTAAGCACGGTGAATCCATATCGTCAATTGATTTTGCCCGCACGGTTACTCTCATGGTAGACTTGCCGATAGCTTGACGGCAAGCACCTGTATTGGAATTACAAAATGTCTAAGATTCGAGCTCGAGTATTTCTCGACTATCTGCGCCGAAGCAAATTGCTTACGGATTCAGCGTTAAAGCGCGGATTGGAATCTCTGCAGGCAAAGCATGACGGCAAACTGCCTGGCGAAACACAAGTCATCGTTGATCACATGATCGAAGATGGCTTCCTTACACAGTGGCAATGTGACAAACTTCTGCAGAAGAAGTACAAGGGATTCTTTCTCGGTAAATACAAACTGCTTGGCCATATCGGATCTGGCGGCATGAGTAGCGTTTATCTGGCAGAGCATACGCTCATGCGGCGTTTGAGAGCAATCAAAGTGCTGCCAAGGTCACGGGTAAATGATTCGTCTTATCTGGAGCGATTTCATCGAGAGGCACAGGCTACTGCAGCTCTGGATCATCCACACATCGTACGTGCTTATGATGTGGACAATCAGGGAGATACACATTACCTGGTGATGGAGTATGTCTCCGGAAGCGATCTGGCATCGATCGTGAAGGAAAATGGGGCGATCGGATTTGAGGATACCGCTCGATATATTGTGCATGCAGCACGTGGATTGCAGCACGCACACGAAGCAGGAATGATTCACCGTGATGTGAAGCCAGCCAATCTGTTAGTCGACGAGAACGGCACAGCTAAGATTTTGGATATGGGGTTGGCGCTGATCAGCGACGATACTGCGGAACTCGCATCGCTCACCGTAACGCATGAGGAACGCGTGTTAGGTACAGCCGATTATCTTGCACCGGAACAGGCAATAAACAGTCATGAGATTGATCACCGTGCAGATATTTATGGCCTTGGTTGCACGATGTATTTTTTGATTGCAGGTCATCCGCCATTTCCTGACGGAACGCTTGCACAACGCATCGCCAAGCATCAACAGCAATTGCCACCAAACGTCTCGGATATCCGTACAGATTGTCCCCCGGAATTGTCGCGGATTTGCATGCAGATGATTCAAAAGCAACCGGAGGCACGATTCGCTTCATGCGATGAAGTAGCGGACTATCTCGTTACATGGCTTGAGCAATCTGGCTTTACAGTTGATCAACGTGAGCAGCCCGCGAAGCGTCAAATAACAACAGCCAGCGTTGTCCAGGCAATGCAGGCAGCGACGGTTGTACCCGGTCAGTCAGGTGGTGATCCGTCCGCCATACAATTAGTCACCGGTGACAGTGGGCCCGGAGTCGTTCAGCCGGGTAGCCCGGGATCAGGTTCATCCTTAAGCGGAAGTCGTGTTGAACTTGGAAATGAACAAGCTGGCAGTTCCATCGCTGGCGCCATGCAGAGTACACAGCACAATTTGCTTGACCAAACGACCAAGCAAGGAATGCAGCCGATTAAACTGCCTCATGATTCAAGTTCTGCCAAGGTGTGGCTGACCATTATCGTTATTCTTGTTCTGATCGTCGGCATTATCATCATGATGATGGTTAATTCCTCTGATGAACCAACAACACTGAAGCTTAAACACCCAAATTCGAATCTGTCCGCTGCGATTTCAACGGCCTATAATGGTCACAATGCCGATAATACAATTAGATCCGGTGACTTTATCGGAACTATCGCAGGTGAAAACACAAAAAGGAATCATCTCAGATGAACTTTTCAGCTCGCATCGTCTTTGGAATCAGCGTCCTTCTCGTCGTCGGTTGGGTTGCTGACTCGAGTGCTGCACCCACCGCTGAGCAGCGAACCGCAGAGCGTCGCATGTACAACTTGATGCTCAAAGCTGGAAACCTTTACAAGTCTGGTGAACTTGATGAATGCGCGAACGTTGTAAAACAGGTACAAGGTGAATTCAAAGAGGCGATCAAAGACGCTGACAAACCCACGCAACAGTTGTTTTCGCGAGTCTATAACTCGATGAAGCGAGCACATGCCTTGCTTGAACTGGAAGGGGTAGAACTTGAAGCGATTCCATCCATTGAAAAACTCGCCGGCGATGGTGACGATACCCCCGAACCCATTGGTAATTCCGGTGTCAGTTTTGTGAATCAAGTCGTACCGATTTTGACCGCTAAGTGCGGTAATTGCCATGTTCGTAACGCGCGAGGCATGTTCAGTATGTCTGACTATGAAACGCTTATGAAAGGACCTGCCGAAGGTGTTGTTGTATTCCCCAAGGATGCAGACGGCAGTCGAATTGTAGAAGTGATCGTGGAAGGCGATATGCCGCGAGGTGGATTGAAAGTCGCAGACGAAGAACTCGCGATTTTGAAGAAGTGGATTAGCGAAGGTGCTAAGTTTGACGGTGAAGATCCTAAAGCAAGTCTCTCGAGTCTGAATCCGGATGCAACCGTTGGCGATCTGCCGATGGTCGAGCTTACCAAAGCGACAGGCGACGAGACCGTACGATTTTCGCGAGATATTGCACCGATCTTCGTCGAGAACTGCGTAGGATGTCACGGTGCCGGTCAACGACCTTCAGCGAGATTAGATATTAATCGGTTTTCCGCGATGCTGCGTGGCGGTGAAAGTGGGCCTCCGGTTCTACCTGGTAAACCTGAAGAAAGCCTGCTTGTCAAAAAACTGCTTGGTACTGGCGGTGGACAACGTATGCCACTTCGAAAAGATCCGCTCTCAGATGAACAAATGAAACTGATCACGACGTGGATTTCCGAAGGAGCGACATTTGATGCACGCGATGGGAATCAACCGCTGACCGAAGTAGTCGCGATTGCCAAAGCTGAAGATGCAACTCACGAAGAGCTTAGTGCGGATCGTGGGATTCTCTCAGAAAAGAACTGGAAGCTGGCGATGTCGGGCCTGACGAACCAGCAGGCAGAGTCCAAGTCGTTCCTGGTGGTTGGTTCACTAAGTGAATCTGAACTGGCTAAGATTGCTGCTGCCGGCGAAGAAGTGGCAGGCAAAATCTCCGTGGCACTAAAGGTTGACAAGTCTACGCCGCTTATCAAAGGTCGCATGACATTGTTTGTGTTTAACAAGCGATACGACTACGGCGAATTCGGCACGATGGTCGAGAAAAGATCGCTTCCACGTGACTGGAAAGGCCATTGGAAATACAGCATCATCGATGCTTACGGCACGATTTTGAATCCATCAACCGAAGAATACACGATTGATGGATTAATTGCTGAACAGTTGGCGGGTGTCTATATTTCCACGCTTGGTGATTTACCCGGATGGTTCAGCGAAGGTGTTGGTCGAGCAATCGCAGAGCGTGTTGTAAAGGAAGACGCTCGCATTGAGAAATGGGATGAACAAGTTAGTGCTGCGATAAAAGGCATGGCAAAGAGCACCGATTTCATGACTGGAAAATTGTCACCGGAAGACTCAGCGCTCGTCGCTTACAGTTACGTGAAAAGCATGATGAGTAATAAGCAAAAATTTGATCAATTACTCGGTCAATTGCGCAAAGGCAGCAAACTGGAAGATGCCTGCGTGAGTGTCTACGGTGGGACACCGGAACAATTGTCTGATATCTGGTGGCAAACGGCCTCACGTTAACGTGGGGTTTGTAAGGGAAATCGGCACGGTCGCATGATCACTCTGGAAGCGGATTCTGTTGCCGAGTATCTAAGCCAGCAAGGATGGTCGCCATCTGCTGACTCGATCAAGGCGCAACGATTAACCGGTGGCGTATCCAATCGCGTGATTCTGGCGGAGTGTGATCACGCATCTCCAAGTCGTATCGTGATTAAGCAGGCCCGTCCACAACTGGAAGTCGAACAGTTGTGGGAATGCAGTATCGAGCGTGTGATTCGGGAAATGGAAGTGCTTGAGGTTTGCGATCGGATTCTCGCCAAAATCACCGTACCTGTCGCATCAGAGTTTACGGCAGCAGTACCAAAGCCGGTATTTTTTGACCGAGAAAATTATGTTTACGCCATGTCCGCAGCGCCTGCCGAGCACGAGGTCTGGAAAGCGATGCTGTTACGTGGGCAAGCAGATGTGAGCATTGCGGAGACATGTGGCGATTTGCTTGCCACGATCCATGCTGGGAGTTGGCACTGCGAGACCACAGCGGCGGCCTTTGATGACGTGCAGTTTTTTGATGACTTGAGACTGGATCCTTATTACCGACAAATCGCACGTGTTCACGAGGACCTTGCCGAACCGATTGACTCTTTGATTTCAAGTATCAACGGTAATCGTTGTTGTTTGGTTCATGGCGATTTTAGTCCTAAGAACCTGTTGGTAGCAGGCGATCAATTGATTCTGCTTGACTTTGAGGTGGGGCATTTTGGAGATCCGGCCTTTGATCTTGGATTTTTTCTGACGCATTTGGTGATCAAGTCCGTGTTCATCGAAGGACGGTGTCAGGATTACCTGTCACTGATCCAGGGATTTCTGACGATGTATTGGAACCGTATGACCGAGTCGATCAGTGTTGAACAGCTCACAGGACTACAGAAGCGAGCCATGATGAACCTGGGAGCTTGTTTGATCGCAAGGGTTGATGGCAAGAGTCCGGTGGAGTACCTTGACGACCCCACGACGAAGGCGGCGGTACGGTCGGTCGGTTGGAATCTGCTTAACCAACCTCCTAATGGCTGGGCGGATTTGCCAGAGACCATTGTAAATACGCTTAATCACTGAGGCTTGACAACGGATCATTTTGCAATGAACCGTTATTGGAATAAACCGTTAAGGGAATACTGTGTCAGCGAACCACATCAAAAGCATTAAGGCCCGTGAAGTACTGGACAGTCGTGGACGTCCAACGGTCCAGGTTGAAATAAGCTTGCAAGACGGGTGCACGTCTTGGGCGATTGCACCGTCTGGTGCCAGTACAGGTTCAGCAGAAGCACTCGAATTACGGGACCATGATGCGACCCGATATAGGGGACTCGGGGTGCTCAAAGCAGTCGAGAACGTAAACACGCGAATTGCACCAGCATTGCTTGGACTGGCTCCGGAAAATCAGTCGGCCATTGATTCCGTAATGCTGGATATGGATGGAACGGAGCAAAAAACAAACCTTGGTGGGAACGCGATGATAGCTGTTTCTCTTGCTGTCGCCCATGCGGGAGCGGCGGCAAGTGGAGTACCGTTGTACAAACACATCCGTTCGCAACTGAACGCATGGTGCCGATCCAATGATCACTCTGAAGATCTGTTTTCCAAGCGGAGTGTGCCGTTGCCAATGACCAATATGATTTCAGGCGGTTTGCATGCCGGCGGCAATCTGGATTTTCAGGACGTTTTGATCATGCCGGTCGGTGCGCCGGATTACCCTACATGCCTTGAGTGGATCGTGCGTGTTTACAACCAACTCTCGGCACTGCTTACAAAAGATGGATACGAAGGCTGGCTGGTTGGCGACGAAGGAGGCTATGGCCCCCGCTTAACAAGCAATCGGCAGGCGGTGGAATTTGTTATTCGAGCCATCGAAGCGGCCGGTTTAATTCCGGGAGATCAAGTGACACTGGCGTTGGACGTTGCAGCAACCCATTTTTATCGAGATGGTATGTATCACCTGAATGCCGAAGGTGGTCACGTATTGAATGCTGAGCAAATGACAGAACGACTGTGTGATTGGGTCGATGCATTTCCGATTACCAGTATTGAAGACGGCTTGGCGGAAGATGACTGGAAGGGATGGCAAGGATTAATGAAGGCGCTAGGTGATAAAGTTGAGTTGGTGGGCGATGACTTATTTACGACCAATGTCCGGCGTGTGCGTAAGGGAATTGAGTTGTCCGCCGCCAATAGTGTATTGGTCAAAGTGAATCAAATTGGCACGCTTTCAGAGACATTTGAAACGATGGCAGTTGCCCGCGGTGCGGGAATGTCGATGGTAATTTCCGCACGTAGTGGCGAGAGCGAAGACTGGACGCTAGCGGATCTGGCCACGGCGGTATCGGGAGACCGGATCAAGATCGGCTCTATCGTGAGGAGCGAGCGATTGGCCAAGTACAATCGCTTACTGGCAATCGCAGAAGACGTACAGTGCGGATGGGTGTGACGCAAGTTACATGATGGCAAAGGTTACACGGAGCCAGACACCACACCCCCCCAACACGCTAAACCCCACACACAACCGCGGGGCTTGGCGCAGCCAAACCCGCAGGGCTAACTAAACAAAACGACAAAACATACACAACGATGCGGGTGCTCGGGCGTCTCAAATCGTCATGCCGACGTTGTCAGCCATCGATTTAATGCGGGACATCGTCTCACTAAACAAATCGAAGTCCAGCGACTGATAGCCATCGCTAAACGCTTCATCCGGTCGTGGGTGCATTTCGATGATTAGGCCGTCGGCCTTTATTGCCACCGCCGCAACGGCCATATCCGGCACCATATACGCATGGCCCGTCCCGTGACTCGGATCGATCACAATCGGCAAGTGCGTTTTATTATGGAGGTACGTTACAGACGCCAGGGGCAATGTGAATCGTGTATGACCTTCAAACGTGCGAATCCCACGCTCGCAAAGCATCACATTCTGATTACCCTCATTCAAAATGTACTCAGCGGCCAGTAGTAATTCATCCATCGACGCACTCGGGCCACGCTTTAGTAAGACAGCAGAATCGACATTTCCAACTGCTTCAAGGAGTCGATAATTCTGCATGTTTCTTGCACCGATTTGCAGTACATCCGCGTAGGAAGCAACCATGTCGACATCATCTGTTGCCAGTACTTCTGTAACGATCGACAACCCAGTCTCTTCTCGTGCTGCGGCCAGGATTTTCAGACCTTCTTCCTTTAGTCCCTGAAAACTATAAGGACTTGTCCGTGGCTTAAAGGCACCTCCGCGAAGTGCGGTAGCGCCCGCAGATTTCACTGCGTGTGCACATTCCATTAGTTGTTCTTCAGACTCGACACTGCACGGCCCTGCAATGACACCTAGATTGCCACCGCCAACCGAGAGGCTACCAACCGATACACAGGTTGGCTCGGGTTTCACTTCACGACTGGCAATTTTATAAGGCGCCATAATCGGCACGACCTTTGAAACTCCAGCTCCGCTCTCAAGTGACTCTTTCATATGCTCACGCTTTTCACCTATGGCTGCGATAACGGTGTGTTCAGTTCCATGAATCACGTGCGACTTAAGGCCAAGCGACTCGACGCGCTCCGCCATGTGCTGAATTTGGTCTGATGTTGCATCCTGTGCCATTACCACGATCATGTTAGGTCTCCATTGCTGTTGCTTAGATTTCATATATCGAGCAATTGCTCAATACAATAATCGGAATTCTCTACGTATACGAAAAAAGCCCTGATGACTTTGTGGCCATCAGGGCTTTGGAATATTGTGTTATCGGCGACTAACTACGCAACTCCTCCAACCCCTCGGCCAAGAGGGTAGCTAAACCAAAACCAGCTTGTAAAGTTGAAGTTCATCTGTTTGCGTAATAGATGTTTAAAAAAAACGTGTCGCATGTTGTTTTGAATTATATCGGCAAACCACTGAGGTTCAATGAGGAAAACACCGATCGAGTGCACCTTCGACCGCTGTTTCTCCTTGCAACTCTATTTGACGCCAATTGCCTCGACGAGACGATGGTGGTCAAGTGGAGAGGCGCGAACGGCAATCCAGCTTCCAAGGGATTCAATGTGGATGTCCGCCTCGTCCGGGTTGTCATGTGCTTCCAGTACATGTTCCGTGAATAATTCCACCGCTTCTGCAGCAGCCTCGTCGTCTGCCACGGCCAGTTTGTAGAATTCAGTCCACCGCTGTGAATGCGCCGTTGTGGGGCTTGTAATAACCAGAGTGTCAGCAGTGCACGGTATGTAAGTCAGGTGCATGGAGGTCAATAATGTGTCAAGTACATCTTTCAAGGGCTGTTGGTCTGTAATCAGTGGCACCGACGAGTTCAGATCCCAGCCGATTTCCCACAAGGCATTCCACTCGATTAGTACATTACCGTTTACTTCTTTACTTAGATGCGAAGCAATCCTTTGGATTGTCGCACCACGTGATAGATCCAAATCTGTCTTCTGCTGAAGAATGGGCTGAATTCGAACCCACCGTGGTAACAACGTTTCAGCGTTTGGATTTGCTGAGGTTACACTCTGGAGTTGACTTGCCGTAACACGGATCATCGTGTGAACATCCGGTGTCGCAGTTACGGTCCACGTTGAACCATCCCAGGTGTTTTGGTCAGAGTTGTTATCACCTAATGCCAGCTTGGCTAACAGTGACTGCCAGGCATCTAAGTTGCCGCCGTCATTTCCATTTGCCAGTGCGGCGACTTCATAAGTTACCTGCAGTGGCACCTTGGATTCATGTCCGACGGGCCCAACAACAATCTGATTGCCGTCGATTCGCCATGACAATGAAGAAGTTTCCAGCACATTGGTTAAGATGGCTTCAACAGATGACTCCATCGAGACGACATTGACGGTTGTGTTAATGTCGACTCCGGAATCCGCTAGTGCTATGGCGTCGATGGTCACTGGTACGCCGGTCAGCTCCTGTACAAATCCAGCGAACTGCTTAAGAAGAATGGGATTCGGAAAACGAATGGCAGCAATTTCAAGTTGAACGGCACTCGTCGGATCAATCGCCTCAGCAGGTGCATTTGGCACAATAATCAAGTTTTCCGATTCCGGTGGTGCAGGAATGTCAATTTCTTCAGGAGCATTGGCATCTGGCACATCGGTCGTTTCGCTGCCGATAAATGGCGCGACGTTTTGAAGCAACATGTTTAGCTGTTCATTGTCACTCTGCGGCTGCGTGTTCGGTTTTAGACCCGGAGGCATAGGATTCTCAGGATCCACTTCAGGCATATCGGAGTCGTTATTTGCATCATCTGATCCCATCGGCTCCGAATCACCGGGTGTCTCTTGTTCACTTGATGAGTCGTTTACCACTGAGTCTTGTGTACCCTGCTCCGCTGGGGATTCCTGAGTCGTTGAATCGATGTCTGCTTGCTGGTCGTCGGTATTTTGATTTTGAGTTATATCCGTTTCTTCGGTCGTCTCAACGGAAGTGTCCGAATTGCCGTTATCAACCTCGTTGATAGTGTTCGCATCGTTCTGTGCATTTGGATTTATCGCTGCGATTGAATCGGAGTCATCTGAGGAGGCAATAAATCCAACAATCAACAAGGTGATTAATAGTCCACCCGCAATTCCTGCGCCGATGTACAGCTTCTTTTTACCGCTTGATTTGTCGGCCCAATCCGGTGTCGGTAAGAGATCATCTGGCACTTCACCATTTTCATAATCTGGAGTGATGTCTTCTTCACTGCTTTGTGATACGGCACTCTCATACCCAAAATCATCAATCGTGTCTTTGTCTTCTAGTGATCCCGGTACAGGCGGTGGCTGAACATTCGTCTCGCCCAAATCCTGTTCTTCCCCACCCTGTTCTTCCCATCTTGGTTCAGGTTGCTGATCGGGGATCTGTACCATACTGCCACAAGCCGGGCAGTTTAAGATTTGGCCAAGGAGCGCTTCGTTAGAAACACGAAGGTTCTTTTGGCAGGTGGTACAGTTGAAATCAAATGGTTGCATACGTGAACCTAAAGTCTCGCTATGCGTGAAATATGACCGACGTCGATGTTGCCAGACGTAGCTGCGTCACTGCTGAATCATAAACGATCCAATCGTGAGCAGTTTCTTTATTCTTCCGTTTTAAAAACAGAAGGCAACTCATATTCCTTAGTTTCGGCTGCTTTACGTGTTGTAAGCAAGATTATTTGCCGGGAGTCGTCATCCGGATCAGGCCCAATTACCCAAATGAGCTTTTGCAAAGGGTCAGTGGGGCCTTCGGTTGCATCCGGATTTGCCTTTAATACGAGTCCCGTGAGGATTTCCTTCAAAGAGACATCCGTGGCCTTATAGTCTCGAATCGCCTGGTTTCGGGTGATTCCGTCGGTACGTAAGTCATTTCCGATAATCTTGATTGCAAATGGAAAGTCCAAGTCAGGCAGAGACTCCTTAATATCATCTTCAATATCCTTTACAGCAAACTCGAGATCCTGCTGTGGGATATCCACGCTGCTCTTGTACGCAAGCAACTCATCCATATTGGTAGGAGTCATTGCTGTTGGAGTCGCTACTGCGACAACAGCACCAGGTTCACTAGCGATGGCGAGCTCGGCACCGGCAATGAGATTGGGCGTGGCCTGTAATGGAACGGCGAAATTGATGACCGGTAATTTATTTTCTTTGCCACTTCGCATTTGATCCACCACAGCGCGGATCATGGTGTGGTAACGATAGGCGAGTCGTGCCCAATAGGGAGGTGGATTCAGGTCGATCATAAATTGTTCGACGGAATCCGGAATCTCGTTAATTCGTTCTACGAAGTCTATTAGAAGATCGCCCTGATCTGTCAGACCGGCGACAAATCGTGACTCCAGATACATGACGTCATCGGCATGCAAACTAAATAAAATGGCCTCAGCGCCGTCGCCAATTAGCCACTCAAGAGTTTGTCGCAGTCGCTTAGGTTCTCCAAAATAGAACTGATGGCTGTCTTGCAGCAGATCGGTACTCAGGAATCCGGGGGCACACAATAGTGTGAAGTGTCGATCCGTGTCAGATACACTCCGCAACATGTTCATGCTTCGAAGCACAGGAGGTGCATTCCCACCGGTCGCGACCAGTTCATCAATGTCCTCACGATCGCCCATCACAAAGAGTGACTTTGTATCTTTAGGAATCAGCATGGTCCATGGATCGACTGAGTAAATGTTGCCGGCATCCGACTCCTCTACTGCAACGTCTCCCCATTTTTCAACGATCTCATCGGCGTTCAGATCTTCAGCTAGCCGAACGACCACGCATGCACGGGGAAAAGCATCGTTATTGGACAACATGCTCACAAGCAGCTGATCAATCTCACCGAGCTTAAACCCAGCGGTTGCCTGGAACTGATCCATCAGATTGTTAAATGCAGGTCCGAGGGACTGAAAGGTGGGATCTGCAATCTCGTTCTCGCTAAAACTAGCTGGTCGAAAAGAGATAAAAAGTTGGGCGCCCGGTGGACACCATTCCAGTGACAGTGGTGCACCGGTGGTCGGGGATGCCCAGGGAGTTTTTCCGTCATCGGTAATCAGGATTTGATTGCCAAGTAATTCTTCCTGAGAAGTCGTTTCTCCGTTGTTATTTTCACCTGTGTTGTTTTCGCCAGACGATTCAGTACCTTCACCACCGTTTTCACCGTTGGTGTTTTCGGTTGATGATGTTTGGGTGTTGGCGTCGTTGTTGGCGACTTCGTCACCACCTCCCATAAAAGAGAGCCCGACAAATATAAGAATCGCGACGAATCCGATTCCGACGTACAAGAAAGGATTCGTGATGAGTGGCGGTTTAGGCGTATACGAAACGGGCCGTTTAGGGATTGGGTTGCCCTGCTCATCGACTTGCCCAGATTCCTCAGTGACGATGCTGACCGTCGGTGCGGATGGTTGTGCGATTGGTGTCGATGTCGGAGCAGTTGCAGTAGCTACTGGCGTTGTAACCGTCGAAGCAGTAGCAGTCGTGGCAATGATGGATTGGTATGCCTGTTCTGAGGATGACGACGCGCGTGTTGAAGTGGGAATCCGATCGCCGAGTAGCAGTTGTAGTTTGCTAAGCACGGCTGCAACTGACTGAAATCGCGTCGCAGGATTCTTGGCCATCATATAGGTGATGAGCTGCTTGAGTGGTTCAGTTGCCGCAGTGTTTGCCAACGCTGTCGGCGGTTGTGTTGCATGCAGTTGCATCTTTTCACTGACTGTGGAACCGGCAAATGGTGGCTGCCCGCAAGCTAATTCGTATAGACAGCAGCCAAGTGCATAAATATCTGATTGCACTGTCGGCTGTGCACCGGTGGCTGCAAGCTCCGGTGCAAGATAGTTTGCTTTTTGTGGCTCTGCACCTGATGCCTCGAGGTGGCCGGGCAACAAGTCATCATGACGGGCATCTCGAAATAGCATAGCATTCCCATTCTCCTGATTGATACCAATCGAGTCGATGGAAATACAACCGTGAGTAACGCCTGCTTCGTGTATGCTCTGCACGGCCATTGCAAGTTGCCAGCCGAATCGTGCTAGATCATCGGCAGGGAATGGCGTTGAATCATAGACATCTTTGGCGCCGAATAGTTGCGTGTTTTCAAAGGTCGCAAAGCGGTATTGGCCAAGATCTTCCGCCGTATAAACACTTACAAAATATGGCGAGGAAACGGCACGGTAACGGGCAGCGCGGCTGTGGGTGTTTTGCCAGGTTTGGGCTGTGCCATCGGCAAGAAATCCCAAAGTGACTTCGTGTGTAGTGGAGCGGTGTACGGCTCGCAGACAGCCACTTAATGGTCCCGTAGTGACTTGATCAAGTAACTGGTATTCACCGTAATTAAACGGTACCGCCTGTCCGCTAAGTAAAACGCGCGACTGGTATTTGGTGATCACCCGCTGATTGATCAGAAACGAAGCAGCCGCCTTTGCTTCGCCGCCACCGGATTCTTCAAATTGCGACTTGAGATGATCGCAATAATTGACCGCAACGAGTCCGCTACTCGCAAATGCCTGCCAGAATTGTTGACTTGAAATTGCCATTGATTCCATGATTACAGTTTGACTGAGGAGGTCAAGCTAAACGTGGTAGCTTGTGAAACTCACCTGTTTCTTTTTAATATTGTGCGCCAGCCGGGGCGTCCGTCGCCACACCGGCAATAAACTCTGCCACGGTTTCCTTGAGTACGGCACAAGCAGTCTTAACTTGCTCAGTACTAACATCCAGATGCGTGACCATGCGGATACGCTGTGGGCCAAGTGCCAGGCAGTGCACATTCTTTTGGCCAAGTGCACCGGCAAGCGTGGCCGCTGTTGTTACTTCGTCATCTACCAGGAATATGACGATGTTGGTGTCTACCTGATCATCAAGCAAACGAATGCCATCTGTGTTGCGGACGGCATCGGCAATCAACTGTGCATTTTCGTGATCAACGGTCATGCGTTCACGATTGTTTTGCATCGCGTACAAGGCACCGGCAGCAATGACTCCAGCTTGTCGCATCCCACCTCCAAAAGCCTTGCGATGGCGTCTGGCCTGAGCGATCATGTCCGCTGGACCGACGAGCGCAGAACCCACAGGTGCCCCTAGCCCCTTGCTGAAACAAACGCTTACCGTATCAAAGTTCTGTGCCCATGTGGCGGCAGAGATCCCACTCGCAGCGACCGCATTAAACAAGCGTGCACCATCCAGATGCGTTTTTAGGCCGTTCTCATGGGCCCAATTGCAAATGTCTTCAACGTTGTCGTATGGTTGTACGCATCCACCGCCGCGATTGTGAGTGTTTTCAAGGCATACGAGCTTGCTGACGCAAAAGTGCTCGTTATCTGGCATGATCAAGTCTCGTAGTTGATCTACGTGGAGCACTCCGTTATCACCGGGAACCGTTCGTGCCATGAGACCGCTCAATTGGGCAAACGCTCCCTGCTCATAGTTGTAGACATGGCAACCTGCTTCGCAGATAAACTCGTCACCGGGTTTGCAGTGTATACGCAGAGCGATTTGATTCGTCATCGTACCAGATGGCATGAAGATGGCAGCTTCCTTGCCTAGCAATTCGGCAGTATAGCGTTGCAATTCGTTGATTGTCGGACAATCGCCAATGACATCATCGCCAAGAGGTGCGTCTTGAATCGCCTGATTCATTTCCGCGGTTGGTTTTGTAACAGTGTCACTGCGCAGGTCAATAAAGTCGCTCATTTCAATTGTTGCCTTGTCATGGAGTGGTCGTAAACCGGGAGCTGGTTTAGAGATTTCCTATTAATTGATTATGAAACGAGCAACGCGATTCGTCCACGGTTGGTGTTACCAAAGTGCTGAGTATCGTCGTTGCTGATGTGTAAGGGGTTCACGATGTTGTGCATGGTAATCACAATGAATCGTTCCGGGTTTTCCAAAGTATTGTCCGGAACAACGCAGGAATGACTATGACAGATAACTCGCTTGAAATTCAACGCATCGATACTGCCCAGCAAAACATCAGGCTGGAATTGGCAAAGCTGCGCGAACGACTTAGCCCGCGTGGCAATATCGTGAGCGAAGCCGGTCGGAGAAAGACGATAGAGGTGTTCGGCGAGCCACTTTCGCCGCAGGAAGTCGTCCAGCGCATTTGTGACGATGTCCGGACAAAAGGCATGACGTCCTTACTGGGATACAGCAAGTCACTTGATGGTGCTGATCTGGATGCTGATAGCCTGCGTGTCTCGGAGACTGAGTTGTCAGAGGCACATGCCAAAGCCGACCCGGAATTTCTAGCAACGGTGAGTCGTATCCGTGACAACATCATGGAATTCCAGTCTGCGATTGTGCACACAGATAAATCTGTTTCGCGCGAATCGGGTGTGACCCTTACTCAGCGATATGTACCCATGCGTCGTGCAGGACTCTGCGTTCCCGGCGGTGCAGCCGCATATCCCTCGACAGTATTAATGACAGCGGTACCAGCGATGGCTGCCGGAGTGGATGAAGTGGTGGTCGTCGCACCACCGACCCAATTTGGCGCTAATAACCCTGACCTGCTCGCAACGTGCTACGAAATCGGAATCAAAGAAGTATATCGTGTCGGTGGCGCTCAGGGAGTGGCCACATTAGCCTACGGCGTTCAAGGCATTGAACCGGTTGATATCATCGTCGGCCCCGGCAACATGTTTGTCGCGCTTGCGAAACAGTACGTATTTGGTGAAGTAGCAATCGATTCGATCGCAGGGCCAAGTGAAGTGGTCGTGATCGCCGATGAAACAACTCGTGCAGACTACACTGCCGCAGATTTGTTAGCACAGGCCGAACATGCTCCCGGTGCCAGCATTTTGGTGACATGGAGCGAGGACGTGCTGCAAAGGACATACGAAGAACTCAATCGGCAAGTTGTCAATTTATCGCGTGAGTCCCTAACGCGTCATAGTCTCGAGTCATTTGGAGCTCTTATTCTTGTGCAGGATAAGGATGAAGCAATTCAGATTACGAATGAAATTGGACCAGAACACTTACATATCGCGACGGATAATGCCCGGGAGATTTTGCCGCACATAACCAACGCCGGCGCAACGTTCCTTGGTAACTACAGTCCAGTCGCCATCGGCGATTATGTTGCGGGGCCATCTCACGTGTTGCCGACCGGTGGTACTGCTCGTTGGGCCTCTGGATTGTGCGCCAATCACTTCATGCGAAGTGCAAGTGTCATTGAGTACAGTCGTGATGCCTTGCTGGAAGCTGCACCGGACGTACAAAATATGGCCGACAAGGAAGGTCTAACGGCGCATCGTGCTAGCGTCGATATTCGAATAGAGGACCAATCAGGCAATCTTCGCGAAGGAGAACAATAATCATGTTTCGCGATGCCGTTACCAATATGCAGGGGTATGTTCCTGGTGAACAACCGCAGGCCGGGAAATTCATAAAGCTCAATACGAATGAGAATCCCTATCCACCTTCTCCTCATGTGATAGAAGCGATTCGACAAACCGCGGAGAATCTGGTGCGATATCCGGATCCACTTGCTACCGCATTTCGAATACGTGCCGGTGAGGTGTTAGGTGTGGATCCTGACTGGATTCTGTGTGGCAATGGCAGTGACGATATCCTTACGATTTTAACGCGATCATTGGTCGACGTTGGAGAGATGATTCGGCTGCCGTATCCAAGCTACATCCTTTACAGCACGCTCGCTGAGATTCAGGGCGCTGGTAGTGAACGCGTCGCATTTAACGAAGACTGGTCACTGCCGCAGGCATTCGGTGACGGGCACGACAAGCTAAAATTGGTTTTTCTTCCGAATCCGAATAGCCCAACCGGTACGGTAGTGGCCAAAGAGGATATTTTGGATTTGGCCAACCGGCTACCCTGCCCGATCTTGGTTGATGAAGCCTATGCAGACTTTGCCGAGTTTAATTGCATCGATCTGGTAAAAGAAAATCCCAAAATCATGGTGTCGCGGACGCTGAGTAAGTCGTACGGGCTGGCTGGATTGAGATTTGGTTTCTTGATGGCACAACCGCAAATGATTGCAGAGTTTTGCAAAGTTAAGGATTCATACAATTGCGATGCCATTTCAATTGCCGGAGCAACTGCGGCAATTGGAGACCAACAGTGGTTCGAAAACAACCGAAATAAGGTGTTGGAGACACGTCAACGACTTCACCAGGGGCTGGAAAAACTGGGATTTGAGGTAATACCATCACAAGCCAACTTCGTTTGGTGTACCCATTCGTCACAACCGTCAAAGCCTATCTATGAACATCTAAAAGACAACCGCGTACTTGTCCGATATATGAACTATGAAGGATGGAGTGACGGTTTGCGTATATCTGTTGGAACGGATGAGCAAATCGACGCTTGTCTTAGTTTGATAGAAATGAAAGTATAACCATGGCACGTACAGCAACGATAAATCGTAAGACTACAGAAACAGAGATTTCACTTGAACTGAATATGGATGGCTCAGGTCAGTCAGATATCAGTACGGGAGTTGGGTTCTTTGATCACATGCTTGAGCTGTTTGCCAAACATGGTGCATTGGATCTTACCGTCAAGTGCAACGGTGACCTTCACGTTGATCAGCATCATACCGTGGAAGATGTCGGCATTTGTCTCGGTCAGGCGATAAAAGAAGCGCTTGGTGACAAAGCCGGCATTCACAGATACGGCCATTTCACACTGCCGATGGAAGAAACACTCGTTACGATTGCCCTGGATTTCAGCGGCCGTTACGCAATGGTGTTCAACGCGGAATTCCCAACGGACAAGATTGGTGAATTCGACAGTGAACTTGTAGAAGACTTTTGGCAGGCAGTGGCGGCTAACGCTCTTTGTAATTTTCACGTGATTCTGCATCACGGCCGTAACAGCCACCACATCAGTGAAGCGATCTTCAAGGGTACCGCCCGTGCATTACGTATGGCGACAGCTGCTGACGGACGATTAATGGGGATTCCCAGCACCAAAGGCAGCTTGTAACTCCACGGAGATGGGGTTACAGAAAGGCGTTGCCGTCAACGTGCAAGGCGATTACTCGTTGACATATGTTTCCAGAAAACGCGCCAGGCGATGGAAGTCGCTCTTTACGTCGATGAATCGGACCACGGTAACGAGTGTTTCCGGGTCGACGAGCTTTTCAAACGGCACGTAATGAAGATCGAGTTGTCCGCTGACAGAGACCATGACGCCGTTGAGACTTTCCTCAACCAGTGCGCGGTACGCACCCACGCCGAGTTGGCTTCCGAGCATCACATCGTAAGCGTGTGGTCTGGCACAGCGTGACTCATATCCAAGCTGCAGGCCGTTGATTTTTCGTGCCGAATCACTTGCTGCTTCGTACGCTTTGGAGAGCAAGTCTCCCATCATTTGGCACAGGTTGATTTGAGAAATCGCTATGTGACCATGATCGTCTCTTGCAATGCCTTCGAGGGTGCTCATGGGAAGGAATTCGGCAAGTCCTTCGGCGACGACGATGACACCAAATGGCTTTCCTTCCTGCTCACGCACCATCATAGTTTTAACCATCCGCTCCATCACTTTATCCATGTTCATGATGGTGCGGGTTTCGGTTTCACCGGTCGTTGGATTGGTCCACTCTTCTTCTGCGGCATATTCCCCGATGATGTCCTCGACGCTGATCACAAGACTTGCTTCGCCGGCAATGGCGGCGCCGTATGCCAGCCAGCCCGCACTACGTCCCATCAGTTCACACAGGAAATACGCCCGGCCGGCTTCTGCATCGTAAAGCAGGTTTCGGATTTCCGATGCCAGCGTTTCTACCGCGGTAAAGAAACCAAATGTAAAGTCGATTCCCATGTAGTCGTTGTCGATCGTCTTTGGCAAATGAACGACTGGGATCTTACGAGCATCGTCTCCGAGATGATCCTGATACAACTTGAATTTGTTAGCTGTCTTGAGTGTGTCATCACCACCAAGTGAAATGAGCGCATCCACTCCTAATGAGCAGAGTGCTTCGTAGGTGCGTTTCATTGGTGCAACGCGTTGTTCGTCTTCATAGTGAGACGGATGTGAAATCGATTTCCCGGGATTCGCACGTGCCGTGCCGATCATGATTCCCTGTTTTGCACGACTTCGGCTAAGAAACGTGTGATCAAGGACGACGTAGTCTTCACCCTCGACCAACTCGGCAGATCCATCGTATTCCATCAGGCTTGAGTAGCCGTGTTTTATTCCAATGACCTCCACACCGTTGCGGAGAAATGCAACAGCCGCAGTTGAAATCACTGCATTGGCTGCCGGTGCCGGGCCGCCTGCGAACAAAATCGCAACGCGGTTGAAGGAATGATCGGTTTTAGGTGGACGGGCTAGTGTATTATCCATCGCTGTGAAGATCCGCTTACACTGTTTCTTGGATTTGCCTGGGCTAATCAGATTGAATTAGTCCAGGAATGTACGTTCAACGAATGTCGTGTCGATATTGCCATCATGGAAGTCGGCATGTTGCAACAACTCTTTGTGGAATGGTGCGGTCGTCTTGATCCCGCCAACCCTTAACTCCTCCAGGCAACGCAGCATGCAGTCGATTGCCTCTTCCCGCGTTGGCTTGTGAACGAGCAGTTTACCAATCATCGAATCGTAATATGGCGGTACCGTATAGCCGGCATGTACGTGCGAATCAAATCGCACTCCCAATCCGCCGGGAATAAACAGTGATTCGATCTTGCCGGGGCACGGTTGGAAATTCTTGTCTGGATCTTCCGCGTTGATACGGCATTCAATCGCTGATCCATTAAGAACGATGTCATCCTGTGTGAATGAAAGCTTCTCGCCGGCCGCGACTCGGATTTGTTCCTTAATCAGATCGATTCCTGTGACCAACTCTGTAACGGGGTGCTCAACCTGAATACGCGCGTTCACTTCGATGAAGTAAAAGTTGTGATTTTTGTCAACGATGAACTCAACCGTCCCGGCGTTATGATAATTCGCGTTCTGAATCATCCGTACCGCGGCCTCGCAGATCGAGTTTCTTATATCGGTAGGGAGATTAGGTGCCGGGCTCTCCTCGATTAGCTTCTGATGCCGTCGCTGAGTGCTGCAATCACGTTCCCACAGGTGCACGACATTTCCATGTTGGTCGGCAATAACTTGCACTTCGACATGTCGCGGGTGTTCGACGTACTTCTCCAGATAAACACTGGCATTTCCAAATGCTGCTTCTGCTTCGACTTGAGCTTGTTGCAGGGCCGTGTTGAGTGCCAGCGCGTTATGGGCAACTCGCATGCCCTTGCCACCACCACCGGCGGTCGCTTTGATGAGCACGGGGAATCCGATTTCATGTGCTACTTTGACCGCTTCTTCTTCGGATTCGATGAGGCCATCACTTCCAGGTACGACCGGCACGTTCGCTTCTCGTGCCATCGTCCTCGCTTCGTTCTTGTCACCAAGACGTTGCATTGCATCGGGTGTGGGGCCGATAAAGTCGATTTCACAACTGCGGCAAACTTCGTTGAAGTGAGCGTTCTCTGCCAGGAATCCATAACCTGGATGAATCGCGTCAACATTTCCAACTTCTGCTGCACTAATCACGCGGTCGATTTTCAGATAACTCTCGTTACTGCGGGCACCACCGATGCAGTAGGCTTCGTCAGCCAATTCCAGGTAGGTAGATCCACGATCAGCTTCGCTGAAGACAGCGACTGATTCGATTCCCATTTCACGACAAGCGCGAATAACACGAAGTGCAATTTCACCGCGGTTTGCAATCAAAATACGGTTATACATGAGCAATTCTACTTCAGATGATTCGGAGAACTAGGATTGAAATTCGATTCGGTTCCGGCAATAAGCCGCCTACTGATTACATGCTAGGATCGACTTTGAAAAGTGGTTTTCCCACGTCGACTGGTTCTTCATCGTCCACAAGAATGGCGACGATCTTCCCTTTCACCTCGGCCTGAATTTCATTGAAGACCTTCATGGCTTCAATGATACAAACCGTCGTGTCGTTATTTACAACATCGCCGATTTTCATGAAGGCATCCGCGTCCGGATTAGGTCGGGAATAAAACGTTCCGACCATCGGACTGTTAATGGTGATCAGATTGTCATCAGCAGCGGGTGCGGCATCCGGTGCTATTGCAGGAGCTGCCGGAGCAGGAGCTGCAGCAACCGGTACTACTGGCTGGCCACCACGTACCAATCGAATCTGTTCGTCGTCTTGTTTTAGGTCTATTTCGCAAAGATCATGCTCTTTCATCAAGTCAATTAACTCGAGGATGCGATCCATTGCGAATACATCGGGGGTCTTTTCTTTTGCTGCCATCGAGGGTCACGCTTCCCTGTTGCATAAGTTGTAGTGATCGGCTGGATTAGCTTCTTGAATCCGTTCGGCTAATCTCCCAATTATCGGCACCTATATGCCAATTAAACTAGTGTATTTATTTATCCGGTTTGTGGTAGGCCAAAGCTCTAAATCAGGAAAAAACGGTTTTCCATTGATTTACGCACAAACAGCGTCGAAGCATTACAAATCGAGGATGCAGTCGTCCAGTTTCTTTGGCACGCTGGTTAGTACTTCGAAGCCATCTTTTGTCACCAGGACATCGTCTTCAATTCGCACCCCGCCCCAACCCGGTATGTAGATACCAGGCTCGACCGTTACTACCATGCCCGGTTCTAAAACGGCATCGTTGTTAGACGCTAGCCGTGGCAATTCGTGAATTACCAGCCCGATTCCATGGCCCAGACTATGACCAAAGTATTTACCAAAGCCGGCTTTTCCAATGATATTGCGAGCTGTCGCGTCGATGTTCTTCATGACCGCGCCAGGTCGGATCTTCTTAATGGCGCTTGTGTTAGCTTTAAGTACGGTGTTGTAGACCTTCTCAAGTCGTTTTGACACTTTGCCGCCCGTGACAAGCACTCTGGTAATATCGCTCATATACAAATCATGATTGGCACCCCAGTCGATTAGCACGAAGTTATCGTCCTGGATTTGCTGATGTGTTGGATTTGCATGCGGTAGGGCCGCTCGTGGGCCGACCGCGACGATGGGGTCGAAACTGGTGCCATTCGCGCCGAATTGACGCATTTGGTGTTCAAGATTAAATGCAATTTCCCGCTCTGTCTGGTCGCCGGTCATCGTTGCTTTGATCGCTGCGAATCCCCGTTGTGCTGACTTGACTGCCTTGCGGATAGTCTGAATCTCGTGCTTGTCTTTGATTTCCCGCAGCTTCTCGACCAAACCAGAAGTGCTTTCAAACTTTATGTCCGACATCGCATCGCCCAGTCGCTCAGAAAGCGACAGTGACAGACTGTCCGATTCAAGTCCAATGACTTGTGACTTTATGCGTTTAGCAATTTTTGCGGTTGCTGTAACGATGGACTCAGCGGATGTTCTGATGTCGACATCTACATCCGGACATTCTTCAGCAAGCTGTACCGTATAGCGTGAATCACTAATGACGACCGCATCATTGCGGTTGATTAGCATGTAACTGTCATCGCCGGTGAAACCGGTTAGATAGGTGACATTGGTGTAGTTTGTAATTAATAGGGTATCGAGTCCCTGTTGTTTCATCAGTCGACGCAGCTTACTGCGTCTTGTTGCAAAACGACTCATTGTGCAAGTCCATTCAGTTTGTTGGGTTGTTTTCGGCATCAACGTGGATGATGACAGGCTCATGGCCTTGTATCTCGTCCGCAGAAAACTGTCCGTAGCAGGCGATTATGACCAGATCACCGGGGTCTACCAGATGTGCGGCTGCTCCATTGATACAGATTCTGCGACTGCCTCGTTCTGCTTCAATTGCATATGTGGTAATCCGAGTCCCACGCGTTACGTTGTATATATCTACCTGCTCATGGTCGGTAATGCCGGCAGCCTCGAGCAGTTCCACGTCGATAGAAATACTTCCGTCGTAATCCAGATTTGCTTCTGTTACCGTAACACGGTGGATTTTAGAGCGAAGAAGAGTGCGCAACATCTGTGAAAAACCAAAAACTGTAGTGCAGGATACCGGTCCGGAAAAAGATCCAGAACGCAAACTACCATCATACGAACAGCACTCAAAGGCGCACAGGGTCACAAGTCATGACTCCAGCGGATTAGCCTCCGACTCCGGCAAGCCAAAATACAAATGCAATGATGATGAAGCAAATGGCCACCGAAACAACAAATCCAGCGATATCTGCGAATGTCGGCTTCTGGATTTCCAATTGAGTGTTAGGGAATAAATTCTTCCGCTCCATTAGGCTTGGATCGGCGTACACTGCTTCTAACTTCAGTTTGTCCTTCTGTGGATCCGAGTCCACGCTGGTTTTCATCTTGGCGTAATACCGATCCAGCGCTTCTTTGGAATTCCTAAACGGTAGTACAAAACTGAGTACGATCATTAACACAAACGGCATGACGATCTTGGGAACGAGTTCCAGTGCACTGAGCGTCGACGCCGGCTTGCTCTGCAAGTCCATACCAAGAGGTTTGAACATCAGCAGGTTAAGTTTCAAGTTTCCTTCCCCCTGTAGTTCAGTGCCTTCAGGATATTCATATCTTTTCACAGTCTTGTCAGCTGACTCCTCATTGCCGGTAAGCACCGGTTCGATATCTTCGTTTGCAGGGACGACCTTATCCCAAAACAACGCTGTACCTCCGGAGCGTTTGGTAACGGGTAGCAGGGTTTCGCCGGCAATGATGTTGATCATCTGGCCGTCCTGTGGGACACGGATTGTCGTTTCGGAAAGTCTTTCAGGTTTGAGCGATTGGTGGGCGGCGAGTTCATCGCCGGTGAGTCCCTTTGACTCTGCACCCCATTTGTCGTGCGCAATAACATACCGCTTTCTTAATTCACTTTTCGATGCTGTAACCATGGTCGTGGTTTCAACAATCGGGGTAATTTGAGTTAGCCCCTTATTGGTTCGCCAGCTCGTGAATACTGACGGACCGAAATAGGGAATCAAAAAGAAGAAGAACAGACAGTAAATGACGGTGATCCATGCTGCCTTGGTATTTGCTCGTCGCCAGTACATTCCCAGCCAGAATGGTGCGGCAAACACGAGGGGGAACCAGAAATTAAGTTTGAGTTGGCCGAGCATGTCATTAATGGACAACGAGAAGATGATAGAACCGGCGACGATTAGTGCGCCAGTGATTCTTCCGACCCAAAGGTAGTGTTGCTCAGATGCTTCTGGCTTGATGTAGGGTGCGTAGAGGTTTCGAACGATCAATGCCGAACCAACCACCATGTAGGCATCGACACTGCTCATCAGTGCTGCCAACAGGCAGGCAAGCATCAAACCGCGCAACCCGGGACCAAGTAATTCCATCGTCGCGTATCCCCAGGTTCTATCCGGATCCTGAATCAACTCGGGGACGTCAGCATAGAGTGTGGCTGCGATCAACGCAGTGAGCAGCCAGCCGATGGTACAGAAACGCTTGAGGAAGTTTCCTGTGACCAGACCAATACGTGCGCTATTCTCATTCTTGGCTGAACCCCCACCGGTAGCGATAAAGTGCGGTTGAACAACAATGCCAAGCAAGTTCGCAAACACAATCGCAATGAGATAATACAGTGAGAACTCTCCGGCACTGGAAAGCAGGTCAAAATGCTCTTCAGGCAGTTGATCGTGCATGATCTCGAAGCCGGACTTGTCCCCGGTTGGATTCAACGCTTCATTTCCCGTAAGTGCATTGAGGCCGATTGGAATCAGCATGATGCTCAGACCGATGATGCAAATACCCTGAATCAAGTCAGTGAAATAGGCAGCGGTCAAGCCACCGGCAATACCGTAAAGAACAACAATGACACCAATAATCGGGATCAGCACCTGGTTGAGTTCAAACGGGCCAATTGCCTCGATCGGAACGCCGTCGGCATTTGTAATCATCGGCGCTGCCGTCTTGGCGATGGCCGTGAAGAACATCGAGCCATAGATCATGAAAAAGGTCACACCAAAGATGCTATATGCTGCTCCAAGCGGCTTGGATTCATATCGCTCTACATACCAGTCGCCAAGGGTCATGTGACGCATTCGGCGATACCAAACTCCCGTAATCCAGTAGAACGGAGTGACGAACAACCAGTACATCACACTCCACATACCGCTGACACCGCCGGTGTAGCTGTTCCGAGCTGTTTGAATTGGATCGTTCGAACCTGTGCCAGCTCCGAACGCAGCAAACGTCTGCAAGAGCTTTCCGAATCCACGGCCACCCATGAAAAAGTCTTCCTGATGCTTGATGCGTCGCATGCAATAGATACCGATAAATACGAGCAGCACGAAGTAGCAGGCGAGGACAATATAGTCAGGTAATGTCATGGTGATGGGCTCGTTGATTGACCGGGTGGGAGGATGTGAAGTCTCATTTGTGGGAGTGGGAAGTACGAATTATCCGGTGATGCGATTGCTCTGATGGTTCAGCAGCGGAAGCACATCGCTGTTATCGACTTCACTTGCCAATCTAATATCGCCTTCTAAGCCAATAGATTGCAAGTTTCTTCCACCTTTGCTTTCCAAAAGAACGGAGAAAATATCTAATTCGCCGTCCTGAAGCCGCTGCCATTGGTTACAAGCTGCTTGTGTCGTGTGGCATATAGGTGAGTTAACCATCGCCAGTTTGCTGGCGATCGCGCCAGCAAGAAGGAAGTCTTCCTCGGTTTCCCGGCCGTTTGTTCCAGCACAAATAATATGCAGATCCTGCCCCTGACTAAGGGTGGCGTTGCAGTGGTCAACGACTCGTGTGAGATTGTTAAAGCTGGCAAGCACAGTAGATTGTGCGTGGGTGCAAGTCTCCATCGCCTTGGTACCGTTCGTCGTTGTAAAGACAATGGGAGTTTCTGCGACCTGTTTCGCGGTGTATTCCGCCGGCGAATTACCTAAGTCAAACCCGTCAATCAGCACCCCTCCCCGCTCTCCTCCGAGGATTGGCTTAGGTGTGATTTGTTCCGCCGCTGCGATTGCACTCTCGATGGCTAAACATGGCACGATGTAGCTACAGCCATTCGCCAGCGCCGTGCAGATTGTCGTGGTGGCGCGCAATACGTCAATAACGACTGCCGTACCCGAAGCTAACGCGAGAGGATCGGCATGGTTTGGTAGTGAATAAGTGTAAATCATTGACGGTAAATACTCTGTTCACCAAGTGCGGTTGCTAGTCACCCATCCTACACGGTTGTACGATGGAGCGAAGAGCCACCAAAGAAGTGGATGAATCACTGTATGTCAGATACACAGCTCAAAGTCGATAAAACAGGCAGTCGCGTACAGCGGATGTTCGGTGAGATTGCGCCAAAATATGACCGCATGAACCGCGTGTTATCGATGAATATCGATCGCCGCTGGCGCAAAAAAACGGTGCGCATTGTATCCCCGGTCGGTGACACACCGATTTTGGATGTTTGCACAGGTACCGCGGATTTGGCATTTGCCTGGTGTAAACGGGTAAAAGGAAATGTGGATGTGGTCGGCACCGATTTTTGCAGAGAAATGCTGGAAATCGGCAATCAAAAGAAACAGCGGCACAAATTTGGAAACCGTCTGGAATTGCTTGAGGCAGATACGTTACATCTCCCTTTTGACAATGAGACATTTCAAATCGTATCGGTGGGATTCGGACTGCGTAATGTGCAGGACACAGATGCCGGCCTTCGCGAAATGACCCGAGTTTGTAAACGCGGGGGAAAAGTCGCCGTGTTGGAATTCTCACATCCGCAGTGGCAGCCGTTTAAGTCCATGTATGGATTTTACATGCGCAGAATCCTTCCAGGAATTGGTCGGATATTTGCGAAGAATTCTGAGGATGCTTACAAATACCTGCCTGACAGCGTGTTGGAGTTTCCCAGCGGATCGGCGTTAGTGGAACGCATGGAGTCTGCCGGACTGACTGACGTGAAGATGCATAGCTTCACACTTGGTGTCGTAACGCTATATGTTGGCACGCGCAAGGACGAGGATGCCGATGGCTAGTGCAAACGACAGACCAATCGTCCTCGCCATCACCGGTGCCAGTGGAGTCCCATACGGATTGAGATTGCTACAACAGTTGCTCGCTGCCGGACGACACGTCCATCTCATCATGAGTCATGCCGGTGCTGCCGTGGTAACACAAGAGACCGGCATCAAGGTGGATTTGGAGAATGGCGATCTGGATGAGCTCTTAAATACCCAACTGGAATATCTGGGGGACGCTTGCATATCAGATGGCGTTAGCATTGACTCCCAATTGAGTTATGAACACTGCAGCGATTTTATGAGCCCGACTGCCAGCGGTTCCTACTTAACTGACGGTATGGTGATTTGTCCGTGCAGCGGCGGCACACTTAGTGCAGTCGTGACTGGAGCAAGCAGGAATCTGATTCATCGTGCAGCAGAAGTCCACCTTAAAGAAAAACGGAATCTGGTGCTTGTAACTAGGGAGACGCCTCTGTCGCTTGTTCATATCCGCAACATGGAACTTGCCGTTCAGGCCGGTGCCGTCGTTTTGCCTGCCAGCCCTGGCTTTTATCACGGTGCGGATTCTGTCGGAGATCTGGTGGATTTTGTCGTTGCCAGAATTCTCGACCAGCTCGCAGTTGAAAACGACCTGTCGCAACGATGGGGATGCTAGATTTATCTGATGAAACAGCTTCGCCAGATTCTTGAAATGATTCGGTTCAGTCACACGCTCTTCGCGCTTCCCTTTGCGCTCATGAGCGCGGTTATGTGTTGGCTTGTTCCCGCAGCAACTGAATCTGATCTCAGCTCAACCGAGTCGGTTGCATTTCGGCTTTCTCACTTGACCGGAATTATTCTTTGTATGGTCTTTGCCCGCAGCGCGGCCATGGCGTTTAATCGTATTGCGGATAGACGAATCGATGCGGAAAATCCGAGAACATCCAAACGGCACATTCCCGCAGGTGAACTTAGTGTCAAAAGTGTGACGTCGTTTACGGTGTTCAATTGTGTCGCGTTTATTGCGTCGACTTTGTTATTTCTTCCGAACAAGCTACCGATCATTCTCTCGGTGCCCGTGCTGCTGTTCCTACTGATGTATAGCTATACAAAACGATTTACATCGCTAGCACATGTCTACCTTGGCGTGAGCCTGATGCTCGCACCGATCAGCACGTGGATCGCATTACGTGGCCATGTACTGATGTATCACCCAGCGGATATTTTGCCAGCTGTGCTTGTTGGGATTATCGTAATGACGTGGGTCGCTGGCTTTGACATTATTTACGCCTGTCAGGACTTTGACTTCGATAAGGAAGCGAAGCTCCGCAGTATTCCCAGCCGGTTTGGTATTAAGGGTGCACTGCGAATTGCAGCGTTTTCGCATGTGTTAATGGTTGGAGCGCTCATTGCACTGCCATTTTCACACCACTGGATGGGCCCGGATTTGCAATTAGGTCCTATCTACCACACGGCAGCAGTAGCTGTGGCACTGTTGTTGTTCTATGAACATTGGCTGGTGAAGCCTGATGATCTTACGAGAGTAAATATTGCATTTTTTCAGATTAACATCGTAATTAGTGTCGGACTGTTCTTGATCGTAACGGTAGATCTATTGCTATAATTCCCGAGCCGGAGACTCAGACATCTAAATATTCAGATGACGTTGGGCCACGGGTTTTGTGAGGTTGGCAAGTATTGGTAAATGCCGGAACTTCACTTTGTGAATTATGTAATTGAGGGCGCTTGGATGAGCAGAGTCTTGGAACAGATAAAGCGGTCAGCAAATCCGCTGCGGTTTGCATCGATTGCAATTCCTGCACTACTACTTTTGTTTGTGTTGTGTCTGTCAGGGTGTGGTGGTGATGACGCAACAGAACAAGGAAAGGACACCATTGGTCCGGAAGTTTCTACGGATGCGGACGGCAGTGATTCTGACGTAGCCGAATCTGAGAATACTCAGGACAGCGTCTCTCAGGAAAACACAACAGCGGGTGATAATGTATCTGAGACGATAGCAATTGTTCTTGATGATCAAATCGGGCTCTTGCTGACGGAACTTGGCGGTGGTGAAACGCAACAGAAGGTCGATGCCAGCAGTGCTCTGGGAATGCTGGAAAAGGATGTCATTGGCCAATGCGTCATGTATCTGGATCTCGGTGATGATGACCAGCGCCGCGGTGCGATGTATTTCCTGGCGGGCGGTCGCGCGCTTGACACTGAAATTCTCGATGAAGTCGTTTTCAAGGCACTGAATGATTCGGATGCAAAAGTGCGTCAACTTGCCCTGCAACTTGCGCGACGAATCAGTCTAGATGGTGCCGAAAAGCTGGTGACACAATTGATGTCGATTGCTCAAAGACAAGATGAAGAAGAACAGATTCGCGTCGCGGCCATTCGATTACTGAACGAACACGCCCTGTACAGTGATAAGTCGATTCCTGTGCTCGGTGACATTGCTAAAAGTGATGCTGCGGCAAACGTTTGTAGCGCGGCACTGTTGGGGCTGAGCAAACTGGAAGAACCTATTAACGCGCTACCGGTTTATATTGCGGTACTAAAGGAAAATGCAAATGCAACCGTCAAACGATCTGCAGTGATTCACCTGAAGAAACTCGGTCCCATGGCAGAGTCCGCCGTTGAGATTCTTGGTGAATTAATGCTCCACGAAGATGCGAAATTGGTCGAGGCAGCCAGCGATGCTCTATCGCTAATTGGTCCTGCTGCAATCCCAACGCTGATTGAACTGATGGAATCGGAGGATCGGGTGGTTAAGCAGTTGGCCATATTTACAATCGGTACGATGGGTCGCGCAGGCCGCCCAGCTCTTGATACTCTAAAGAAGTTCGTCGATGACGAAGACGAACAGACACGACGATTTGCCAGACAGGCCATTAAGAATCTGTTTGGAGTCCAGTAATCACCGTCGCAGACCTGCGGTTACATGCGTCATGCATTCTGCAGCACAATCGGTTCGCCGGTCGTCCATTTTGTTGGATCGTCAGCATCTCTGAGAACATGGTTGTACACGGTATCACGTTCGACGGGTTCCCGTCCGGCTTCCCGGATTAAGTCCTCGAGTCGATCCACGGTCAATAACTCCGGCGTCGTCGCGCCGGCATCGTGATAAATCAGTTCGTGCCGCACGGTTCCGTCCAAATCATCTGCACCATATGAGAGTGCTGTTTGTGCCGTTCCGATTCCAAGCATGATCCAGTAGGCCTTGATGTGTGGCACGTTATCCAACATTAATCTCGAGACGGCAACTGTCCTCAAGTCCATCAAGGATGACGGTTTCTTGATGTTGTTCTCTTCCCCGAGTTCGGTGTTTTCCGGATGGAATGCCAAAGGAATGAACGTCTGGAAACCACCAGTGCGGTCCTGAAGTTCACGCAGTCGAATTAAGTGGTCCACACGATGATAAGCATTCTCGATATGCCCATAGAGCATCGTGCAATTTGTTTTAATTCCGATGTCGTGAGCCGTGTTATGTATATTGAGCCAGTTATGTGCATCTGACTTATGTTCACAGATCTTGTCACGTACTTCCGGGTGGAATATTTCGGCACCACCGCCTGGCATACTTCCTAGCCCAGCCTCATGCAGTTGCTCCAAAATGGTGCGTACCGGCTGTCTTGTAAGGAATTCGAACCAGTTGATTTCAACACCAGTCCACGCTTTCAGATGTAGTTGTGGATAGGCGTCATGCAAAATCTTGACAAGGTTTAGATACCAGTCAAATTTCTTTTGATGATGTAAGCCTCCGACAATGTGAATCTCGGTACAGCCGTTTTCAACCGCTTCTGCACCGCGAGCGAGAATCTGCTCGTCGTCCATTACGTATCCTCGCGGGTCGCGTAAATCCGCACGGAAGGCACAGAAGTTACACCGGTAGACGCAGATATTGGTTGGATTTAGATGCGTATTGATGTTGTAGTACGCAACGTTGCCATTAATGCGTTCACGCACACGATTCGCCAATTGGCCGACTTCATGTAGCGGTGTCGAGTCGTCGTAAAGAAACAACCCATCGTCCATCGACAATCGCTCGCCGTCCTCTACTTTTTGAGCGATGGAGTCTAGTGTTGGAGTGTTACTTGCCATGTAGCGTCAACCTGTTTCTTAAGGATGTCTGGCGGAGTTGTCATAAATTGCGCGTACAAATCTCTCGCGACCATTCTATCCCGCGAGTTTAAAACAACATTAACATGCTGTCGATGCGTGCAACGATTGCATCACTCGAGCAAATCTTCTCCATAGCCAGGCGGAAAGGGGTTATGCAGGTCGCTTTGCTCTGCACCTTTACTCGTCGATGGTTTTTCCGGATCTTCGAATTCTTTGACAATCTCGTTCGACTCCTGCATCAGTTCCTTGAAGAGTTTGTCCCAGTCGTCGACAGGCTCGGGCTTGTTTTTGTCGGTCTTGGTGTTTGCGTCGGGCTGAACGGTCTTTGTCGGTCTGGGTTTGGATACTTCTGTTTTTACAGGTGGCTCTCGTCTCGGCTTGGAAATGGGAGGCAGATCGCCAAGCTCCTGTTCTGAAAAGAGCAAGTCAGCTTCCGATTCCAGTCCAAACATGCTGATCCAGCGCTGCACATCGTATGGATGAAGTGGCCCGTCCGGCTTACTGGTATCCGATCGGTGGCCGCGAGAGCGTGCGTATGCGTTTCCGGTCATCTGGCGAAACCACACGTTGCTGTCCACCGCAGTCGCATCTCGGCGGCGTGCCATACGTTGTACGCGATGGTCACTGGATACGACGGTCAGCTTCGTTGGAGATGAATGTGCTTCAATGTATGCACCGATCAGATCATCTGCTTCTTCGAAGTCAGCTGCGAAATGGACCGTAAGTCCCGAGTGGGTAAACTGTCGCGGTCGGTTTGGCGGTGGATTTTTAGCATCGAAGGTCAAAATAGTACGATTGGCTGTAGTTGAAGGCAGCGTTTCCAGAATCCAATCGATTAACGCATCCCGTGCATCCTCCAGTGTGCCGGTGGGATTATCAACACCGTCAATCCCTTTTGCAAAAAGGAGGTTATAGCCATCGATTATGACTAGCGCGCTACAAGATGAAATCCGTGACATGTAACTCAGGATAACTCGTAGCGTAATTCCCCGCTAATAAATACCTGACGTGCCTTGCCCGTCAGTTGCTCTCCGTTAAAGGGAGAGTTTTGGCTTTGTGACTTAAAAGAAGTCACGTCGACGATCCAGGAGATGTTTGGATCGATGATCGTGATGTCTGCATCGGCACCGACTGCTAGTGTCCCTTTTTTAATCCCAAGTGCTTGTGCTGGATTGGTGCTCAAGGCAGCGATGGCATTTAACCACTGTAGTTCTCCAGTGGAGACAAGTTTGGTGATCACTAGGGCAAGCGTCGTCTCGAGATTCACCATGCCAAACGGTGCCCGATCCAGAACCGTCATTTTCTTTTCTGTCGCGCGTGGTGTGTGTGCACTGGTGATGACATCGATGGTGCCGTCCCTGATTCCCTCTAGACAGCTGTCCACGTGTTGCTGGCTTCTCAAGGGTGGATTCACTTTGTAGTTTGAGTCAAAAGAGCGAAGGGTATCATCGGTGAGTATCAGGTTTGCTATCGGACACTCTGCTGTGACCCGCACGCCCCGTCCTTTTGCTCTTCGGATAATCTCCACACTTCCGCTCGTAGAGATGTCCATCAGATGCAGTCGGCCACCGGTTGATTCTGCCAGACGCAAGTCACGTGCTGTCATGACCTCTTCTGCATCCGGATGCAATCCACCGATTCCCAGGACGTTTGATATGGATCCATCGTGCATCATGCCGGACTGGCTCAATTCCGGTACTTCGGGATGATTAAGGATTGGCTTGTCAAACATCAGTGAGTATTCAAGCGCTCTGCGAAACAGATCGGTGCTGTGGATCGGGCTGCATGCGTCACTGAATCCAACGGCTCCGGCTTCCACAAGCATTCCCATTTCTGCCAGTTCTTCGCCTTCGCGATTCTTGCTGACGGCAGCGATCACGTAGACATTGCAGTTTCGAGCGCGAGATGCTTTTTGCCGTACAAATTCGACACCGGCCTGCGTATCAATCGGTGGATCGGTATTTGGAATACATGCAATCGTGCTGAAGCCTCCGGCGAGTGCAGCTGCCGTACCCGATTCAATGGTCTCGTCCTCTTCAAAACCAGGTTCACGCAACTGCACGTGCATGTCTACTAAGCCCGGCGTGACGACCATGTCCTGGGCATCCACCACCTGCTCTACGTTGGAATCGTCGAGTCCCTCACCAATCTGTGTCACTTTACCGTCTTGAACGAGGATGTCAGCGACCTGATCAAGCGATTGGCTTGGGTCGATAATGCGTCCGTTTTTGATCAGTAGTGACATGGGAGTGATGGTGTTTTGTATGAAATTGAAGTGGGTTTTACTGTTGGCTGGCTAGTAGGCGTAATACTGCCATACGTATTGCGATTCCATTTGTTACCTGATTTAAAATGACCGAATGCGGCCCGTCAGCCACATCTGGCGTTATTTCGACACCACGATTAATCGGGCCGGGTGCTGTGATCAAGATGTCATCTTTCGCACGAGCCATGCGGTTCTTATTCATGGCGTAGAGCAAGGCGTATTCGCGGATGGACGGAAAGGGGCGCGTGTATTGTCGCTCAAATTGAATCCGCAGCAAATTCAGGACATCGCATCGCGGCAGAATGTCGTCGAGGCTGTAAGAGACTTCCACACCGTAATCTTCCCAGTGTTTGGACACGAGTGTTGACGGTCCGCACACGATGACGTGAGCTCCCAGCTTTTTCAGGCCCCAGATGTTTGACCTGGCAGTTCGGCTATGGGTGATATCCCCGACCAGGGCGACAGTTTTTCCTTCCAGCGATCCTCTGTGTTCTCGAATCGTGAGAATATCAAGCAATCCCTGAGTCGGATGCTCATGCGGTCCATCACCAGCGTTTACGATTCCACACGCGACGTTTTGCGACAGCATGTGTGGCGTGCCTGGCGTTTGGTGCCTTACCACCATGATGTCGACATTCATCGCCTCGATTGTCTTGGCGGTATCGATAAGTGTTTCGCCCTTGCTGAGGCTGCTTGTACCAGCTGAAAACTCAACGGTATCTGCACCGAGGCGACGTGCGGCAAGGCTGAAGCTGTTACGTGTCCTCGTGGAGTTCTCAAAGAACATGTTCGAGATCGTCAGGCCGTTAAGGACAGATAGCTTGTCCTGGCATCCGCCTGTGGCTGCTTTTAATTCGGCGGCGGTATCGAGAACCGTATTGATTTCCTCAGCAGAAAGATCTTCTAACCCAAGTAAATGACGCTTCGTCCAGTTTTCTGGAACTGGACTGATTTGTGATGCGCCATCAGTGCTTGGCTCTGCCAATTCTGGGTTCTCCGAGGACTAGACGAATTTCATTCGCTCGGATGATTCTAACAAGAGGATTCGGTAGTACAAGAGGCTATTTTTCCAGAGCAAGGTTTCCAATGTCCCAAGGTACCGTGGTCGCCCACAAAACTGACATATGACCTAATGGATATCTTCGAATAACTGCAGATACGCATTGCAGGATTGCTCGTCGGAGAATCGTGAGCGTGCCATTGCTCGAAGTCTGTCACGACTGATCGGATTTTGCAGCGTGCTTAATATGGTTTCTGCCATCTTGTCGGAGTCACCGACTGGCACGAGTCCGGTCGCGAGGTCTTCCACTAGAATTTCGACGGGACCAGACGGGCAATCCGTCGCCACGACATTACATCCACACGCCATCGCTTCGATTAATACTGTGGGCAGCGCTTCCCATCTGGATGACAACACAAACAAGTCGGCGTTGGTCATCCACGAATATGGATTCTTGCTAAAGCCGGCTAACAGGACATGATCTTCCAGACCGAGAGATCGGATTTGAGAGTCCAGTTGGGATTGCAATTCACCGGTGCCGAGCAGGGCAAGTCGCAGATCGCGTTTCTTTTGTGCTTTGGAGAAGGCGGTGATTAAGGTGTTGAAATCTTTTTGAGGTGTCAGCCTGCCAACGCCCAATACGACGGGGACATCGTCGTGCAGCCACGGATGTTCATTATAAAGTTCGGCTTTGGTCGCCAGTTCATCGGTCACGACTGGGTTGTAAATCACATGTACGGATTCAGACGGTAGTGACAATGTCCGTTCAAGGTCTCGTGCAGCACCGACGGAAACTGCCACGATTGCATCAGCATGCTTGTAGACTCTGCGGGCGATCGGCTTAATGAGTTTGTCACGAAGCTTTACACCTTTGTACGCGCTCATCGTTAGATGTTCGACCAAAACACACTTTGGCTTGGCGTTTGATTTGTTGACCGCACGAATGGCGGCGATGTTTGCGTGGCTGAGGTGGGAACACAAAACATCCGGGCGTTGATCATCGATGTACTGAGCAAGCTTCCCGATCGACTTACGTACTTTACCAGTGTCTAGATTCACCAATTCCACGTTCGTTGGAATTTGATCACAGAATGCACCGCTGGCTTCGGAAACTACGATCTGGACTTTGTGTCCCGTCCGGGACCATCCGTCACAGAGATTGATCGCGACTCTCTCTGCGCCGCCTCCGAACAGTGATGGGATAAAACAGGCGATATGCATTCCGAATCCGTCGTTCAAACAGCGGGTGATGTGGAATGCCGTCTTAAGCGATGAAGTCCATGGCTACACTACGGCTGGCCAAGTAGATGTCCAAACGGAGTTAGTGCATCACTAATCGCAATATCTATTGGCGTTGTGTCATTTTGTAATACTACGATGTAATCACGTGGATAGATCGCATAATCGAATATCGGTTCAATGCGCGCGTGGGAATTATTGAATGCTACGTCCAGCGGAATGTACCTTGTCGGATCATTCGTGGCACGTTTTAGCTTGATTTTCATGCCCGAAAACCGACGATGAGCTCCTGATTGCTGCAGTGCATCGGAGATGACCATATTGGGTTTAAACGGCAGTGTGACACGATCTTTCCCGCCGCTAGCGGAGCGAAACTCGACGGTATAGGTTTTTGCTGCCGAATTGGGCATACCATTGGGCCCGGAGGCCAGTCGGGTGGTACCTTGTCTCACAGCGGCAACTTGATCAGCTGTCATCGGCATCGATGATGCCGTTCTACGTTGTCGCATTCCTTTGCAACCACAAAGTGCAATTACGATGGCTGCCAGGTAGACGTAACGAAGCAATCGTTCAGTGGACGGCTTCATTTTCAGATTCTCCAAAGTGGGGGATGGAATTGGACTTAGAGCAGCAACGTGTTGGGGATTCGTCGTTGACTCTATTTGCCACTTGCAAGGCACCCAATCGTCCGTAGATACGCACGATCTTTAGAGAAAGTGAAAAAAAGACTGTATGTCATAAGTCGCAACGAAGGATTTATGAAAAATCTCTCGGCGTGATACGACCCTGGACTCGGCCGGGTAGGCCTTGAATACGAAGGAATCCTTCAGCATCGTCCTGGTTATATGACCCGCCGCCTTCCATGGTGGCGATCCCTTCGTCGTACAGGCTGTTATGGCTGCTCCGGCTGTCAACCATAATGTTGCCCTTGTAGAGCTTCAGGGTGACTTCACCACTGACCTTTTGGCATGCGTTTTCGATGAATGCCAGCAGTGCATCCATTTTCGCGTGATACCAAAATCCGTAATAAACCATTTCAGCGACTTCCGGTGAAAGCCGGTCGCGGAGATGGACCAGGTCACGATCTAACGTCAGCTGTTCGACGTACATCAAGGCATCGTAGAGAATCGTCATACCGGGAGACTCATAGACGCCACGGCTCTTCATGCCGACGAATCGATTCTCCACCATGTCAATTCGGCCGATACCATTGCGACCGCCGATTTCGTTGAGCTTCAGCACGATTTGTAGTGGATTGAGTGTTTCGCCATTGATTGCAATCGGCGTTCCCTCTTCAAACCGTACGGTGACCGACTCAGCTTCTTCCGGTGCTGCTTGTGGTGAAACACCCATACCAAATTCAACAATCTCGACGCCGTTGACATTTAGATCTTCAAGTTGGCCTGCCTCATAGCTGATGTGTAGGCAGTTTTCATCGCTACTGTAAGGCTTCGCGGTGGATGCTTTAACCGGAATATTCTTTTCTTCGCAGTACTGAATTAATTCCGTTCGACCAGGGAATAGATCTCTGAATTCCTTAATCCGCCATGGTGCAATTATTTCAATGGACGGATCGAGCGCTTCTGCTGCCAGTTGGAATCGGCATTGGTCATTTCCTTTGCCGGTTGCACCATGTGCGTATGCCGTTGCGCCAACTTCTCTTGCAACTTGCAAACAGACTTTGGAAATCAATGGTCTGGCAATGGATGTGCCGAGCAGGTAGATGCTTTCGTATTTGGCTTGCCACTTCAGCACTGGGAAAGCGAAGTCGCGACACATTTCTTCCTGTGCGTCGACGATGCGAGCGCTTGCAGCGCCGATGTCCCTCGCCTTTTGAAGTATCTCTTCTCGATCTTCACACGGTTGTCCTAAATCCACGTAGACGGCATGTACGTCGTAACCACGGTCCATGAGCCATCCAAGAATGACAGATGTATCCAGACCACCGGAATATGCAAGTACGCAACTTGGCATGTTTGCTTCCTTCAAAAAGCTGCTAAAGGGGGTTATTTATGTCATTCTTGTTTGAGACTCTAATACTGACAAGGTGTTAGCTACGTCGTGTTCGCAGATAGGTGGCGAATGTCCGAATTGAGAATAATTGAAATACTGAATGCATTGGCAGACGGATCGAAATCCGTTGCTGAAGTAAGTGAGCTATTGTCTCTCGCTCCACAAGCAATGGCGGAAGTCACTCTGGACCTGGATCGAATCGACCGGTGCGGATTTCCCGAGGTTGTCTACGGTGAAAATAAATCAGCTGAGACGATCGTGGAGATTTTTGAGGCGCTGCGAAATGCGAATCAGCCGCTGCTTGCCACGAGGGTAACTGCAGAAAAAGCAGGTGAGATTTGCAGTCAGCTATCGGATGTGTCCTATAACGCGGTGGCCAGAACCATTCGCAGTACTGAGTCGAATCTGCAGCTAAATGGCATCGTGGCTGTCGTTTCCGCCGGGACGAGTGACCTGCCGGTCGCCACGGAGTGTATTGAGACGCTTCGCTGGATGGGGGTTGAGCCGCTTGTGATGCATGATATTGGTGTGGCTGGTCCGGAACGATTGCTTCAAAACGTGGACTGTTTGCGTACAGCAGATGTGGTCATCGTCGTCGCCGGAATGGAAGGCGCATTGCCGAGCGTTGTTGGGGGGCATGTCGATGTGCCCGTAATCGCCGTACCTACGAGCGTTGGATATGGAGCCGCACTTGGCGGAATGGCCGCCCTTTTGGGGATGTTAAACAGCTGTGCTTCGAATGTGACGGTTGTCAACATTGACGCAGGGTTCAAAGCTGCGTTTGTGGCTGGGACGTTTGTACGTCAACTGAGCCGGCGTCTGGATGCCAGCCCTACCTCTGCTGTCCTACCCCCGAATGATGAAAATTGAGCCAGTAGGTATCTCTGTAATGGATGCTCGAGAGTTGTTAACTGACCGATCACCTGAGTCACATAAAGGTGATTACGGTCGGGTGTTAATAATCGGCGGGTGTCGGGGCATGGCAGGTGCTGTGGCTCTTGCCGGCCAGGCAGCGTTACGTTCCGGAGCCGGGCTTGTACGGCTTGCTGTACCAGACAGAATCCTGGACGTCGTGGCATCTCATCACACGTGCTACATGACCGAACCGCTGCCCTCGGATTCAGTTGGTCTCATTGACGGTTCTGCTCTCGATCAGATTCTGGCCGCAACAGAATGGGCAGACGTCATCGCGATTGGACCAGGCTTAGGACAAAGTGACGGTCTTCTGGAAGTTGTTACTCATCTGTTTCACCACGTCAGTAAGCCGCTCGTATTGGATGCTGATGCACTAAATCTGTTGGCTCGTCTTGAGTCAATCGATTACGGCGGTACGGCACCACGCCTGCTCACGCCCCATGCCGGTGAATATCAGAGACTGGCCGGTGAGCTTCCGCCTGGTGCATTTGCGGAGTCCAATAACGTGATTCTTGTATTGAAAGGTCCTGGCACGATCGTCACAGACGGTCGGCAGGAATATGTTAACAGCACTGGCAATCCGGGCATGGCAACTGGCGGAAGCGGCGATGTGCTGACCGGTATGATTGCAGCATTTATCGGCCAATTTGGTTGCGAACCGAATCGGGTTTTACAAGCGGCGCAACTCGGAGTCTATCTTCATGGTCTTGCCGGGGACTTAGCGGTTAATCACATTGGAGAAGTGTCGCTTATTGCAAGTGATCTTGTGGATCATTTGCCGGCAGCGATTTCCCAATCTCAAGCTTAGAAAAATATTTTGGCTCGGTGAGCAACGTGCAGATCTTTCGTGACCTAACCGAATTACCGTCCCGCTTTCGCGGTGGTGCTGTGAGTATCGGTAACTTTGACGGTGTGCACCACGGTCATGCATCTATCATTCGACAGCTTAAGTCGCTTGTTGCAGATTCCGGTGGTCCGGCCATCGTATTCACATTTGATCCACATCCAGTGCGTTTGCTCCGACCGGAATTGGCACCGCCGCCACTTACGTGGACAACTCGAAAAGCGGCTCTCCTAAAATCACAGGGTGTTGATGCGATGGTGGTTTACCCGACCGACCTCGCATTACTTGAACTAACGGCCGACGAATTTTTCCAACAAATCATCGTTGAACAACTTGGTGTCTCGGCCATGGTGGAAGGGCCAAACTTTGCTTTTGGCAAGGACCGAGGTGGTTCGATTGAGAAACTACAATCGCTTTGTAGCCAAAACGAAATCACGCTTGAAATCGCTAAGCCATTGGAATCCGATGGTGAAATGGTCTCCAGCAGCAGAATTCGAGATTGCCTTAAATGCGGAAATGCCGAACTGGCCAATCGTATGTTAACCGAGCCTTATCGTGTTCGTGGCATGGTTACACACGGTGTGAAGCGAGGGAGTGAGATTGGCTTTCCGACAGCGAATCTCGAGGCAATAGATACGCTGATTCCGCAAGAAGGGGTTTATGCCGGCGCCGCGATTGTTGGCAATGACAGGTTTGCTGCTGCGATCAATATTGGTCCAAATCCAACATTTGGCGAACACACGTTGAAGTTTGAAGTACACGTCATCGGGTTTGCCGGTGATCTTTACGGTCAAGTTCTTGAGGTCGACATCTTGTCGAAAACGCGAGAAACGCGGACATTTGATAATGCAGATCAGTTAAAAAAACAAATAGAGATAGATATCGCATCCGCACGGGCAGTGTTTCGTTAAGCATTGGACTGGCAAGACGCGACTAATTGAAGGAAGTCCTCCGATGGCAGTTGATTGGCCGGCATTTGCTGACCTCGTAAATAGTAACCAGAGTTTTGTACTGACAAGCCACATTCGACCGGATTGTGATGCGCTCGGCAGTGAGCTTGGTATGGCAGGTGTACTCGAGGCGTTAGGAAAAGATGTCATCATCGTCAACGGACAACGAACGCCTGAGAACTTGGCCTTCATTGATCCAACGGATCGCATCAAAGTACTTAATGAAGACATTGCCATTGCCGAGTTGTCTAATCGCGATGTGTTTATGGTCCTCGATACAAGCGCATGGGCTCAGTTAGGGCCAATGGGCGATGCACTGAGAGAATTCACTGGTCGGAAGATCGTGCTGGACCACCATCAAAATGAAGATGATTTAGGTACAGAGTTCTTTAAGGACACCAGTGCGGAAGCGGCCGGTAAACTTGTGTTCCAATTTGCAGAGCATTTAGGTGTTGAATTAACTGAGTCAATTGCCCGGCCTTTATTTGCCGCATTGAGTACTGACACGGGTTGGTTTCGATTTCCATCAGCTTCAAGTAGCACGTACAACTGCGCAGCTGCACTTGTAGCTGCAGGTGCGAGTCCCTCAGAGATCTACACAGAGTTGTATGAACGCAACACGCTCGGCCGTGTAAAGCTACGCGGTGAGGTGCTTTCCAAGATTCAGGTCAGCCATGAAGGACGCGTTGCGTTCACCCATATTCTCATCAGTGATTTTGAGAAGACCGGTGCCATGCCGTCCGATACTGAAGACCTCGTGAATCTTTGTTTTACGATTTCCGGAACCGAAGTTGCGGTGATAATGGTTGAACAAAGCTCAGGTGTATACAAATTGAGCTTTCGTAGTCGATGTGAGCTGGATTGCAGCGAGATTGCCGGGCACTTTGGAGGTGGCGGCCATAAAGCAGCTGCGGGTGCTGGAATTGACGGCTCGTTTGATGAAGCGAAGTCGATGGTGCTTGACGCAGTTTACCAGCGGTTGCACAATTAGTTCAGCACGGGAACATCTCGTTTATCGTTTAGGCTAAATGCGCGATTTGTGTTTACTGCCTGATTGACATGGATGTCATGTACTCGGTATTCACGTGGTCAATTCTAAGCTGGTGCGACGAATTGATCGCGACCCACCCACGGACCGAGCCGCACGATCCCTCCTGAGATGCCCGACCAGCTGATAACGACCGGCTGATAAAACCAGCTGATAACGAACAGCAAGCACGATGCCGTGTGTGTTTTCACGTATCGCAAGCTATCGATTTATTGAAAATTGGGAGTCCAATCTGGCATGAGTGAACACCTGGACCATGAAGCCGGTGATGAAGCTGATTCAGTGACCGGCACTGAACGTCGAAGCTTTCTTTTAGAAGCATCCACAGGATTGATAGGAGTCTGTCTCGGAGTAGGCCCGGTTGTTGCTGGCCTCTGGGGATTCGTTTTCGATCCCTTCCGCAAACGAGAGATTCCGACCAAATACAACACTGGTAGCGGTGATGTTGAAGGGGGATACTACTTCGTCGCAACCACCGATTCTCTACCGGAGGATGGTACGCCACAGCGATTCGAAGTCATTTCCGATAAATTCGATGCCTGGAATTTCATTCCTCGCCAACCCATCGGTTCGGTCTACCTGAGAAAACTCCCGGAAGATGTGGAGATTCAATTAGAAGACGGTTCGAAGAAAGTCCTTAAGAAGGGCGAAATCGACTGCCTCCAGACCACCTGTCCTCATGCTGGCTGCAGTGTCTCCTATGACGGCGGTACCAATGCCCTGCTCTGTCCCTGTCACAACAGCGAATTCGAGCTGAACGGTTCAAAACGAACTGTTGGTGGTAAGGACAATCCGAGCCCGAGATCGCTTGATCGTCTCAATACAGTGCTCAAACCAATTGCAGATGGTGACAACATGCAAATCTATGTCGAGTTCATGGAATTCTATACAGGAATTCATGAGAAGGCTCCAGTCAGCTAAACGCTATCAACATACACAACTTTCTACGACGTAAAGCCATATGCGTATTCTTAGACAATTATTTGAATTTACAGACAATCGCACAGGGATCCAGGATCTAACGAAGGAAGCTCTCTATGAGAATATTCCTGGTGGATCCAAATGGCGATATATCTCCGGTTCCATGTTGGTGTTTGCATTTGCGACCCAGATGATCACCGGTACGTTTCTCGCGATGAGTTACAGCCCGGGCAGCACAACTGCATGGGCTAGCGTCTATTACATCCAAAATGAATTGAGCGGCGGCTGGCTGTTACGCGGTATTCACCACTACATGGCTCAGGCGATGGTGGTATTACTGCCGATCCACATGCTGCAGGTTGTGCTTGAGAAGGCGTACGTCAAGCCACGCGAGTTTAACTACTGGCTCGGATTGGTACTGATGCTCATTACATTTGGGCTAGGCCTTACCGGCTACCTCCTGCCGTGGGATCAAAAAGGTTACTGGGCAACGAAAGTAGCTACGAATCTCATGACATTGCCACCAGGCGGTGCTGCGATGCAAAAGATGGTTGTAGGTGGTACGGAATACGGCAACCTGACATTAACTCGCTTCTTTGCACTTCATGTGCTCGTTTTACCCGGTGCCCTGATAGGGTTTCTGGTGCTACACCTCGCATTATTCCGTAAGCACGGAATTACAGCTCACAGCAGTGAAAAGCGTGGCGATGAATACTTCTGGCCTAAGCAGGTTCTTAAGGACGCAGTGGGATGTGCAATCCTGTTTGCCTTGATCTTCTGGATCGCGATTGCTCGTGAAGGTGCCGAACTTGGGCCCCCGGCTGAGCCAACGAAGGCCTTCGATGCGGCACGACCGGAATGGTACTTCCTGTTCCTATTCCAATTACTCAAGAAATTCCAAAGTGAATTCGTCGGTGCGATTGTTGTGCCCGGTTTGATCTTCGGTTTCTTCTTTATGATGCCCTTGATTGCCAAACTCCGCCGCGGTCACTTGATCAACGTCGTCGGGATGGGACTGTTGTTCCTGGGTGCTGGATACCTGACATACGAGGCGATGCAGGAAGATAATTACACTCTGTCCGATGCTCGTCTGGCTGAAGTGAGAGAGAGTTCGAATCCAGAGGATAAGGTGGAATTAGAAAAGCATGATAAAGCTGCACGATTCCATCGTGATAAAGAAGCGGCAGAACGAGACTACAATCGCATCGCCGCTTTGATCGACTATCAGGGAATTCCTGTAACAGGCCCGCTGGATCTGTTACGCAATGATCCTGAAATCATGGGTGAGCGGTTGTTCAAAGCGAAATGTGCAAGTTGCCATGCTTATGATGATCCGTCTACTGAGGGTATCGAGCTTGGTGAATTTGCCGGGCCGGAAATGCCGGAAGGTTGGAATGCTGAATCCGGATCTGATTACGGAGCTCCAAACCTATACGGATTTGGCAGCGTTAACTGGATTAAGAACGTGCTAACGCCTGAGAAAATCAAGTCTGTTGATAACTTTGGAGCGACGGCACATCGAGCCGGTTCCATGGTCGATTTTGTCGAAAATGGCCTAAACGGTGATTTCGATGATCAGATTACTAAGATTGCAAAGGCGTTATCAGCAGAGGCCGGTTTGGTCTATGAGCCGTTGACCGACGAAACCGATGCAATTGCAGAAGGTAATGAATTGATCCAAAACGGAGATTGGAATGACTACGGTACAGCTTGTACGGACTGCCACAGCTACAAAGAAAACGAAGAGATTGGTGGTGGGCCCGATCTAACCGGATATGCTTCCGCAGAGTGGATCCGTCAGATGATCAGTGACCCGAGTCATACGTCGATGTATGGATATGATGGCGCGGACAATAATGACCGCATGCCGGCATTCAATAAATTCCTTACTGAAAAGGAAATCGACCTGCTCGTGCAGTTTATCCGTCAGGATATGAAGGTACTCAAGCAGTAGTGGCAATAGCGGCCAGGGACGCCATCATGCATCAGGCACGATGGCTCCCAAATTCTCAGTCATCCTCGGCAACCGTCAGGCTTAAGACTGTAGTCGGTCCTGAATTTCCTTGACGACCTGATCCACTGGAATTCTATCCTGGACAAGTGAATCGCGGTCTCGAATCGTGACGGTGTTGTCATCGAGCGTTTGACCATCAACCGTAATGCAATACGGCGTACCTGCTTCGTCTTGGCGACGATACCGACGGCCAACAGCACCTTTTTCATCGTAGAAGACGTTGAAGTGCGGCTTCAGGTTTGAGTAGATCTTCTTGGCAACTTCGGGCATTCCATCTTTCTTTACCAGTGGGAAGACGGCTGCCTTGATAGGCGCCAGTCTTGGATGGAACTTCATAACCGTTCGCACCTGCATATTGCCTTTTTCATCCGGGACTTCATCTTCGGTATAGGCTTCGCATAGAAATGCCAGCGTTGCACGGTCGGCACCGGCACTTGGTTCGATAACGTGCGGAATGTACTTTTCTCCGCTTAAGTCATCTCTGTAACTCAAATCTTTGCCACTGCCACGCCACTTCGGCTGACCGTGCTCATTCGTTTCGACTTCAAGCGGATTTGTATTGGGATCGAGCTTACCTTCCATGTGACTGCGTAGGTCAAAATCACCACGATGAGCAATTCCTTCCAGCTCCCCGTGTTCACCTGGTGGCATAAACGGGAAGGCGTACTCGATATCGGCTGTTCCTGTTGAATAGTGGCTCAATTCATCTTCATCATGTTCACGAAGTTGCAATCGTTCACCATCAAGTCCCATGTCCGTATACCACTTCATGCGTCGGTCACGCCAGTATCGGTACCACTGTTGAGATTGATCGGGATGGCAAAAGAACTCGATTTCCATTTGTTCGAATTCACGTGACCGGAAAGTGAAATTTCGCGGTGTGATTTCATTGCGGAAGCTCTTACCGGTTTGAGCAATTCCAAAAGGAAGCCTGACCCGCGTGCTATCCAGAACATTTTTGAAATTCACAAAGATGCCTTGAGCCGTTTCGGGTCTTAAGAACGCTGTGCCTTCTTCACCTGACAGAGCACCGATAATCGTTTTAAACATCAAGTTGAATTCGCGAGGCTCTGTTAAGGTTCCAAGTGTCTTGGCGTCAGGGGCGAGAACCACGTCATTGTCTTCCACTTCGGTAAGCGGAATGAAGTCACCATCCCAGATAAGTTGGTCGAGGTGTTTGTTTCGTAAATTGAAAAATTTCAGCGTGCTGCGTTCCACGGCTGATTGTTCTTCGGAAGCTTCGGCCATCGTCGTTGCAAATATTTTCTGACCTTTTGCAGTGACCCAGCGTCCACGGATTTGATCATATCGGTAGCGTTTTTGAGATTCCTTGCAATCCACCATGTGGTCATGGAACAGATCATAGTGTCCCGAGCATTTCCAAACCTGCGGATGCATGATAATCGTGCAGTCCAGCCCGGTCATTTCGTAAGTGGACGGGGCGCCATCATGGATATTGAGGTCATCGTGGCCGGAGACCATGTCTCGCCACCATGCTTCCTTTACATTCCGCTTCAACTCCACACCGAGTGGACCGTAGTCCCAGAAACCGTTAATTCCACCATAGATTTCACTTGATTGAAAAAGGAATCCGCGACGTTTGCACAACGAAACTAATTTGTCCATTTCCATAACGGCTATTTGTCTCCAGTGGAATGTTGGTGTGAGCGCCTTGATGCTTGCTCGATATTCACCCGTGGCGAAATTGCCAGCACGCTTGCTACTGATGCTACTGAAGTTGCAATGTGACTGAGCACATTATTATGCACACGTAGCTGTTGTTTCGGCTATGGGGGAGCGATACAGCTCGTGGTCCGCGCGGTTGCAATTCGGTAGGATTTCATACTATAACGGTTGCTTCATATTGAACGGTCGCTGAGTTCTATATCATCGGTGATCAGCCGGAATGAATTCAGTTTTTAGTTAGATTCCGCTGCCTGAAATATCGGGTATGCGTCCAGAGTTACCATGAAAAATACACATCGATTTCTATTTATTTCTTCGTTCATGGCCGCATGCATACTTCTGACAGAGATGCTAAACGCCGCACCGGTCGTGCCCGGATATAACCGTTTCTTTTCAGAGTCGGAGCAATCATCCGTCGATGCAGGGTTACTACTTTTAGGTGAACTAAACTGCACAAGCTGTCATGCGATACCGGATGAACTGAAGGATCAGATATCCGTCAAAGCCGCGCCGGATCTATCAAGTATTGGTGGACGGGTAAGAAGTGGGTATCTAGCAGACTTTATTACATCTCCCCAGCTACACAAACCTGGCACGACGATGCCGGAAGTGATGCGGGATGTTGGAGGTAAGTCCCGCGAAGAGCGAATTAATCACATCTCGCATTTCCTGGCCTCTACCGGTGCAGTTGGTGAATCAAACTTCACCGCTGAGACCGTCAATAAAGGGCGGCAGTTATTTACAACCGTCGGCTGCATGGCATGTCACGACCTGCCGGAAGAAGATGCTGTCACATTGCCGACAAGTGTTCCTTTTCCAAAAGATCTGTCGTCGAAATATACGGTTACCAGTCTTCGGTACTTTCTTGAGGACCCGTTAAAGGTGCGGCACTCCGGTCGGATGCCCAATCTTAATCTCGGTGGAGATCAGGCCAATCAAGTTGCTGCTTACCTGCTCCGGGATTTGCAATTGCCGCCAAATCTGTCGTTTAAATACTATGAAGTAACCCTGCAGAATCTACCTGATTTCTCAAAGATGAAGCCAAATCTGGAAGGTGAAGTGTCGGGATTCAATGTGGAAGTCGGACCGCGGCGTGATAACTTTGCTGTCGTATTTAACGGCGTTCTGACATTGCCGAAAGACGGTAAATACACGCTTCATATCGGATCAGACGACGGTGCTCGGATGCTTATCGATGGTCAGGAAATCATGAAGGTTGACGGGATTCATCCGGTTGTCCGCATGAATCATCAAATGGACTTAAAGGCCGGTGACCATTCCATTGTGGTTGAATACTTCGAAGGTGGTGGTGGTCAGGAATTGTACTGCGACATCGAGGGCCCGGGATTCGGTAAACAGGATATGTCAGCGTTCCTGAAGGTAAAGCCCACAGAAGATTCAAACTTACCGGAGCCGCTGGTGGTCGACTTGGAAATGGCCAAGCGTGGTAAAGATTTATTCTTGTCAAACGGTTGTGCGAACTGCCATAAGATGGACAAAGCGGAAGTGGATTTACCGCGATACAGTGCACAGCCTCTTGTTGCACTCAAGGACAACAGTGGATGTCTGAGCGGAGGTGAAAAAGCACCGAAGTATGACCTGTCGGATTCACAAAAGCGAGACCTGTCAGCTGCACTGGCGTTTATCAAGTCAGGTGACAAACTGCAGCGCGATGCCAAGAGCCAGATCGCAACGACAATGACTCGGTTTAATTGCTATGCGTGCCACCAACGCGACGGTGTTGGCGGGCCAGAAATGCAACGCAACGCATTTTTCGATACGAATCAGAAGGAAATGGGTGACGAAGCGCGAATACCTCCGCACCTGACGGGAGTTGGTGACAAACTGCAAGGGGACTGGATGAAGCATGTTCTGGAAAATGGTGCAAAGGACCGTCCGTACATGTTTACCAAGATGCCCCGATTCACCAGCGGCAACGTTGGGAATATCCATGAATTATTTGCGCAGGTGGATGAGCAAAAAGAACAACCTGCAGTAGAAGACTTGTTCAGTGAAAAGAAAATGAAAGTTGCCGGACGTCGCTTGGTTGGTTCAAGAGGTTATTCCTGTGTGAAATGCCATACGTTTGGACCACATAAGGCAACGGGTGTACAGGCAATGGCACTCGATACGATGACCAAACGGCTCAAGCATGACTGGTTCAGCCGTTACGTTGTAGACCCGCCATCACTCAGGCCGGGTACACGAATGCCATCCGCCTGGCCTAATGGTCAAGTATTGTTGCCGGCCGTACTGGATGGCTCAGTGCAGCAACAGGTGGAGTCAATCTGGTTGTATTTGACCGACGGTGACAAAGCACAAATCCCGCAAGGACTCGGCGGTAACAGTATGGAGCTGTACGTATTTGATGAAGCGGTTATCTATCGCAACTTTATTCAGGGTGCAGGTTCCAGAGCGATTGGTGTCGGATATCCGGAAAAGGCAAATGTCGCCTTTGACGCAAATCAAATGTCGCTGCCACTGCTTTGGCACGGAGCATTTATTGATGCTGGAAAACACTGGACTGGCCGTGGACAGGGGTATCAAGTGCCGCTGGGCGATAATCTGCTGACGTTACCCAATCAGCCTGCCTTTGCAATTCTTGATTCACAGGAAACAGTTTGGCCCACAGGTAAACCAAAAGAAAACGGCTATCGCTTTGGCGGCTATGCCCTTGAGGGTGATAAAAGAAAGCCAACATTCCTTTACAGTTACAACCGAGTGGATATTCAGGATCGTCCAAACCCAGAGGATGACGGAGAGTTTCCTGCAGTGAAAAGAGAATTCACGTTGACCAGTGACTCCGAACCAGAGCATTTCTATCTGAGAGCTCATATTGCGAAAGATGTTGTATTGGGCAAGGACGGTGCCGTTGTTGTCGGTGATGAATTGGTGATCAATGTCAGTGGCGACGTTGGCGAGCTAATACTTAGAAAAGCAGGCGACCAAACCGAAGTGCTGTTGCCAGTGAAATGGAAGCGTGTCGGTGGCAAGTTTGTCGCAGAGATTATTCAACGGTACGAATGGTAGTGCCGGTGTGTTTTTATAAGAGACTAATTGGTCTACAGAGCGGTGAGAGTTAAAAAATGAAACGGATGTTAATAAGTGCCATTTTGTTTGGGATGTTTGTCACGCCTGTCATGGCGCAGGATGACGCGTTACCGACCGAAGCAGACTACTATCCATTGCTGGCGTTACCGATTCCTGATGGTGTCGTGCTGGAAGCCAGTGCGATTGAAATGATGCCCTCTGGCAAGCTGGCAGTGGCCTCGCGGCGCGGCGATATCTATCTGGTGGATAAACCGCTGGCTGAGACAGCCGAAGAAATGGAGTTTGGGCTCTTTGCTGGTGGGTTGCACGAGGTACTTGGATTGGCGTACCGTGACGGGGCTCTGTTTGCGACTCAGCGAGGTGAAGTTACAAAAATCGTCGACACGGACAAGGATGATATTGGTGATATCTTCTATTCCGTGTCAGACGGTTGGGAAATTGATGGTGACTACCATGAATATGCCTTCGGCTCCAAATTCGATAAAGATGGAAATATTTGGGTCGTCCTGTGCTTAACCGGTTCGTTCAATAGCAATAGCCTGTACCGCGGCTGGTGTCTGAGAATCACACCTGATGGTGAAGTGATTCCGACATGTAGCGGTATTCGAAGTCCCGGCGGTATTGGTATGAATGCAATCGGCGATGTGTTTTATACGGACAACCAGGGGCCATGGAACGGAACGTGCTCGCTGAAGTGGCTGAGGCCCGGTAGTTTTCAGGGTCACCCAGGTGGCAATCGTTGGTATGAGAACACCGATGCAATTGGGCCACGCCCACAGGATCCTCAAAGTGGGAGTCGCATCATGGCGGAAGCAGATAAGATTCCAGAGTATGAGCCACCTGCGATCCTGTTTCCCTACAAGAAGATGGGACAAAGTGCCAGCGGCGTTGTAACGGATACAACCAAGGGTAAGTTCGGCCCCTTTGCCGGACAGATGTTTGTTGGTGATCAAACCTTTAGCACAATGATGCGAGTGGCATTAGAAAAAGTGGACGGTCACTATCAGGGTGCCTGTTTCCCATTCCGTAGTGGCTTTGGAAGTGGCAGCCTCTCAGCACACATGGACCCGAGTGGTGCCATGTTTGTTGGTGGTACCAATCGTGGTTGGGGCTCAAGAGGTAACAAACCATATGCGCTTGATCGCATCGTGTGGAGTGGCAAGGTGCCATTTGAGGTTCACACGATGTCGGCCAGGAAAGATGGTTTTGAATTGACGTTCACTCAACCTGTGGATGTAAACATGGCAACAAATCTCGAGTCATATCAGATGTCGACCTATACCTATATCTTCCAGTCAAGCTACGGCAGTCCGGAAGTAGACCACACTGAGCCCACCATTACGAAGGCCGTTGTAAGTGACGATGGCATGGCGGTTCGATTATATGTCGATGGTCTGCAGCGTGGGCACGTGCATGAACTTCATATGGACGGCGTACGAAATTCCGATGGCCTGCCATTGCTGCATGCTCAGGCATACTACACGCTCAATTACATCCCCAAGTAACGTAAGATCATCGCACTCGGACTTGTTGGACCTAAACCGATTTGTCGACTTCATTGGGTGTAACTGACGCTTAGTGGTGGTTGACCATAAATAAAACCGACTTATATTAACGCCTGTACACCCTAGCCCGTGGTGTAATTGGTAGCACGATAGATTCTGGTTCTATTTGTCGGGGTTCAAGTCCCTGCGGGCTAGCTTTAGTGGTTGATTGTTTGCAGTCCGGCACAAGTGTGTCGTTTCTCATTATGGACACAAAGGCCACTGTCTTGTGGTCGTCAGTTAACGGCCGGCCGGTTGCTCTTGTGGTCTTGCAAGGACACTTTTGCCTAATCAGACTGGTGTTTTACTAGCTTGCCTATTTTCTCTAATCGCATCCGGAGTGTGTTGTCCGATGAGCCGTGTTTTTTTGACTCTAAGCGTCCTCGCATTGTTTGCTTGTATCACACCAGTGTCTTCGGCTCAGGAACGTGTGGCGTATACCACCGTTGAAGAAGCCGGCGTCGATTTCACAATTCAAGGTGAATATGTTGGAGGTATGAAGCAAGGCGGGCTGTTTCGGACACGCGTTGGGCTGCAAGTGATTGCACGTGGCGAATCGAAGTTTGAAGCGGTTCTCCTTAGCGGCGGACTGCCAGGTGCCGGTTGGGATGGCAGTGAAAAAGTCACTTTGGCGGGCTCCTCAAGTAATGGGTTTACTAATCTAACTAATGATGAAAATGGCATTCGCGTGTCCATTATTGGCGACACAGCAATCGTCCATGATGAGGCAACAGAAAGTGCGATTGGTAAGCTACGTCGCATTGAACGCGTCAGCCCGAGCCTTGGGCTTGAGCCACCGGAAGAAGCAGTGGTTGTTTTCGACGGCTCAAATACCGATCAATTTGAAGACGGTGCTCAAATGACCGATGACGGTCTTCTGATGCAGGGCGCCTTGTTGGGGTTTGGTGTTGGCGACTTCCGTCTGCACTTTGAATTCAAGACGCCATTTATGCCAAATAGTGTGGGGCAGTCACGCGGGAATAGTGGCGTGTACATTCAGCGTCGATATGAAGTTCAGGTACTCGACTCATTTGGGCTTGATGGCGTGCAGAATGAATGTGCAGCTTTGTATCGGCAAAAAGCACCAGATGTAAATATGTGCTTTCCACCACTTCAATGGCAAACTTACGACATTTACTTCCGTGCAGCTCGTTGGAGTGAAGCTGGCGAAAAAACTGAAAGTGCACGTATCACCGTATATCACAACGGAGTGCCTGTTCACACGAATTATGAGATCATCGCTAAAACGGGTGCAGGACAACCGGAAGCACCAACAAAAATGCCAATCCTCTTACAGAACCACAGTGATCCAGTACGGTACCGCAATATCTGGCTGATACACGCAGATGATTCCATGTTTGAGGAAGCAACACCCGCGGAACGTGAAGGTCTGCTGAAAAGATTTCGCCGCAGAACATAACAAACAAGATAAACAAGCACCCCGGGGCCAAAAGGCTGGCAGGGAATTACAGCTGCGCTATCGCCTGGGGGCTCTTACCAGCGATGGCTAATTCCGTTTCACGGCAACAATGCACATGTCGTCAAACTGCTCAGTATCGCCCATGAAGGCGAGCACATCATTCAAGAGTGTGGTTCCCGCTTCTTCGGCGGTTCCGTCGGTTTGTTTTACCAGGTCCAAAACGCGGTCATCACCATAGAGTTCATCTTGTGCGTTCGGAGCTTCAGTAATTCCGTCGGTATACATGACTACCGATTCGTTTTGCTCGAGTTTAAATGTGAATTGCTCGTAATCTATGCCTTCCATGATGCCTACCGGAATGCCTGAAATGTCCTCCCCTTCTTCGATGATGTTTCCATCGGCCGTTCGATGAAGTGGGGCCATGTGACCGGCATTCACTACAGTAACTTCGTGTGATGTCGGGTCGAGTACGATCAGCACAAGTGTCACGAAGCGATCCAGACTTAGCCCGGACATGCGATCGTTTAAGAGTTTCAGTGCATCAGCAGCGTTTTCTTCTGCTGCCAGAGAATATCTGGCTTCGGCCGATAGTTTTGCCATCAGCAAGGCAGCCGCGACCCCGTGCCCGACTACGTCAGCCACGATTACTGCTAAGCGGCCATCAGTTAGCTGTAGATAATCGAAGTAATCACCGCCAATTTGGTTTGCTGGTTTGTAGTAGTCATAGAATTCATAGCCATCGATGTCAGGGCGGCTATTAGGTAGAAAGCCCTTTTGAACTTCGTTTGCCAATTCCAATTCGCGATGCAGTTGCTGTTGCTTCAGAGCGTCTTCATGCATTTTTGCATTGTCGATCGCGATACCAGCTTGTGAGGCAACACTCGCAAGCACCTCCAGATCTTCCTGTTTAAATTGCTTGTTACGTTCCACGGTGTCGATCTGAAGAACACCCAAAACAGATCCATCGGTGGCAAATAATGGTGCACACATCATGGACCGGATATGGAAATCGGCAATGCTCTGGCTGGCATCGAACTGTTGGTCCGATGCTGCATCTGCCGAGAGTACTGCTTGGCGAAGATCCATCACGTGATTAACGATTGTCCGGCTGATTCGAATCGTCTCTTCCGAATCATCACGTCTGGCTTTGGACCAACGCGGGACAAGTGTTCCATGTTCATCTAATAGACCGATGAAGGCGCGGTCTGCTTGAACGAAGACTTTAAACAGTGAATCCAGCACGGACGGCAAGACTTCATCAAGTGCCAGTGCTTGTCCGAGACTCCGGGTGATCTCGATTAGTGCATTGAGTGTTACCTGGGGGCTGGCTGTTAACTGAACTTGGCCACCACTGCTATACACGTCCAGTTTGGACATGATGGTGGAGCCACCTACCGGTTCACTTCCATCAAAGAGCACAGAGATTCCTGACGCCATCGAACTGTCATCAAGCGAGTCTCCAAAGTCCTGATAGAAGTGAAAGACGACATCACAAATTCCGATCTTGTCACCGTTTCTCAACTGGTGTTTTCCATCGCCAAGCGCGATATCGTTCAGATATGTCTTATTACGACTCTTTAGATCCTCGACCAGAAATTGATTATCTTGCAGGTGAAGCACGGCGTGCTTTCGGCTAACTGCATAGTCTTCCACCTGAATATCGCATTCGGGTGATCTGCCAAGAACCGTTGAGTCTTCCACTAATTCAAGCCGTTGTCCGGCGAGCGGTCCATTTTTTGCCTTTAGGTATGCCACTTTAAAACTTCGAAGTTGTACGACAAGTTGATGTGAGTGCTTAGCTTCTTATTCTAACCACTTCAGAGGCTGGCCAAAACAATAGGACAGTAGAAGTAAATTATTTTAATAACGGTGCCGCAATGTGTTGCAGGTCCTTCCAAGCCCGATAGATGACACCCGCCATATGTAATGCTTGGCATGCTGACTCATTGAATGCCATCGTGAAGTCCATTAAACTTCACGGTTGCTAAGGTGCATGCAGTTGCTGCGTCTTCCTTGTTTAAAATGACATGGTTGTTTTTCAACAACTGGTTCAGTATTAGCGAACGGCACGTGTGCGATGGGGCGCATTAGTTTTCAGACGACCGACCGAGACCGGTTTAGCGACCGGCTGTTGGAACGCGCTTTTGTAACAGGGATGGAGGGGATACCCTGGCACGGTGATATCGTGGTAGGCAAAGATGGCCTTCACGTGGATAAGCCTACTCATGAGTCGGGTCATTTTCATGTTCCCTGGAAATCGGCAAGTCACGGGGAAATTTTGCTGCCGACCACATCGTTGCGCGAAAGCCATGATCCGTATCAGCTCGAATTAGAGGTAGCCCGAGGCACACTTTTTCGCTTGCAGACGTACTTAAATGAGCGACTCGAGGGTGCGGATATCGGTGACGTCTTGTACGAAAAGTACAGCCTCGCCAAGCGACGATTGATGGAAGCGCTGACCGGGCGGGAAAACCCGGAACAAGCCTATCAGGCCGCCCAGGATTCCATCACGCTGACACTCGATGTGATCGACGAACTCTGTCTTACCGATGCACGGCAATTGATCGAGCAACGAAAGAAGTCCAATGACCAACTAGCGACGCTGCTTGGTGCTAGGCTTGATAAACTTCCGGAAAATGATTCCGCCATGGATGAAATTAGCGGCGCCGTGAATAGCATCGTTGTCCCATTTAATTGGCGAGAGTGTTCACCGGATGCTGGCAAGTATCAGTTTTTTGATGTGGACCGCACACTTGGCTGGGTGCACCAACAAGATGTCAAAGTGATTGGCGGCCCAATCATACAGCTCGATCACAATTTACCGGATTGGGTTTATCTGTGGGATAACGACTTCACGACGTTTCAGTCATACATGAAGCAATATGTTGCGGAGGTCGTGACCCGATATAAGGGACGCGTACATGCCTGGATCAGTTCTGCAGGGCTAAATTTCGGCGGACCGATGCGGTTTAGCGAAGAGCAGATTGTGCGACTGGCCGTGGATGTTGTCGAGGTTATTCGTGAGATCGATACGCAAACGCCTGTGTTGATTACTTTTGATCAACCCTGGGGCGATTACATGGCAACACGACAGTGCGATCTGGCTCCCATCCAGTTTGCTGATGCGCTGGCGAGAGCAGAGATCGGCATTAATGGCATCGGCATTGAACTGAAACTTGGGGAACATGAACAGCATTCACTGCCCCGGGATTTTCTTGAAATCAGTCGACTACTTAATCGCTGGAGCATGTTGCAATTGCCGCTGGTAGTCAGTCTTCAGTTACCCAATGAAAGTGCTGCCGGTGAGAATTCTCTTCCCGGTTTTCACGGAATTGGATTGCCGCCGGCGAGTGATGGTAACAGCATCGTGGAAGTGGAATCTACCACCTGGAGCGAGCAGCGCATCATGCAATTGATGGAACTGATCGTAGCCAAGCCGATCGTGCAGGCTGTTCTCTGGAATCAGTTGAGTGATCACGATAATCCGAATCATCCTCAAGCGGGACTGCTCGATGCTAATGGGAATCCAAAGCCGGTGGTGAATTCGATGCGCAGTCTGCGTGAATCCCATCTGGGATAGTCGGCGGTCAGGTCATTTATTCCCAAATCTCACTAGGCTTTTTTGCACAAGATCGACATAATCGTGCCTCGGACTAGTTAGCATGTCGATCCCCGGAAGTGTAATCAGCTGAGCGGTCAAACAAATAATCCGGTTTCCATTGGTTCTGCCACGTGCGGCGGTGGTGCGCCGTTATTGGTGATTTCCGGACCATGTGTGATCGAGTCTTCTGATTTAACCATGCGTATTGCGGAGCATCTAAAAGAGACGTGCGAGGAATTACCGGTTCACTTTGTGTTTAAGGCTTCATTCGATAAGGCAAATCGCACGAGTATTCACTCCTATCGCGGGCCGGGTTTGGACGAAGGTCTGACTGTGCTCGAGAGGGTCAGAGACTGCTTAGGTGTTTCTGTGACAACGGAAAAAAATTCAACTTACCTGAGCAGGCATTACCAACGAGCCAGGTATGCGATTTATTGCAGATTCCAGCCTTTCTAGCACGGCAGACGGATTTATTGGTTGCCGCAGCGAGAACCGGAAAACCAGTCAATGTAAAAAAAGGCCAGTTTATGGCGCCGTCGGATATGGAAAACGTCGTATCCAAACTCACTGAGTCAGGCTGTGCGGATGTGCTGTTGTGTGAGCGCGGGACGTTTTTTGGATACGGACGGCTCGTAAATGACATGCGAAGTATCCCCGAAATGCAAAACATCGGTGTTCCAGTGATCTTTGATGCCACTCACAGCGTACAGGAACCGGGAGGTCGTGGTGACACTACCGGAGGCCAAAGAGAAATGGTTCCGCCCCTTGCACGAGCCGCTGTGGCCATTGGTGTAGATGGGATCTTCCTGGAAACGCACCCTCAACCGGACGAGTCTCCGAGTGATGGTGCCAACATGGTGCCACTGACTGACGTTAGCGCACTGTTGGCGCAACTTTGTTCGATTAGAGAATCTCTTACATAGCACATTGAAATGTGTACTGGCAGATTAGACTTAATTCATGAATAAACACGTACGTTATCTCGTAATCCTGTTGATCTGGGCCAACTTATCGATAGGTCTTAGTGGTTGCCGCGATCGTGGCACACTTGATGTTTCTGTACTGGAACAGACAGAAACTGAGCAGGAAAGTTTGCATCAGAGCCTGGGAAATCTCAAGCGACTGGACAACGATCGAACAGGACGCGTGCGGGACGAATTGATTTACGATTTGAATCATTGGCTAGACGGTGAGACTCATGAGGATAGCTGGATTTATCCGACCTTGGTTAATCAGCTGCCCGCCCATTTAACTAAATATGAAAATGTCGTGGATCCAGATCCCGACCGATTCTTCCATGCTGATGTACTGTATCTGCGGGAATGCCAGTGGCTTAGCGGTATATCGCAATGGGTCGTTAAGCATAGCGCTCAGGCCCATAACGATTTGTGGGCAAGCCTGATACCGACAGAGTTGTCAGAGGATGATCGTGCAGAGTTGCGTATCGCGATGTCGTTGTTTGACTGGACGGTGCGAAACCTTCAATTGATGAAATTACCACGGTATCCCTCGAGTGGAGAAAATGGCGAAGGTGCGATTCAGGTTACTGCCTCGTCAGAAGGGCTTGCCGGCCCGGGATATACCAAGCGACCGAGTCAAGTCCTCGATAATATGGTGGCGGATTCCTGGCAGCGGGCACGGATTTTTATGCTGTTGGCACGTCAGCAACAAATAGAAACGCTCATGGTTGGGCCTGCCGCACAAGAAAGAAAGAGCAGAATGCCCTGGGCTACCGGAATTGTTATCGGTGATCAGATTTGGCTCGTGTCGTGTGATGACGGCATGCCCGTGCTCGATCCAGACAGCGGGGCATGGTTGCGGCTTTCCGATTTGCAGTCGGATGCAGCAATGGCACATGCGCTGCTCTCCAATGATGGCGTGGAAGTAGCACCAGAGACTGCCAATGAATTTATTGCTTTTCTGGAAGGCAGTCCCATGGCGCTTTCACAACGAATGGCGATGTTACAACGCCATCTGACGGGTGACTTTCGGCTTACGCTTTATACCAATGTGCTGCTCCTGGCCAGAAAACTTACTCAGGAATTTGATCTGCAACGGGCGGTGCTTTGGACAACCGCCTACGAGGCCCTAGAGTACAGCGTCGCGATTCTGCAAAAAGCTCAGGCAAAGGATCCCGTAGCAGAACTAATCATGAGAGAAGAGGGTGAACTTTATCGCAACGTTCCCGCGATGCGTGCTGCACGTAACTTGTATTATTCAGGGCAATTCATCGACTTCGATGATGTGGATGGTATCCATCAGGACGGCGCACGTACGTTCATGATGATTGCACGCATCAGCGACGGCGATTTGGAGAAGCTCGAACGTGAAAAGGAAATTCAGCAAAAGGTCGGTTTGGTGCAATTTGAAAACGAGAGTAAGCTCGCATTCACCAAACGAGTTAGAGAACAAAAGCAGTACTTTATAAAAGCCAAACGGCTGGCGTCTTTCTGGCTAAGCATGCTCCACATGGAAGAAGGTAACTATCAGCAGGCCATCGAGTGGTTTGAGACTCGATTGATGCCGGAAGGCGACTCTCACCCGTTTCACCATATCGCCAAGTACAATCTGGCACGATGCTATGTCGTAATCGGCGAGATGGAAAAGGCAGTGGAGATTCTCGAAAACTCCGAATCGGTACAGTCTGATGGGGACAAACGCCTGGCAGAATTGTTATCGAAATAGTCAGCCATAGTGCTGCTGTTTTTTGCTGTCTCAAATCGTGTCCTGTTGTGAGAGCCTGTTCCTTCTGTGGCTTGCAGCATACCGGATTAATAAATCGTGCTTGCAGAATCGACTAGCCACAAAGCTTTGAGAAACATGCCTTGGCGTTGTGACATCGTACAAGATGATCGCACCGGATTACTGACGAATCATCAATCGCATTTCGCTAGCAATGCAACTACATGTAATCGGAAGCGTGCCAGCAGGATCACCATCGACTTGTACGCAAACCTCAGATGCTTCACTGGATAATTCCACGCGTGACGCAGTGAAGATCTTCGTGCTCCTGAGCTTATGGTGAAATCCGAGAAGCACAGCACAGATGTACCACATCATGTGAAAAAGCGTCCCCCCGGAAAAAATGCAGATATCCAGCTTTGAATCAGTCGGATCACCGTCACGGCAAAACTTGAGTTTCCGGGCATACAGTGGTGTGTTAAAGATCAATATCCATTTACCGTGTTCGTCAGCGACTTGCGTACCATTGTCGTCATAGGCTATGACGCGAATTTTGGGATAGCGGTAACGGAATGCACTCTTGATACTGGGCCACACGTATGACCAGTGACTAATATGTCCGCTACGTTTGGCATGCAAAGTGTGAACGACATGTGAATCAATTCCGACGCTTGTCATCAGAGAGAATCGCTGGTTGTTCTGTTGGCCGACGTCAAACACGGCATAGTTACCCTGCTCTATGATCTCCGCGAGTTTGGCAACTTGTTTTGGTTGCTTCAAGTATTTTGCCAGGACGTTTTCAGTCCCTTGGGGAAAAATGGTGATCGGAATGTCTGGCGTTATCGTGTTTAAGAGCAGGCTGATTGTGCCATCACCACCGACAGATACAACGGTTCTCAAATTTCCGTTTTGATGTAATTGCTCTACCGTTTTTTTGAAAGAGGTTAGATCGGTGTCACGGTGACAACGAAATCCTCGCTGCTGAAGTTCCGAGCACAGCTTATCAACCTGCTCTTTGCTTGACCCTCGTCCTGCTTTTGGATTGAGCAACAAAACAACATCGCGTTTGTCCTGATCGACGGTTTCGATGTTCTTGTGGGTAAGCTGGTTTGCCATTAGATGCTTAATTGAGCGGTTTTAGGTGTTCTATTTTGCGGCATTGTATCAAGATTACACACTTTGATTCGAGTTGTGATTCTGCAACTGAGACTGTTTTGGACAGTAATCCAAAGGTTTTTTTGGGTGATTTTTAGTGATATACAGCATGATACGCGGGAATTAGCCAAACAAAGGTATGCAAAGTCAGCAATGATTAGGAGCAAATGACACTGATGACACGTTTTTGGCACACCTATTGCTTTAGTAACAGGTGTTACCCACAAGTTAGGATGACCGAGCCGTCGTACAAAACAGGCAATAGCGTGTGAGTTACCCAAAGGCTTAACATTCAAAACTTTGACCCAGCGGGGTTTGGGCGTAGTACGGTACCATTGTTCAATTGCCCCTGACGATGGAATCAAAGCCAACGTGTGTTGGCGCGCCTAAGCCTCGCTGTTTTTATGCGCTTGTCTCTAGGCTATTGACTACCCTAAGCACTTCTTTTAGGGTGTTAGTTTCCGACTGTTGCAGTGGGGAAGGTACGCCAGCGTAGCTTCAATTGGCAGAGCACCGCACTCGTAATGCGGGGGTTGCGGGTTCGACTCCCGCCGCTGGCTTTTATGCCGTAAACACGGTTAAAAGTCGACTAAGTCGAGCCGGGATCATTTTCGGAAACAGCTGTTTTTAGTAACTAATCTGAAATTCCAGACCATCTACGGGGGAATCAGCGAATGGCAAGCGTTATTGAGTTTGATGTCAAATCAGCCGTCTTATCCAATGGCATTTTTGGAAAGGAACAAATTGACCAAATCGTAACTGCTATCGGTGAAGATTTTTCTCAGTTCTCTGTCTTACGAGACGGTGTAAGCGAACTAGAAATTGAAGAGGAACACAGTCCGGCAACGAGCACGCGTCTTGGTGTGTGCTACTACTTGCTTGGCCGTTTTGACCGCGCACTTGTAGAGCTCACAACAAAATCAGATGGTGGTGCTGTCGCACAGTTTTATATTGGCCGATGCTATGCCGCTAAGAACGAATTTGACAATGCCATCGACTATTTCCAAAAAGCACGTCTGGCATCGTATGACGAAGATTTTTGCAAGCTAGCCGAAGCTGAAATACGTCGCTTAAAGAGAGACCACGACGGTGCAATTGCAATCCTCGATGATATGCATGGCCCGATCGGGCAGACTGCCGAGTACTTATACCAACGTGGTGCCACAGTTGCTGCATCCAATGGCAACCCGGAAGAAGTAATTGCTCTATATGAAAAAGCTGTAGAGATTGATGAATCGCACTCCGGTGCACTCTTTGGGCTGGCCATTGAGAATGATCGTCGCGGAAATGACGACGTGGCAATGGATCTGTACCGCCGCAGCGCTTCCACATTCCCATCACGCGTTGGTGTGTTACTAAACCTTGGCCTGCTATACGAAGATCACAACCAGTACGATCGTGCACAACAGTGCTTCAACCGAATACTTGAGATCTACCCGGACGAACCACGAGCACGACTATATCTGCAGGATGCCATCGCTTCTGATGATCAATATTTTGATCTGGATGCTCAAAAGGCACAGGACCGACTCGCACAAATTCTTAATATCCCTGTTACCGACTTTGAATTGTCAGTTCGTAGCAGAAACTGCCTGGCAAAGATGGGTGTTGCCACACTTGGTGATCTCGCACGTACCACTGAACAGGAACTTCTCGCAAGTAAGAACTTTGGTGAAACGTCACTGATTGAGATTCGTGAGATGCTTACAGCTAAGAATCTTGAACTTGGCATGCTTGCTCATGAAGGACATGAAGAAGTCGTCGTCGATCGTTCTCACCTGTCACCGGAAGAAGCCGCCGTATACGACCGTCCTGTATCGGATCTGAATCTTTCCGTTCGGGCACGTAAGTGTATGGTTCGTCTGCGAATCAATACGATCGGTGAATTATTGCGTAAAACGGCTGACGAATTGCTGGAGAGCAAGAACTTTGGGGTAACCAGCCTCAACGAAGTTCGCGAAAAGCTCACTGGAATGAACCTGACGCTGCGTGGCGAGTAAGGCACCATTGGGTGCCAGAACGTGTCGTCCAATGAACACGGCTGCTACTTTTCAATTCTCGTTGCTAACGGAGTCAACAGATTGCTCTGCGCGGCGCAGTACCTACTCCACTCCACATGGTGATGTGCAGTTACCGGCATTTATGCCGGTCGGTACCCAGGCAACTGTTAAAGGTCTGACCATAGATCAGGTACGCGATACCGGTGCCGAGATGGTGCTGTCTAATACATACCACCTTTCCCTGCGTCCTGGTGAACAAGTGGTCAAAGAGCTTGGAGGGCTCCACAGCCTGATGCAGTGGGATGGCCCGATTCTTACCGATAGTGGCGGCTTTCAACTGTTTAGCCTCGCTGCCATGAATAAGGTCACCGAGCAGCAGGCTACTTTTCAGTCTCACATTGACGGCAGTACGATCAATCTCTCTCCGGAGCGATCCATTGAGATTCAGGAGGCGCTTGGTTCAGATATCGCGATGGTGCTTGATCACGTGGTGGCACTGCCTAATGACGAAAAGACCGTTCGCGACGCATGCGAACGCAGTGTACGCTGGGCGCAGCGATGTAAAGCAGCGTCAACAACGGATCAGCAGGCTCAGTTTGCAATTGTGCAGGGCGGATTAGATCCGATACAGCGTGTCTGGTGTGCTGAACAACTGAGTAAATTGGATTTCCACGGATATGCGGTCGGAGGATTGAGTGTTGGTGAGGCGCCAGAGGATATGTACACAACACTTGATGTGACATGCCCTGCTCTACCTGGTGATCGGCCACGGTACTTAATGGGGGTCGGGCGTCCGGAAGACTTGTTGGAAGCAATTCGTCGCGGAATCGACCTGTTTGATTGTGTGATGCCGACTCGCAATGGCCGAAATGCATTTGCATTTACCGATGAAGGTCCGATTAAGTTGCGAAACAGCGTACACCGCACTGATAGTCGACCGATCGATTCTCAGTGCCCGTGTGCCGCATGCAAGCACAGTCGCGGTTACCTTCGACATCTGTTTGTTGCCAAGGAAATGCTCGGACCGATCCTTCTATCGATACATAATCTGACCTATTACCAACGAATACTGGCAGCCGCCCGCCGGGCCATTGAACAAGATAGGTATATGGAATTTCTCAGTGAAAAAATGGCGGACTGGCAACGCTAGTCGCTTTGTGCGACAGGTGCTCATTTAACGGCGGATATCGGGAATTCGCCGCATCTGGCGTAAGATCGCTTTATCTATTAACCGATCTTGGTTCGTATCGCCTTGATAAGGCCTGCTCGTGCGTAATCAGGACTCTTGTGGCTATTTATAGAACCCTTTAAGATAACTCGATTAGGCTCGTTTATCCCTTTGTTTCAGGTATATCGCTGAAAATCATATAGGGACTACAGTTGCATCAGTGATTGCATCGAGTGAACTCGTGCGTGATGCGTCTGAGAACGGAAAAAAAAGCTTAGGACAGCAATTCAAATGGACTACATTTTTGGTCAGTTAGCGGTGTTGGCTACTCGCTTTGGAGCAGTAATATTAGCGCAGGGCGAAGCTGGTGGTGCTGGTGGTGCTGATGGCGGCGCTGCAGAAGGTGGCGTTCCGCAGGCCTCTCCAGGGATTGGCAATATGCTTATGCCAATGCTCTTGATCTTCGCCGTGTTCTATTTCATCATCATTCGGCCCCAAGGCAAACAACGCCGCAAGCAAGATTCGCTGCGTAAGAACATCTCCTTGTACAACCGTGTCATGACGATCGGTGGCATCATCGGCGAAGTAAAAGAGATTAAAAAGGGTGGCGAAAATAAACCTGACGAAGTTGTCCTTGAGATCGACAAGAATAGTAATTCTCGAATCACCGTTGTACGGGATGCTATCCGCGAAAATCTAAGTGCGAGTCCGGATGATTTGGTTCGCCAGGATTCTTCGGATGAAGACAAAGCGGAATAGAAGACAAACAGCTTTTTACAATACACAAATACATTCCCCACAATTCTCGGGGTGGCTTAGTAACAGGGTTCGGTAGTGAACATGATTCTGGCAAAACTAAATTCCCTTCTTTTCACAATTCTGGCACAAGCTGACGGTGCGGAAAGTGCTCTAGCGGAAACTGGCGGTGCAAATGCTGTGATGTACATCACGGCACTTGTTGCGTTGATTGCCGGTGGATATTTCGGCGTAAAGGTGCTCGGCCCAAGCTTGAAGATCAAGTCGGGGGCATGGGGCGTGATGGTCGGCTTTTTGGCCTTTGGTGCGACCTTCATTGGGTTTGGTTTAAGTGCTGAGGAAGCCAACAAATCCGCAGTAAACTTTGGCATCTTTTGTGGTGTCATCGCGCTCACATACATGGTCAGCAGAATCATGACTGAGCGGTTGCGAAACGATGAACAAACACCGCGCGTCACGACGGTGTTGGCCGTGTTTGTCTTTAGCCTGTTGTATCTCTACCAGGTCTTTGACAAAGAGATGTACAAGTTTGGCGTCGACCTGAGTGGTGGTGTGAACTTGATTTACAGCATTGAGACACAGGATGGCGAAGCCATCGATGAACAAAACATTGAGGGTCTTATTGAAGCGCTTGGTCGTCGTCTAAACCCGAGCGGTGCTAAGGATATCATCCTGCGTCAGTACGGATCCAACGAAGTTGAAATTATTATTCCGAAAGCCGAAAACAGCGAAGTTGAAGATGTTAAACGTACGATTGCGGCGACCGGTGCACTGAAATTTAATATCGTTGCCGATCAGTCAACACACGCCGATTTGATTACACAGGCTCTGCTAAAGAAAAACGCCGGCGCGCGAGAATTGGTAAATGAAGATGGTAAGGTGATCGGTCGTTGGCATCCGGTTGCACGTGATATTGAAGCCGATGTAACTACCGGATTGAGGACAATCAAGTATCTGGCTGCCGCCGACATCGTTCGGGACGCGGTCACCAAGGAAATTGTCACTTTTAATGGACAGATTGCAGATGAAGCGGCCTTAACTCAGGACTTGGCTATCAGAAATATCGAAGATATCGAAGTGTTAATGGTCGTCGATCCTGAGATTCAGGTTGAAGGTGAGCACTTGTCATCCGTCAGTCCCGGGGTGGATGAAACATTGAGCCCAGCTGTCAATTTCTCCATGACCAGCTTGGGCAGTGGATTGTTTGGACGATTGACGGTGTCAAATGTCAACGAAAAGCTGGGAATCGTACTGGATGACTATCTGCTGTCGGCTCCGAATATCAATTCACAGATCACAGACCGTGGAATTATTCAGGGTAACTTTACTCAACAAGAAGTGGACTTTACGGTAGGCATCCTTCGAGCTGGACGCCTACCAAGTACTTTGAGTAAGCAACCGATCAGTGAAAACCGAATGGGATCAGCGCTCGGTGATGTGACGGTTACAAAAGGAGTCAATGCGATTAAGTACTCCGGGATTGGCGTGCTTATTTTTATTGTCCTTTGGTACCGATGGACTCCCGGAGTGATTGCCGCAATGGCACTCGCGATCAACGTCGTTTTGATTGTTGACTTGATGGCGATGATCGGTGCAGCATATACGCTGCCCGGTATGGCGGGACTGGTATTAACCGTCGGTATGGCGGTGGATGCAAATGTGCTCATTTTTGAACGCATCCGAGAAGAATTAAAAGGCGGCGCTGCGCTGCGGCAGGCTGTAAGGAATGGATTTAGTCGGGCAACGGTTACCATTGTCGATGCAAACCTAACCACTCTGATTACAGCTATCCTGCTCTATGCGATTGGTACGGATCAAATTCGTGGTTTTGCCATCACCCTGATCCTTGGAATTCTCGTCAGTATGTTCACGGCGATTTTCTGTGCACGAACGATATTCGAATTACTGATGGCAGCCGGACGAATGAAAAAGCCATTTACAGAGGCTGTTCATAACGTGATTGACTTCATGTCGATACGAAAAGTCATGGGAGTAGTTTCTGTCGTCCTGATTGCAATCGGTCTGGTCATTACGACACAGGAAGGTGGTCGTATGCTGGATATCGACCTAAGTGGTGGTGCTTCGGTTATCTTCCCAATCAAGGACACGGCAAAGGACGCGAACTATCTGGATGAAAAGGTTTCCAGTTTCATCGAAAATGATCCAGAGTTTGAAAATACGCTTCATACGCTTACGAGTGTGGAATTAGGTCTGACTGCTGAACAGAAAGCGTGGCGACTGGATCTGGCTTTTGAAGATGCTTCAGCTACGACCGATGAAACGAACAATGCTGACAAGGTGAGAGATTTCGTTCAGCAGGTGTTTGGTGATGATCTTGTGAACAAGACTATCACGATTTCAGATCAGATCGTGCAACATGACCCTGCACCAGAAAGTGCTGATGACTCGTCGAAAAGCACCACGGATAATACGAGTGCCAATGATGATGCGAATTCCAATGATGATGCTGAGGATGCCGTAGAACCATCTGATTGCGGTCAGGATGAGCCAGAGGTTGATGCGGAGCCGGCAGCTGACGAAGTAGACGAAACCGATGCCGCTGATGAGGAAGATGCCGCTGATGAGGAAGATAGTTCTGAAGCAGCAGAGGAAACCACCGGTGACGCAGCAGATGCAAATGACGCCAATGAATCAGAATCGACGCCAGACAATGCAGGTAAGGATTTTGATCCCGGTGCAGACGAGTCTAAAACAGCACCTACTCTACAGAAATACCAATTCACCGTAGCATTTGGTCTGGACGTATCCGGTGGCGCAGAAGACGCTCACGTGGATTATGCGACGCTGCTTGAGGCAATTAAAGAGGCTGCCCCGCAGTTGAGTGAACAGCAAATCGATCTGGAGTTTGAATTGCGATCTGGTGATAGTGCCTCCTTCCAGGTTGTTGATACACAAGAGGAAGAGACACGTGGGTATGCAAAGTGGCAAGTCACTGTCACAACCGACGAAGCAAGTGGAGAGCAAATCGCCGACGGTATTAAGAATAGCTCACTATTTGCGGGAGCACACTTCCACAGTGTTACGACGATTGGTGGCCAGATTGCAAGCGACATGCAACGCTTGGCGACCATGGCCATCATCTTTAGCCTGGTTGGAATCATCGGTTATCTCTGGCTCAGATTCCAGCACGTGATGTTCGGCATTGCTGCTGTAATCGCCTTAGTTCACGATGTGTTGATCACACTCGGAGCAATTGCCATCACGCACTATTTTTCAGCCGAATTCCTGCTCATTGAAGAATTTCGAATCAGCTTGCCTGTCATCGCGGCATTTCTGACAATCATCGGATACTCATTGAACGACACGATCGTTGTATTTGACCGGATTCGAGAAATTCGCGGCAAGAATTCAGATCTGACACCGGAGATGCTTAACCGCAGTATTAGCTCCACTCTGCGAAGAACGCTGCTTACGTCAGTGACGACGTTAATCGTGGTGTTATTGCTATACGTCTTGGGCGGTTCTGGAATTCACGGCTTTGCGTTCGCTCTGGTTATCGGCGTAGTGGTGGGAACATACAGCTCGATCTTTATCGCATCACCATCCCTTCTTGTATTACACAAGTGGGCGACCAGAAAGTCATAAGCAAGCTGTCCAAGCGAAACGACTTGCAAGCAGTTAGTCTCTACTGCGATCTCGCCATGGGAAGGTTGCCGATCGGTTGCTCAATCGGAATGTGATGAACTGGCCAATTAAGGCAACCGGATTAGGGTCATTCTTGCCAGGTTGATAGGTAAGGAGTTTTGTGCCTTGCAATTCCGTCGGGATGCTCATAAAGAAGAGATCCTGTTTCTTGCGACGTTCAACGGGGTCTTCAGGCAGTGGCGGATGGAATCGCTCGAATCGAGAATAAAGTCGTTTTGCATCCGAATGGGCCGAGGCCAGATCACTTCCGGCTAGGAACATCATGCTCATGCCACCACGAACGAAGGCATGTTTTAGTGCCTGATCCACACGCAGTCCCTTAAACTCGCTCACGGGTGTTAGCAAAACCATGGCCTTGATATCACGTCCGAGCTTTATGGTCGGCAGCACGGGTCGTGTCCAGTCATACACAGCCCATTCGAGTGCCGGGATACACGTTACATCAGCAGCAACGATACAAAGCTGCTCAATATTTAATTCTTCTGCATTATTGCGAGTCATCAAATATCTTTTGCATGCACGGATATCCATTGCGATGTTAAGGATGTCCTGTTTATTCATCTTGTTTCTGTCGAGTTTCACGGTCCCATTAGGGTCTTTGGGATCTTCGGCATACTCACTTTTACCGTGAGCTCGCAGATCGGGGACGATCACAGCATGACCGAGGAACTCTTGAACCTTGGCTGCTAACTCGTAGAATTCTTCCCCTTTTCCAGCCCAGCCATGTGCCATGATAATCGGCACCGAGTTTTTCCCTTTTGTACCCGGATAAAAGCGAGCGTGGAGAATTACACGATCTTCAGTTCGAAGTTCTATATCCTGCGGTTCAGGAAGCTTTTCTTCATCGTCATCCTGCGCCAATGCTGGGGTTGCCAGTAGCAGCATCACGAATATGGAAAAGTACGGAAAATGTGTTGTGCGTGGAAATGACTTGTTCATAATTCGTACCCGTTTGTGGCGAGTGAGTAAAAGCATCTTGGTATTTGAACAGGGTTGGAAGTCGACTATTGAATATGCAGGCAGCTTACAACAGGCAGCTTACAACAGGCAGCTTACAACAGGCAGCTTACAACAGGCAGCTTACAAATAGTATCGGCCGGTTTAAGCGAGCAGGTAAAACACATATTTCAACCTCTCATCCAGTTGGCCATTGGCGATTATAGGTGTCAGTACCATAACAACTCCTTTTAAATCGTAGAAGGGAGGAATTCAGCAGTCAAATCATGGAACTCCCTCATTCCATAAATATGACATTAGTGGGTACTTTTGGCTGTTATATGCGTTTTCAAGATAGAGAAAGGCAGCCGGATTATCGCGATCAGGATGAATCAAGCGGACTATTAGTTTTGCTATGAACTTGCTTTTTTCTCTAAACCCTACAAGAATAGAGAGCAGACAAGGGTCGATATATATAAGGGGCACCTTATTCGTTTGCATGAAGCAACGAGAGGAAATACTGTGAAAGACGTCGATTCAGCCCAAAAGTGGCAAGAAAAGATTTATGAAGACGAATCCATCGTTGATGGTGATTCGTCCGCTTTTTTGACAAGTGTGCTTGTGCACGTTGCAATTCTTCTGGGATTGGGATTAGTGCCGATGATTTCGGCCGAAGATAGCGATATTGATCTCACCTCTGTAGCACTTGAAGACGAAGAAATAATCGAGCTGGACATTCCCGAAGAGGTTGCATTTAACGATGCGCCCATGGATGAGGTTGGTGCCAACAGCGACTTCAGTGTCGAAATGGCCCGCAGCGAAGCTCCGGTAATAGCAGAAGTATCAGATATCCCTGAACCGGTAGACTTTGAGCAACACGAGATCGGTGAAATCTACGTAAACGAGACGATTGATATCGCATCCGGGTTAGAGCTTAATGAATTGTCAGCTGTCCGCGGTCATACCGGCGAGTCGGCGACGGGTGCAAGTGGGGCTGTAGATCGAATTACTCAGGAGATTCTCCAATCGCTTGAGGAACGCAAGACACTCGTTATTTGGTTGTTTGATCAATCTGGTAGTCTCGCGATGCAACGCCAGGAGATCCGGGATCGATTTGAACGCATCTATCGTGAACTTGGTGTGCTGGAAGCTGCCGAGAATCCGGCCTTTGCCCGTCATTCAGATAAACCGTTGCTCTCAGCCGTCCTGTCATTCGGCCAGCAAATCACCGATATGCTCAAGGAACCGACGGATAATCTGTCGGAGATCAAAGAGGCGATCGACAAGATTCAGCTTGATGAAAGTGGAGTTGAGAATATCTTTCAGGCCGTGAAGTTTACAGCGAATCGTTATGCCAAGTACCGAGACACAGGTGCAGACGGTGATCCCAAGCGGAATGTCATGATGATCGTGGTTTGCGATGAGGTTGGCGACGATCAAATGACGGTTGATGACACGATCAAGCGTTGTCGTCAGCTGGCAATTCCTGTTTACTGCGTTGGAGTCCCTGCTCCGTTTGGGCGTTCTGAGACACGAATGAAGTGGGTTGACCCTGATCCGAATTATGACCAAACACCTCAGTGGGGAGTTGTGAATCAGGGGCCGGAGTCATGTTTGCCAGAGCGAATCAAGCTGGCATTTTCCAGTTCTATGGAAGGTACAGCGGTTATTGATTCTGGGTTTGGCCCTTGGGCAATGACACGGATGTGTTATGCGACCGGTGGCATCTATTTTGCCGTTCATCCGAATCGCAATGTGAATAAGTCCATATCGCAACGAGAAACGTCCGCGTATTCGTCTTATATGGATACGTTCTTCGATCCCACCGTGATGAGAAAGTACCGACCGGACTACGTGCCGCGTAGCGAATACTTAAAGCGAATTCAGTCCAGCAAGATGCGTACGGCGCTTGTGCAGGCTGCTAGTCAATCTTGGACGGCACCGATGCAAAGCCCTCAACTACATTTTGTGAAACGCGATGAGGCGGGATTCAATACGGAATTGAGCGAAGCACAAAAGGATGCAGCAAAGCTTGCCTATACGATTCAGCCCTTGATGAATACATTGCAACTCGGCGAAGCTGAGCGTGAGGATGAGAATTCACTGCGATGGCAGGCAAATTATGATCTGGCGATGGGTCGGGTGTTGGCAACCTACGTGCGCACCGAAGCATATAACCAAATGCTGGCTGCTGCCAAACGTGGCTTGAAGCTGAACGATCCAAAACGTGATAACACGTTTACGCTCGTGCCGGCCGATGAAATCACTGTAGGCAGCCAACTGGATAAGGCACGCATTAAGGCAACAGAGTACCTGCAGCGAGTAGTGGATAAGCACGAAGGCACTCCCTGGGCTCACCTTGCCCAACAGGAATTGGAAACGCCAATTGGCTGGAAATGGGAGATTACCTTTACGGATCTTGCACCACCTCCACGGCCCGGAGTTGGTGTCGGCGGAAATCCTGCACCTGCTCAAAACGATCAGGCAAATATGCTTAAGAAGCCACCACCGAAGCGCCGGCCACCGAAACTTTAATGGCGAATTGCCATTCGTTTGTGGTCATCACATCTCGCAAGTTCTGCACTTGCTTCAAATAGCTAATATCGCTATTCTTCCGGCGGTTTTCCCGTACTTCAATTACATGTGAGGAACGCGGGTGTACCGACTTCCGTTGAAAACGCGTCTCGTAATGGGGATAGCAGGCCTGCTGCTTGTGACACTGTTCATACTAGCTGCAGGGTTAGAACCTGAGCCTTATGGATACGGAACGCACAAACAGTTGGGGCTGCCCGGCTGTTGGTTCATACAGGAGTTAAACATACGGTGTCCATCATGTGGCATGACTACATCATGGGCACACCTAATGAATGCCGATCTGTTGGCGTCGCTCAAGGCCAATGCCGGGGGATTCCTGTTAGCAATCATGTCGTTGCTTGCCGCCCCGTGGTTACTAGCCAGAGCAATAACGGGACGGTGGAATCTGGATCGCTACAAAGACAAATGGGTGATGCTCATCATTGCGATTTGGATTTGTATTGTTTTGATCGAGTGGATTATACGATTGTTTTAGGCGAATGGATTCGCCTTCTAAACGAAAATGCAAGGACGCATACATGAAAGCCAGAGCAAACGCACTGCAACGTTGGATTCCTTTTTTGCTTGTTGGACTTATCCTGCCAATGACCGGCTGTGTGGGCATGGTGGCTCATGCACTGTATGTGATCAAAGGAGATAAGATCCCTGCAGCATACGAAGGCATGGAGGAAAAGCGTGTAGCCGTGGTCTGTTCATCAGTATCGCCAGCCAATGGCCCGACCTCTCCGAGTGGAATGATTGCTCGCCAGGTGTCGACCGTCCTTCAAAATAGAGTCGATGATATTGACGTTGTACGTCAGGAAGAAATAGCCGACTGGATTGATCGCAATGATTGGGATGAAATCGACTACACGGAAATCGGACGCGGTGTAAACGCAGATCTTGTATTGCTGCTCGACGTGCAGTCTTTCAGTATTCGTGACGGACAAACGATGTATAAGGGCCGTGCGACTGTCCAAACCACCGTGTTTGATATGCAGGATCGTGGAAAGGTGGCATACCAGGCCGACACATTTGACTTCACGTTTCCAGAGAATGGCGCAAAACACACGACCGAGACAAACGAAGCATCATTTCGCAGAGCTTACATCAGCGCCTTGTCGCGTCATTTAGCTAAAGAATTCTTTGCATATGAAAAGTCGGAAGACTTCGCACACGACGCATCCCTTATACGATAAGTCTCGAGCTTAATAAGCAGGTCATCGAATGTCGTACGTCGTGACTATTGACTCATGACATCCGGAAGATCTTCCCAGCGATAAGAGAGTCGTTCTATCGATGTTGCTCTGCCGGTCGACGCATCTACCTCAATAATGCTGCCGTTTAAGCGAACATCATTCTTGGCGACCTGAAAGGGAATCGGTCGAAAAGTCGTGGCTGCTTCGGTAACCGCTCTAATGTCACGGCCGAGAATGCTCTCGTGAGGGCCTGTCATGCCTACGTCGCATTGAAATGCTGTACCGCCAGGTAGAATCTGTTCGTCCGCCGTAGCCACATGTGTGTGCGTTCCGAGCACAGCAGTTACTCGTCCATCGAGATATCGTCCCATGACCTGTTTGTCGCTGGTCGCCTCGGCATGAAAATCGACAAACACGGTTTTGATTTCTTGTGGAATGCGTTTTAATTCCCGGTCGATTGCTGCAAATGGACAGTCGACCGGCTTCATGAATACACGTCCGATGATGCTAATTACGGCCACTTGCCTGCCGGTGGTAGATGATACGACACAGTGGGTTTTTCCGGGTGCTGCATCCGGGAAATTCGCCGGTTTCACAATGTTATCTTTGTGGTCGAGCACCTCGTAGATCTCGCGCCGCCGATAAATATGGTCGCCGAGTGTGATTGCATCAACCTCCGCATCAACAATCTTCTTGTAGAGTTTTGGAGTCAGTCCTGAACCGTCTGCGGCGTTTTCGCTGTTTGCGATAACCAGATCCAGATGAAATTGTTTGCGCAGGTGTGGTACGCCGTGTTGTACCATGCGATAGCCGGGACGACCGACAATATCGCCAATAAACAGGATTCTCAAGTTGAGACCTTTCTAACCGTTGAATATCAACGGGTTTGTATTTTCTTAAGCCAGGGCGGCAAACAATCCGGTTAGATATCACGCTGTTGTATGTGATACCGGTGTAGGCTGGTTTACGTTATCCGGCTTTAACGAACTGCTATGATTGCTTAACTCTCGCGAGTAGTTGAAATGCCATGCAGATGTTAAAGTTAGTTGATCGAGCGGTAGCGAACGGAAGTGCGCCTGCCCTCTGAGCCGAATATAACATTGCTGAAAGATTACCCGCAACTGCCCTTCAAGATGTTCACAGATGATCTGGAGTGTAAAGTGAGTGGTTCAAAGCGCCCACTGAGAGTATCGTGCATCATTTCGTTCAAAGTCTCAACGAGTCATGGCCAGTGGAACGCTGGCAGGATACACGAGTATTAGTTGGTGTATCAGGCGGCGCAGACAGCATCGCCCTGCTCCATGCGTTGTGTGAACTTCATCCGCACCCGCCTGAGAGCGTCTTTGCGATTCATGTAAACCATCAATGGAGAGGCGCTGAATCAGTCGGAGATGCTGAATTTGTCGCGGATACCTGTGAACGGCTTTCGGTAGGATTGTCAGTGATAAATGCCACCGACTATCCGGACTTATCAGCGGATCAAAGTGAACAGGCAGCCAGAGAAATCCGGTATCGAGCATTTGCCGATACGGCCTGTCACCTCGGCGCCAGATTCGTTGTGACTGCCCACACAAGCGATGACCAGGTTGAGACGGTGATGGACCGCATTTTGCGCGGTACCGGAGTACTTGGGCTAAGCGGTATTCCTCGAACTCGTGAGATCGCACACGGAATTGTAATGATTCGTCCAATGCTGTCGTTTTCGCGGCAGCAAGTTGGGACATTCGTCAGCGAATCAGGGATCGAGTATCGTCATGATCACAGTAACGAAGACATGAAATACATGCGGAATCGGATCCGCCGTGAGCTATTACCACTGATTCAGCGGGACTACCAAAGTGATGCCCCTAGTGCCATTTTGCGTCTCTCGTCGCTGGCAACGGACCTGAACGAGTGGGTCAGCGAGAAAATCACTGAATTATGGGAATCCGTAGTGCTTAAGGATGACTCGGCAGACGTGATTCTTGATACAGCTGCATTTAATGATCTGGCTGTGTTTGTAAAGGGCCAGCTATTAATCAGTATTTGGGAGAATCAACGCTGGCCGCGGCGGGATATGGGTCGAGAGCAATGGCAAAGGCTAATTGACTTATGCCTGTCAGAGTCTGGTACTGATGAGTTTTCCGGAGCGATCTGCGCAAAAAAACACGACGGGCGGCTTTCGCTCACCCGTCGTGTTGAATAATTCAATCAGACGTGATCGATGACTAGCGGTTTGTAACTAGTCGTCACTTTCCTCTGCAGAGTCATCAGCGGCTTCACCGGCATCTTCATCTGCTACACCGTCGTCTGCCGGATTATCAGTAGGGGCTTCATCGTCACCGTCGTCTGCTTCGGCTTCGCCACCATCTGCTACATCATCTGCATCTGCAGCAGCTTCGGGCTCAGCAGTTTCTGCTGGAGGATCAGCTGTGACCTCACCACCAGCATCAGAGCCATCTCCCGAATCATTATCATCAAGCAGGTTTTCAGCTTTATATCCACCTTGAGATTTAAAATAAAGCGACAGGCCGATATACGAAAGCAGCATTATTGCCGGGAAGATTGCGGCAGTTAGTAATGCACCTTTCTTTGCATCCCCCTGAATACCTTCGATTTCCGTTTGAACTTCTTCCGAGGCAGCGGCCACAGCGTCAGCGTTAATGGATCGATAGGCACCAAGCGGGCCGACTTTCTCTTCTTCTAAGTATTCGACTTTGTTGTTATCCACGAGTGCTTTTTCAATACTATTGTCTTGGATTTGTCCTAAGAACAGCGTTCCAACACTTAAGCCGAGCATGCCGATGCCGCCAACACTGTTGAGTGTAAGTGCACCGCCACGTGGGAATTTTTCAGCAACGACTGCAAGCATCGTAGGCCAGAAGAAAGTTTTTCCTACACCGTAAACCGTTGCAGCTACGAGAACCATAACAGCGGTTGCTGTGGAAAGGAAAACCAATCCGAGTAAAGCGATTCCAGAGCTAAGGGTCAGCAGCATGATGGGATTGATACGCTCAACAATTGGTCCAGCACAGAATCGCAGTACAGTCATGATGGCCATTGTGTAAATCAAGATCCAGCCTTCATGCAAACCAATATCAATCATCTCAGGTTTCATGAGTTCTGAAACCCAACTGTCAATTCCCAACTCTGTCGTTGCAAGTGGAATCATTAACAGGCACAGAATAAAGAAGATTGGTTGCCCAAGCCCTTTAACATACGCTCCAAATGCAATTCCACCGATGATGCCTGGAATGATAGACCAGCCAGCGATGGTTAATGCTTCGGTGTTCTTATCGATTACTTCATAGTTCTTAAGAATGTCGCCAACTTGCAGGCTGATTAGGAATACGGCAATAAATGCACCTAATCCACCAAAATCGCGAAGCATGTCTTTGTACGAAACACCTGCGAGTACGCGTTCGCTTTGCGGGAAACTGCAACCATATAAGATTGCACCGTATGCCAGTGTTGGAATTAATGTGAGACCGACTTTCCATTGCCACGCGACTTCGTCACCCATCGAAATGGCGATGACGCCGGCAAGTACTGAGCCGCCTGGCCAACCGGCATGCAGAATATTCAACCACTTCGCCTTTTGTTTGTTGAACATCGTGGCAACAACTGGGTTAATATATGCTTCGACCGTACCGTTGGATAAGGCAAAAATAAATGTGCCCCAGTAAAGCATGTCATAGCCATTGGCGAATATCAAAACCAGTGTGGAAGATGCATGTAGCAAGAATCCGATGAAGGCTGCTCGACCGTAACCTATTCGGTCGATGATTAAGCTAAAAGCAAAAATGCTAAATGCAAATGGCCAAAAGCCTACTGCCAGTAGTTTGCCCTTTTCAGTTTCACCTAAACTAAACTCCGCAGCCCAGTCGTCGATAATTTGAGTACGAACTACGAATCCGAATGCACATGCAATAAGGGCGATAAAGCTGCCCCAAAACACCCGTTGATCGTTGCTTGACGAGCCGCCTGGTAATGAAACACTTGCCATTCTGTTTCTCGCTTTTTGAATTCCGTATTTTCCCTTGATTTATGATCAGCGCACCGAGATGGCACTGTATCTGAAACTACTAGCCTACCTAAAGCCTCATGGAAGTGAAACAGCAATCAGCCATCAACGGAAGCCTGTTCACCAAGTCAGAATACTTATGTAGCAAACCAACTTAATCGCTGGTCGCGACGAATCCGTACCGGTTGGGGTGTAGTCTTTACGCGGTCAGACTGACCTTTGCCAAACTGCACCGCTCTACCTACTTCTCGCGTTGCATTTTTTTGGCCAAACATCTATCTTTTGCTTGTGTTTTCAGGATGGAAGACGTGCGCGCTGAGAAAAACGCAATACATAAACGAGCATGGATGCTAATGGCTGTCGGGGGCAGCAATGTACCAGGATGGTAAGTTGAAACGATCTGCATGGCTCGCAGTATTTATCACTGCGCTGGCGGTACGTATTGGCGCTGCTGTTTATTGGCAGGATCGCTTACCGGATTCGAGTCCCTATGCATTCGGCGACAGTCATTCTTACTGGACGCTTGGCCTGCTCATCCATAAGGGGGAACCGTATCAGTACGGCGGTGACGATGCCCAAATGGTAAGAACTCCCGGTTATCCGCTCATCATTGCGGGACTGCATTGGCTAGCAGGTGGTCATCCGACAGTGTTGTACGGCAGAATTCTCAACGCGGTTCTCGGAGTCATCACGATCGGCGTCGTGGTGCTCATTGCATCTCGGTTATTTAACAGCACGGTTGGATGGGTATCCGCGGCGATTCTGGCGGTGTATCCGGGTGCGATTTCTATGAGCACCATGATTCTCAGCGAAGGGCCATTTTGCCTCTTCATGGCAATGCAGTTTTATTGCCTGTTTCGGGCGTATCGCGGCACAGCGATCAGTCGATCGATGTGGGCAACCGGTTCAGGTGTACTCGCGGCCGGCGCAACGTTGATACGGCCAAGTTGGCTCCTGTTCACACCATTTCTACTGGCCTTGCTTTTGCTTTTCGCTTCACAGCGAAAGCGTCACTTCTCAGTCGGAATGATGGCGATGATTGGATTGCTGATGGGAATGACACCCTGGTGGATCAGAAATTACCAAGTATCGGATGAATTCGTGCTAACAACGTCTCGAATGGGTGCCAGTCTTTATGACGGATTAAGTCCGAAAGCGACTGGCGGTAGCGACATGAGCTTCATTAACGGCTTTTACGCTAAATTGAATGCCGAAGTCGCCGACGGCAGCTTTTCCGGGAAATACGAACTCGAATTAGACCGCCGCATGAAGACAGCAGCACTTAGCTGGGCCGTTGAAAACCCCACGGCTGCCACGTCGCTTGCCATCAAAAAGCTTGGTCGCATGTGGAATCCGCTTCCCAACGACAATCGCCTTAATAGTGGCATATTAAAGTGGCCACTTGCTATCGGTTATTTCGTTGTTGTGTGTACCGCAATCCTCGGCACCTGGCGCATTCGCCGTGATGGTTGGGAGCGACTGATATTGGTGACACCGGCGATTTATTTTTCGCTGATGCACATGGTGTTTGTTAGCTCTATTCGCTACAGACAACCGGCCATGATTCTGTTGGCCGTGCTTGCGGCATCTTATCTTGCGGACTGCTGTTTTTCGAAATCGAAAAAGGCAGATGCCGTCGAGACGGAGGTGGTAGATGTCGGATAAGCGACCTGAGTATATTACGGATCGAAAGCAGGAGCATACACGATGGCATCGGACGGCACGCTGGATTGCCGTCACAACGGTTTCGCTGGTGGCGTTATTGGTCATCGGCCAATCCTGGATCAGTTACAAGGTTGGCGAAGAAATACGGATCAATATCGAGCAGTACTTTACCCAGACATTTGAACATTTGGATATCGAAGTTGACTCTGCCACCCGTGTGGATGGCTACGGGATCATCGTGCATGGTTTGCGTTTGTCCGCACGAGAAGGCTATCCGCAGGCTGCTTCGCAAAATACCGCTAGCTCAGACTTTCAACAGTTGAATATTCATATTCAGCGTCTGGATCTCGTTGGGAACGTAGACTTTCATACCCTGCTGCAATCAACACCGGAGTTTCAGCAGGTTAAAGTCCGTGGTGGCAGGATCGATCTTCAGGGTAACGGTACGGATTTCAGTTTCATTCAGAAGGTGCTGACCCCAAAACAGACTGAGGCTCCGGAGGTTAGGTTACCTGAGCTCACAATTAGTGATTTGGTTGTGGCAGTCAAAACGGGCCAGCACTCGACGCCTGCTGTACTCTACCCGATAGAAGGGAGAGTTGTTCAGCGAGTAAGGCCTGCAACCAATGGAGGAATTCCACAGCCTCAAATCCAACTTGCTTTTAACGGCAGTGGTGAGCAAGTGAAGCATCTAAAACTAACCGGTCGCATGCTGATTGATGAGAAGCAGTGGCATGTTACCTGTGTGGCAGAGAAGGCAACTCTCGATACGGCGATGATGTCGATGTTGCCTGACCAATGGCAATCGCAACTTCGCAACCAGTTTACTGACGCGTTGGATTACCGGTGCGAGCTTGATATTGCCGCTAAAATTTCCGGCCATCAATCTCAGACACCGCAAATGACGATGGTTGCTAACGTCAACCGCGGTTATGTGCGGCACAACATGCTTCCATATCCACTTACGGATATCAAAGCGTCTATTCGACTTGACCGCGGACTTGCTCAGGTTGAAGTGAACGATGGTCGTTTTGGAGGTGCAGTTTTGAGTGGTCGATGGGTGTCGACAAATGCTGCTGATCTGACCCAGGGTTCACTTCAGTTGGTCGCAGACAATTTACGTGTCGATGAACATCTCATTTCGGGAATGCCTAGCGATATCGCCAAGCAACTCCGTAAATTCAACCCGGAAGGTAACACTCGAATAGAGTTGGCATACAACACGAGCAATGAGGCGGCTGAATATGAGCTTACAGCTCATTTGCTGGACGTATCCGTGCAGTTAAGTACATTTCCATATCCTCTTTCCCATGGGCAAGGTGTCGTCAAGATCCGCCATGATTCAGTGGAGGTAAACAGGTTTCGAGCTAAATCACACGGTCGTACATTTACCGTGAATGCCAATGTGAAGCATCCGGTCCTAAAGCCAACAGGTTGGGTTGAGTTATCCTCAGACGGACCGATTCCTATTGACGCCCAATTGCTAAATGCACTTGGATCGAAAACCAGAGAATTTGTTTCTAAGTTACAACCAAACGGAATGCTTCAGCTTCAATCAGCGCGTTATGAATACCATGGTTCAGCGCAGGATTTGAAACGCTTTATTGCGCTGGAGTTGCAGCAGGGTTCCATCCTTTACAAGAAATTTCCGTACCCACTCCATCGCGTACACGGAAAAGTTATCTGCGAGGACCACGTCTGGACCTTGCGCGATATGACAGGCTACAACGGTCGTGCTTTCATTCAGTGCAATGGCACATTTACGGAACTTCCTGATGGTGATGGTCAGATTGCTCTGCAATTGGCGGCCACAGATCTTGCAGTCGATGATGCATTGCGACATGCCATGGTTGCATCGAGCCAGTCCAATCGACACTTGTTTGATTCGTTTAACATTGAAGGTTCACTTGACCACCTGAAACTTGATGTGACCAGTCGTGTTAACTCCGGGAAACAATCTCTTGTTATTCATGCAAGTAAATGGGTGCCAGGTCGAAGCGTTACAAGTAACGAAATCAAAATGAAGCCAAGTTGGTTTCCGTATGATCTAAATCAGGTAACAGGCGAGTTCATATATCGTGATGGTACGCTTCAAATGCTTGATATCAATGCTCGGCATAACAATACTCGTTTTGCATTTGATGGCCATGCGAAATTACTTCCAAATGGCAGTTGGAATACGCGGATTGACACGCTGAATATCGACAAACTGGAACTCGATGAATCCCTGTTGAGTGCTCTACCTGCACCGCTAACAGACGGTCTACGGCAATTAGACGTCGATGGGCAAATAATGGTCAGTGGCGAGTTGGAATTGTCACAAGCGGCTGGAGTTGATCAGCAAGTCGTCGTGGGCTGGGACTTGTCATTGGACACGACAAATGCATCGCTAAATAGTGGCTCACGCATTGAACATCTATTTGGGGGTGTTCGTGTGAAAGGGCATCATGATTTGTCCGGAACACATTGTTTCGGTCAGATTCAGGTGGACTCAATGATGTTACGCGGTGAGCAAATACGCGATGTGCAAGGCCCATTTGCACTTGAAAACGGCAGACTGCTCGTTGGGAAATGGTCTCAGCGGTTTTTGCCAACACAACAGCCCGCATCCTCGCTCTTGGGACGATCCCTTGGTGGAGTCGTAAGTCTTGATGCACAGATAGATCTGCAAAATGAAGCCCAATTCATTCTGCAGCTCAATCTCGCTAACGGGGACTTAGCTTATATTGCACGCCGACAAGGTGTGAATAGCAAGACGGCGGGTCGCACATTCGCTTCGTTACAACTACATGGTGTCGCAGCGAATCGATCGACTTGGCAAGGTGATGGCCGAATTGAACTGCAAAAAGCGGACCTGTATCAACTCCCGTTGCTCATGTCCGTGTTCAATATCGTCAGCCTGAACGACTCTGACGTAAGATCTTTTAATTCCAGTCATATCGATTTCTTTGTGCGTGATGAGACGATTCATATGAATCGAATCATCTTCCGTGGTGGAAACGTTGCGTTATACGGTCAGGGACGCATGAAGTTTGATTCTTCGATTGATCTGGATTTTTACGCAGCTGTCGGTCAGGGACGTGGCAATCTCGAAATCCCCCTGTTGCGCAACGTGCTAGCCGAAGCGAGTCGCAATCTGTTGAAGATCGAAGTTGTTGGTTCGCTTGAGAAACCGCGTGTCGAGAGTACGCCATTGCCAGAGTTGGATGAAACGATGGAGAGGTTTTTCCGGGACTTGAACCAACGCATTGCACGACCGCCGATTCCTGGTGGCATGCCAGCTATCAGGTTGAGGTAAACTGTGTACGTATGCGTTATAGACGTATAATCGGCCCGCAAGATAATGAGTAACCTTTGCAGCCTTAAATGAAAGAACGACAAAACGGAAACTGAAACGATGCAATTCACAAAAATGCACGGTGCCGGGAATGACTATGTGTACGTTGACTGCTTTGCACAGCCCATACCGGACAATGCTCCCCAATTAGCAAGGGGCATGTCGCATCGACGCTTCGGCATCGGTGGAGACGGTCTGATTTTGATCCGTCCCTCGGAAATAGCCGACGCACGGATGCAAATGTTCAATGCTGATGGCAGCGAAGCTGAAATGTGTGGAAATGGCATTCGTTGTGTTGCCAAGTATGTCTACGATCACGGAATCTGCCAGCGTGAACACCTGAGCATTGAAACAGGATGTGGTGTGCTGGAAATTGATTTGGTAATAGAGAGTAACACGGTCAGTCGCGTTCGAGTCGACATGGGTGAACCCATTCTAAACGGCCCCGATATTCCAACAGCGATTGCCGGCAATCCTGTTGTGTTGGAGCCGATCAGTGTTGGCGGGCTTGAGTTTGAAGCGACCTGTGTTTCAATGGGCAATCCACATTGTATTATTTTTGTGGACGATGCAAGTGATGAGCTTGTGTTAGGAATCGGACCAAAGATAGAGACAAGCGACTTATTCCCCGCAAACGTAAATGTAGAATTCGTCGAAGTGATTTCGACCGGTGAAGTTAAACAGCGCACCTGGGAGCGTGGATCTGGCGAAACCTGGGCATGTGGTACAGGGGCAAGTGCTGTTTGCGTCGCCGGAGTACTTGCTGGTAAGACGGATCGTACCATTCTGAATCATCTACTTGGGGGTGATCTGGAATTGCACTGGGATGAGCAGACAAATCACGTGTTTATGACAGGGCCGGCGGCTGAGGTGTTTACAGGAACATGGGAATCCTGATTCTTCTCAGTCGAATTGATGTGATCATAAAGGAATAATGATGAGAATTGGCGGCAAAGGACTTGCCCGTCTAGGTGGCTTCGGAATCAGTGTCATGGTTCGACACTGGATGAAGACACTTCGTTATCGTTCTTTTCTATCTGACCCCTCGATTGATCCAGCCTTACCCAGCTTCAACGGACCGGTCATCTTCCTGTTTTGGCATGAATATATTCCTTTCCCGTTCTATCTGAGAGGGCGTTGTAATATCGCGATGCTCTTAAGCAGGCATCGCGATGCAGAATTATTGTCACACGCTGCCAAGTACATGGGTTTTAAGACTGTACGTGGATCAACCAAGCGAGGTGGTGTCGCAAGCCTGCGTCAATTGATTGATAAAGGACAGACGATGAATCTTACGATGACACCGGATGGTCCTCGCGGTCCACGGCGGACGGTTGCACCAGGATGTGTCTACTTGTCGTCCAAGCTGCAGATTCCACTTGTCTGTCTCGGATTCGGCTATGACAACCCGTGGCGTATTTCCAGCGCCTGGGACAATTTTGCAATTCCACGGCCCTTCAGTCGTGCAAGAATGGTGGCCAGTCCTCGTATGCAGGTTCCCGAAAATCTTGACCGTGAAGGTATTGAGAGTTATCGGCAATACGTGGAATCCGCTTTGAATGAGTACACGGATGTTGCCGAGAAATGGGCAACGGATGGCACTAACTGGCCGGGACAGCGGGTCATGCTGCGTGAGCCATCACCTCTCGTCTACCGTCGGGCAGCTTGATTAGGCAGTTTAATCGGACGGCTTAATATTGTTCAGACGCTGACAATGGTGCCAATATGCTGGGTTCCTATGTTCTTATCACGCGATACAATTGGGAGGCGCGGAGATTTCTGTGATGAGTCGTTGCGCTGCTTTTGCGACACGAAGGATCAAGAGGCGTCTTGGACATGAATAGCCAGAGTTTATTTGAATCATCTCCAGAGGAAAACTCGGACTCGTCAGGTGATCAACAACAGGTCCTTTCGGTATCCGAAGTCAATCATCTGGTAAAGCAACTGGTGAATGATACGTTTCCCACGATGTGGGTAAGCGGCGAGATTTCGGATATTGCCCGACCACGAAGTGGTCATCTGTATTTCAATTTGAAAGATGCCGATGGGCAAATGCGCGGGGTTATCTGGCGTGGGTCAGCTGAAAAGCTTGCATTTAGTCCGGAAGATGGGCAAGAAGTACTTTGCCGTGGAAAACTGGATGTCTATCCACCTCAGGGCAGTTATCAACTGATTGTTCGCCATATGCAGCCACTTGGTGAGGGTGCCATGCAAGTGGCACTGCGGCAGCTTAAAGCGAAACTGGAATCCGAAGGTCTTTTTGATCCGGTACATAAGAAACCACTGCCGGGGTTCCCCAAGCGAATTGGCATTGTGACAAGCCCATCTGGTGCTGCGGTCCGCGACTTTCTCGAAGTGGTTCGAGGCCGAATGGGTGGAATTCATGTGTTTGTTATTCCGGCGAAAGTGCAAGGTGCTGGTGCCGCCAACGAAATAGCAAGTGCTATAGGGTTGGCTAATTCACTGAGTGACCCTCTGGATGTACTGGTCGTAGGTCGTGGTGGCGGTTCCCTTGAGGACTTGTGGTGCTTTAACGAAGAAGCGGTTGTGAGAGCGATATACGAGTCACATGTACCGGTTGTGTCTGCTGTTGGCCATGAGATTGATGTGACTCTGTCCGATCATGTCGCAGATATGCGTGCCCTAACACCAACGCACGCCGGTGAGCTTGTTGTGCCATCGCGGGATGCTCTGATGACAGCCGTAGATCAACTCGCATTTCGCATGAAAAGTCGAATTGAACGGATGATGCAACAGGGGCAACAGCGTCTCGATGCACTCGCATCGCGTCCGGTCTTACGACGACCGGCAGAGATGTTCTCAGTCTTAGCACGTCGCGTCGACGAATTAGAATTAAAAAGCGAAAGAGCAATCGACTCACGAATTTCAAAAAGCAACGAACGACTTGGTCTGTTTGCGGCACAATTGCAGTCGCTCAGTCCACTCGCTGTACTTAGCCGTGGCTATAGTGTGACCAGTGACTCTGACAATAAAGTGATTTCCAGTACGAGTGATGTGTCGGTGGATCACACGATAACAACTCGCATTTCCGATGGCCAAATTATCAGTCGCGTGGAATCCACCCGCGCAGATTCTGATGAACCAAACAGCTAACCAATAGAATGAGGAATTGATCAAATATGGCTGATAAGCAGGAAAAACTCTCTTTTGAAGAAGCACTTGGCCAATTGGAACAAGTCGTTCAATCATTAGAAGATGGTGAACTTGGTTTGAATGAGTCACTCGAGGAGTATCAACGTGGCGTCGATTTGCTGAAGCAATGTCATGCAACGCTCGAAGATGCGCAACGTAAAGTCGAGTTGCTAACCGGTGTAACGGATGGTGACCCTGAAACGCAGTCGATCGACGATTCGGAATTAGATTTAGATGAGAAACAGGCTTCCCGAAGCCAACGCCGTACGGGTACTTCTTCAGAAGAGGCGGAGGAATCCGAAGATGAATCGGTCGATGTGGACGATTCAGATACTCTCTTTTAGAATGAGCTATATACTCAAATTCGCCATTTAAACCCCACCGAAAGTACTGAATGCTAGCCGGCAACAGTTCTGAGCTGACCGAGGTTCTACAACAAGCGAGTACGCTGGTAGAGTCCAGACTGGTCGAGCTGACCGAATTCAATCAGGATTGCCCTGACGAGTTACGTAATGCCATGCGGCATATATTGCTCGCGCCCGGGAAGCGATTACGTCCCGCGATGGTGTTAATGGCCGCCGATGCCTGCGGTCAGAGAACTAACGCCAGCTTGGCGGCGGCCTGTGCCATTGAAATGGTTCATACCTATTCATTGGTTCATGACGATTTGCCAGCTATGGACGATGATGAGCTGCGGCGCGGGGTTGCAGCGTGCCATGTTAAATATGGTGAGGCCACCGCTATCCTGGCTGGCGATGCATTGCTTACTTGTGCTTTTGAAACCCTGTCAATCTGTGATGATGCTCCTGACGTACTCATCAACTGTGTTGCACAGTTATCACAGGCAGCGGGTGCGTCGAATATGGTTGGTGGACAGATTGATGATCTGGCTGCAGAGTTTTCCGTCGGGGATGTGGAACAGTTGAAACGAATTCATCGCCGTAAAACCGGCGCCATGTTTCGAGCGGCAGTAAAAATGGGAGCAATCTCGGCTCGAGCTAGTGATCAGCAAATTGAAGCACTTGACCAATACGCATGTAAATTAGGATTGGCATTTCAAATAGTAGATGATCTGCTTGACCTTCAGGGTGATACTAATCAACTTGGAAAGCAGGTTGGAAAAGACGTAGAACACGGAAAGCTAACCTACCCTGCACTGCTTGGGCCTGAAGAAAGCAGTCGTTTGGCCGGTGAGTTGATCGAACAAGCAATTGATTCCCTGCGTATTTTTCAAAATGAGGCTGAGCCGCTAAAACAACTCGCTCAGTTTGTTGTTGACCGGCATAATTGACCTGCTGAAACTGTGAGCCACCGGATATAGCCCACCGCTGTGCCTAACGAATAGACAATGAGTGACCAACACGAAAACACGAGCCATCCACTGCTTTCTCAGCTTGAGGACGCCGTGGCGCTACAGTCGATGAGCAATCAGCAACTCAATGAAGTGGCTGATGAGGTTCGTGATGTACTTTGTACGCTTCTCGAAGAGCGGTCAGCACACTTTGCATCAAATCTAGGTGTCGTTGAGTTATGCCTGGCGCTGCACAGCACATTTGACTTCAGGAATGATCGCTTGATTTGGGATACGGGACACCAAATCTATCCTCATAAGCTTGTTACCGGTCGATATAACCAATTCATGTCGATTCGCACGAAGAGCGGATTGATGGGATATCCGAACCCAGTCGAAAGTGATTATGACTTGTTCATGACAGGTCATGCCGGTGCCAGTGTGTCGACAGTTTTAGGGTTATCCAGCGGTGATGAAATTCTTGGTCAGAATGATCGCAGAGCAGTAGCTGTCATCGGTGATGGTGCATTTCCATCCGGTATGGTCTATGAGGCACTTAATAACGCTGCCCATTTGGATATACCTGTTATCGTGATTCTCAACGACAACAAAATGTCGATTTGCCCACGTGTTGGTGGTGTTGCATCCTACTTCGATCGATTGCGTACAAATCCGATCTATACCGGATTGAAGACCGGAGTGAGCGAAGTACTCAATAAAGTTCCGGTGTTTGGAGATCCTGCAGAACGATTCCTGCAACAGGTGAAGGAAGGTGTGAAAGCCGGACTGCATGGCGGAATGATGTTTGAAGAGATGGGATTCAAATACTTCGGCCCGATTGATGGCCATAAGATCGGATTGCTAAAGAAATATCTGAAGATGGTCCGGGATATCGATGGACCGGTGATGTTGCACGTGATTACCGAAAAGGGGCATGGTTACGAGCCAGCTCTGTCTGACCCGGTATACTTTCATTCACCACCGCAATTCAAAGATGAATTAAGTGATGAGACTAGCGAGGGCATGGAAGAAGTCGTTGCCGATCCAGTCGAACCTGCACCAACCACAGCAACGAGAAACTACACTCATTTTGCCACGGATGCGATTTATGATCAGCTAAGCTCACGGTCTGACGCAGTTGTGCTGACGGCGGCAATGTGCCAGGGAAATAAGCTTGAAAAGGTACGTGACGAGTTAGCTTCCAAGTTCTTTGATGTCGGTATTTGCGAAAGCCATGCAGTTGCATTTGCGGCGGGGCAGGCAAAAGCAGGTGTGCGGCCGATCGTTGCCATTTACAGCACATTTTTACAACGCAGTTTTGACCAGATATTTCAGGAAGTCGCACTTCAGGACTTACCAGTGACCTTTATGCTCGACCGTGCTGGTCTGGCAGGTCCAGACGGTCCCACACATCACGGCGTGTTTGACCTTGGGTATTTGCGACTGTTTCCAAATATGGCAGTGTTGGCTCCCGGCGATGGCCTGGAATTGGCAGCGATGCTGGAATTTGCTCTGGAGCACGATGGCCCAGTTGCGATTCGTTATCCCAAGGCCGTTGCACCAGAGATCCCACGGGAGATTCCTCCTGTAGGATTAGGTAAGGCAGAGGTTATTAGCAAAGGCACCGATGGCACAATACTTTCATGTGGTGCCATGCTATCTGAGTCCATGGTTGCAGCATCCAGACTGGCGGATGAAGGGATCAGTGTCGGGGTAGTGAATACTCGATTCATAAAGCCTCTGGATGAAGATGTGATATCCAAAGCGTTACGGAACAGCTCGTTTGTGGTTACAGTTGAAGAAGCGGCACTTGTCGGTGGATTCGGAAGCGCGGTGATGGAGTTCGCTGAACAGCGTCGAATCAATACGAACCATGTGAGGCGTCTGGGTGTCCCGGATATCTTCGTGGAACATGGTAGCCGTGATGAGTTGCTTGCTGAATTGGGTCTCGATTCGGATGGAATCTGTCGTGCCTGTCGCGAGATGATTGACGACAAGAATCGGTTTTCAGATGCAGTAGCTCAGTAACGCTGCACGCAACCCAGAAATGTGACCTCTACCCAATGAACTCATCAAACGAATCTGATGTGAACTGGAGCGGCCAACGCCCGAAGGTGGTTGTGCTTGCTCGTGACTCCGCAAGGCAATCCAGCGCCTTTGATCCACTATTCGAGCTGATTTCAACACAGTGTGATGTTGTTGTTGATGACGCGTCTTTTTCGTCTTCTTTAATGGAAAGTGAAGCTCACTTAGCAATCGTACTTGGAGGTGATGGCTCGATACTGCATGCCGCACGTCAAATGGGCAAGAATCAACTGCCGGTATTAGGGGTAAATCTTGGCAAACTCGGATTTCTTGCCGCCACTTCTCCCGGAGAGCTTGAAGACGTCTTGAGCCGTGTGGTGGCCGGAAATTGCAACATTCAGGATCACTTAATGTTCAAATGCACGGTACAACGCAACGGTGAAGTCCGTGCAGAGTGTCTTGGACTCAATGAAGCGGCCATTCTTGGTGGAACACCATTTTCAATCCTGGACATCGATCTTTACGTTGACTCAAAATGGGCAACTTCGTATAGTTGCGACGGCTTAATCATAAGTACGCCGGTTGGTTCGACGGCACATAGCTTGTCGGCAGGTGGCCCCATCGTTCAAAAGACGATGGACGCCTTTGTGATTTCTGCTATCAGTCCGCACACATTAACGGTTCGGCCGGTAGTAGATTCAGCCCAACGCGTTTATGAAATGGCTGTCCGGCAGTCAAACCAGTCAACGTCGATTACAGTAGACGGGCAAGTTATCGCGGATTTATCGGTCGATGACCGAGTACGGGTAACACGTGCGGAGCCTCGTTTTCGATTAATCGAAGTTGAGGGACACAACGACTACCAGACACTTCGAGAGAAGTTGGATTGGGGCGGAAGGATTCGCCACAAGAAATAAACTAAAACTCACTGTACGCACGACAATTGTGTGTACAGGTATTTCGTCAATGCAGGGAGGCAATGATGAAGGGTTTCAAGACTTACCGAATCGCATATCTGAATGCGATCTTACTCGTCGGTGCTTCCGTCGTGCAGTTCGCAGCTGCGGACGATGCGGTGGAATCTGCTGTTAATGCGGCAACAAAGGCCGCAACGGCACAAAAGTACCAGCTGAAATACAAGTTTCGCGCAGGCGACGAGATTCGAATCAAGGTTGTTCAGTTGGTGTCCATGAATACTCGAATTCAGGGCACCGAAGAGTCAGTGCGTTCTCGTAGTGAGGCAATCAAGTACCTGAAGGTTCGCTCGGTAGATGGACAGGGGAATATTGCACTTGATCATCAGGTTGAGCGCGCCAATATGTGGCAGAAGATTTCCGGTCAGGAGGAAGTGCGATATGACAGCACCTCAGACAATCCGGTACCGGAGCAGTACGAGGCCTTAAATGAGCGCATCGGTAAACCGCTTACCACGGTCCTCATTACGCCCAGTGGGCAAATGCTCGAACGTAAGGACCACATATTTACCTATAACCCCGGTATCGGTTTGCTGTTGCCGCCGCTTCCAGAAGGTGATGTCTCAATTGGTCACAAATGGTACATGCCGGACCAGACCAAAGTACGTCTTCAGAGTGGCAAAGTAAAGACGATCCAGTTACGCAAGCACTATTCGCTGGAAAAAGTGGAAAACGGACTGGCCACCATTAAGCAACGCACAGAGATTCTTACGCCGATTACGGACGCCAAGGTCAAGAGCCAGGTGATTCAGAGAATCCAGCATGGTTATCTGAAATTTGATATTCAAGCCGGTCGGTTATTCAACTCACGTCTCGAGTTAGACGAACGAGTGATCGGGTTTAACGGCCCGACCAGTCACATACACTATCTCGGAAGGTTGACAGAGCAATGTGAACTTGTTCGCGACGGTGTGCAGAAGGTCTCAGTTAGGTAACACGATGTGTCGTGCATTTCTCTCGATAATGATGTGCGTACTCGTTGCCGAATCGACGTGTGCTCAACAGCTCATTTCATTTCGACCGTCGGGCGAGGTGCGGCCATTAATCGCTAGATACTATGCGACCGATGCCAGTGGTATCCAAGTGCTACAGTCCACCGATGGTCGCCTTCACAGCATTTCAAAAAACAATGGTAATCTCCTTGAAGACGGCAATGCTAGATTCAAGCCGCTAGGTGCTGATCAGATCGGCCGTGAGGCACAGCAACGACTTGGGCCGGGATTCTCAGTTTATCGCACTCAGAATTACGTCATCGTCTATGAATCATCTCGTGACTTCGCCAAATGGTGCGGAATGTTCGTCGAGCGATTGCATCGCACATACTACGCATTTTGGAAGAATCAGAGATTGCCGCTGGAGGAATCGGAATTTCCTTTGGTCGTAGTCGTCTATAAGAATCGGCGTTCATTTGAAACGCATTGCCGAGAGGAAGTGGGAGAAGGTGTAATTGGCATTCTCGGTTACTATAGCCAGCATTCAAATCTGGTTCATGTCTATGACATGACACCAACGATCCAGAAGGTGAATTCGCCGAGTGTCTGGAGTGCGGCCGTGCTGCGGCACACTAACGGTGAGCGGCAAGTTGCGACTCTTGTTCACGAAGCAGCCCATCAATTGGCGTGTAACTCGGGGCTGCAACAACGATTAGCTCCCTACCCTGTCTGGCTGAGTGAAGGGATCGCGATGTTTTTTGAAACTCCGGATCTCGGACACCAAAAAGGCTGGAACGGAATTGGATCGGTGCACCGTCAGAAGCTCTCCGATTTTCTTGTCGCACAACGCGACGGGCGATGCCCGACATGGAACGATGTAATTCAAAACAACGACGCCTTTACAGACACCGAATTCGCAATCGCAGCATATAGCCAGTCTTGGTTGCTGACATATTACCTGTACAAAAAAAAGCGCAAAGAATTTGCACGTTACGTGCAGCAATTGGCGGAGATTAGGCCCTTCGACCGCACCGCGAATGAGAAGTTCAAATCAACTTTTTTCAGGACATTTCAGATGGATGCCGGATCGATTGCCGAAGAGTTGCGGCAATTCTCGCAAGGTTTTGTGCGATAGTGAAATGCTGCGACTGAAAATGGTGTAAGGGCAAGACTGCGATTCGATGGATACATTTGTAAAGTAGGTTGTATCCGGCTCGGCACTCCGAGTAGGATTGGATTTATAGAGACTACATGTACACGGGTGTGTACGTGCCAAAAAGCAAATCTGGAGTAAAGGCAAATGACTAAGGCGAAATCTGAAAACTCAAGAAGAGACTTCCTGACGACAACGTCCGCAGCCGTCGGGGGTGCAATCACAGCCTCGATCGCAGCATCCACCCCGGTTCATGCTGCTGGATCTGACATCCTTAAAGTTGGATTAATTGGTTGTGGTGGTCGTGGTAGTGGTGCTGCCGTCAATGCGATGCGGGCGGAAGACAATGTTCAGATAACCGCACTCGCTGATGCGTTTCCAGATCGCGTCGAACATGCAAAGAATATCCTGAGCCGGCAAGTTGGCGATAAATATCAGGTAACTGATGAAAACTGTTTTGTGGGTTTTGATGCATACAAGCAGCTTGTGGCATCGGATGTAGATGTTGTACTGCTGTGTACACCGCCTCACTTCCGTCCAGTACAACTGCGTGCAGCCATCGAAGCAGGAAAGCACGTATTCTGTGAAAAACCGGTTGCTGTGGATCCAACAGGCATCCGCCATGTGATGGAATCATCACAACTGGCCAAAGAGAAAAATCTGAATCTAGTATCCGGCTTATGCTGGCGTTATGACTACGGCGTGCGAGCTGTGATGGACCAGATCAAATCCGGTGCCATTGGCGATATTGTTGCCATTCAGGAAAACTACCTGACCGGAACGCTCTGGCATCGTGGCCGTAAAGAAGGTTGGAGCGAAATGGAATATCAGGTTCGTAACTGGTTGTATTACACCTGGTTGTCCGGAGACCATATTGTCGAGCAGCACATCCATAGTCTCGACAAAACCATGTGGCTAAACGACGACGTACCGCCAGTGCGTGCATATGGATTAGGTGGCCGCCAGGAACGGGTTGATCCGCAGTGGGGACACATCTTTGACCACTTTGCCGTTTGTTATGAATGGGAAAGCGGTGTGAAAGCGTTTGCCTATACACGCCAAATGCAAGGCTGTCATAACGATGTCGACGACTATGTACTTGGTACAAAAGGTCGTGCAAGAGTCCTCCGAAACGATATCACCGGCGAGACCGAGTGGAAATATCGCGGACCAAAACCGAGCATGTACGATGTGGAGCACAAAGAATTGTTCGCAGCGATTCGCTCGGGAAATACGATCAATAATGGCGACTACATGTCCAAGAGTACATTGCTAGCAATTCTGGGACGTGAGGTCTGCTATACGGGCGCATCGATCTCCTGGGATGAAATCCTCAATAGCAGTCAGAACCTTGCTCCGGAGAGTTATGAATGGGGTGATGTTGAAATCCCTGCTGTAGCTCGCCCTGGCAAGTCCAAGCTAGGCTAGCGTCCATCTTAGAATCTACTCTACGAATACCATTGTGGCTGCGTTTGCGCCCAATGTTGGTAGTTGATGGATTGTTGACTCTTGTAATTAATTGCGATGTATAGAAATGAAGCAGACCAGATGCTGAGCTGACTGAATACTCAGTAGGCTAGATACTTAGTAGGCTAGATACTCAGTAGAGTTGCTTCAACGCGCTCAATGGCATCTTGAATCGGGCATGCTCCAAACGCGAGTGGAATGGATGCGTTTTCAGCAATCCATTCATTCACGCGGTGCTCTGCTGCAATCACAGTATTATGTGCTCGATTGCCAAAGTACTCCCCAATTTCGGAAAACGCAGACTTGGTGTGTTTTCGTGCGAGCCACATCGCTAGCATGCGTGGGCGACTTACGTTTGCTTTACGTCCATTTGAGTGAAGTGCTTGGGTCTCGATCCCGAACACATCACATACGGCCCGTTCAATATCCGGAAGTCTTACAGGTCGTTTATTGCATTTAATTAAGTCAATCAGCAGTGCATCGACCACTGATGGGGTAACGGGCTTTCCATGGCTCAGTTGCATGGCGTGAATTCGATTTAGGATTCCGAACAAATGCCGGCAATCTCCCGGTGATCGCTCCACGGCCATTTCAATTACTTCATCGAGAATCTTAAAGCCAAGTCTCTGGCAATGGAGTTTACCAATCTCGAATCGCATTCGCTCGTCAGGCAGTCCAAGATCGCAGATCAGCCCGCTTGATAGCCTGGCAACCAGATCGCGATTAAGACCGTTGATCTCTGACGGCACTTGTTTGGCTGAAAACACCAGTTGCTTTTGTTCTCGCAGCAAGTCATCCACGGTGTAATGGAATTCTTCAGCCGTAGCACGTTTACCTGGAAAGAAGTCGATATCGTCGACAACCAGCAGGTCTACATTCCGGTATTTGCCGCGGAAACTTGGGGTACCGCCTCCGCTGATCGATTCGGTGAAATGCGTGGTAAACTGTTCGGCAGTGATATACAGAGCACGGCCGGAAAGTACCTCGCGCCGGGTGTGATTCCAAATTGCTTGTAGTAAATGCGTCTTGCCACAGCCGCTTGGGCCATAAATGAACAGCGGCGATGGTGAAGCTTGGTTTTGAATCATCATCTGAGCCGCTGTTACGGCCAACCGGTTTGAGGAACCGACGATGTAATTGGCAAGCGTGTTTCGATGTTTTGCTGGCTTTCGTATCTCTGTCTTTGCTGCAGGCTTTATCTCGTCGCGTCGCCGATGGGCAACGACTTGTTTCTTTATCGCGGGTTTCTTCTCTTCAGAAAGTCGGTAGTAGACATCGGTGATATTCAAGTTGGCTTGCACAACCGCATCATGAATCGCCTTGGCCAGTGTCCGCCGCAGACGCTCGATCTTGAACCGTGCCGCTGAGCTCAGTACGAGCGCGGATTCCTCGATGGCCCAGTGAAAATCTTCAGTGAACCAGAGTTCAAATCTCTGTTGTCCGACCTTGTCAGCTACTTTCCTTTTCAGAGCCGACACAATCTCCATATTGTCCTTGGTCACAGATTCCTGCTTCCTTGTTGTGATCTTCCGGATATACATCATCATCGTGATGATGTGCCCGCCTTGTGATAGCAAGCGCTGCCTTTGGGAAGTCACAAATAATAGAAAAGTGGTAGTCTTTCCGCATCAAATTCGCTAGTGTGCGAATCTGCCTGTGGCCTCTGCCCGTAGTCCGGGAGTCCGATTGTAAACCTGCTAGCATCGGATTCCTAGCATCCGAATCTAGGAATGCTGAATTAAGTCAGGAATTCTCTAACGCTCGGAGATTAAGCCCTTTTCAAGTCGACATGACCTGAACATCATCAGTGGATTGGCCGGTGGAAAAGATGTCGATAGACTTATCGGCCAAGAGATTTCGCAGCAGTGAGAACGTCTTGATACTGTCTGCTTAGCTGTGCACCTAATTTAACCCGGTTGAGCTCCAGGTAGAGTTGATAGGTGCCGTGAGGATTGTCTGCTGTAATTATGGAATTTTGTTTAATCGTGAGTGCGTTGACCGGCACACCACCGCGGGAGTGTATGTAGAGGCCGGTATTGAGCGAAGGCCGCTTTGTCATTCGGTACTCGCTACTTACAAAATCAACCAGACGGGTTGGGTCACCAGTGTTACCTACAAAGACAACTCGCTGAACCTGACTTTGCTTATCAAAATAATATGTAAGAGATCCTGCCAAGTCGTTGACGTCTGAACCGGTAACAACGGGTACGCGGTATCCCTCTAATCCGAGTTCTGCTAACGCACTGGACACGCGTGCCCAGCGTTTGGTAACCCAGCTTGGTTTTATGTCAAACCGAATGACCTCGCTGAATTGCTTTATGCGTCCACCGTCTAAGTGGGGTGAATCTGAATGAATTTCCGTCGGGACGGATGTCATCGTCTCATCCTGGACGATCGAGTCTTGAGAGTCTGAGCCACCGAAAATGCTACCGAGATTGGACGTCCAGCCCGTTACCTTATTCCACGCCTGTGAGGTGGCATCTCCAATGCCGTTTTGCCAGTCTACCGTCGTCAAAACGTATGGAATGACCAGTACGCCACAGAGGACGAACAGGTAAAAGACACGTTTGAATATGGGCTTGAAGAATGACAACATCGGTTCTTATTCGAATTCGGTTCTCGTTTTATTCCAGAGTTATTGCACAGTTGGGTGATGCATTGAAACTTTATGTGGCAACTGGACTGCACCATTATCAATTTCGGCATTGTGATTCCCATTTGTTTTGTCTTGGACAGTGTCCTTATAGAACCGTCGTAATCCCTAGAATCGGGTAAGCAGAGTTTACCGCTGGTTTGAAATCATCAACGGTTTATCCTGTATAGTTATTTATGCAAAAGAGTCAGTCAGGCACGTGTTCTTACGCCTAAAACGGATATGGAATCAATTCTCGAAAACTTCAAGTGGCTCTCAGAGCCCGCCGCACAGCAGTGGCTTGATAGCCTGTCTGCCGTTGATGGTGAAGTCCCGATGGGAATGCGCAAGAAAATGCGTGAAGCTCTTGGCACAGAGCGGGCTATCTTAGTTAGCCAGCAAGTAGATTTACGCCAGCGGGCGAGAGTGAAGTTTGAGAAGTGCTCAGACATGTTGTTCACAAAACGTGGGCTCGAGCAGTCGACGGATGAACACATTGCTCTCTATAAATCGCAACAGATTCCGGAGGAGCATCGCGTCGCTGATTTATGTTGCGGTATTGGCGGAGATCTGATCAGACTGGCCGAAAGTCATCGCGCAACAGGTTTTGACTTGGATCCGGTCATGTGTCATGTGGCGGCGCACAACTGCCGTACGCATGGTGTGTCGGCTAACGTGCGGCACTTGGATGTAACAGCCGATCCAAATGAGCTAGCGGAGTTTGATTTTTTACATGCCGATCCTGATCGACGTGTTTCAACTAATAGGAATACACAGGTAGAAGCATATGAGCCACCGCTGTCATTATTCGAGTCGTCGATGGAGCGTGGCGTACCGATGTGTATCAAAATTGCGCCTAGTGCTTCGCCGCCGGAATACTGGGTAAAGCAATGTAAGATTGAGTGGATCGAATCAAGAAGAGAATGTCGCCAACAGGTTTTATGGTTTGGTGATAACGCGACAGCGGGACGTCGCGTGGCGACCGAGGTGGATCATACTGGAATGTGTTGGCAGGTAGACGGCGAGGTGTCTGAGCCTGAATCATGGTCGTATTCAGTTGAGCGGTATATCTACGAGCCGCGTCCGTCTGTACTTGCTGCGGGAATCGCAGAATCTGTTGCCCGGCAGTTTAGCTTAGATGCAATATGGCCGGATGTTGTTTACTGGACATCCGAAAAGTATCACGAAGTACGGTGGGCAAGCGTGTTTGAAGTAGAAGATGTTATGCCGTTTGACATGACGGCCATCCGCAATTCTCTAGCAAAAAAGAGGGTTGGTCGTCTGGAGATCAAGAAGCGAGTAGCTGAAGTTGACCCACAGCAGTTGCGTAGAGAGCTAAAGCTGCAAGGTGATGAGAGCCGTGTGCTTCTGCTGGCAGGCTTTAATCGGAAGATAACAGCGATCATTGCCCGCCGAGTCGAATCGGGTCTAGAGCCCGAAGTGGTATAGCGGATTGATTAAATCGAGCCAGGTGGCTGTTTTCTGCTCAGGTACAACAACAGGTCGATTTTCAACGTGTGCTATCCAAGGTTCCGGTGTGTTACCGTAATCCAATCCGGTAAGCTCTTTCATGGAGTCGGTTGCCGCGAGTTGAACAGACGGGTCACGATCTTTTAAGGCTTCGGTCACCGTGTCATATACCTGTTGGTTTTTAAATCGCCCAAGAGCACGAATGATTACAATTCTCACGTCCTTTTCTGATTCACTGCGTGCACCTTTTAGTAGAACTGGCATCGCAACTTGTCCGGGACGTTGCCCCCATTCCTTGTATGCCATGCTTCGAATGCTGGCGTCATCATCGTCGACTGCACTTTGCAGAATCGGCAGTGCATCTGCACTTGGAATAGCGATAGCAGTACGGAGGATTTCACGTCGCATCACCGGAGCTTTGTGGTCTGCGTACATCCTTGCTAACAAATCAGCTTTTTGCTTATGCCATGTCTCAGACATGCTTGGCGCGTCTTCACGTAACTGCTCGAGCGATTGCATTTGCTCGTGATAGGTCAGCATGAAATTGTCATCTTCATGCCATTCTTCAATGGCGCCTGTGTTTAAAGAATGCCAATTCCAAACAGGATAGCCGCCCTTTACGCTGCAACCAGTAGTACCAAGAACAATGACGGACATCATTATTAAGGTGTTGCGAAGGGAGTGGCGATGGTGATTTGTGATTTCAGAAATTGGATTAAATCCTGCAGTTCTAGCTACGTTGACGTGGCGCTAAAGGCGCACCGGTATCGTTCCTAAACGGGCTGAAAATGTAACAAATACAGTAGTGTGAAGCCAATACAGAAACCGTATTTATTAAGAAAACTCATCGTGTTTTTTAGTGATCACCGGCGAGTCGAAAAGACAGGTATCCGATAATAAGTGTGTAGAACCGCCAGTGACAAGAGAATAATCGATGGGTAACAGCGGCAGGTTTGAGTTTAGTTTTAATTACTTGGACGTAACGTGATGTGTCGCTATAGCCGCAGGGAATTCAATATTGCCGCAATTACTTCTGGATTGTCGGCAACATATTCGTATGCCCAGCCACCGCCGGCAGCGGAGCAATCTTCAAAATTGCCGCTTACCGAGTTGTCAGCAGCGGCAAAGCAGAGAAAAAAACACCTGAGAACGACGCTGCGTTTCTATTACAACAATCCTCCAAGTGTTTCGCAGTTTACACCGTGGGAAATTCTTCATTACGCAATTGCATTTGGTGTTGATGCTCAGGTACGGACTGGTGACCAGCAAGCCAATGCTATCGGCTGGTTGTGCTGGAACTATCCTGCGCGCGGCCAGAGGCTATTTTCACGCACGGCAACGGGGAATGGGCTCGTAGTAAACAGCGGGCCGGGCGTAGAGGGACACGAAGGGCAAGTGTTAGCCTTGTTGGCTATGAGCAAGGTGCGTCGGGATTTCGTCATCAAGGTAAACGGCTCGGAATTCGCAGTAAATGATCTCGTGGAGCATGAGAAACTCGCATGTGATTACTCAACAGAACTGACGTTTCAGTTACTGGGCCTTGCACATTACCTGAATGCAGAAACCGTCTGGCAGTCTGCCACGGGTAAAGAGTTTACTATCGAATCCTTACTGAAAAGTGAGTTGTCACAGCAAGTGAATGGTGCAGCTTGCGGCGGTTCGCATCGACTGATGGGAATCAGTTATGCACTGAATCGTCGAAACCACCGTGAAGAACCAATGACATCTGTTTGGTTGCGAGCCAAGAAATATATCGAGGACTACATTCGATATGTCTTGCAGCTCCAGAATCCTGATGGCAGTTTTTCAAGCAATTGGTTTCAAAGTCGTGGCGTAACAAGTGACTTGCCGCGGAAGCTGTATACATCCGGCCATGTGCTTGAGTGGTTAGTGTTTTCAGTGTCGAACGAGCAGCTATTGAGCGATCAAGTCTCCTCGGCAGTGGACTACTTGTCGTCAACGCTGCATTCTCAACGTCATTCCGGCCTGGAGATGGGAACGGTTGGGCATGCTCTGCGTGCCCTGACGATTTATGACGAACGAGTATTTGGTGCCAAACCTGGCATGCGTACAGAGTTGTATGGTAATTCGACGATGAAATGAGTTATCGGTGATCACTTAGGGTGTCATTGTTTCAAGCTGTACTTGTGTGAGATCGCTAATCTCACTAATATTCTGGCACAACGCGATCGCCGATGGCATTTGCGATCGTGAATTGCTTACCACAAATACTCCTACCTGAGCCAGATTAAGAGCATTGGCGGATTGCCTATGAGCCCGAGCGAATTGCGAGAGCCGTTTCTAACGACTTACAAGCAAGCTGCTCGTCTACGCGCAAATGTTGACGCAGACGCCCTGTTGGTCATGTTGACCGGGCCTACCAACTGGAAGCAACTCAAGAAACTCGGCCGCCACAATCTGATTGTCGTTGTCGGCGCAGATGAACAAGAGTTAGAGGGAGCGGAAGAAGCTGGTTTGCTGCCACTCATGCTTGAGTCGCAGGGATTGCCCATCAACGAGCGATTGCAACAAGCGTTGTTAGAAGCGGTTGCCTCTGAAATCCTTGAATCAAGTGCTGAATTGGTTGCGGTGTATTCGGCGTTTGATCCGGAGAGCATTGATACGATTTCGTTCATTACACTGGACGACCGGCTTGGTCGGCTTACGGCTCGCGATCTTAAGAAACTGGAAACCAGTGTGCCGTTAAAGACACTTCGGGCGGTCGTGGATCTGGCCGTTGAAATTGGACGCGAAGGACGTGAAGCAAGGCCGGTAGGCACGCTCTTTGTCGTCGGTGACCATCGACGTGTCCTTGAAGAGTGTCATCCAGGTGGTTTTGATCCAGTTAAAGGATATGGTCGTAAAGAACGCAGTTTGCTGGAAGGCCGTGTGCGGGATGCCATCAAGGAAATCGCTCAGTTAGACGGCGCCTTTGTCGTCACGGCGGATGGAACCATTGAGCGTGCATGCCAAATCATACAAACCGCAGCGGACAACATTACACTTTCTAAAGGACTCGGCTCACGTCACTGGGCGGCCGCCTCTATCTCACGCGCCACGAAAGCTATTTCCGTATGCGTAAGTGAATCTAACGGTACGGTGCGTATCTTCCAAAACGGCGAAGTCGTCCTGCGGATTGAACCAATGCGTCGAGCCATGAAATGGCAGGAATTGGAATTCGAGCCGCCAATTGGGCAGGAATCCTAACTTCAACTTCACGAAGTTTCCCAACCATCTGCTTATTCTGAATTCAATGCAAACGGCGTGTCGAATGTGAAATCCGACACGCCGTAAACCAATCGCTCCCAGTTTTCACATCATTGATGTAGTCGTACCCCGTTGTGTGTCTGGCCTTCTTCGCGAATTGAAGGCTGTGTATGACATTGTTTGTGCAACGGTAGGTCATACTGCCGAGGGTTACGTTTCTGGTCTCCAATGCTGTGAACGTTCTGAGTGCGAGAGGGGGGATTATCTTGTTTTAGTGCCAGCGTTTGGGCAGTTTGAGCTTATGGAATGAGCGCCCAGCCGCCGACAATGGTGCCGGCCTGCCACAACGCAGCTTTCGTGCTCCAGGGAATTGCTGGTATCAACCGTGGTGCGGTTGACCCGGGTCGGTAGTAGCCAAGTGTGTATCGCAGATCTTTGGGATCTTCCAATGCCATGTTGTATGGTGCGATGGCGACATTAATGAAGAAGTGAGCACCACTCTTAAATGGTTGAGCAAATTGACCCAGAGTATGGCCATATCGCTCCAACTCAGCGTCTTCAAAGTAAAGAGGGTGATGGTGTAATTCCGATGCTTTCCAGGCCAGAGTAATTGCCTTCCATTGCCGTGCGACGAATTGTTGATTGTCGATTCGGCAATGCGCAGGAAAACCCCAAACGTCGGCCACATAACAAAAATCATCTTCAGCGAGTTCTTGAACTGGGATAGTGGTAACTGCCCCTGCTCCATCGACGATATGTACTCGTTGGAATCGCAAGTCGGCGAGTCGACCGGTCGCGATTAGCATCCCATTTCGATTCTTCCACTGTCGTACTTCTTCCTGAAGGCGATCAGGTTTTTCTGTAAGGTTGGGCTTAAATGCAGGGCCTATATCGAGCGAAATGGAACCAAGCGGTGTTGCCCGGAGTCGCTTCGCCGCATCTGCACATGGAGGTGATCCACAGTCCCGGCCAGCGACCACTGGTGCCTGAGCAAGTAATGAAGTCTGGAAAAACTGATTCGGCACAGCTGTCGCGAAGTTGTTACTTCGTGATTGAATCTGGGCGGAAGTCTGTGGTTGAATCGGCTGGAATTCAATCACGGGCAGTTCGCGTGGCGTGAGAATTCCAGATTCTGTAGAGCCTGCTATTTCCGCGGCGGGTGAGACTTCTAAGTTGGACTCTAGTTGATTGGCCGGTGTGCTTACTGATGGATCTGCGAGTGATGGCAACAGAACGGAGTCTGGGTTGGTAGCTTGTTCGACGATGATGGTTGGAAATCCGGATGATTCCCGAGTGACTTCCGAGCTCGCCTTGTTTGCCTTGTTTGCCGACGTTGAGCGTGCAGTCTCGGTCTTTATTTCTCGGATTGCAACAGATGTTGCTGACTGCCCTAGCGTGAGTTTTATTCGTTGGCTTTGAGTTGACGGCCGCGTTGCTGGCTGTGCACTCAGACGAGTGGGCGTGACATCTTTACTGGATTGAATTCGAATCTGCGCCGAAGCATGACTACTTGGCATTAGCAGAAATGAGCATGTAAGGAGCAGTAAAGCTGCCGTCGGAGTTAACGACCATCGAGATTTCGAACGCAGTAAACCCGAGGCGATATAAGCGGGCTGTTTAGGCGTGATCGCTGCCCGACGAGAGGTCGGGGCTGTAATTGGGGGCTTCGTGTGTAATCGAAATGTCATGAGGATGGTTCTCTCTTACACTGGCTGCCGTCACGCGTATAAAACCGGTGTCGGTCCGCAGTTCTTCGATTGTCTGTGTTCCACAGTACCCCATTCCGGCTCTTAGGCCACCGACCAGTTGGTAAATGTAGTTGGACAAGTCACCTTTATAGGGAACACGTCCTTCAACACCTTCTGGTACAAGTTTTCCATTTCCGGATTGGCGATATCGTTCACTGGAGCCATTAACCATCGCTCCCATCGATCCCATTCCACGGTAGGCTTTAAATGACCGACCTTGATATAGGATCAAGCGTCCAGGACTCTCAGTCACACCGGCAAATAAACTACCGATCATGACGCAATTCGCCCCGGCCGCCAGAGCTTTTGTTACATCTCCGGAGAACCGGATACCTCCATCGGCAATGACAGGGGTATTGGTTTTTGCCGCAGCCTTAGCTGCGTGATACACCGCGCTTATCTGTGGGACACCAACGCCCGAGATTACACGCGTCGTACAAATGGAACCCGGTCCGATACCGACTTTTACGGCATCAGCACCTGCCGCCACCAGGTCAGCGCAGCCCTCTTGCGTGGCCACGTTACCGGCAATGACATCGATGTCCCATTGCTTCTTAATTTCTTTAACGGTCTCTATGACATTGGACGAGTGACCGTGGGCACTGTCGACAACAAGGATATCGACACCCTTATTGATCAGGCTTTCGGCTCGTTCAAAATCAAACACTCCGACCGCTGCTCCCACACGTAGCCTGCCCAGATCATCTTTGCAGGCTTCGGGGAACTGGTTCATCATGTCGATATCTTTTATCGTGATGAGCCCGGTCAGTTTAAAAGAGTCGTCCACCAACAACAGTTTCTCCACCTTTTTCGCAGTTAATATTTTTTCTGCATCTTCAAGTGAGACGTTGCCGGTTGCAGTGACCAAATCTTCCTTGGTCATGACATCAGCGACGAGTAGACTATCGCTTTCCAGGAATCGTAAATCGCGTCGTGTGAGAATTCCCACGAGCGTGCCATCTTGTTCCACAATGGGCACGCCAGAGACGTTGTGTTGCTCCATCAGGTCGCGAGCGGCTGAAACGCTGGCCGATGGTGGCAACGTGACTGGATTCACGATGATACCGTTCGCGCTGCGTTTTACCTTGTTTACCTCGTCGGTCTGGCTTTCCACAGTCAGGTTCTTATGGATGATGCCGATCCCGCCCATTTTTGCCAAAGCGATCGCCATGGCATGCTCAGTTACCGTGTCCATCGGTGAGCTAAGCATCGGGATATTTAGCCGGATTCTGTCTGTCAGCCGTGTACTTACATCGACATCAGACGGTACGACCTTGCTGTATCGTGGCTCCAGCAAGACGTCGTCAAATGTGATTGCCGTATACTTGATCCGATCGTCCATGTGTTCGTTACCGATTCAATGCCCGTGAATGGGATTGCTGTGAATTTGAATGACAAATTATGGCGAGAAGAGGCTGTTTTGACAACTCCCTGCCACACGGTATGTCATTCCGATTCCGACACCTCATCGGATTCGGGATTCACTTTGGGTTTTCCCGGTTTACCTTCTTTGTTTTCTTTTCGCTTTCCACCGTTGTTGCCGACGGCGTAGTCGATGAGTTCTAACTTGCTTCTCTTGGTGACTCTGTTTGTTTTCTGATCGATGTCGGTGGAGGTGTGTGAAATGACTCCACCGGGTACTTTCTCACTAAAGAGTTCTTCAGTAATGCGGTTTGTGCCGTTTTGTTCGTGTATCGTTTTGATCCGGGTAACTCGGTGAGTCTCACCAACGACCTTATGGGCGATACCGTATTCTTCCACAGCCATATTTGTTTGGTATCGCAGATTGTTTTCCGAATCGTATGCCTTGGTGGATCGCTTGAAAATAAAGGGAGCCAAATCCGGACTGTAATAAATCTCACTGACACGCCGTTCATCTTTCCCGGTCAACGTGACTTCCCGGATTTCTACTTGAATCGTGGTGCCGCTGATTTCTAATGTTGCGCGGTCCATTGGCGCTGAGACAGTTATCTTTCCTTTACCTTGATACTCTCGTTTGATCTTTTGAGTCGGAGACTCAAACGCACGTTCGCCAACGATGGTCTTCACGTCGATTTCAAGTGCAAAGGTATCACCGAGCCGGTCAATGATCTGAGATGTCGTTTCGACCTTTGACGTACTGGTGACTTCGCCACTTTCGTTCAAGACATCCGTTAACACACGGACTTGTTTCCAGCTTCCCTTGCTAAACCTACCCCAGGAGTGATGATCCCGAGACATGACCCATTCCTGAGCAACCGCACTGCAAGCGACACAAATGCTCAACGCATAAGCGAGTATCGCAATCCGGTTGTTGAAAGTTTGGTTCATAAGTAGAGTTTGTCGCTAAGTAGTAAGCTAAATCAGGCTTTGACGTTCACCCAAGGGGAATAACTAAAGGATAGTTTTCTAATTTGTTTGATGCGAATGAATAACCTGTAATTCGAAAACGATGATCAGCAATGAGATTCGATGACCATTTGAATTACCATGTGATCTTCTCTCGGAAAGATCGTCCTTAGATCTAAATGAACTCGATCGTTATTAATTCGTGGGAGGATTGCCGGGTCTGAATTGCGTAATTTGGATGCAAGTTGATCTGCGGTTAACGATTCGGATTCCAGTACAACGCACCGTGTAGAAATTTCCTGAGTCGGTACCGAGCCACCACCCAAGTAGGTAACATCATTTTTCACTGTTGCTGAGATGTCAGTTTCCGACTCGTTGATTGCAGTGGAAATGACTTCTGCGCGATGTTCCAGTACTTCAACAGGTGTGTGGAGCAAACTCAGCAGTGGAACTTCCTGTTCCGGTTTACCACCGAGATATAAGTCAAGTGTTGCCGACAGTCCGGCCAGAGTCATTTTATCTACACGCAGTGCACGCATGAGTGGATGGCTTGCGATTTTAGAAACGCAAGCTTCACTTCCGATGATAATTCCGCATTGAGGTCCACCGAGCAACTTGTCTCCGCTAAGTAGCACAATATCGGAACCGGCAGAGAGACTCTCTGTTGCCATAGGTTCTCCTGTGATCCCAAGCGTCGCGTAGTCGAATAACGCGCCGGAGCCAATGTCGTCCACCACCAATACATCGTGCTGTTTACCGAGGGCCACCAATTCTTCTACAGGCACTGATTTGGTAAACCCTTCAACGCGATAGTTGCTGCAATGTACTTTGAGTAAGCAGGCTGTTTCTTCGTTGATGGCAGAGTCATAATCACGCAAGTGCGTTTTATTGGTGGTGCCGACTTCATGCATGATTGCTCCGCTGGCAGACATGACATCCGGCATGCGAAAGCTACCGCCGATTTCAACAAGTTCACCGCGTGACACGATCACTTCCTGATCACTGGCCAGCGCGGCCAAGGTCAGTAACGTCGCCCCGGCGTTGTTATTAACCACCGTTGCGCGTTCGCCGCCAAAAAGTTCGATTAGTTTTTGCTCTACGGCTTCGACTCGCTGTGATCGCTTTCCGGATTCCAGATTAATTTCCACACTGGCATATCCGTTGGCAACTTCTTGAATCTGCCGGACAGCTGACTCTGCCATGGGTGCCCTTCCCAATCCGGTGTGTAGTAACACGCCGGTTGCGTTTATCACCGGTCGTAGGCTGCCACGTGATAATTGAGTGAGCGATTTGCGAGCCAAATGTGCGATATCACTGGACGAAGGAAGTTCCTCGATAGAACTATCAATCTTTAAAGCGTTGCGGAGGTCATCAAGACATTCGCGAAGTCGTGTCACCACCACATCATGACTATAGTCGGCGCATAACTCCGCCACTTCTGGTGTTTCCAGTAACTGTGAAACTGACGGTATGCTTCGTAGGAGTGGATTCATTAAAAACCAATTACGTGTTCGATTCGTCTATTGTTCTATTTTCAGACCGAATACGCATCGAATCAAGCAGCTCATTGATTCGAAAGAAACCTCAGATCGTCTTTCCGGACGGTAAAACCGGTATGATCCAAATATTCGCACAAAGGTACGACGTATTTACGTGTGGTGCCGAGCAAGTCACGCACTTCAGCAAGCGTTTTACCGCTGTCCTTTTCCCAATTTCCACTTAGCTTGGCCCGCACTTTCTCAGCTTCAATGCTTGCCAAATAGAATTCTTCAGAGATTCTGACAATGTCACCGTTACCTTCGGCAACCGCCAGTAATTGATCCAGTCGCTGTCGGTCAGTTCCTGTTTCAGACTCAAGAGCATTCGCAAAAGGTGGTTCAATGCCACCTGATTTAATTCGCTCAATCAAGTCGGCCATAAGTTTTCTGTCGTTCTTGCTTAATTGTGGCCCACGATCGGGTAGCCCGACCTTGCCAGCATTGACGGTCAGGCGGCCGTTGGATCTGAAGTATGAGAATACATGGTTTAGCAATGTTGCGTTGCCAATATACTCAAATCGGCTACGGACCGATGCGGCGTCAAACATCAGCTGAAGTGGGTTCTCATCGTGTAACCGATTGAGATACTTGTTTACGCGTTGCCAAAGTACCTCTAACGCATCAACATGAATCAGAATTGTATGGGTGGGTGAGACCTTGCATTCGTACAGAATTCCGTCCTTTGTCAGTTCCGAAAGTGAGTCACTTGCACTGACGACACCACAGGTGCGAGCCAAGTCACTCTCCGTTCTCTCGTGCAGGCCGGTCATTAACATGGATGCAGCCACACGTTCCTTTTCATCGCCCTCGGCCAAGTCTGCCAGTGCTGACATGATGGGCTGTATGTCTGAGTTCAGATCCGTTTCACCAAATCGGATGCGCTGCGCGTGACAGTCGAGCACTCGTCCACCAGCGATGGTCGATACCGGCGACTCCTTTCGAATAACCAGCGGTTGATTCCAGGTAGCCACTGCCGGTTCGGAAAGGTACAACTGTGCGAAACCCGATTCACCTGGGTGCAACGTTTCACTGCCGACCAGTCGCATGGTTGCCATGATTTCAGACGTGCCGATATGCACTCTTACGCGTTCGCGATTCTTCAGCGGTTTATCGATGGAATCGAGCACATCAAGTTTTATGGTCATCAAGGCATGAGGAACCAAATGGCCAATTTCAGCCAGTTCCTGGCCTCGCCCGATCTCGTCGTGATGGATTCCAGCGAGGTTGATGGCCGCTCTCTGGCCTCGCCCGACGGACTCAACCTCTGAAAAGTGATTCTGAAGACGGCGGATTCGCACTTCCTTACCAAGTGGTTGGATTTCTACGGTGTCTCCGGTTGTAACTGTCCCGGCAGATACCGATCCAGTGACGACCGTTCCGTGCCCTTCAAGACTGAAGACTCGGTCAATTGCCATCCGGAACGGTTCGGCCACGGTTGGAAGATCCGCGATGGCTTTAGAAGCTAATTCGGACAGCGCGACTTTGAGTTCGTCGATCCCTTCTCCTGTTTCTGCACTGGTTCGAATGACCGTGGAGTTTTCAAGAAACGTACCCGTCGTCAGTGAACGTACTTCTTCCTCCACGAGCGGCAGCCAGTCTTCGTCCACCAGATCGCATTTTGTAATGACGATGATGCCATGCTGAATGTCCAGATATCGCAAAATATCCAGATGTTCGATGGTCTGTGGCTTGATGGAATCATCCGCCGCAACCACGAGCATGGCGAGATCCATGCCCGTTGCACCGGCGAGCATGTTTCTTACAAATCGTTCATGACCGGGGACATCCACGATGCCCATGTGCACATCGCCGATTTGCATATGAGCAAATCCCAGTTCAATAGTGATTCCGCGTTTCTTCTCTTCCGGAAGTCGGTCTGTATTGGTGCCGGTAAGCGCAGCGACGAGTGACGTCTTGCCGTGGTCGATATGACCGGCTGTTCCAAGAATCAAGAACTGTTCCATAACGCACTCGGTTACGAAGGCTATCTCTAGTTATGCACGTGACAGGAATTCATTCGTTCGCGTGTCGACCTTGATAGTCTCGCCTTGTTTGAGATACTCCGGAACCTGGATAATTAGCCCGGTTTCAAGCGTAGCCGGTTTTGTCCGACCTGTTGCAGAATTCCCTTTGATGCCTGGTTCGCAATATGTGATTTCCATTTCAATTGCAGGCGGAATCTGAACACCAACACACTCGTCGTTGTAAATGAGTGCCAGAAGGCCCTCGAGTGATTCTGTCATGTACTTTGCCTGCTCTTGGATGTCATCAAGAGAAATGTCGTACTGGCTAAAGTTTTCCAAATCCATCAAGTGCATGTGGGTTGCATCTGCATACATGATGGACACGCCGCGGCGTTCAAAGTCGGCGTCGGGTAAAGACTCTCCGCCCTTAAGGGTGATATCGACCTTTTGTCGACTAACGAGGTTTCTACCGCGAAACTTATATAGTGTCGCGGCGCCCCGTGCGGACGGAGTTTGTACACTCAGTTGCTCGATAATGATCGGAGAGTCGTTGTAGACCACTACCGTGCCAGTCTTGATTTCTTTTGCCTGCATATCCTGAAGATTCCTTCTCAGCAATAACGCTTTTCTTAGACGGGTTCACGACCTCGTCAGCATGGATGAATTGATCGGTGACTATATATGTTCGGTGTCTATATATATCAGTGTCTATATAAATGTTCCGGAATTGGGGTCAATGGCGATTCCATCGACGACGGTGGCCAGTTGTTGTGCCACGATCAACATGGCACCTGGATCCATGAAGTCCAAATCTTCTTCCCCCATGGCACCGGCAATGTTTTCAAAATGGAGAATGTCAAATCGAGCGTTACATAGCGGGAGGCGTGCCACGAGTTCATCTTCACCAGGCATCAGATCATCGATGTCGATCAAAGAAAAGAATTCTTCAATCTGATCGCTTACATCCTCACCATCGATGTATGAAATATCCAATCCGGCATAATCGTTTTGTGAGATCATGGTGACGGCTTCAAGCAGTCCGGATTCATTGCGCCGCACATTATGTTGCTCGAATTGTTTGCCAGTTTGAGTAAAAGCAGCCTCTACTTGTTCCGCCGTTGGACGCTGTTGTTCATCAAAGAGAACGAGAAACGTCTCTCGCCACTGATACTCAGGGTTTTCAAACAGTGACATGAGTCAGTTTCCGAATACGGGTTGGTGTTGCTAGCCCAGTTCTTTGGATCGCTTCGTCGCAGCAGCCACGGCACTCATGAAGGCTCCACTTATGCCTGCCTCTTTTAATTCTCTCAGGCCGGCAATGGTTGTACCACCGGGACTGGTCACTTGATCTTTTAACTCTCCGGGGTGCTTTCCAGTTTTCAGGACCATCTCAGCGGCTCCCTTTACCATTTGAGCTGCAAGTGTGGTCGCCGTAGCACGTGGGAGTCCCACGGCAACACCGCCATCGCTTAACGCTTCAATGACGGTGTAAATATATGCAGGTCCTGAACCGGATAGTCCGGTAACGGCGTCCATATATGTTTCGGGGACATCTACCGCAATTCCAACTGCGGACAACAATGCATCGACAGTTGTTCGATCAGAATCCGTTGCACCGTTACCACTCGCAAATGCACAGGCTCCGGTGCTTACAAGGCATGGAGTATTTGGCATGACCCTGATGATACGAGTGGACTCCAGGCCATCGCAAAGTGTCGTAAGTGTGACACCGGCGGCAATGGAAACTATCAGGATGGAATCGGTAACTGCATCCTTGATATCATTGATCACCAGCGGCATTACCTGTGGCTTTACGGCAAGAAAAACTACATCACATTGCTGGATGACGTCCGTGGCCGAAGTAGCGGCCGCACCGCCTGAAATCGCCTCTTGCATCGCCGTGATGCTGGCTTCTGCAGGATCGTAAAACGATACATTTGCCGCATCAACTTGTCCGGATTGAACAAATCCAGAGGCTAATGCCTGGGCCATTTGCCCTGCTCCGATAAAGCCAATTCGATTTCCCACTATATTCGCTTCCCAAGATGATCTAGACAGTTTGAACTGAAGCCATGCCCTATGCACGTGACACGGCGCTGTTATGTGTGCAGTTCATGCTATTTAGAAACTCAGATCGCATCAACCATGAGGTTGGTCTTTACGACTTAGCCGCGTTTTGAGAGACTCCTACACCGTTTTTGTCGATGACTTCAAACCAGCAAAAAGATTTCTCTGTGACGCGTTTAATCCCATCAAGAAAATATGCCTGGATGAGTGCGGTTCTAGCGACCACGACACTCTTACTTGGTAGCAGGGCCGTCGATGCAGCTGAACCGTGGTACACGATGCTCAATCCGTTTGGCAGCAAACCGACGATCAAGCTGAATTCAACCAAGTGGATTACGCAACCAGTTAATGACTTGATATTGGAGCCGACAAACGACTACGTACTTCAACCTGCCAACGAATTCGTTTTGAAGCCGGTGGAAAAGTATGTGCTCAAACCACTTTGGACACCGGTTGATAAGTTGGTGGTGGAACCGATTGATCGAATTACACCAAATTGGCTGAAACCACCGACGATTTCAGAGGTTCAGACCGGCATGACGCGAACGTTTCATCAGACATCTGGTTTTGTCGTCCAGGGAGTTAATTGGGTAAATCCCTGGTATTCAAAGCCAAAAGTGCCGCGCAGATACCCGGTGCCTCAGATTGGTTCGAAGCTCAGAAGAACTCGCGGGTATTGATTCTTCCCCGAAGTCTTCTTGCAGCTACTGCTTAGAGTAACTGGCCAACTTGTTCTACGATGGATCCCTCATCCGGGAATTCACCTGTCTCAAGTTTCGAATAGATCAATTGGCCGTTTACGGTAACTTCAAAACATCCACCCATGGATGGTTCAAGTTCGAGCCCGTTGATTTGCTGTTTATATTCTGAAAGAACGTTTTCTGCCAAACTGACAGCTTTCGGTTCATAATTTCAAGAACTGCAATAGCGAAGATGGATTTTCATTTTGTACTCCCGTCATTTAAAAGTTAGCACCGGTTTCGATGCACTGCCTAAATAGGGCTATTTCTTGGAAGACTTCTTCTTAGTCGTCTTCTTTTTGGCGGTTGTCTTTTTACTTGCTGACTTTTTCTTTCCAGCACCAAATGCTTTGCCAAAGTTATTGGCATATCCTGGTGTGGAACCAACGCGAAGAATGGTCACCGTTACTCTCCTGAGAATGTTAAGTTTATTTCGTTAAGTGTCCATTATCTAACAACCGTTTCGATTCGCAACCGCTCTAGTTGCTGAATCTGTAAACCGGCGTCGTGTTTATGTCTTTAGTTTCTTGTACCGGAATCGCCTCGGTTGATCCTGGGAGATACCGAGTCTCTCGCGCCTTTGGCGTTCATACGTCTCATAATTGCCTTCGCACCAGTGCACATATCCATCACCTTCAAAGGCTAGTACGTGTGTCGCGATTCGATCGAGAAACCATCTGTCGTGGCTTGTAACAACAACACAGCCAGCATAACTCATGATGGCTTCTTCGAGTGCTCGTAGGGTATCAACATCCAGATCATTTGTCGGTTCATCCAAAAGCAGTAAGTTAGAGCCACGGCGCAGAAGTTTTGCCAAATGCACTCGATTACGTTCACCGCCGGACAGCGTACCGACCTTTTTCTCTTGATCCGTTCCTTTGAAATTGAATCTTGAAACATAAGCGCGAGCGTTGATGTGTCGGCCGCCCATGTCAAATGACTCGTAACCGCCGGAGATTTCTTCATACACGGTAAGATCAGCATCGAGTGCATCTCTGGTTTGGTCAACGTATCCCATTTCGACTGTTGGCCCAATGGTCAGTGTGCCGGAATCCGGGGATTCCTGTTCTGTCAGCATTCTGAATAGTGTGGTCTTTCCAGCACCGTTGGGACCTACAACAGCAACAATTCCACCAGCCGGCAGACGGAAGCTCAAGTCATCCATCAGAATGTTATCGTCATAGCCCTTGGTCAGGTTTTGCGTTTCTATCACGAGATCGCCGAGTCGGGGCCCTGGTGGAATCTGAATCTCTGCTTCGTCCATTCGATCCTGGGATTGCTCATTGACCATTTGGTCGTAACGGTCCAGTCGGGCTTTGTTCTTGGCTTGCCGGGCTTTGGGTGATGTCTGTACCCATTCAAGTTCTTTTGCAATGGTCTTCTGTCGGGCTTTGGCAGACTTATCTTCCAGCAATAACCGCTGCTGCTTTTGTACCAGCCAGCTTGAGTAATTGCCTTCAAATGGGATTCCGCTTCCGCGGTCCAGTTCCAGAATCCATTGAGCTGCGTTGTCCAGGAAATAGCGATCGTGCGTGACGGCGACAACAGTACCGGAATACTCAGTAAGGTGACGTTCGAGCCATGCTACTGAGTCTGCGTCGAGATGGTTAGTCGGCTCATCAAGTAACAGTAAGTCCGGACGTTCCAGTAGCAGTTTGCACAATGCGACGCGTCGCTTTTCACCACCAGAAAGAGTTTCGACGTCTGCATCACGTGGTGGTAGATTCATGACCTCAAAAGCAATTTCGATTTCCCGATCGAGTTCCCAGGTACCGCTCGTTTCGATCTTGTCCTGCAGTATTGCCATTTCATTGCACAGCTTCTGCATTTCATCGTCATCCATGGGTTCGGCGAGCAATGTGCTGATTTCAGTATACCGATCAAGCATGGCGCGACGCGGAGCAACAGCTTCTTCGACGTTGCCCCAAACGTCCTTTTCGGGGTTCAGTTGAGGTTCTTGTGGCAGGTAGCCACAAGTAAAGCCATCCGTTAAATAAGCCTCCCCCTCAAACTCTTTATCAAGCCCCGCCATGATTCTCAGTAGCGTGCTTTTTCCGGAGCCATTGACGCCAAGCACGCCAATTTTGGCTCCCGGGTAGAAGGCCAAATAGATATTCTTTAACACCTCTCTGGATCCGTGTTTCTTAGAAAGGTCGACAATGGTGTAGATGTATTTCTGGCTCATGGCTTGGTTATTTGTTACCGGTCAGTCGGGTTTGGCAAGCTGTACAGGTTATTCCAGAGACGCCAGCCAAACGGTTTGTTTGTGTCATAAGGAAGAACCGTAGTTCTTGAAAATCAATTGTGTCTATTTCACTAATTTGCTTACCGGTTGCTGAGTTGTGAAGAGGGGTGATACCGATACTAGACCTACCTGCCGCTTCCTGTGGTCAGTTCACGAGTATCCCCTTCCCACTCGCCTGCCCAAATCTGACTAATAAAACAGGAAGCGTCTTGCCCTATTGAGACTCTATTGCTGCCCGGCAATAGAGTCTTTTTTTGTGACCGGGTGATATTTTCACATGCCCCGGCTCGATTGCCCGAGTTACTCGTCGCCCGTTAGTTCCTCGATATTGCGTTGCGGTTGGGGCATCTCGCTGAGTGCCTCATGGTTAGTTCGGTCGATCGTCAGAGGCGTAATTGATACAAAACCGGCATTTACCGCATCCACATCGCTCTTGCTTTGTCCTTCTTCTGACGGTGGTGAATCAGTTGACCAAAAATACGTACGATTTTTGGGATCTGTACGTTTGACATAACGATCCAGATTACGGGTTTGCTTCATATAGGTGGGCATGAGTATTGCATTCTCAACACTTATGCCGGTGGGGATGTTTATGTTGAGCAATTGCGACGCATCTGAATTGGAATGGATGTACGTTGTAATGCAGTGGATCCCAATTCTTGCAGCCGTAACAAAGTCAAACATCTGAGCATGTTCGAGTGAGATGGCAACGGCATCGACGCCGAAGAGTGCAGCTTCCATGGCTGCGGCGACCGTCCCGGAATAGTGCGTGTTAATACCGGTGTTCAAACCGGAATTGATGCCGCTGACGACTAAATCCGGCTTTTCCGGAAGTAATTCAGTGATGCCAAGTTTGACACAATCGCTTGGTGTGCCGTGTACGACCCATGCCCGCTGTTCTTGTTCCTCTTCATCTTCACTTTCATCTTCATCTTCCATTTTCCAGCGTTCACAAAACAGTGGGCTTAGATAGGTGATCTGTTGGCTCACTCCGCTTTGTTGGGTTAAGGGCGCGATGATGGTGACGTCTCCCAGGGACTCGAGGGCTTTTTTCATTTCCCAGAGTCCTACAGCGTGTATCCCATCGTCGTTGGTAAGCAAAATTCGCATGTTAAATGACGTTCCTATCCAGCAGTGAAAACCGATTGATTCTAAAAGGATAACGATTCAATAGTTTGCGACAATCATCGGGCGATCATATTCTCATTCACGTTCCTTCGCTTTATAATCCAGCTTTCCAAAAAGCGGGCGATTACCGGTTGGATTTGGAAGAAAACTAGCTATAGGTAAGCCGCGTTAGCCAACTGGTCGGATATCAGGATAGTCTCCATGACTTCAGGGATTGCCAGACAACGTGTTTTAATTCTCGACTTCGGTTCCCAATATGCGCAGTTAATTGCACGGCGCGTGCGTGAACAGAACGTATATTGCGAGATTGTACGACATGACATTTCGGTTGAGCGAATCAAGAGCCATGCCCCGCACGGGTTGATTCTTTCAGGTGGTCCCAAAAGCGTTTACGAAGATGATTCGCCACGCTGTGACCCCGAGATCTTTAGTATGGGCCTGCCGGTGCTCGGAATATGCTACGGGATGCAGCTTGCCTGTATGGCACTTGGTGGTCAGGTTGATAGCGCGCCGTCACGGGAATATGGCCGGGCTCATTTAAGTGTCAACGGATCCAATCCATTATTTGAGGGGACCTCAGATGAGATGCAGGTTTGGATGAGCCATGGTGATCAGGTTTCGAGTATCTCAGAACAGTTTGAGACGATTGCATCAACCGACACATGTCCGTTTGCTGCCATTCAGCACGAAGAATTGCCTGTTTACGGATTGCAATTCCACCCGGAGGTGACACATACACCAGAAGGTGGTCAATTGCTCGGGAATTTCCTGCATCGAATTTGTGGCTGTGACGGCACGTGGAAGCTTGGTGATTTTGCCGAGGAAGCAGTCTTAAGGATTCGTGAGCAAGTTGGCGACAGTCGTGTAATCTGCGGATTATCCGGGGGCGTTGATTCGAGTGTCGTTGCGGCGTTGTTGTACAAGGCCATTGGCGATCAACTCAAATGCATTCTGGTCAATAACGGACTATTACGGAAAAACGAACAAGATTCCGTCATTGAAACATTTACGGATCATTTCAAAGCCGACCTTACCGTTGTCGATGGTGAAGAGCGATTCCTGACGGATCTTGCTGGCATAACAGAGCCGCAGGAAAAACGCCGTCGGATAGGTTTTGCTTTTATCGATTGCTTCAAAGAGGAAGCGGAAAAGATTGAAGGGGCAGAGTTTCTTGCACAGGGAACGTTGTATCCAGACGTGATTGAAAGTGGAGCGGCCATTGACGGACCGGCTGCTACTATCAAGTTGCATCATAACGTCGGTGGTTTGCCGGACGAACTTGGGTTTGAATTAATCGAACCGCTTCGAGACTTGTTTAAAGACGAAGTGCGTAGTCTTGGAATTGAGCTTGGTTTACCGGAAGATCTTGTTTGGAGACATCCGTTCCCCGGGCCGGGGCTTGCGGTTCGCTGTTTGGGTGAGATAGTCAAAGAACGACTCGATACGCTTCGCGAGGCAGATGCGATTGTCGTTGATGAAATCAAGAACGCCGGTCTCTATCGGGACACGTCACAAGCCTTCGCCGTTCTATTGCCGGTGCAAAGTGTAGGGGTCATGGGGGATGCAAGAACCTATGAGGATGCCATCGCAGTTCGATGTGTTAATACCGATGACTTTATGACAGCCGACTGGAGTCACTTGCCATATGATCTGTTGGCGAGGATTTCCACACGCGTCATCAATGAGGTCAAAGGTGTGAATCGCGTGTGCTACGATATTAGCAGTAAGCCGCCGGCTACCATTGAGTGGGAATAGCCAGTCGCACGCGAACTAGTTTTGACGCATGTGCTTCAGCGGGTGGTCATGTGAATATTCGAGCACCTGCCAGATATTATCCGTGCGAACCAGGTTTACTTTGACAAATCGGGGCACGTTGATAACGCCACCTCCGCTGCCACGAAACTGTGCACGCACGACGACGTTAAAACCGACGGTTGCTTCGGGAGGGTCACTGCCTTCGAGTAAGTCGATGTCCAAGTCTTTGATACTTATCCACTCAACCTCAACCTTCATTAACTCATTACGAGCAGCATTCTTGACGATAGCTGCGGACGCGTGGACAAAGTCCACGGCGGATTCGATGTCGCCATCTTGAACATGGTCGCGGATCTCGTGAATCGTTGCATCAAGTTCTTCGCCGTGAGTAACAACGACTCGATTCGAGCACGACGAGTCCAGCGGAAATGGCCGCAATCGCAACGGCGGCGATAAGCAATTGCTTGATCTGAGTGTTGAAATAGCCAATCAGACAAAGAATGACGAGGAAACCACCACCTAGAGTTGCGTAGAGTGGGCTTTCAAGCATCAGAATCACCATTGCCTTGTCTGGTCTTGTGTTGACTTCTTCTGGCTGGTTTGGGCAATCTACTCTTCCGCATCTTCAGCAATCGTTTCTTGAGGTCCTTGATAGAAGTGTTTGTACCAAAGGATGATCCAGGAAAAAGCCAGTACAACTGCAAATGTAATGATCAACGGCTGAAGCGTGATCAGTTGGTTGTCAATTGTTGATAGCGGAATGTCTGGTTGCTCGCCACTAGCCTGCTGGTATGTACGCTGGCGTGCCTGATAGTTTCGCTCATCAATCGTCTGACGCTCGATGATCTTTGGCCCTAGCAGCACAATAGCTATTAGGACGGCGGTGCTAAACAGATAGACCCAATACCATGGTGACTCAGTGATACTCGTTCTACGCGATGGCTCATCGCCTTGTTCGGGATTGGGCTGTGTACTTACCACGTCGCGGCTCGATTATGGTGTTCAGTGAGGAGCTGTACTAGCGAATTATTCTCGCCTTATTAGCATTGGTTGGTCGTGAATGGAGACCGTGCTATGAAAAATGGCGGAAGTGTATGGGAATCGAACCCACCGACCACACGGTTAACGTGCGGCCCTACGGTTTTGAAAACCGCGGCCACCACCAGGTGTGCAAACACTTCCTCATAAAGAACTTGTATCGATGACGTTGCAGAGGATTTCTGCCAGACTTTATCCTACGCTGAATCAGACCCAATCGAAACCGGTTGACTTGTGCACACGTGCTTCGAATTCACCCAGAAGACCTCCGATGACATCCCATTTGGTTGGGCGTCGTACTTCAATATCGCCTTGCTCGTTGATTCGAACAATAGTCGTTGTCGTTACACCAGCAGTAATCAGATCTTCCGCGTGGATTTCATTGTCGTCAATGATCTCAGCCAGCATTGCTCCGGTCATTTCAACAAACTTCATTTCCCAATCCCTCTGATTATATGGAGATTATTTACAGCGGTTATTCATTCCATTCACCGGGCAAACGGGCTCTTAGTAGTTCACCCAATTGGATCATCTCTTCCACGGCAAGTTGTTCGCTTCGGGCATCAGGGCCAAGCGACATCTCACTCATTACTTCGTCGACCGTTGGTTTGTCCAGACGTTTCTTAAAAGCACTTAGGATGACACTCCGCATAAATTTCCGTCGGTGGAAAAACATGGCGCGTGTAAACCAGTGGAAATACGCGAGGTTTGGGATGCGGGATCGCTTCTCTTCATTCGGCCTGATTGCCACAATTGCTGAGTGCACCTTTGGACGCGGCCAAAAGACCTTTGGTGACATGATACGTACGATCTCCGCATCCGCCTGAGCTTGTATCCAGATACTCAGTGCTCCGTAATCTTTTGTACCCGGATTGGCGACGATTCGATCTCCGAGCTCTTTTTGAATCGTGACGACAATCAAGCTCGGATCCAAGTCGGTTCGCAGCAGATTGGAGATGATGGGCGTGGCAATGTTGTATGGTAGATTTGCGAGCAGTTTAAGCCGCCGGTTCGGCGCGACGGCAAGTTTCTCTCTTAGAATGTCCAAGACGTTTTGAGAAAATGCGTTCTTGTTACGCAAGACATCCTGCTGCAGCATGGTTACGTTTTCGTGTACCGCTAACTCTTCCTGTGCAAGCATGAATACATGCGGGTCAATTTCAACGGTTACCACTTCGGCGGCTGCAGGCGCAGCGAGTGCCGTGAGGGAGCCCAGCCCCGTACCAACCTCCAGGATGACATCATCCCCTCCGACTTCGCCGGTTCTTGCGAGCAATTCCAGGAGATTCAAATCAACCAAAAAATTCTGGCCGAATCGTGTGACCGGTCGCAATCCCGCTTCGTCGAAGCGGTTGCGAATAAATGAAACTGTCTGTCGATTTGTCATTTTACGAATCTACCGAATCTATAGCCGGCTCGTGTGGTTCTAGTTGACTTTGTACGTATTTGGCAAGTAAATCTGTTTCCAGATTTACGACGACACCCGTTTGGCACTGGCCGAGCGTCGTTACTTCAAGAGTATGTGGGATCAAGGCGACACTGAATCGTTTAGATTCGACATCCACTACCGTAAGGCTGACACCATCGACAGCGATCGAGCCTTTTTCGACCATCAACTTTGTCCACCGTGGAGTAAGGCTAAACCAAATAGTGGACCAGTCTTCGTCGTCGATTCTCTCTGACACGGTTCCGGTTGTGTCGATATGCCCGGTAACATAATGTCCGCCCAGACGGTCACCAACTTTCAGTGAGCGTTCCAGATTGACATGAATGCCAATTTTGAGCGATCCGAGATTCGTACGGCCGAGAGTCTCAGAGCCGGCTTCAAAGTCCAAAATTGAGTTCTCGATTGCGACAACGGTCAAGCAGCATCCGTTGATCGCGACACTGGCTCCCAGCACAGCGTCGTCAGCAACCTGTCCAGCGTCAATGCGCAGGCGAACCCCGGGAGATTCATCCACGATGTCGACCACCGTTCCCATGCATTCGACGAGTCCTGTAAACATATGCTTGTCTCAATTATCCGGCTGGGTCTGATCACCAGTTTAAAATGAATTGCTCGTTGTTTATATCGAAAGGCGACTTAAGCAATTCAACACTGGCGTTCGTTTAGAATAGCCTACGCCTTGAATTTGTCACAGTCTCGATTTTGCGCCTTGGATCAGGGGCATCAGGCGGCGTCTAGGCAATGTTTTGATCATGGGTCACAATGAAGCAAAACGACAGGTGCTGTTGCATCTGTTTCTATATGCGTCAGCTGAATTCAGAACTGACCTGGCGTGTTAAAAATACCGCAAGATCGATTACTGCTAGAGAATTAGGGAATATAGAATCATGAGCTTGATTGCATCCGTTGTTGGCCGCCAGGTATTGGATAGCCGTGGAAATCCAACTGTCGAGGTTGACGTTTGCCTTTCTGATGGTTCATTCGGGCGAGCGGCTGTTCCAAGTGGTGCATCCACAGGTGCTCATGAAGCCTGGGAAGCACGTGACGGGGACGCGGACAAGTTTCTTGGCAAGGGCGTCCTTGGCGCAGTAGCTAATGTGAATGGTCCGATCGCTGATGCCCTGCTCGGCTATGATGCATTTGATCAGGCCGGTATTGATCAAGTGATGATTCAGCTCGATGGAACAAGCAATAAAAGTAACCTCGGTGCGAATGCGATTCTCGGCGTGTCGATGGCCACAGCAAAAGCTGCTGCAGAGGCATCCGCTCAGCCACTTTATCGATATCTTGGCGGTGCCGGTGCACATATCCTTCCTGCTCCAATGATGAATATCGTCAATGGTGGAGAGCATGCAGACAATTCTGTAGATGTTCAGGAATTCATGGTCATGCCGTTAGGCTTTGATAGCTTCTCGGATGCATTACGTTGTGGTTGTGAAGTGTTTCACAACCTCAAGACAGTTCTGAATGCAAACGGTTTAAATACGGCTGTTGGAGATGAAGGCGGCTTTGCACCCGACCTTGGAAGTAACCGAGAAGCGCTTACGTTAATTATGGAGGCCATTGAAAAAGCCGGGTATACGCCGGGCGATCAGGTGCGCATCGCGCTGGATGTGGCTGCGACGGAACTCTACAACACAGAGTCGGGTCTTTACAAAATTGATGGTCAGGAAATTGACTCAGCCGGAATGGTAGATCTACTAGCGGACTGGTCAGCCAGCTTCCCGATTTGCTCAATCGAAGACGGCTGCAGTGAAGATGATTGGGATGGCTGGAAGCAGCTGACCGATAAAATTGGTGAAACGGTACAGCTTGTTGGTGATGACCTGTTTGTTACCAATACAGAGCGACTGCAACGTGGTATTGATGAAGGAATTGCAAACAGCATCTTGATCAAGGTCAATCAAATTGGCTCACTGACCGAAACGATCGCAGCGATTCATCTCGCTGACAGAAGTGATTACAGCAGCGTAACGAGTCACCGAAGCGGTGAAACAGAAGATGCCACGATCGCTGACCTCGCGGTTGCATTAAACACAGGTCAGATTAAGACAGGTTCAGCATCACGAAGTGACCGGATGGCTAAGTACAACCAACTTCTTCGCATTGAAGAAGAATTGGGTGATTACGCGGAATATGGTGGACCGCTGTTTCCTAAGAGTTAGTGCATGCAGTGTTTAATAAACTGTATATCCGACACTGTTTATTCTTGTAACGATGCGAAAACCGGTTCCTCAATCGGGTGGGTTTGCCTTGAATAATCTTGATTGAAACTCAGGATTGACGAAGATATAAGTAGTTGCCGGCTTGATAGCAAGCACACCTCGAACTTGAGTGTGATGAAAGTCTTCAACGCTTCCAAGTAGATATACTTTTCAAGTGGTTAGTCGCAAATGAGTTTCATGTTCAATCGTCGTGATGCGATTCGTGTTGGCGGAGTTTCCGTTGCAGCAACAGCATTCGGACCAACGCTGGAAGCTGCACGATTTGGTAAAGGTAAAGCCGACTCCGTTATATTTCTGTGGATGGCCGGTGGCGTCACGCATATTGATTCATTTGATCCCAAACCGGATGCCCCCGTCGAAATCTCCGGGACGTTAGACACCATGTCTACATCACTGCCCGGTGTGCAGTTTTGTGAGACGGTTCCGGAGATGGCCAAGATTGCACATAAGATAAGCTTGGTTCGAAGTTACTCGCACGATAGCAACGACCATCTGCTCAGTCAGGTTTATACCTTGTCCGGTCGCAAGGTGGATATGACGAAGCTCTACAGTGAGCCCAACATTGGTTCGATGATTTCTCACCTCAAGGGGCCGAGAAATGGCTTACCCGGTTACATTGCTATTCCTGGAATAACACGTCCTGGTCCACCGCCCTACAACTTCTTTGTTGGCGGTTGGCTTGGTTCCCGTCATCGTCCGTATTGTCTCGGCGGCTTACCGGAACAACCGGATTTTACTGTTGGTGACAAACTCGATGATCCACCATCTAATCTTGAAGATGACCTGACGCCTAAATCACTTGCACTAGGGGCAGATGTTTCTGCCGGCCGTTTAAATCGACGTGTTGCACTACGTTCGCGTTTTGACTCTGCACTGCGGGAAATAGAATCACAGGAAGTTGATGCGCTTGAAGGTAAGTATCAGGATGCATTGAGACTGTTATCCAACCAAAAAGTGCGAAGCGCATTTGAGCTGGATAGCGAACCGGATTCGACGCGTGAAATGTATGGACGCACAAAGCTCGGCGGTCGATGCCTGATGGCACGCCGATTGGTGGAAGCCGGTGCTCGATTTGTCATGGTCGATTATGGATATGACTCGGACTACGGCAATGTTTGGGACAACCATAATGCACCAAGCCAAAATCATCCTCCCATTCAACAGATGGTCAAACGTGGATATCATCTGGCAGGCATGGATAAGGCATTTGCAGCGCTTATAAATGATCTGGAAGACCGCGGCATGCTGGATCGCACGATGGTCGTCTTCCTGACTGATTTTGGACGTACTCCCAAGATCAATGCAAACGGTGGTCGTGATCACTGGGGAGCAGCCGGGAGTATTTTCTTTACCGGTGGTGGAGTAAAGCGTGGGCAGGTCATTGGGCGTACGGATGACCATGCAGCGGAACCGCTGACACGGCCTTATGGCCCGGATACTATTGCAGCGTCGATTTATGCCGGGCTGGGGATAAATACAAATAGCACGGTCTACGACATACTGGACCGCCCTCGACTAGTGCTGGATACCGGCGAAGCGATCCCGGAACTCTTCTAACTCACCTAAGGTCAGCTTCAAGGCGCTGCTCAGAGTTTGATGATTCGTGTATTGATCATCTGTTTACGTGCCAGTTGGATCGCTTCGGTGGATACGCTGGTTCCTGTCAGCACGAGTAGTTTTAAGTGGTTCATCTGAGTGAGCAGTTCAAGCGCCGAGTCATCTACCGTCGTGTCCTGTAAGTCGACAGTCTGAAGTGAATCGTGCTCGAGTAAACTGGCAATCGCACGATTTGTTATTCCGCAACGGCTCAAAAAGAGATCCGAGAGCTTCGAGAGTCCGGAGAGTTTGTCAACGAATGCGTCATCAACCGTTTCTGCGATTGGGCGCAAGTCCACGGTGTGCAGTCGACCGCTTTTAAATCTGCGTGTGGGGATGTCAAGTGAATCGATCCACATCACCACGTCAGGGTCGTCATGTTGATTTGTCATATGCGTTAGCAACTCGGCATCGATAGATATACTGTGAAAATGTCAATTTATGACGGATGCGTTTATTATCCTACATCTTCGTGTTATTGCATCTACCGTTGGAATCCTCGTTTTTCAAATGAATTTTGCCGAAAAACAGGTGAGAAGGATCATTGAATCAACCAGCAGTGATGCGTTATCACGTTGTTGTTTGGTGAAAAAACCTGAAGCGGAACAGGAAAATACTGAATAATTTGGCCAGCAGTGTAATGCACTAAATCCGGTCGGATTATCCGGTTTGTAAGGCAGGGATGCTTGTACCCCCACCGTTTTGGCTGAATTAACCGTTTACGAAACTGAAAGTCTGGTTTTTAATGAACTTCTACCGATAGTCGCAGGTATTGCGATTGATTCGGTTGCGACCCACCTTTGACTATTTACCCTGCCTTAGCTTCGGAGATTATAGTGAATCTCGATGCTCTTTTTAGCCCATACAAGCCTGTTACCACGCATGTGGTAGACAGCCTTAAATACTGGGCAGAGAATACTCCAGACAAACTGGCATACCGCTTTCTAACGGACGGCGAAGACGAGATGATAGACTTGTCTTACGCTGAGCTCGACCGCTGCGCGCGATCTGTTGCCTCAAAACTGAGCGAACATAATGTGCGCGGTGAACGTGTATTGCTGTTACATCCTCCAGGCATTGCATTTGCAAAGGCTTTTTGGGGTTGTTTATACGCCGGTGCCATTGCCGTTCCTGCATACCCTCCGCGGCGACACCGCGGAATGAACCGCATCGAAGCGATTGTTGATGATGCAAAGGCAGTCATGGCGCTGTCAACGGTTGATGCAGTTGACCGCGCAAAGTCGATTCTAAAGTCCACGGACTCACCGCTAAATCGTATCACCTGGATTGGTACGGATGCGATTCCGGATGACCATGATCCTGAATGGGAAACTCCGGAAATCAATCCAAGCGATCTTGCAGTGTTTCAATACACTTCCGGATCAACGGGAAGTCCCAAAGGTGTCATGCTTGCCCATGAAAACATCTTGGCAAACTGTCATATGATCACCCATGCCTTCCAAAGTTATCACGGCGACTTTTGCATGGCATGGCTGCCTGTGTACCACGATATGGGACTTGTTGGCGGATTGCTTAACCCGGTGTTCACGGGCCTCTCGGGACTCGGTATGTCGCCGATGGCATTTCTGCAAAAACCAGTACGTTGGTTACAGGCGATTACCAAACACAAGATCACGATTACCGGTGGCCCTAATTTTGCTTACGACTTATGCACTCAAAAAGTTACCGAGGAAGATATGGAAGGCCTGGATCTGTCCAGCCTGTGCATCGCTTACAACGGTGCTGAACCCATACGGTCTTCTTCGCTTGAGAAGTTCAGTAAGAAGTTTGCCAAAGTTGGATTTAATCCGAATGCGTTTTATCCATGCTATGGAATGGCAGAAGCGACGTTGATTATTACCGGTGCGAAACGAGACGAGCCGCACAACGTGCACAGTTTTGATGCGGATTCCCTCCACGAACATCGCGTCGTGAGCGTACCGCCAGATGCCGAAAATGCCCGCCACTTGGTCAGCTGTGGTCGCATTTTGGACGAAGAAGAAGTCATTATCGTTGATACGCAAACCTATAAACAACTGCCGGCAGGTGAAGTTGGTGAAATATGGGTCTGTAGCCCTTCGGTTGGCAAAGGTTACTGGAATAAACCGGAAGACAGCGAGCAGACCTTTGAAGCTAAATGTGCCGACAGCGATAGCGGACCATTTTTGCGTACCGGCGATCTTGGTTTCCTGATGGACGACGACCTGTACGTAACCGGTCGTCTGAAGGACTTGATTATTGTCCGGGGCGTAAACCGATATCCTCAGGATATTGAATTGACTGTAGAGCGAGCAAGCAATCGATTGCAAAATGGTGCCGTTGGCGCATTTGCAGTTGATATCGACGGCCGTGAACGGCTGATCGTGGTTGCCGAGACAGAACGAAAACGGCACGATGACTGGTCAGATGTAATTCAGAAGATCCGCATGGATGTGACTGCGGAGCATGACCTACCACCCGATGGAATCGTCTTGGTACGTTTTGGTTCCATCCCAAAAACATCCAGTGGCAAGATCCAACGCCATGGATGCCGTAAGGCATTCCGCGATGGTTCACTGAAAACGATCGCCCAGTGGTTCTCGTGGGATGAGGCTTCGGAGTTGCCTACCGAGAAAGTGGAAGCAACGACAAGTAAATCAGAACATACCAGCCTTGATGAGACCGTTCTTGAAACCGTCTATGATCATGTCAAAGCCGTCGCTCAAGAGCGCGCCAACGTAATGAGCCCGGGCACAAATATTGTGATTGATCTTGGCTTAGATTCGCTCGAACGCCTGCAAATCGCCAATAGCCTGGAAGAGACGTATGGCGGACGGTTCCCGGAAGAAGTTCTGCAGGAAATTGAAACATGTGGCGAAGTTGCCGCAGCAGTTCAGCAGTACATCGGTACGGTCCCTGCCAAGGATCGCAAGCTAAGTAGCAGCGAACCCAAAAAGACGAATTCAAAGGCTGTCAGCATTCCAGAAGAAAACTATACCTTTGCATTGATGCCAGAGTACAAGCGTCTGAAGCAAACCATGAGCTTGTTGGATCAAACAGGTGTGCCTAACCCCTATTTCTCTGTACACGACGGCGTGTGTCGCGATACAACGATTGTGGATGGTAAGGAACTACTTAGCTTTACGAGTTACAACTATATCGGAATGTCTGGCGATCCTCAGGTTACCAAGGCTTGTCAGGATGCAACGGAACGATATGGCACGAGCGTATCGGCCAGTCGTGTTGTTTCAGGACAGAAATCGATCCACGAAGAGCTGGAATCATCTATTGCAGCCTTTATCGGTGTCGAAGATGCGATTACCTATGTAGGCGGATTCTCAACCAACGAGTCGACAATCGGCCACATTGTTGGTGCAGGTGATCTGATCCTTCACGATTCCCTGTCGCATAACAGCATTATTCAGGGATCGATGCTTAGTGGTGCAAGACGACGTCCATTTGCTCATAACGATTGGCAGGAACTGGACGACATTCTCACAGAAGTGCGAAGTGATTATCGCCGCGTCCTGGTTGTCGTGGAAGGTGTCTACAGTATGGACGGCGACTTCCCGGATCTGCCACGCTTCGTCGAAGTCAAAAATCACCATAAAGTCATGCTGATGGTGGATGAAGCCCACTCAATGGGCACGATGGGACCTCATGGCCGTGGAATTAGTGAACATTTCAATGTTGACCCGCGGGAAGTAGATGTCTGGATGGGCACGTTGAGCAAGTCCTTTGGTAGCTGCGGAGGTTACATTGCCGGAACCAGGGAATTGATCGAGTATTTGAAATATACGTCACCTGGATTCGTATACAGTGTTGGCCTATCACCACCGAACGCAGCTGCGGCACTGGAGTCACTCAGAGTGCTCGAGTCCGAGCCGGAACGAGTTGGAATCCTGCAGCAGCGGTCTAGGTTATTCTTGGACGAAGCAAAGAAGGCCGGGCTAAATACCGGTTTGGGAAATAATACACCGGTAGTACCCGTGATTATCGGAAACTCAATCCAGGCATTGCAGTTGTCACATCAATTGTTGGAACGCGGTATAAACGTGCAGCCAATTCTCTATCCGGCTGTTGAAGAGTCCGCAACGCGATTGCGATTCTTCATCACATCGTGTCACAGTGAACAGCAGATTTTGGATACTGTTCGAATCGTTGCGGAAGAAGTGACGAAAATCGATCCGGCTCTGCTGGTAGCTATACCGGATGATACAAAGCGTTTGCCATTTGCTGCCCAACCTTCGAGTTAAGCGTGGCTGGTTAAGTGCTTGGTCGTCGAATTAAATCCGTGATCAAGAAATCAGAGGATTTCTTCTCATTGAGTGCACCATCTAGGTGATTTGACCTTGCCACCTTTTCAGTCCTGTCACAGAATTGAGTACTGATGGCTGGCAAAGCCGATTCTCAACCAGATGTCACACTTTTCAGAAGGACTGGGTCCATTGTTAACCGAAGCTGAGGTTCAACTCACGTTTAATCAGTTGGTCAATCGAGATGACGTAAATGAAGATACACTTGAAAAGGCGGAAGATTTGCTGGAAGAGTTGAGGGCGGAAAGCCCACTGCGACATCGGTTATCTGTTGAGCTCAATGAGATCAGAAGCCTGAAGACAAATAGCTAGAACTTCTCGAGTTCTAAGCAAATAAAAAAACCGCTACTCACAGCGAGCTATGAGTGGCGGTTTTTTTTGTATGTAAATCGTGGATACTATCGGTTTAAAGTAACACCGAATGTGAACCCGTAGGTGCCCAGATCTTCGCTGTTGAGTTGGCGATTTCCACCACGGGAGATACCTTGCCCGAATTGAGTCCAATTAAATCCAAATTTCAGGCTCAGGTCTCGTGTAATTTCGTATGAGGCATCGGCTCTTAATTCGCCGCCCCAGGTGAACTCAGCACCGCTACCCCAAGTTGATTCATTCTGGTTGGTTTCTGTCTCTACCTCTCCGTCTGTTCCCAGATCACCTTGAGTGTAGACGATGAACCGCGTGTCCTGATATGTCTGGAAGTTGTGCATCGCAAAGAACTTTATTTGTCCACTTAGCATCCAGTGCGTGGTTGGTTTGTGAAACCATCGCATTCCAAATTGACCGCCGAACATTTCGTTGTCGGAGATAGCTTGAACACGCGAGTATTGTTCAATTTCAGCTTCATCCGGTGCTGGGGAATCAGGATCGTTCGGATCCGGGATTGGTGGCACAGGTGTGCCGTCATCGGTGAAGCGTAGATACTCATCGTTGCGGAATGTATCGCGAAACTTGAGATAGCGTAGTCCGACGAAAGGTTCAGTGATTTGACCCTTGTCATTTTCGCCAAGTCTCCAGACTTTGTTCATTTCAAATCCATTAAATCGGCCAGCATTGATGCTGTCATTTAGCAGATAGTCTCTCGCGCCCGTGACTGGATTGTTTTCATCCTGATTCGGTTCTTGAGTGCCGCCGCCGCCGCCACCGCCACCGCCACCGCCTTGCTCACTGTCGTCAACCAAACGGTTTAGGCGTTCAGCACGACGAATCTGGAATCGGTTTGGTCCTTCGATATCTAAAACACTAAACATCCAGCCGGTCTTCTGTTCGCTCATGTAACCGAAGTCAACACGATCACCCCAGGTGGCATCCAGCTTGTACTTGGCAAGCTGTGCGTCCGGTCGGGTGACACCAACATACATCTTGTCGTACTGAAAAAACCAACCGTAATTGGCTTTGTACTTGCCAAATTCATCATCATCCATAGGAGCGAAGAACTGGTAGTCCGGGTTGAATTCATCGAAATCGATAAAGGGACCGTGAAATTGCTGTTGCCCCTGTGCACTTGTGGTCAGTAGACACAGGGTTAGCGTTAGCGTGAACCAGCTTTTCAATTGGGTAAAGGACATTGTCGCTTTCCATCAATTCGGGGGTTTTGGTGATATCGCTGTATATCTTCACAACTAGACATACGGACATCTATTGCCTCGTGACGGTAGTATCGACTGCGCACGAATTACCGATTAGTTAAAGCGGGTAAACCTTGTCAAATATGCACCCTTTTTTTTCCGGTTAGTCAAACTAGGTAAAGTGGCTGTTGTGGGTAAATGGTCTCTATGTCTGCAGGGATTGATATGGGTAAATCCACTTTGGTCCACTTGGTTTTTCCCGTGCTGTACCGATATAGTTGTGATTGCACGCTATAGGGGTGTTTGGTGTTGTAGAATGCACGCTGCCCTGTTTCGTTACTGTTTGGAGGTTTCACTGATGACAAAGCCGCTCCGATACTTATTCTTCTCGCGAACAGCGTTCGCAATGGCTGTTGCGATCACCATTGCCTTGAATTCGCAGACGACTTTGTCGCAACAGGAAAACGCTGCGGCGTTGGTAGAAGCAAAAGAGGACGCGCCTGAGAAACGCGCCTATATCCGCCTTCATGAGAGTGAAGCAGGTGAGCCACAAGCACTACAAACCAATATTGTCAGCTTTAAAGGTACTAAGGGGCCGTATAAGAAAGTCACCGTAGACTTGATTGGAGCGATTCATGTCGGCGACAAATCATATTACGAGACGCTTAATGAGAAATTCACAAAATACGAAGCAGTTTTGTACGAGTTAGTAGCACCGGAAGGTACACGAATACCAAAAGGCGGGCACAAAGAAGGATTTAGTCTGCACCCAATTTCCGGTCTCCAAAACGGCATGAAGTCGATGCTTAAGCTGGAGCACCAATTGGAACAGATCGATTACACCGTGGAGAATCTTGTACACGCTGACATGACACCGGAAGAATTCGACGCATCGATGAAAGAACGAAACGAAGGGTTCTCGACCCTACTCTATCGATCGATCGGTCAGGGCTTGGCAACCCAAGGCGCGACAGGGGCACCGAGTGATCTGTCGCTCATTGCGGCGTTGTTTTCCAAAGATCGGGATAAGAAGTTGAAGTTGTTAATGGCAAAGCAATTTGCTGTTCAGGAAGGACTCCCGGATGTGATGTCCGGGCCCGACGGATCAGCCATTATCACAGCTCGCAATGATAAGGCACTAGGCATTCTGAAAAAGCAGCTAAAGACTGGAAAGAAACATGTTGCTGTTTTCTATGGTGCCGGGCATCTCCGCCACATGGAAGAAGTGCTTACATCAGACTTTTCCATGAAGCGTGTTGGCGAAGAATGGATTGATGCCTGGCAACTCAAGTAACGACATCGTCAAAAGCCACGCGTATCTAAAGCTGTCGATTGCACTAATGCCCCGAGAATCTCTGTTTCCATGCAGTTATCCATTAACGAACTAACGACCTATCGTTGGACATTTGATCAGGATGTACGGGCCTATCGTGAACATGGTGTCCACTGCATGAGTGTCTGGCAGGATAAGGTCACCGATTATGGTGAGGAGAAAGGTGCCGAGTTACTGGCTGAGACGGGCATGGACGTCGCAACGCTGATGTGGGCAGGTGGATTTACCGGCGATGACGGCCGATCGTTTCAGGAAGCGGTGGAAGATGCTGAGCGGTCCATTGAACTTGCCTCATTACTTCAGGCCAGATCATTGACCGTTTACTCGGGAGCCCGCGGCGGCCACACACGCAATCACGCCCGTAGGTTATTCATGATGGCCATTGAGCAGCTTTTGCCCACAGCGAGGACTCACGGGGTTGAGTTGGCTGTTGAAGTAATGCATCCAAATGCCGCTGCCGGTTGGACGTTTCTTACGGAGCTTGAAATGGTGCTTGATCTCGTACAGAGAATGCGGGATCCGATGCTGAAGATGGCAATCGACCTGTATCACTGGGGGCAGGAACCTCATATGTATCCACTGATTTCAGATCTGCTGCCGCATCTGTCTGTCATTCATATCGGGGATACTTATCAGCCGCCAACCGATGAGCACGAGCGGTGCTTGCTTGGAAACGGGATCATCCCACTTGAGTTGATTGTGCAGCGTTTAAACGAGAGCGGTTACGAAGGGCCTGTGGACGTAAAACTGCTTGGGCAGGAGATTGAGCTTACCGATTACGATGAGGTGCTCCGCAGATCCATCGACTTTACTCGTGGGCTTTTTGATAGTGTGACGCATTCATAACAGTCACACCTCGGCCTATTTCTTTTCGGGGATTAATTCCAGGCACATGACACTGCCCTTGCCTCGTATATACATTAATCCATGCGAAATGACCGGAGCTGCCCAGCATGGATATCGCAAGTCATGTGTCGGCCGCAGCGGAAGCAGGACATCATCACCTTGTTTGACTGCGTCGCCGGTGACCGGTAAGAACTCTTTCGGATTTGGCTTAAACATAAATAAATGACCATATTCACCGAGTGCTATAAAGTGGCCATCTACATACGTGAGTGAGCAGCGCGTTAGATCCGGTACGCTCCACATGACTTTTCCCGTCGACAGTTCAACGCAACGTAGTTCAGCATTTTGCGTGTGTCGCCCGCTGCAACCGTACAGGTAACCGTCGATGTGGACGGTTGTGTTCCAGTGAGTCTGCATGATCTTGTCCCGTGTACGCTCGATGTCCTGCCACTCGATTTCAAATTCATTGTCTTTGACTGACAGTAATGTGCTACCTGGACCGTAGGTTTCACTAATAAAGATTTGGTTTTCGATGATAACTGGCGTGCTGGCGTTGACGCTTTCTAACGTGTGGGATCGCCATGGGTAACGAAAGTGAACTTTCCCGGACGCTGGAGAAAAACCAATCAGTCCACCACGAGAGAATGAGAATCCCCACCGTTGATCGTCGATCGTGGCCAATTGAATGCTCGCATAGCTTGCCAGCTCATCTGTGACTTTGTATCTAACTTCACCGGAGTACTTGTCAAATGCCACGATACCACTACCATCCCCTGACACCTGGTCCAGGGCACCCGGCGGTAAGCTTGCATCTGCCGCTGGGCTTCCACCAATCATGGCAATCAGCAGATCCCCTTCGATTGCTGGTGTACTGCCGACACCAAAGAAATTCTGTATGACACCAAATTCCTTGTGCGTATCTCGGTACCAGATCAGTTCACCATTGGTTGCGTTGTAACATCGTAGCTTGCCGGCGACACCAAGCGTATAAACTCGGTTACCGTCGATAATGGGCGAACAACGTGGCCCGCTGTCGTAACCATATAGATCGGTGTATTGCTCTTCATAGCTTTCCTTCCAAAGTACTCTTCCGGTTTCTGCATTCAGGCAGTACAGCACTTCTTCATCATCTACTCGGTCGAATTGGTAGTAGCGGCCTTTGGCGACAGAACCGATGCCATAGCTTGGGCCGAGCTCCATTTCCCACACAACTTTTAGACCCTTGCTTGGCCACTCGGTGAGGATTCCCGTTTCCGTTGACTTGCTGTCTCGGTTGACGCCGAGGAAATGGGGCCAGTCGGTACCTACTTTTCGCTTCGCGATGTCCGCAAGGACCTTCTCCGATTCCTTTTCATCATCCTGTAAGGCTGCGGCAATTTGCACACTTTGCGCATCGAGTTTTGCTGGCGCATCCTCTGCGTTTACTGTTGTGGATTCGGAATGGCAGCCACAGGCAATTGCCGCAAGCAATAAGCACGAGAAAAATGCCAGGCGTTTGATGTTTGCGTTACTCATTAGTTACTCTCAAAGATCATTGAAACTCAGTAGCGTTAAACGGGTGCTTCCAGTCGCTAGGACGGTTGCCATGTTTTGTATACTGTTTTAGCAATTCAATCATACTGATACTGCTGAAGGTTTCAAATTATCCAAAGATGTTGATGACCAAATTGATTGGTGTTTTCTTATGCCCCTTCGTGTGACAACTAAAATTGAAATCCCGGATGAAGATCTGAGATTCACATTTTCACGCAGTAGCGGACCCGGCGGGCAAAATGTGAACAAGGTGAACACGAAGGCTTTGTTGACCTTTGATTTGGAAAATACGGCGGTGCTCTCTGAGGTAGTTAAACAGCGCATCCGGAAAGAACACGCCAATCGAATTAATAGCGATGGGCAATTACTCATTTCCAATCAGGAGTCACGTGAGCAGGCTCGTAACAGGCAAAGTTGTTTTGATAAGCTCCTGGAGATTATCGGCGAATGTCTGAAACAGCCCAAAAAGAGAAAGCCGACGCGTCGGACATACGCGAGCAAACGGCGTCGATTGGACAATAAGAAAAAGAACAGCCAAAAGAAAAAAGACCGTCGCTGGCGTAATGACACCTAGCGGCAGAAAAACCGTAATTGCACTATAATAGGGATTCCTCGACACAGGCGAAATCAACTTCGCCAAGGTGGCCTTTCACTCATTCAATAGATTCGAAAGCATGACCAAGCATATAGATGACCTGCTTCGTGATTGGGAATATGATCCTGAAAACGTGAGCGTTCGTATTTGTGAAGGTGATGACGGACGTGAGTTAATTCAGTTGCGTATCGACATGGGGATACTGCAATTGGAGGTAAACGGCCGTCCGGACGGTTTACGCCCAGAAGGATTCGATACCTTTTATGATTTCCTGATCTCAGAGGAATTGACCAAGGGATCAGACTGGGAAATGGATGAAGATCAATGTGCTGAGATTGACCGGGAATTCGTGCAGTTTTATCACCGACGAGTGAGTTGGCTGAATCTGGAGCGATACGATCTTGCCGTACGCGATGCAGACCACACGCTTGGATTGATGGACTTTTGCAAAGTTCATTCGCCGGATGACCAGTGGACCGTCTCTCATGAACAATACAGACCATTTGTGTTGTATCACCGAACGCGTGCCGATGCACTAGCGGCACTGATCGACGTGAATGCAGAAGAAGCGATGCAGCGAATTGATGGCGGCCTGAACCGCATGCGTTCTCTCTTCAAAGAACATGACGTGGAAGAATATTACGACGATGATGAACTCGTTGCACAGCTACATGACTTCCGTGAATTCCTGAGAAATAAGTATGACGTCGGGCGAACGCTGCACGAACAGCTGTCCGAAGCTATTGAAAATGAAGAATACGAGCTTGCGGCAAAACTACGAGATCAGATCGGAAGTGAGACTTCCGAGGATGGCCGTAACGGTGGCCAGCGATAGTTGCTTGTATTTACCACACATGCTGACGCGTCGCATGCAGCGGCGTTCTCTAAATCCAGTACATGAGACGCGACATGCCGACTGAAAACAACGATCGGTTGGAGATTCCTGCCTGGCCACTTGAAAGTGAAGCAGTACGCGTTGCGCTCGCGAAGGTTTATGAAAGTGGTGACTGGGGGCGTTATAGCGGTGAAATGAGCCTGCGGCTTTGCGAGCAACTATCTCACCGATTTGCAGGTCAACAGGTGACTCTGGCTAGTTCTGGGACAATTGCCGTGGAACTAGCGCTGCGAGGTCTGGGAGTGAGGCCGGATGACGAAGTTATATTGTCCGCTTACGACTTTCCAGGGAATTTCCGGGCGATTGAGGCCATTGGTGCACGCCCGATACTTGTCGATGTCTTACATGGTCGTTGGGGCATGAATGCCTCGCAACTGGATGCTGCTATTACAGAAAGCACCACCGCAGTGATTTGTTCACACTTGCACGGTGATATCAGCCCTGTTC
>JBJLEE010000033.1:0-25353 GCA_045566075.1 Pirellulaceae bacterium | reverse complement strand
CTGGAGTAAATGCTAGCATTGGGTGGGCATCTGTCAAGGTGGGTAACTTGTACGGAAATCGCTGAAAATTAGGCATTTACGCTACGTTATCATCCCCGTCAGCAATCGCACCGTAGGTTTGGCCGCGGTAGGATTTCGCCACAAACAAGAATAAGATGCTTGCAACCCCCATGACTGCTGTGAAAAACCAAAAGTAATCGGCTCCTTCGAGCTTATTTGAACCGTCTTCGTTCTGAATAAACTTGTTGACCATCACCGTGAACAAGTTCCCAATCGCTACAGTTGCTAAATACATCGACATTACGAGTGATTTGGCTGAGGGTGGCGCCTGCGTATATGCAAATTCGAGGCACGTAATGGAGATCATCACCTCCGCTGCGGTGATGAGTAGATAGGCCAAAATCTGCCACGCGATGTGGGTGGAGATGCCTGCATCAAGTACCCCCTGCAAAACGGAAACGATTGTAAAGGATGCCGTTGCCACAAAGAAACCAATGGACAGTTTGCGCAACGGGGTAAGCGTAAAGTACTTGTTGATCGCGGGGTAGATTAGAAAACTGAAAAGGGGAATCAGAACCATGATTAGAATGGGATTGGCGGATTGCATTTGAGCGGGAAGCACAGTGAATTCGAAACTGGTATCGGGAAAGAAGACACTATCCATATCCTGAGCCTGAAAGACCCAACTCGTATTGGTCTGATCAAAAAGTGACCAAAAGAATGAGACAATAAAATAGACGGGAATCAGGGCACCGATTGACCGCAGCGAGGATTCGTTAAAGGTCTCTTTCCAGAAGTCGCCACCTTTGGCCGGTATATGCACGAACTTATTCCGGCCGACCCAAAATAAGAAAGTCGCAATAGCCATTAAGATACCGGGGATCCCGAATGCCAATGCACCACCATATTCCGCAGCTGTTTCATGCAGGATATATGGGGTCAACATCATGGAAGTGGCAGCTCCAATGTTGATGGAGAAATAGAACCAAGCAAACACCTTGGGTAAGAGATGTCTGTTAAGTTTGCCGAATTGATCTCCTACATGCGCACTCACACATGGTTTGATGCCACCGGCACCAATCGCAATTAACGCCAGACCGATAGTCATGCCTTCACGCGTCTCGTTGATAGCCAATGCTGCGTGGCCGAGACAGTAAATCACACTCAAAGAGAGAATCGTTCTGTATTTTCCCCAAAGCCAGTCTGATAGTAAGGCACCAGCAGCAGGTAAGAGGTAGGTCCAAAAATTAAATGTATGCACCCAGATGGTCGCATCGTCCTCTGTCAGGCCATCTGCTTGTCCTTGATTATCCAGAAGGTGTTGCGTAAGAAATACAGCGAGAATCGCTTTCATGCCATAAAAGCTGAATCGCTCTGCGGCCTCATTCCCAACATATAGGAACGCCGCGCGGCATAGTCGACAATTCGTATGGCTTAGTCTGATATGTGCTGTTGCTCATGGGCGTCGATTCTAGTGAATCATTAACCTGTTGCATACGCCCATAGTGAATCGGCCGACCGTCGTCTACTGAACGTGCGGCAGTGTCGCTGAACGAAAACCGGGAACCGCTGATGGATCGGCTTCGTCAATTCCTTCGATTAGAAAATCAGCAGTGGTGGCAAGCGACGGATTATCAAAAGCAAACTCCTCACGTGGAGTTTGCCAACTCAAATCGGCGCTGTTTGCGATGTTCGAACAGCGGAACCAAACGGACACTACCTCTGCTGATTGGTTGGCTTCCAGATCACTAAATAGATACATTGCCGGAGTCTCTGGAGCGTCGAGGTGCCGCACAGCTAGTAAGGATGCGGATAGATCATAAAACGAATTCGTCAGGGCGATCTGCGGTCTGTGCACATCCTCCTGTAGAAGTGTGACCCCGTCCATCAACACAGCGGCAACCGTTTTGGGATGCAACAAGACGGATTGGCTCGCCGTAAAGCTGATGCGTGGAGGGAATCTGTTTTGGATATTCCCATCAAGGCGAACAAATCCTTCTCGACAAAACATGGTGACATGGGAGATGTTGATATTGATGCTGCTTTTGGAATCTTGATCCGAGCACTGGCTATCGAGCAGGCGTTGATTCGTTGCCATCCAACCGTCAGTCCAGTTTAGTGTGATCGAGCTGCCATTTTTACATCGTAGTAAAGAGCAATCCCCACGAACAATTGTCCGCAACATCTCGATGCGACGATTTGGCGAGCTAACATTAGTATTTTCCAGTCCGGGATCAACGACGACTTGTTCATCGTTTGATAAGTCCGCGACTTCAAGCATGGCGACATTTATATGGGTCGGTTCAGCAATCGTTGGGTCTTCGGCAATGACCTCCAGAATGCAATCACTGAACTTCACCTTTTGAACGTCGTGGAAGCGAAAGAGGCTCCAGCTTTGACGGAAATCGTTGGGAAGTTGAAACTGGATTACAAGCCGCTCAAATGTAAGAGAACCATTAGTGACTTCTAATAGTGCCGGGGTAATCGATTCGATATCACCATCACCGGCAATGACCAACAGCGTTGGCTGTGACTCCGGGGCGGCTCTAATCGTTAACTGGTCGGAGTCGGCGGCATCGAGCGACAAACTTACCGCTGGGAGTGGTACGACCTCGGAACCGCCAATTTCAATGACATTGTATTGGGGAGATTCTGAGGCCAACAAGAGCGCTCGCTCCAGTGATTCAACTCTCAGAACGGAAGCCGGCAACTGGGTGGAATCCGGTCCGACGTAGATGACTCCGGTGGCGTCAGTTGTATTTGAATTCTCGACTCGGTTGCTATCTGACGGATCGTTTACGGATTCAGGCTCGACGGTGTCCATGGGTATTGAGTCGACAGATGCATCTTCATGCTCAACGGAAGGTTCAAACGAATTCACGGGCGGGACATAACCGGGCTTCAAAAAGACAGGCCGGGCGATAACGACAGCCTCCTGTTGCTTTGATAACACCTGAACCAACAGGACAGTCAATACCAGAACAATTGCACTAACCAACCAGGGGAAATGTGATTTAAGAGACAGGCCACCCGTGGTGCGATGCTGATGGAGCAGTTGAGTGCTTGTACTTAACGGAATCCCTAACCGGTCACCCAAATCAAATAGCTCATGGATTAACACGGCGGGCGTTTGATGACGATCTTCGGGGCGTTTGGCTAATAACTTGTGCAAGACACGCATTGAGTGATCATCAATGTCCTCTCGATATAAACGCGGATCCGGTGGCGGTTCGCTGCTATGGCTAAGCAGTTTTTGAAGCACAGTACCTTGCGGGTACGGCGGCATTCCGGTCAGCATGAAATAGAGCGTGCAGCCCAACGAGTAAAGGTCGCTGCGAACATCCGTGGATCTCGGGTCACGTGCCTGCTCCGGTGAGATATAGTCAAATGTGCCGAGAGTGACACCACTTGCAGTCATATCGGAATTGTCGGATTCGAGATGTTCAAAACGTGCCAAGCCCATATCAACCAATTTTGCACTTCCGTTGGTCGTGATCAGGATGTTGGATGGCTTGATATCGCGATGAACGACATCACGTGATGCAGCGTGTTGGAGTGCATCTGCAATCTGGATCACATAAGACAGTGCTTCGTCGAGTGGTAATGGACCGCGGTGTTCAATCAAGTCCCGAATATTTACACCATGGATATACTCGAAGACGATGAAGTGCCAACCGCGATCTTCGCCGACGTAATATGCCCGAGCGATATTGCCGTGATCCAGACGAGCAGCGCTTTGAGCCTCATTTTTAAACCGTCGTAACGCATCTGCTGTCTGCTGATGCTGCGATAATACCTTTACGGCAACTGTTCTGCCGAGTTTCGTATCGGTAGCACGGAACACGGCACCCATCCCGCCACCACCGACGAACTCTTCGAGTTCAAAGTGTTCCAGGCGACTGCCTTCGAGTTGTTGTCCAACTGCCTCCGAATTACGTTTGGGGCGAGACCGTTTTAGTGGCGACTGTTTTGAAATGACCGTCTTTTGGGCTTCCAATTCGGCGGCGTCTGCCGGAACCGATTCGGAGTCATCGAGGATCTCGACATCAGGAGATTCATCTGAGACGTATTCGCTCTTATTGATCTTCTTCGTGTCGTCATCGTATCCAAATTCTGATTGGGAATTGACTTCGAGGTTCAATTCGTCATTGGAATCTGACGGCTGAGATTGGTCATTTATGTCGGTCATGGCATCACCTACAGTCTATTTTACTAGCAGGATGCGAAAGTAAACCGTTAAAAAGAGCGTGGAATGCGATATAGGGTGTAACTCATTAAGTCTGATGTTACTGCCATGGAACGTGGCCGCCCCGCTGGATATGTTTGCGAAGTTCAATCGATAATTCGCGAAAGACACGGACATTGGTTCGAGCTAAGTTATGCTCTTCGAGTGGGTCCTCTTTTAGATTGTATAGCTTTAATGGCTCGAACGGACTGTTTTGAAGTAACTTCCAGTCCCCGCGGCGCATCGCATGGATAGTGAGTCCACCATATCGATCCCCACCTTCGCGACGATGGAAGAACAGGTCACGAGAATCTACCGGGGCGGTATCTCCGAGGAGTGTCGCTAGCTGGGAAACGCCGTCAATGTCGTGTTTCAGCTCAACATTCACTGCTTGTGCCATGGTGGGGAACAAGTCCATGGTAATCATACGACTTGAATTGGAACTGCCTGCGGCGATGCGACCAGGCCAAACCGCACAGGTTGGAATCTTCAATCCACCTTCGTACATGCTCTGTTTGCCATCTCTGGTCGGACCGTTGTTAGCACCAACGTTAATTTGCCCGCCGTTGTCGCTCGTGAATATAAGGAGGGTGTCTTCCTTGAATCCGTGTTTATCGAGGCATTCGACCACTTTTCCGATTCCGTTATCGAGGTGCTCAATAAGGGCGACAAGCTTAGCCCGTTTCGGATCCAACTTTGGATTGCGTTCGAGGACTCGTTGCAACCAATCTTGCGGTGGTTGGATCGGGGTGTGCGGCGCATTGTAGGACAGAAACAAGAAGAATGGATCTGTTGCCTGTTTTCGAGAGGCAATGTACTCACAGGCCCATTCGGTAAACAGTTCGGTCGCGTGGCCTTTAGGATCAATTTCTTCCTCATTCAAACGCATATAGTTGATGCCATGACGACGATGGTCATAGTAGTCGTCCATCATGTCACCGAGATATCCGGCAAAATGATCAAATCCTCTGTCATTCGGTCGATCCGGTGCGGTTAGACCGAGGTGCCATTTTCCGATGAGCGCTGTGTGATAGCCACTTTGCTTAAGAACGTCGGCGATGCTAATGCTGTCATCACTTAGATTTCCCCAGTTATTGTGAGGATGGGTTCTGATGACACCCGGAACGCCGACCAGCTCTGGATACCTTCCTGTGAGAAACGAGGCTCGCGTCGGTGAACACACCGGACAATTGGCATAGAACTCGGTAAATTTCATGCCTCGGGAAACAAGGGCATCGACATGTGGCGTCTTTAAGTCGTCTGCACCGTAACTGGAGAGATCCCCGTAACCAAGATCATCAACCATTACGACGATGATGTTTGGGCGTTCCGCGGCGTGGCAATGGTTTGAGCAGACACCTATGGAGAGGACGACACAAAATAGTTTTACGAGTCGAATAAGCCGGTCGGGATATTGATTCAACTTGATTCTCTTATTTGGCAATAACTGTCATAACGACGCATGTCGATTAGCCCATCTGCCACCGCATGCTTTACCGCACAGTGATTTTCATGAAGGTGACTACAATCATCGAAGCGGCATTGATGTACAAATGGACGGATGTCTCGAAAGAAACCTTCGACTTCTGTTTCGATTACGTCCCAAAGTTGAAATTGACGTACGCCTGGAGTGTCAACGACATAGCCACCGGCGGCAAGTGGAATCAAACGCGCAGCGGTGGTCGTGTGTTTCCCTTTTTCGTTGTCGCGGCTGATTTCGTTAACTTTAAGGTTGAGCGTTGAATCCACCAGGTTTAGAAGAGACGACTTGCCCACACCTGATTGCCCGGTGACAACGTTCTTGCGCCCACGCATGATCGTCTTGAGCTGGTCAGTACCCTGCCCCGTCTCGCAACTGCAAAACAGCGTAGTGTAACCAAGTTGCCCGTAAACGCCTGCGATCGACTGCAACTCAGCAGGGTCGAGCAAGTCTATTTTGTTGAAACAGATGACGGGTCGAATTTCACTCTTTTCAGCAGTGATGATTAGGCGGTCGATTAAATTTGGCTTCAATTCAGGCTGTTGTACGCTAGCGACGATGATCAACTGATCGACATTTGCGACGATAACATGTTGTTTCCCGCGGCTATTGCGGCTGATGATGCCTTTACGCGGCTCAATACGGAGGATCATCCCTTCGGAGCCTTCCTGCCTAAATAGCACGCGATCTCCTGCTGCGACTACATGCCGTTGGTCCGTATTCAGGGTCTTAAGAAGGCCTCGCACCGCACAGTTGTAAGTGCCACCATTTTCATCATCCACCTGGCATGTACGACCGTGTACAGAAATCACGATGCCGGAAATGGCATCTTTTAGCTCGATGTCGAGTTGCACCTGAAATCCGTCTTCATCGGTTTGAATTGATTCACCGATAATGGTGCGATGCCGAGTTAGTTCTCCTTTGCCACTAACCCGTTCTCCGTATGCAAGGTCTTTTTCTTTGAAGCCATGTTGCTCATATTCGCGAGTGAGATCGCCTTGTCGTTTTCGCTTCTGATGCCCCTTGCGAAGTTGCGTTCGAACTTTTCTCCCTTTGGCTTTTTGCTTTTTGGCCATAAGTAGAGGATTATTCGTCTTCGGGAGAAGAAGATTCAGCGGCAGAGGATTCAGCGTTTTGTTCCGATGCCTGCGTTACGGTGATAGACGGAGCAATTGGCTCCGATTGGACAGGAGTTGGCTCATCATCCTGAGCCGCTGTGTTTCCGATGAAGGAAGTGCTTCCAGCTGGACCGTGAACCGATTCACCAATCAGCGCCTCGATTTCCATTTCGTTAAGTTCTTCCTGTTCCATGAGTGCATTGGTGAGCGACTCAGCCTTATCTCTGTATTGTTTGAGCGTTTCCAGAGCCCGTTCAGCGGCTTGATGCAAAATGAGTTCGACTTCTTCGTCAATAACTTCAGCCGTGTGCTCACTGAATTTGCGATTTTCATGCATTTCGCGGCCGAGGAATGGATCGTCATCACCGAGCTTATAGCTGACCGGTCCAAGTCGTTTGCTCATACCCCAGTTCATGACCATGCGGCGTGCAATTGATGTGGCACGTTCCAGGTCATTTTCGGCGCCCACTGCGATTTCATCATAGAATAGGATTTCCGCCGCACGTCCGGCGAGCAAAACCACGAGTTGATCCAGTAATTGCGGTTCACTCATGGATACACGGTCTTCTTCGGGAAGCATTTGAGTTGACCCAAGAGATCGCCCGCGAGGAATGATTGTGACTTTATGTACACGATCCGCACCTGCTAGATACCAGCCGGCAATTGTGTGGCCAGCTTCATGATAGGCTGTTTTTCGCTTGTCATCTTCAGACATAACTTCTTCGCGACGCGCACCCATTAAGATTTTGTCGCGTGCATGATCGAAGTCAGCCATGCTGACGACGTTTTTATCCTGTCGCGCGGCCCAAAGCGCCGACTCGTTTACGATGTTTCGTATGTCGGCACCTGTTAGGCCGACTGTCCCTGAGGCGAGGATTTCTAAATCGACATCGTCGTCGAGTGGGACATTTCTAACATGCACTTTGAAAATATCGCGACGCCCTTTTTGGGTCGGGCGACCGACTGTGACATGTCTGTCGAAGCGTCCGGGTCGCAACAAAGCAGGATCCAATACATCTGGTCTGTTGGTGGCCGCGACCACAATAGTCGAATCACTTTGATCGAATCCGTCCATTTCACTCAAAATCTGATTGAGCGTCTGTTCGCGTTCGTCATGTCCGCCACCCAATCCGGCGCCACGCTGGCGGCCGACGGCGTCGATTTCATCAATGAAGATAATCGCTGGTGATGTTTCCTTTGCCTTTTGGAACAAATCACGTACACGACTGGCTCCAACGCCTACGAACATCTGAATGAATTCAGAACCATTTACCGAATAAAAAGGGGCACCTGCTTCACCAGCAACGGCTCTGGCAAGGAGGGTCTTTCCCGTTCCGGGTGGGCCGTTTAACAGGACGCCCTTTGGTATGCGGCCGCCTAGCTTTTGAAACTTCGTGGGATCCTTCAGGAATTCTACGATCTCCTGCAAGTCTTGCTTGGCAGCCTTTTGCCCGGCAACGTCCTTGAATGTGATCGGTGCCTCGTCTTGATCGTATCGTTTTGCGGCGGTTTTACCGAATCCTGAAAGAAAGCCACCGCCCATTAATTGGTCACGACTACGACGGTATGAGATCCAGAAAAACAGCAGCATGCCGATTGGTAGCAGGATCGCAATCAGCATCAGGGTACTCATCGTTGTATCACGCGGAAGATACGTGACATCCAGTTCGGGGTACGCTTCGAGTTCTTTGTTCAGCTTCTCGATGGACTCAGCACTGGGCGGTAACTGTACGCTAAACCGCTCCGACTCACCCTCAATTCGATGAATCTTTTTATAGGTGCAAATCGCAACCTGATCCTGAATGTCAATTGACTTAAGCCGGCCGGTGCTTAACGCCTCTTTGAACTCGTTGTATTTCTTGGGGGGAGGTGCCGTGGCATTGGCGAACATCAAAAGAACTAAGGCCATCATTAATAGAAAGAAGAGCACGCGCGGATTGAATCCGCGTTGCGGTTGCTCATCATTTGCATTTGGATCGCTTTTACGTTTATTCTCGGCCATGTGATTTCTTAGTTAGTCTACGATGTGGCGGAAAGTTTTAGCAAATTGATAAACCGCCGTTAATCGCCTGTAATTAACACACTTTTAGAGTGTTCGCAATTGACTGTCATTATTGTAATCACGAACACGTAATATGAACACAACCACGAAAAAGCGGAATCCAATTGCCTAACAAAAAAGTAGGCTGCCCGCTGCATTGATATCTAACGACGTTGGTTAAACAAAGAAGGGTCAAATGGATCTACAGGAGCTCCGATTGCTTCCTGAGAGTCTTTATATGCAGCAGGAATTGGCATTCGAGGAAGATCCTTTCGCTGCATTAATAGGTTCGGGGCGGATTGGGAGAATTCCAATGGCCCGGAATTAGGTGGAGTTGCAGTGGCTGTCGTGAATTGTAGCAACCAGTGTTTCAAGTGTTTCCATTGACCTGTTTCTGTATCGGGTAACGGCACAGTCGGTTGCAAAGATGTGGATGCGTGGGGCGTTAAGGCCATCTTCACTAATGGACTTTGTAACGGTTGAGATTCGTCAATAACAGAAATCGTACTGACAAGGTTACGGCGAGAATAGCGTTGCGGAATCGTATTGGAAAACGTTGGCTTGATGAGTGCAAAGCCATGATTGCCGCTTGAATCATGACATCGTGCAGTCGAGCAATTCTTCAAAAGAATCGGTTGAACGTGCCTGACGAAATCCTGAATGGTTGATGTTGGTAGCGAGTCCACGATCTTCTCAACATCGACTTGAATCTCCTCGGAGGCGAGCTCTCTTTGCACCGCAGGCTTGAAATTAGACGCAAGCGTCTGGCTACGCAATAACACCAGACGTCGTTGGCGAATGTCGAGTCCTGGATGATCCGGTTCTAACTCAAACGCCTGAGTTAGGTGAGTTTCAGCGTGGGTTAATAGATTGTGATTAAAACACCAGTCCGCAATTTCCAAATGCTCGATTGCTCGCACACGGACCTTCCGAGCACGTTGGAACAGATAGAGTTCTTCGAGAGACTGTCCGACAAACGACACCTGTGAGCTGGATAGGCGAATTTCGGCACCGTTTTGAAGGTTTACAATCGTGCGATCAGGTGTTGAAGAAACGACGCCTTGTAACACCTGACCATTGGACAGTAAAAGCCAGTGTGGTTGTTCTGCCATCGCAGAACATATGGATGTACTTACCGCCGTGAAAACTGCGACGGCGAGGCTAAACCGAAAGTGGTAATGGGAATACTGCGACATGACAGTGGGAGGTTAGAAAGATGGCCTACAACCGTCAAGATCAGTACAAGCCGATATGGAAGGCCATGGATCGGCTATCTTTGACGATGCGTATGCGGCAAAAACACACCAAGGAGGATTTGGACGGCAACTATTTATCATGCGTTAGTTTCACACTCCTCACTTACCGACTGTCGAGAACAAACGATGCGACGATTTAGCGTCCTGTTCGATGGTCGTGTACAGGGTGTGGGGTTCCGATACCGTACCACGTCAATAGCTAAACGCTATTCGATAACAGGATGGGTAAGGAATCTTCACGACGGTCGTGTGCAATTGGAGGCCGAAGCAATATCTTCTGTCTTCGATGCGTTCTTAACTGAGCTTGTAGATTCAATGGGTAATAACATCCTGAATTACAGTGTCGACGAACGTGACGCGACGGGTAACTTTGATTCTTTTGAAACCAGATATTAGTGATCACAACTTTGCACGAACTAGTATCGAGAACCGTGCGTAGTCAAGATATCCAGTCATCAGACAAACTCTCAGTATTATTGGTTCAATTCCTTCCTCAAACGAGATGATGGGTATGCAAGCTTTTTCAGAAATGATGATCCTTGGGTTAGACATTCCCAAAACAATTCAAAACTGGTTAACGCCGGTATGGCTTCTCGGACTTGGCTGTTTCGCTGGTTTGCTATGTATTGGGCTGCTGGGCCTGTTATTCAAAAAAGTCCTGAGTCGTATAGAAGTCCTACAACGTGTCGCTGATGAACGAAATCGGTTGCTTTCGTATACAACGGTTACGAGCATTGTACTAGCGATAATCATGGTTCTTTCAACGCAGGTAGGCAGTGTCGTGGTGCCTCAGGTAGGTGCGGACACGCTTAGTGATGCCCCGGCGCCGTCGCTGCTAATAAACTCACTCGTCATCTTTATCGCATGTTGGTTCGTGTCTCTCGCGTTCTATGTTTGCTGTTGGCACCGGACCATATCGGAAGGATCAACGTTACTAAACGAAGGACCGTTGAAGCCCATTTTGACGGTGTGTTTGATCCTCGCCGCCTGGGGCGTGGTAGGTACGGCAGTGGTTGATAGCCCGACATTTGTGATTCGATCTCTCGTGCAAATGCCATTTGCGGGTGTCGAACGTTGGGATGCAACGGTACCGGTTGATGCAGATGAAGAGGGCTTTCTTGCAAGCGTAGACGTGCGGATTGGCATGATGAGCAAGTTTGTTATTAAATCCGATCAGGACATTGCATTTGCCTTTCGACCTCATTCAGAACTACGGGTCGGTGTTGAAGCACCAATCGTTCCGGCTGGCCTTGCAGCAAGTCTTGCCGAAGTAGACCCTACAGTGTTGCCCAGTCTGTTACCGGACGTAGAGTCCCTTTCAACACTTGAGTCTGTATACATAGTTAACAACGGAGCAGACACGGCAAGAGTCGAAATATACGCGGAAACTGAAGTCTTCAGTACACAAGCGATGGTTATACCGACAATCGCGTTAATCATGTTTATTGCGTTGATGATCTACATCATTCAGCGAATGTTATTACCACGATTATTTGCAGTCGCCTTGTCTACGTATAAATCGGAAGTCAACCAACCGCTGTTTCCTCTAGTGGCCGCCATAGCAAGCATTGCGCTGGTTGGGTTTGTTTGGATTCCTTATAACACGTTTGGTGAGGATATTAAGATGCTCAAGGATACGGGCATCACTCTCATCACGGTATTGACCATCTTCATCGCCTTATGGGCCGCCAGTACAAGCGTTGCCGAAGAGATTGAAGGCCGCACAGCACTGACTGTGCTAAGTAAGCCCCTTAATCGCCGATCATTTGTGATCGGGAAGTTTTTCGGTATCAGTTGGGCACTGGTCTTGATGTATGTGATTTTGGGTGTCGTTTTCCTCGTCGCAGTGGCTTACAAGCCAATCTTTGATGCTCGTGAGGCAACTCAGCCTACCCCACCCTGGGAACGATGTTATGCGGAAATGATTCAAATCGTCCCGGGCTTGGCATTGTCCTTCATGGAAACGATTGTGTTTGCTGCATTGAGCGTGGCCATCTCCACGCGGCTCAACTTGTTAGGAAACTTCAGCATTTGCCTAATTGTCTATATGCTGGGTCACCTAACACCGCTCTTGGTAGAGAGTTCAGCAGCAGGTTTTGACATCATCCAATTTTTCGGTCAATTGATTGCAACCGTGTTCCCTAATCTAGAGAACTTTAATGTGGAAGCGGCTATTGCCAAAGGCATTTATGTGCCATTTGAATACCTGAGCTGGGCATTCCTTTATTGCCTGATCTACAGTGTTATCGCGATGTTGCTGGCGCTGTTAATGTTTGAAGATCGCGACTTGGCATAGAGGCCGCCGCATTATCGAGAGCGAGAGACTAAGCGGCCTTAAGTTGCCGTAAGCTAATCAAGGCTGTGCTGTTGGGTGATGGTACACCTGTGTGAGGTGCATCGTGTCGCACGGCGTGTAGGCGTTGTTGAATTTCCAATGCAACGGCTAGTGCATCCCGACCGGCAGCGCCGGGAACCTGTACATGTTGGCCGTTGGAAATAGCCACCGCAAAGTCTTTATGTTCACTGACGATCGCATTGCCTGGCGGCACGGCCAGTTCCTGACGAGGTACAAGGTCTGTAAAGAATCTGCCTGAAATTTCGTCTTTTTCCTCCGCGGTGACACCCATCGGATCGATGTTTAGCCCAAGCATTTCCTCCGAAGTGTATTGGACACTTGCCGATGCGGTCGTGAAGTCAATCGTAGTTTGTTTGTGCTCAGATACAGCAAGCAGAGAACGTTCTGCATTATCTGCACATCGTGATGCTGCGAGTTTTGCTTGGGCACCATTTACAAACGAAATGTGAGCATGAGCAATGTCGGCGTGCGGACCAACGACGCTGTAACCAAAGGCATTGATATCTCTAATATCACTTTGGATCACATTTAGCATGAGATCGATGTCGTGAATCATCAAATCCAACACAACGCTAACGTCAGTAGAGCGAAACGTATAGCCAGATGTGCGAGTGCATTCCATCCATCGCACGTTATTTAGGTGTGCTGTGCTGGCAAGGAAAGCAGGATTAAACCGTTCCACGTGACCGACTTGTAAAACGCAGTCATTGGCATTGGCAACAGAAATCAACTCGTCGGCTTCTTCAAGCGTCGGTGTGATCGGCTTTTCGACGAATACGTGTTTGCCGTTTTCGAGCAACTGCTTAGACACGCCATGATGATAAACCGTTGGTGTTGCCACAATTGCCGCGTCAATTTGGTCGATGATGGAGTCCACATCTGCGAATGCGTTTGTACCGAATTCCTCGGCGGCAACATGTCGATTACTCTCTACCGGATCGACAACGCCGACGAGATTGAAGGTGCCAAATTCCCGGATGAGTTTCGTGTGGATAGAACCTAAACGTCCAACTCCAACAACCGCAACGTTAAGCATAATTATGCAGCTCTCCCAGCCTCGCGGAAACGGCCGTTACGTCCCTTTGCGGAATTCTCGATGAAATCCAATAGACACTTCACTTCGGGTGTCATGTGGTTTTCTTCCGCAAGGATTTTAGCCGCATTGTCGGAGGCCACTTTTTGACGGAACAGAATCTTAAACGCCGCCTTGAGTGCACTAATTCGGTCGGCCTGAAAATTATTGCGTTTAAGTGCAACGACATTTACTGTCTTTGGCACCGCATTGCCTGTAATTCCATCACATAGCATGTAAGGTGGGATATCTCTGAGAACGCGACTCATGCCAGCGATAAAGCTATAACTTCCGACGGTCGTGTACTGGTGAAATGCCACTCCACCAGAAAGCGTTACATTGTTATGGATGTGCGTGTGTCCGCCTAGCATCGTGTTATTAGCCATGATGACATGGTCATGGACTTTTGAGTCATGACCAATGTGAGTACCGGCCATTAAGATGCAATTGTTTCCAAGGCGTGTGATTCCATCCTCTTTTTCGGTGCCGCGATTCACTGTTACCGATTCACGCAGCACGTTGTTATCACCAATAATCACTTGTGTCGGACTATCCTCGTAGCTGATGTCCTGAGGTGCCGCGCCTATAACAACGCCTGGAAAAAGGTGATTGCTTTTGCCAATGGTTGAATAGCCAGTGACGGTTACATGGCTGTCGAGAACTGTCCCATCACCAATTTTGACATTGGGTCCAATGGCGCAGAACGGGCCAATGCGTACGTCCTCGCCAATTACCGCGTTGTCGTCGACTGATGCGAGGGGTGAAATGTGTTGAACCATAGAATTTTCCTGATTGGATATTATCCTGATTAGTCAGCAGGTTGTGGTGTCAGGCACAGCGTGCTAACTCCGTATGCAATCCGTGTTCGTTCAGCAGGGTTTTAACCAGTTCAGCGTTTAACAGGTGACCGCTTTTATGTGCGATGATATTGCCGGCCAGGTCGCAACCAGCGAGCGCTAGGTCCCCGATAACATCAAGCGTCTTATGACGGACACACTCATTTCTAAACCGCAAATCATTGTCAATTGGACCGTCTGAGCCGAATACGATCAGGTCGCTGGTGGATACTCGCAGGCCAAGCCCCTGACTCCGGAGATCATCCGCTTCATGCTCAAGTACAAATGTGCGTGCCGTAGCCAATTCTGTATCAAAAGAGGCGGTAGAGAGTGAAATCTCGTAATCCTGACGACCAATTACACACTCTGTTCCGTAATCAAGCGAGTAGCGGATGTTGAGCCCACACTGGTCGGAATCGGTATGCGGATGTGCTTCCACCCAGCAGTCCTCGTTACCCACGCGGACGCTGTGACTGATGTGCAAGCATGGTCGCTTGAAATGCTGTTCTATGGTCCCAACCGATTCGATCGCGTTAACAAAAGCGATCGATGATCCGTCACATCCGGGCATTTCAGCCGCATTCGTCCAGATTTCACAGTTGTCCACGTTGTGTGCATTTAAGGCTGCTAGTACGTGCTCCACCATTTCGACGGAGATGCCATATCTGGCAAGATTCGTTCGACGGGGAACGTCGTCCCGGTTATAGGCTGCGACTGGAATTCGATGGAAGTTATTCAAATCTTCGCGAACGAAAGTAACACCAGTATTTGTTGGTGCCGGACGCAATTCAATGCAAACATCCTGCCCGCTCCAATATCCGAATCCTCGAACACTGGCGCAGCCTGCTAGAGTTTGCTGTTGGCGATGGTAGTAGAAATGCTCGTTCACGCTGTGTGTCCAAACGCTATATAGAAGTACTGGTGTATCACAGGTTCCACATAGGCCGTCTCAGCTATTGATGGACTGAGACGGCCGTGGAAGAACCCACTACCTGGCTGTCGCTAATTCTGCGTGCCAGTAGTGCCGTTGGCATTGCTGACGTTAACCGGAGCAGCACCTTTGTTCGCCAAATCAATAATGTACTTGGTGATGTTAAGACTGCGCTGATAGACGATCTGTCGATTAACACCCTTAATCACATCATCGCGACTCTCCTGGTTTATCTCTTTACTGTTGAAGTTGAGTACCAGGTTAATGCCGTTTTGTTCAGCGAATTTAGCGACGTGTGCCTGAACTTCCTTGTAGGATTCGTAATAAACGTCGGCTTCCTTTTTCAGGATGTTCTTTCGCTTGATCTGCATTTGAACGTTGACGTCGGATTGAATCTGAGCGATTTCACGTTCGAGATTCTCATACGCCGGTGTACCGGCTTTGTAATCTCGCAACTCTTCAATCATGGTCTGCACTTGCTTTCGCTTTTGTGTCAAAACCTTGTCGAATGCGTCGATTTCAGACTGGATGCTTTTAAGCAAGCCGTTGAATTTATTGTTGTTTTCCATAACCTGCGGAATGTCGACAACGACTACAACAGTGCCACTCTTTTGGGCCTGTGCATTGCTGGATGGGATAGAACACGCTGTGATTAACAGCGCAATGATCAAAAGATGGGTTCTCACGATCAGCACTCCTTGCTTCTCTTGAAATTACGTTAGCACCCTGTGGCTCCATCCTTGGAATCCACTTCCTTTATGCCGGGTTTACAGGCGCCGGCACTTGGGCAGCCTCGGTGAATTGCGGGGTATTGTGACGATTTGCCCAATTCAGGTAAAGGTCATTTTGGATCTTTTATTTGAATTTCAGACATTTCGCCGATAATGCTAATGAATCGTCCGAGAGAGGACAGCCATTAGTAAAAAACCTTAAAAAACAGTGAAAAACAAAAGGCTATCGAGGCTCACCAAGTGTGATTTCCAATTCCAGTTTTTCTTTGCCTCGTTGAACGGTGACTTTAACCTTTTGTCCGGCTTTAAAGCGACGAAGTGCCGCATCGAAATCTTCAATACTGTCAATCGTGAATTCACCGAGTCCAATAATAGCATCGCCCTTCTTGATTCCCGCCTTAGCCGCTGGGCCACCGGAAGTGACTCCGGACAACGGCAGTCCTTCAACATCGTCTGCAAAATCAGGTATGCTCCCAAAATACGGACGCGTGCCACCGGTATTTTGCACGTTCTGCATTGGTTCCGCCTTCTTGAAGTCGGGGCGCGTGGCCAGTTTGTCTACCTGATCCACAATCTGCACGACCATGTTGGTAATTCGATCCATGTCGTCAAAGTTAATGGTTTCATAGTCGTCACTCGGCCGGTGGTATTTGTCGTGCAGTCCGGTAAATACATGAAGTACTGGGATATCTTGAAGGTAGAACGTTTGATGGTCACTTGGTCCGGTTCCTTCAGGTTTACGAGTGATCTCAAACGGAAAATCCTCGTGCAAGCCATCCAGCATTTCGGGCCAAATCGATGATGTGCCCGTTCCAGTGACAATGAGTTTATTGTCCGTCATTCTGCCGACCATGTCGTAATTGATCATGGCGACTGTATTTTCAAGCGCGAATATTGGCTCCTTAGCATATCGGGCGCTACCAATAAGTCCTCGTTCTTCAGCGCTAAACGCCATAAACACGATACGACGACGTGAAGCGTCTTTACGACTAGCGATTTGATATGCAGTTTCAAGCATGGCTGCCGTGCCGCTTGCGTTGTCGTCGGCGCCATTGTGAATGTCGTTAGTCCACGGTGCTAGCGAACCTCGGCCCCCGTAACCCAGATGGTCATAGTGGGCGCCGACAATGATGGTTTCATCGGCGAGCTCCCCTTTTCCATCAAGGACGCCGATGACGTTTTTCACTTGTGCTTGTGTCGTCTCTATTTCGACACTTCCTTTGGCTGAGGTGCCAGTAAGTGCGGCACTTTGTGGCTTCAGAGTTTCATCGATTTCCAGTTCAATCGTCTTTAGGTCTTTTCCTAAAATCTCTGTAATGATCGGGTCCACGGCACTACGCTGGCAGAAGAACACGGGAATGGTCTTACTTCGCAGCGTCCCACCGGCTTCTTCAAACCCGATGATGTGATCGCCATCGCCATTAGCAGCTTCACTGAATTCCTGAATCTGCTCACTGATTTGTGACAGTTTCTGTTGGTGGTTACGTATCGCTTCGGTATCGGGATCTGTGAGTTCCGAAAATTCATCACTGAGCGCTTTGAGTTGCCCCACATATTGGGCAAGCCCGTGACGAGCGTTTCCCAAGTACTCATCGGCGCGACCATGATCGTTCACCATAATGACTGCTGCGGCCTCATGTTGTATGGCATTTTCAATTTTTGATACGTAGGTGGCATGTCGACTGCTACGTGTGCCATCAAAAACACTTTCCGGGTTTTGTTGTTGTGGTTCACGGCGGATGACAATTACAACTTTCCCTTTGACGTCGACCCCAGCGTAATCGTCGTACTCATGATCAGGGGCTGTAATCCCATATCCAGCAAACACCAGTGAAGCGTCAAACTTGCCACTTGAACTGAGCCGAAGAGGTCGGAACTGGAGATCGAGCACAAGGTCCGTACCTTCGTCGCCATCGCTATAGATTGCTAGACGGTTGTTTTCTTCACCACCTAATTTAGATTCAGCTGCTAGGGTAAACGGCTGAAATGGTGTTCCATTTACGATGTCAGTGCGCAATCCGTAGTCGGAAAACTTCTGTGCGATATATTCAGCGGCCTTTTCGAGACCATCTGTACCGACCCCCCGTCCTTCCAGTTCATCTGACGACAAGTACTTTACGGTTGCCTGTAGGCGGTCCTTGCTTGAGGTTGGCTTGTCGCGTTTCCGAGTCCTGGCTTCTGCGTTGAATTGCAAAAAGAGGATTCCAAAAGCCGCAGTAAATGTCGCAATTAGGAGAGCTTGGCGAAAACGAGAGCGTGTCATTGAATAGGCCTGTTATGAATTGCACGTTGAAGATGGGGAAGAAGGCACTAACACATGTCGATTCTCCCCGTACACTGCCATTTTCATGTTGAGAAATGTGATGCGTCAAGAGACTCACGGTGCAAATGAGAAAATGGATTGCTGTGAAAAGACGCTACAAGTACAGGTTTTGCGAGTAGAATTGACTCCCGAAGCAAGGCTTTTCTCCAATTCACTAATTACCGAGTGTAGTTGTTAACCACCCTTTAAGAATCGGTTCGCAAATCACGGACGTAGATACACTATGGCAGTCTTTTTCGTAATACGCGGCCACGATAGAGGAAATCGTTTGGAGACGAATGCCGATGTGGTGCGTCTTGGCAGAGATAGCACGAACGACATTCAACTGCATGATAGCGAAGTCTCGCGATTCCACGCGGAGGTCCGAAAAACAGATACTGGGTTTGAATTAGTGGATCTGGAAAGTTCCAACGGCTCCTACGTTAACAGCAATCCAGTGAGCCAAAAGCGGATAAGAACGGGGGATCGACTCCAGTTCGGACGGACGACCATTGTATTTACAGCGGAGGTTGACCTTACAACACGCGATATATCTGCAGCAGAAGTAGACTTAATAGCTAGTTCGCCGGCAGAGTCCCAGATCATTCAACGTGTACGCCACGATGAGAGCCAAGTGGTATTTTCCGATGACATTTCCGTCGTTGGTAACGTGGCGGGGAAGATCTGAATGTGCAGCTCTTGTATCAAACCGCCTTAGCCGCCAGTCATACGCTAGACGTGAAAACGCTCTTAGCGAGGATCATGAAGCTGATACTCGATTCCGTCGCAGCCGACCGTGGCTGTGTAATCCTTTTCGATGAAGAAACCGGAGATCTAAAACCTACTGTTCGAATGGATCGGGATGGAGATGTGCTTGCCGAGAAACTCCAGGTAAGCAAAACCATACTTGATTATGTGTTGGAACATTGCGAAGGCGTGCTGACTTCTGATGCAGGTGACGATGAACGTTGGGAACGTAACGATAGCATCGTGCAATCCCGTGTTCGCGAAGCGATTTGTGTGCCAATGCAAGGACGATATGGAATCGTCGGTGCGATCTATTTAGATATTCAAAATGAAGCATCCCTGCCCGGCAAGAAACCAAAGCAGTCTTTCGATGAGGATCATTTGAAATTGATGGTGGCTATCGGTCATCAGGCAGCACTGGCCATTGAAGACACTTCGTATTATTCAGCGATGATGCAGGCAGAGCGGATGGCCGCAATGGGGCATACCATTACCGCCATCTCCCATCACATAAAGAACCTCTTGCAGGGTGTAAACGGAGGGAAATATCTCGTCGATGAGGGGCTCAAGAGCGGAAAAATGGATGTTATTGAGCGTGGCTGGAACATCGTTCAGAGAAATCAACAACGCATCTCAGATTTGGTGCTGGACATGCTCTCATTCAGTAAGGAACGTAAGCCCGAGAAGACGCCGACGGACTTAAACGATGTCATTAGCGATGTCATGGATGTGGTAAGCATTCGCGCACAGGAGGATGAGACTGAGCTAAGCTTCGAACGCACGCATGGCATTAAAGAGTATTTCTTTGACGCGCATGGTATTCAGCGCGCTATTTTAAATGTGGTTACCAATGCGCTTGATGCTTGTCAGGAGGTTTCTGGCGGACGGGTAAGTATTTCATTGGAATTAAATGCGGATCGTGATTACTTGTGCGTTGTGGTGAAGGATAACGGTAAAGGAATACCAACAAACGAGCAGGAGGGTATATTCGCTCTGTTTAGCTCAAATAAAGGAAGCCGTGGTACGGGGCTAGGGCTCGCCGTGAGCAGAAAAGTGCTACGCGAGCACGATGGCGATGTGACTGTTCAGAGTTCGCCAGGAACAGGATCCGTTTTTACAATTGAATGGCCTGCAATAAGTGCAAAAGAGCAAAGCGCACGCATTCGTACTGGTAGCAGTGTCATTAGCCAATCACTAAGCGACTTAAAGTCTGGCTAATTTAATGCCTGTTTTACAAATGGGTTATAGCGTTTCTCGTGTCCGATGGTTGTTGGTTCACCATGACCCGTGAGAACAATGGTGTCATCCGGTAGGGTGTACAGTTGGTCGCGAATAGAAGTCTCGAGGTCTGCGAAACTGCCGTCGATAAAGTCGGTGCGTCCGATGCTCTCGCGGAATAACACGTCGCCATTGATGACGAGGGTGGGATTTGTCTCATGGGCTACCAGAACCACATGGCCAATGCTATGACCGGGAGTCAGACGCACTTCCCAGTCGATACCGGCGAGTGTGATCACGTCTCCATGGGCTAACGTGCGGTCCGCCGGAGGGCTAATAAGGTTTAGACCGTATTGTGATGATAAGTTTGCCACCGGATCTGAAAGCTTGAAGGCGTCATCCTCACCAATGATAAGGGCAGCAGATGGATAGGCGTCCTTAATCGCCTCATTTCCCGCTATGTGATCAGAATGACCATGAGTGTTCAATATGGCCTGGGGAAGCAGGTTCGCCGAGTCGATGGCGTTCTTTAGGCTATCCGTATCAAAACTTGGATCAACTATCAGGCAATTTGGATCGCCTTCGATTGAAATGATAAAAGCATTTTCCATAAACATCGGAGAGACGACGCTGGCAATCTTCACTTCCTCGTCATGGTGAAATATGGCCATAAGCTTCTCCTGACTTGCCTAAGTTTACACCTGGTCCGTTGTTAATCTAGGCAAATTGCGACGTTGTTATTATTTGTATCGAAGATGCCAACCAGTGGGCGTATTTATACCTCTAAATCCCGTTACAACCCATACACGTAGTGTTTTTATCAATCATCAAGTGGCGATAACTCAACTATCAGTCACCAAAATGAATTGCTTATTGGGCGGGGAGTTTTGGTGATTTTACATCAGGGAAGATGCTGTGGGGTAGTTCTTGACTGCCTCATTTTTGGAGAAACGCCATGAAACGGACTTATCTTTGTGCTGCAGTTCTATGCAGTATTGTTTTTGCTGGCATGCAAGCCGGCTTGGAAGCTCAGGAGGGGACAACCCCGCGAGTCGCGACGAAGCCAACTGGAAACGCAGGCGGCCATGTATTGGATCCTGCTATCGAGATAGCCAAAAAGGCTCTGGCGAACAGCCAGGCGAATATTCGCGATTACTCCTGTACGCTTGTTAAACGCGAACGAATTGACGGTGAATTGAAGCCATATGACTACATTTACACCAAGATTCGGAATCGCAAAGTAGTGGACGGCAAAATGGTCCAGCCATTTAGCGTTTACATGTATTTCTTGCGACCAGCGGATGCCAAGGGCCGCGAAGTCATTTACGTCGAAAAACGCGATGAAGGCAAAATGTGTGCCCATGAAGGCGGACGTGTTGGCAATATCGTTCCAAATCTTTGGTTGGATCCAAATGGATTTGTGGCGATGAAAGGCCAGCGTTATCCGTTGACAGAAGTTGGGCTCGAAAACCTAATGGTCCAGCTGATCACGCGAGCCGAACGCGATCGTAATCGTGGAGAATGCAAGGTGCAGTTCCGACGAAACGCTCAGGTGAACGGCCGCAAATGTACGGTGATTCAGGTCATTCATCCAACACGCCGTGACTATTTTGACTTCCATGTCGCTCAAATCTTTGTAGACGATGAACTGCAGGTGCCAATTCGATATGCAGCATACGATTGGCCAACAGAAGAGGGCGAGCGACCAGCCTTGATTGAAGAGTACACGTATCTGAATCTCAAGGTTAACGTTGGCCTGGCTGAAAGCGATTTCGATACAACCAATAAAAACTACAACTTCGAATAGGCGATCCCCATCTTCCTGGGATTTAGGTTCCGTGCCGCGTGAGTGACGGCTTGCCGGCACGGAACTATTTTTATTTTCCCAGCGATGATCGCGTCAGGTTCCCCGAGTTGAGTAACGATTTAATACTCACATCAAACAAAGGTTCTAAAGATGAAAATAAAGAAACGTCATATACTGTTGCTTTGCCTTGTCGGATTAGTCACATTTGTGATGGTAAGTAAACGTGATACAACACCGCCGGTTGAAGTTCAAAATCTTGAAATCGAAGATCTCTCCGTTGACCTAGGAGCCGACCTATTTCTGCCAATTGATGGCGCAGAAGAAGATGTAAGCGTCGGTCTGGATATAGGTGAGGATGTTCAGCGTTAGATAGACGGATACGCGGCGGCGCCAATGAGGTGTGTGACATGCGTGTCGACTCAGTACAATTTCAACATGTTGCTGGTGATAAGCGATATAATTTTCAGCAAGTTGAAAAGCACACACGATTAGCTGCGGACGAAGGTTCGCAGCTAATCGTGTTTCCGGAATGCTGTCTAACTGGGTATTGGCATTTACGAAAGCTGACACGCGAGCAACTCTTATTGCTTGCTGAATCAGCGGTGACCGGTCCACTCTGTCAACGGCTAACTGCCCTCTCCAAAGAGACTGGCGTGACGGTTGGCGCGGGCTACATCGAATTAGCGGATGATGGGCGGCTTTTTAACAGCTACTTTGTATCCATGCCGGATGGCCGCTGGGCGAATCACCGTAAATTGCACTGTTTCATTAGTGAACATTTGGATTCAGGAGATACGTTTACTACCTTTGAGCATCCGTCGGGCGCCCGCCTTGGAGTGCTCATATGTTACGACAACAATATTGTTGAAAACGTCCGATCCACCGCGCTTGCCGGAGCGCAAGTACTCTTGGCCCCACACCAAACAGGTGGTTGTAAATCGGGTAGTCCCTTTGCGATGGGGCGGATCAATGTCGCGTTATGGAAAGAGCGGGAATCGCGCCGCGGCGAAATAGAAACTGAATTCAAAGGTGACAAGGGCCGTGGATGGCTCATGCGTTGGCTGCCGTCTCGGGCACAAGATAATGGAATCTTTATTATTTTCAGTAACGGTGTGGGACAGGACGACAATGAAGTGCGGACGGGCAATGCGATGATCCTTGATCCTTACGGCAGAATATTGAACGAAACCTGGGCTGCAGAAGATGTCCGAGTGTCAGCCGACCTTGACCTAAGTCTGATTGAACGGAGCACTGGCGCCCGTTGGATCAAGGCAAGGCGTCCAGAACTTTATGACTCATTGTTAAAATCTAAAGAGACTCAAGTCGATACGCGGAAAGTGCGTTTTGAATTCGATGATGAGGTCACCGAGTAGTTAAGCGATACGCTCAGCCACCCGCAGTTTGGCACTCCTGGATCGCGGATTCGTCGCCTTCTCTGAGTCGCTAGCTTGTATCGCTTTCTTTGTCACAGGCGACAGGCGCTCGTCATTCCGGAAGGCTTCTTTCACACGTCGGTCTTCAAGTGAATGGAAACTAATGATGGCGATCTTTCCACCGGGTTTAAGGAAATCCGGAAGACGTCTCAATCCAATCTCAAGGCTTTCTAATTCGTCATTTACTGCTATTCGAAGCGCTTGAAACGTTCGCGTGGCGGGATGAATCCGATGTCTTTGTTTGGGCGGGTAACAGTGCCATATAATATCTGCGATCTCAGATGCGGAACGCAACTCTTTGGTGCGGCGCGCCTCGATAATTCGCCTGGCGATTCTACGACTTAATCGTTCTTCTCCGTACTGATAGATCACGTCCGCTAAATGTGATTCGCTCAATCGGTTTACCAGCTTCCATGCTGCGTCGCCACTTAGTGTGTCGAAGCGTAGATCCAGATCGCCGTCGCTTTTGAAACTAAAACCGCGTGAGCGGTCAGCAAGCTGATCACTCGAGAGCCCCAAATCCAGAAGGATTCCATCGAGGACGGTAATTTCGATCTCATGCAAAACTTCCGGCATTTCGCAGTAGTTAGATTGAACCAAAGATACAGGCAACCCACGGAGCCTTACTTCACATCGATCAAGTGCCGATTGGTCCCGATCGCAGGCAATTAGATGACCTGAATCGCCGAGTTTACGGGCAATTAGTTCGCCGTGACCTCCACCGCCCAGTGTTCCGTCGAGGTATATACCGTCGGGTTGAGGCGCTAGATAACTGAGTACTTCCTCAGGCAAGACCGGGATGTGAACGGTTTGGGCACGGGATTCGGGGGATGAATCCATGATGGAACCTATCGATCCTGTGCAAGCTCAGTCGTGGAGCGACCACTGAGGGGATACGCGGTGTCCTGGAATCCGATGCCGCTATGTTCACCAGGAGGTACTAGTGAATCGATGAAGTCTTCATCTTCCTGAGTGATATTTATATTAAGCGATTGCAGATTATCTGAATATTGCTCCATCGTTCTGGGGCCAATAATCAGGCTCGTGAGATTTGGATTCGCTAAACACCAGGCGAGTGCGAACTGGCTGGGTCGAACGCCTTTGGAATCGCAATAGGCGGTGATTTGTGCTGCCACGTCGATACTTGCATTGCGCAATTCAGCCTGCACCATACGGCGGTCGTTTGTTGCCGCTCGACTATCCTCCGGATAGCTTTCCCCAGGCTTGTATTTGCCTGTTAAGATTCCGCGTGCCAGAGGACTGTATGAGACAACGCCAAGGCGGTGTTCTCGACAAAGTGGAAATAGTTCGAATTCTACATCACGGTTAACAATGTTGTAGAGGGGTTGAACGCAGGCGAAGCGATTAAGATTCAGCTTGTCGCTTTTCCAAAGCGCTTCACAAAGTCTCCATGCTCGAAAGTTACTGCAAGCAATGTATCGAACCTTGCCGCTGCGAACCATGTCGTCCATAGCGCGTAATGTTTCTTCGATCGGAACCTGGTAATCCGGAGTATGCGTGTAGTACACATCGATATAGTCCAGTTTCATGCGATCTAAACTATTGTTGAGTTCTTGCATGAGGTGCAAACGAGTGCCGCCTTGCTCATTTGGCCCATCCCCCATTTTTTGACGACCTTTGGTCGCGATAACGAGGTTGTCGCGTTTTCCTGCGATCGCCTTGCCGGTGATAACTTCGGATTCGCCGGCGTTGTAGATATTAGCGGTATCAATAAAATTAATTCCGTCGTCGATTGCGCGATTAATAATCTCGATTGAATCGGATTCAGTCGTGCGTCCA
>JBJLEE010000032.1:0-26340 GCA_045566075.1 Pirellulaceae bacterium | reverse complement strand
TCCGTCTTCCTTTAGGTCATTGTCCACCAGACCGTCGATCGACACATGAGCAGTTAACCCCGGGCCATGCGTCTTACAAATCTCTTCCCATATTTCCGAGACTTGTTGTGATATGCACTGATGTACGCATGCCCCTACCGTTTCCGCCGAATGCACAAATGTAGCAACCGAGTCCGTAAACTCAATGGCATCAGCCAAAAGTCCATCGCTTAATGGATGCGGTGCGGCTGGCAATTCTACTGCTCGAATCTTAGCAAGAATGGATTCCTTCACGGTGGTTTGATCAGTCACGGTTACCACCATTCTTTTGATACCACTTGCGGAAACTGCCGCGTGGAGTCGGTGGCATCTCTCTGCCTTTACCCCAGACATTTAGACGGCTGTATTTAATAAACCGCGGAGTAAGTCGTACGGCGAATTTACCAAGACCGGCCGACAGCTTATACAGCCATGGACGCTTAAACACCATAGCGGCCAGACGCATTCCTAATCGTTTTGATCGGGCTAGCCCACCCGCCTCTTTTACGGAATGCCTGATGGTGAGTAATTGGTGGTGCAGCGGGATCTGCACCGGACACACGTCTGAACAAGAACCACACAAACTACAGGCGAACGGTAACGAGTTGTGCTCCTTTGGATCCATCGCCGGATTCAACACCGATCCGATCGGTCCTGGAACGGTAGTGTTATAGCTATGACCGCCACTACGGCGGTATACCGGACATGTGTTCATGCATGCACCGCAACGGATGCAGTGCAGAGCTTCTCGAATTTCCGGTTCGGCTCGCAACTCAGTTCGTCCGTTATTCAGGATGACGATATGCAGTTCCCCGCCACGCCGCGGCTTATGAAAATGCGAAGTGTAGGTCGTAATAGACTGCCCCGTAGCTGATCGCGCCAGTAATCTAGTAAAAACAGATAGATCGCTGAGCTTCGGGATGAGCTTTTCCATTCCCATGCATGCGATGTGCATCTGGGGTAATGACACCCCAATATCGGCGTTGCCCTCATTCGTGCAAACGACGATACCACCGGTCTCTGCGATGGCGAAATTCACACCGGTAATCGCTGCGTCAGCGTTTAGAAATTTTTCACGTAGATGTTGTCGCGCTGCCTCAGTAAGGTATTGAGGGTCTGTTGCACCCTTTTCCGTCCCGAGTTGATCGTGAAACAGTTCGCCCACTTCCTCTTTTTTTGTATGTATCGCAGGTAAAACGATGTGACTTGGCCGTTCCTTGCGCATTTGTACGATTCGTTCACCAAGATCTGTGTCTACGACATCAATACCATGCTTCGCTAAATGCTCATTCAAATGGCATTCTTCAGTGAGCATTGACTTGCTCTTTACCACATCCTTTGCATTTACGCTTTGCAGTAACTCCGTGACAATCTTGTTTAGCTCACTAGTAGTCTCGGCCCAATGGACGACGCAACCATTGGCAGCAGCCTCACTTTCAAACTCCAGGAGGTACTCGGCTAGCTGTGTTTGAGTATGGAGTTTTATAGCAGAAGCCGTTTCACGCAGCGTTTCCCATTCGGGTAACGACGCCGCCTGTTTATCACGCTTCTCACGGACAAACCAAAGTGCCGTGTCGTGCCAGTGTGCGCGTTCGCGATTATCCACAAACGCCCGTGCTGCAGCAGGATGTCCGGTACCCATCTCAGAGGTCTCCTGCCAGGATTTCGGATACATGCATCACATCAATCGGATATTTATGCCTTTTGATGATTCCTTCCAAATGCATGAGACACGACATATCCCCAGCTGTTAACACTTCAGTACCGGCATCAAGATGGTCTCTTAGTCGGTCCTCGCCCATCATTACCGAAACAGCATCTTCGGTCACAGCGAACGTTCCACCGAAGCCACAACACTCATCGGATCGTTTAAGTTCACTAAAACGAATGCCGTTGACTTTATTCAGGACGTTCCTAATCTTGTCGTCCCCGTCGCACATTCGTTCGCTACAAGTTCCCAATCGCAGTTCCCGTAGTCCGTGACAACTTTGATGCAGCCCCACTTGTTTATCAAAGGCGACAGTCAGCGAATCCGGTTTCACCACGTCGTGAATAAACTCACAAAGCTCAAATGTCTTCGCCTTTACCTCCGCGAGCCCGGGGGTGTCCGGAATGAGTTGGTCGAAATGGTGTCGCACCATGGCTACGCACGACCCACTTGGAGCCACCACATACTCATACTGACTAAAGATCTCGACAAAACGCTTTGCCAATGGGACGGCGTCTTCGAAACAACCGGTGTTCGCCATAGGTTGGCCACAACACGTTTGAGTTACGGGGAAGTCATGCGCTACACCCAGCGATTCCAGAACGCGCACCGTCGCAATACCCACATTGGGATAAAGCTGATCGACATAACAGGGAATAAAGAGTCCTACGGACATTTGCAACGACGTAGTACACTACAGACTTATGGAATGAAAAAACACACAGCTGCCATTATAGCGGCATACCCCCTTTTGCAGCAGGCACTTACAGCTAAGTCCATGAGCATAAAAACACTCTTATTAGCCGTCGCTCTTTTCACAGGCACGTTATTCGTTGTTTGGTCTACTCAGGCTGCTCAACCAACAGCCAATGACAAGGCTGCAATGAAAGTGGAACGCAAGTTCCGTCAATACAAACGCGTGCATCAGGAGTTGTTAAAAAAGATTCTTGAAAAGGATGTCGATACGGCAATTGCGGAAATGAATGAGATACTTTCCATCGTGCCAAAAGACGGTGAAACCCATCTCATGCTCGCCCTCGCATATTGCCAAAAAAACGAGCTCCCCCACGCACTCGCACACACACGACAGGCGATTGAAAAAGGTGTGCCAGTCAGTCGCTTCATGGCAGGAGAATATTCTGGTTTCAAAAAGCTGTGGTCCGTACCTGAGTTTCACGCGTTGACGAAGCGAGAAACACTTCTTCCGGCACATGGACCAACGCTTGGCCATCTCTCACATGATGCAATAACTGTCTGGTTACGCACTCACGGAAGCCGTACGCTCCAGGTATCTGCTCACAGCAAAGAGCAACAACACACTATTGAAAGCGAGCCATTCACCACTTCCTCCGATCATGACTTCATCGCCAAGATCCGCCTCAAAAACCTCAAACCCGATGCTGAATACTCATACTCAATTACCATCGATGGTCGGACGACCCAAAGTACTGAATGGCGTTTCAGCACGTTCAATCGCCCGGATGCTCCAATCCGATTCACCGTTGCCTTCGGTGGGGGCGCTGGCTATGTGCCACAACATGAGAAGATGTGGTCCACAATACATCGCAAATCACCCGACCTATTGCTTCTACTTGGCGACAACGTCTACTCCGATGATCCAACAACCCATCAGATGCAGCGCTATTGCTATTACCGCCGACAATCCAGACCGGAATATCGGAGCCTAACGTCACAAACCCCAACCTACACTATTTGGGATGACCATGACTTTGGCACAAATGATTGTCAGGGCGGTCCTCAAATCTTGATTCCCGAATGGAAGCCTGATGTTCTCGAAGTCTTTAAAGAGAATTGGCCCAACCCCGGATTTGGTTCGGACGCCGCTCCAGGTTGTTTCTATGATTTCAAAATCGGCGATGTGCACTTTATCATGCTCGATGGAAGGTACTATCGAGATTTGCAGAAGTCGGATAGCGATTCAAGCATGCTGGGCCCAGTCCAATTGCAATGGCTATTTGACACCGTTTCACAGTCGGATTCCACGATTAAAGTTCTCGTTTCTCCAGTGCCGTGGGTCTTCGGCGCCAAAGGGGATAGCCGCGACACATGGAATGGATTTAAGCACGAGAGAGAGCGGATCTTCGAGTTCCTAAATGAGCATTCAGTTGACGGCATCGTATTAATGAGTGCCGACCGGCACCGTAGCGACCTTTGGCGAATCCCTCGCGCAGATACATATGATCTTTATGAATTAAATAGCTCTCGCCTAACGAACCAACATGTTCACAAAACAATGCCCGAGGCAGTGTTTTCATACAACAAGAAACAAAGCTACGGTCATGTTACCTTTGACACCAAAACTGACGACGCAGGCGTGACATATAAGATTATTAACATAGACGGCGATGTCATCTTTTCTCATCACATTTCGTTATCCGACTTAATCAATGACTAAACTCCGACTCACTTTCCTTTACGTAATCCTGTCCGCCACTGTATTGCAGGCGCAACACACCAACTGGAATCGATTTCGCGGACCAAACGGCAGCGGCGTTGTTACTGACAATGCATTCTCTATGCCCTTTGACACCAAGCGTGCGGTTTGGCGAACGGAGACTTTGGGTCATGGCAATTCGTCACCAGTCATTTTTGATGATCGTCTCTATATAACAGCCGCGGACGCCGGACAAGGATTGCGTTACGTGCATTGCATCGATCTGGCAACCGGAAATCAGATATGGTCAGAATCTGTCAAATTCGAGCAATTCAAATCCAATAAAAGAAATGGATTTGCCTCCTCTACGCCCGCTGTTGATAAACAACACGTATATGTACTCTGGCAATCACCAGAGGATACGTCCTTAATTGCTTATGAACATAATGGGGACATTTCCTGGCAACGAAACCTAGGCCCATTCAGTGCCGGGCCGGGCGCTGCCACGTCACCCATCGTCGATGATGGTGTTGTTTATCTGTGTCTTGATCAGGAGAAATACGATAGCAGCCTACTCGCTGTTGATGGTAACACCGGTGCAACGATCTGGAATACCACCCGAGAGACACAACGAACCGGCTACTCAACTCCTTGTATTTTTCCTCACTCAAAAGGCAAGCAAGTCGTCTTTTCACATTCATACGAAGGCGTCGTAGGGGTGGATACACAATCCGGTAAGATTCTCTGGCAAGAAATACCGTTTGGCGATCACAGTCAACGCGCCATCGGTTCGCCTGTCACCGACGGAAAACTCATCGCCGCGGCTAGCGGGTTTACAACCGGCGTCAAGAACCTGACCGTTTTATCTCTGGGATCTGAACCGACAGCAATAAAAGAACTTGCACGACTCACGCGAAACGTGCCTCATTGCCCCACGCCAATCATCTTGGATGACCATCTCTATCTTTGTACCGACAAAGGGATACTTTCTTGTGTTAATGCACAAACCGGCGACTCAGTTTGGGCGATTCGGATCGGTGGTGAATACTACTCATCCCCCATTTGTGTCAATCGCACGATAATCTGTTGTGATCGGGATGGTGTAGTTAGGTACGTTCCCGCCTCACCAGCCAAGCCTACGGTAAAGACACTCGAGACCGAACTTGACATCACAGCGACCCCAGCGATTGCCAACGGGATGATTCTATTTCGCGCTGGGCAACACCGTCGTCGCATACAAATAAGCTGATCTATGGCTTTCCGAGCAGCTTGAATAATTCATTTTTTGATGGCTGCTTACTGGCAGTCTCTGACATTTCATTTTTCCAGTTCTGAGCAATTCGGTTTAGCTGTTTTGCCAGTTCAGGGTGATCCTGGATAATGTCTTTAGACTCGTTTGGATCGCTTTCAAGATCAAACAGGTATTCAACACCTTTTTCAGTAACCCATTTATAGGAACCACGTCTTACCGCAGTACCCTTCCATACAAAAACTCTCTCGTGTGCGTCGCGTGACTTGCCGGAATGCAGTAATTCCATTTGACTTATTCCGTCGAAGGGCCGAGCTTGATCCTCCTTGGACTTTAGAATCGCCGCCAAGGTGGGCATCCAATCCAGCGAAGTAACAAATTCGCAAACGACAGTCGGTGCGATATGGCCCGGCCAGGAAATCATTGCTGGGACTCTATGCCCGCCTTCCCAGACGCTTCCTTTGAAGCCTCGCAACTCGCCATTATCACCATTCTTATTGGCGCCGTTGTCTGACATGAAGATAACGATCGTGTTTTCTATTTTTCCAGCACGTTCTAACGCGAGCATAATCTCGCCCACCCCCGTGTCCATTTCTGTCACCATTTCACGGTATGCATTCTTAATGTCTTTCCGCTCGCCCTTCAGCTTCACGGTGCTACCGACTTCACGAATCGGTGTATCTGCTGGACCTTGGTAAGGATAGTGTGGCGCCTCATGCGGAACATAAAGAAAAAAGGGGGCATCCTCACTCGTCTCGATGAACTCCACAGCATGTTTATTGATTAGGTGTGTCGTATAGCCTTTTTCATCCGACGGCTGCTCGTTATGCCACCAATCAAACACGCCTGCTTGATCCACGTGCGAAAAGAAATCCACATTACCGCTAACGTAACCTCGGAAAACATCAAAGCCGTGATTTACAGGGTTATAGGGCGGGTAATAACCCAAGTGCCATTTTCCAAAAATAGCGGTCTTATATCCTTGCTCTCGACACATTTCAGCAAGAGTATATTCGCTATCCTGCAGTCCGTGATAATGCTGTTCTGCGTCAAGACGAGCAAAGACGACTCCACCGATACCTGCTCGTTGCTGATAACGGCCGGTCATCAGTCCAGCGCGCGTGGGAGAGCAAACAGTCCCGCTGGTATGAAAATCTGTAAATCGGATGCCCGTCCGCGACAAGGCGTCTATATTGGGCGTCTCTATCCATCCGTCGTAACACGACAGATCGCCATACCCTAAGTCGTCAGCCATGATCAGAACAATGTTTGGCTTCGCTCCGCTGGCTACGCCCCAACCCACCAGTAAAACACATACAGCGTGAATCGTAGTTCTGCGTACGTCATTTAGTGAAGACGGCATTTGGATCATATTTTGGGTTTTTCACTTTCGGCACACCGGCGTTGACACTCTTCCGCATTCTTCAAGCTCTTCATACATCGCATTAGCTATTTCTGGCTTCAGAGCACTTAGATTTTTAGATTCACCAATATCAGAGGCTAAGTTATACAGCTCAATTTCATTTGTTTCGTAGGAGTGGATTAGCTTCCAGTCACCTTTGCGAATTGCCGATGATGGTACGCACCTGAAGGGCGAATTGATCTTTAAACCAGAGTAGCGTTGTAAGTAGCACGGAAAATGCCAAAACACGGCTCTTTGGGAATCTAGGGTTTCTTGCTTAGTAATTCGCGGAGTTAAATCGATTCCATCCAATGTGAGACCGCTCGTATCAATTCCGCAATAGGATGTTAGCGTTGGATACAAGTCGATCGACATCACCGGAGTGTTCTCTATCCCCTTATTCTTGGCGTTGGGAAGCCGAACCAGCATTGGCACTCGAATTCCACCCTCATAGAGCATCCCTTTACTACCACGGAGAGGCTCTTGCCCCGTAATGCCGCCATACCCACCATTATCCGATGCAAAAACAATTATCGTCTCGTCCAGACTACCTTTTTCCTCCAATGCACTTATGATCCGCCCCAACGACTCATCCATGCTTGCGATCATGGCAGCATATTTCGGACTGCGATGCGAACCACTGGTTTTCTTAGCCTCAAAGCGCTCCTGCAACGTCGCCTTGGCCTGAATTGGTGTATGCACTGCATAGTGAGACATGTACATGAAGAACGGCGAGGACTCTGAACTTTCTTCGATGAACTTAACTGCCAGATCTGTCAGGTGATCCGTTAAATATCTTCCTTCTTTTTCCTCCACCACATTTGGATATGCATATGGACTGTGGTAGCCACCTTTACTTGGGCTACCACCAGCAAACCCACCGTAGTTCAAATCGAAACCCTGAGTTGTTGGGTCATTTCCAAGATGCCATTTTCCAAGATGCACCGTGGAATAGCCGGCACTGGAAAACGTCTCTGCAAGCGTCACGATGTCTTTATCCAGCACGGTCGCATTGTTCACCGGAGTCCACCGACGAAATTTGTGATTGCCCCGCACCGGATCGCCCACCGTATAAATCCCATGCCGGGGCGAATATTGTCCGGACATGAGACAAGCGCGCGTCGGTGCACAATTTGGACCGTTAGAATACGCATTTGTGAAGACGATCGACTCTCTAGCCAGCGTGTCAATGTTCGGAGATTCATAGTATTTAGATCCCGAATATCCCAGATCTGTCCACCCGAGGTCATCCACGAGAAAGATCAACACGTTCGGCTTGGCCGCCAACGAGCAGACACAACATAACTGGAGTACAAATATTAAGACGACTCTTCGCATCACTTCAGCGTAACCTCCGCCGATATGATTCGACCCTTAATCTCGAATGGGGTTTCGTACTGCCCGACCGGAGCATTACTATCTCGGCCTACATCAAACGGGTCAACCGGCACGTCTTTCATTAACCCGGGGACCTTACCATTGACCAATTCCGCCCCATTAAAGTAAACGGAAATGGTACCGTCGTTCGCCCCAGTCAAGACGACCTTATATTTGCCGGGCTCGATGGTTGCTTTTGAAACTATCGTGGACAAATTACCTGAATGCCGCGTTTCGAAATACACCTTGCCGCTTTTTAAATATAGAACGAGGCCATGTGTTGTGGCACCTTGTGCAACAATCACTCCGTCGCATTGAACCAATTCGATTTCGAAACTCATTTCATACGAAAAGTCCTTCGTATTTGGTGCGACATTCTGCGTAAGGCTTTCCCCTTGCTTAAGCACAAAATGCTTTTTCTTACTGACCTTTTTCGGTGGTTGCGGATTTAACGGTAACACGTTCGCCCGTTCAGCATACGCCTGCCACATATCGGCGAGCATCTTCGCAAGCTCCGGTGCTGCTTCTGAACGATCGGTCATTTCTGTGCGATCATCTTGAAGATTGTAAAGTTCCCACGGGCCATTTGCTCCTTTAGCCACTAGTTTCCAGTCGCCCTTGCGAATAGCACGATTGCCTTCATGTTCCCAGTAAATCGCTTCCCGCTTGATGGAATCGCCCCCGAAAAGCGGAGCGAGGCTCACTCCTTCCATTGGCTTAATCGACTCACCGTTTCGCTCTTTCGGATATTCAGTGTCGGAAATGTCGACACAAGTTGCCATAATATCAATGAGGTGTCCTGGTGTTGTTTCAAACTCATTCGTGCGTTCGATACCCTTAGGCCAATGTGCAATCAAGGGTGTGGAAATTCCACCTTCATGCACCCAGTGCTTATATTCGCGGAACGGTGTGTTCGATACGTTTGCCCAACCCTCTCCATAGGCGATATATGTGCCATCCGGTCCCGGCATTACTCCGGGCCCCATGACGGTTGGGAAACCGTCACGTGTTTGCGGAGGAATCATACTTCGCTGCAACTCTTCTACTCCCATCTTGGGCAAGGTTGGGTTTTCTGGAGCTGACGTGAGCCCATTTCGTGCTGTACGTCCCAGGCCTTCGGCACAACCGCCATTATCCTGAACGAACAAGATCAGCGTATTCTCAAACTCTCCCTGTGCCTTTAGCTCGTCGACAATACGACCAATTCCCTGATCCATGTTGTCTACCATCGCGGCATAAACCTCCATATTCCGAATTTCCCATTCGGTGTTTTTGGCCGCATCCCATTCTCTTGCCTGTGGTGACATTGCCCACTTTTTGTCAATCAAGCCCATCTCGATCATGCGTTTGTATCTTGCTTCACGGATCGCCCCATAGCCCTCATCGTATTTCCCCTCGTACTTGGCGATGTCCTGAGGCAAAGCGTGCATCGGCCAGTGCGCTGCTGTGTACGCCACGTACATGAAGAAAGGTTTACGGCGATCTTCTACTCGATGTGACTGCAGGAAGGCGACTGCGTTATCGCTTATCGCATCCGTGTAGTAATACTGATCAGGCTTGTACAGCTTGTCATTTAAGGGTGTGATCTGATCGTTTTGACGTGTAAGCGAGTTTGGGTCATAGAAGCTACCAGCGCCATGGATCGTCCCGTAAAACTTATCGAACCCTCTTTGTCGCGGCCAATTGTGTTTTGAGCCGTCGTCGAAAATCTGTTTTGTTACGTGCCACTTGCCACTCATGTAGGTGCGATAGCCGGAGTCGCCTAATGCTTCCGCAATCGTCACACACTGATTGTTTAGATCGCCACGATAGCCGTCATATCCGCGATCATTCATCATGTGGCCCACACCAGCCTGATGTGGATATAACCCAGTCAGCAAACTTGCTCGAGTGGGACAACAGCGTGCAGTGTTATAGAACTGGGTAAATCTAATTCCACCCGCAGCTAACCCGTCAAGGTTCGGTGTCTTGATCTCGCCGCCGTAACAACCGATATCTGAATACCCCATATCATCCGACATGATCAGGATAATATTTGGGCGCTTGCCCGCCTCAACCCTAGCGCACGTATGAGTGAATACAACGCTGACTACGCATAGGAATGCTATTTTCGACATGATCTTCATCATTACTCTGTTTTCCTCGTATTACTCAAGGGCGCCACGGTTTTAAGTTATCACCAAGTGGCTCCAAAAATTTTGCATCTACTGTTCTATACCACTCGTGCAATTCTTGCCGCATCGATGTGACGCGATTTGGATGTTCGTCCGCGACATCTGTGGATTCTCCTATATCGAGATCCAAATTATACAAGTGCACTTTACCGTCTTCGTATCTCTCGATTAGCTTCCACGGTCCGTTCCGTATTGCTCCGCTTGGGAATCCGCCTTGATTACTGTAGTGGGGATAATGCCAAAATAAGCTATCACGCTTTATCGCCCCTTTGCCTGACAAAACGGGCGATAAATCTACCCCATCCACTGTCATTTTACGATGAATCTTACCACCACCTGCCGTGACTAATGTCGGAAAGAGGTCGAGACTCATTACAGGAACATCGCAAACCGCTCCCGGACTGGTCACCCCGGGCCAACGCACGATAAATGGCTCCCGGATACCGCCTTCATATGTCCATCCTTTACCACCCCGAAGTGGCAGATTAGACGTTGGAGATCCCTCGGACGTCGAAAGACCGCCATTATCACTTGTAAAACACACGATGGTGTTCTCTTCTAATCCGGATGTCTTTAAGAACGACAATACATCCCCGATGTGTTCATCCATAGCCTCAACCATCGCTGCATACACAGCGTGGTTCTGCTTCACGCGCACTTTACGCTCTCGATCAACCGGCCAAACCTGTTCCTCACCGGCAAAATCATCTTCATCGCGACTGCCATTCCCTTTGGCTTTGTACTTGTCGATCAAATCCTGCCTACCCTGAAGCGGTGTATGTACGCTGTAAAATGACAAGTAAACAAAGAATGGTCGATCCCCAGCGGATTTCATGACATCGATTGCCTCCCGCGTTAATCGTTCCGGTAAGTGTTCACCCTCCGCACCATCCTCTAACCGAGGGTTCTTGTAGGGCGAAAAATATCCCCCGGGTGGTGACCCGCGATTATGACCGCCGACATTGACGTCAAATCCCTGATGTTCCGGCCAGAATTCCTCCGTTGGGCCCAAATGCCATTTGCCAAAAAATGCTGTAAGATAGCCCTGCTCACCAAGAGACTCCGCCAATGTAATCTCGCTTTGGTCCATACGGTCATATAATGGCGCGGGTGCAAAGCGACCATTTCGCCTACCGCTAAACCAATTCGTAGCATCAACGCGCGACGGGTATTTTCCGGTCATAATGCTGTATCGCGTCGGGCTACATACCGGATTTGCCGCATAACCACTGGTAAATCTCATGCCACTTTCGGCCAGTGAGTCTATATTTGGCGTCTCGTAGAAACAGTTTGTATTATTGGCACCGATGTCCATATATCCCATGTCATCAATTAGAAACACAACGATATTTGGACGCGCGGCAATTGCCGCTGTCGACGCACTATAAAGGCATACGACAGTCAGAGCCATCAAGGTAAACTTTGCTAGTTTAGATCTATATCTATTCATGAGGTGCTGCGTCTCCACTCAGTTTATCTCTCTTGGTTTCAAAATCATGTTGAGGTAAAGGGCGTGGCTTACCGTTGACATCAAAGATGCGTGGAGTTGCGGTTGGAAATGCTGCCACCAAGTGCACCACTTCCTCTCCAAAGACTTCGATTCCATGTAATTCCTGAGCTGGAATTATTAGCGTTGTGGGAGCGTGCAGAGTACGCTGTGAGTCTCCGTCTTTGAGGGTAATCGCTCCTTCAAGGACCGTAATCACCTCTTCGGTATCGTGATAGTGAATCGGTATGAATCCACCCGGTTCAATCCGCTGCTCCCAGAGTGTCGTTCGAAGAGTACCGAGCGTATCCTGTGCATGGACCCTCGTAGTAATTCGCGGCACCGACGCCCACGGCAACTGCTCTTTTCCAAGCACGATCATCCGTTCCCCTAAGCTCACCTCTCAATTACGTCCGACAACACACCTAATAGCCTAGTTTACCCTTGCAACAATGCATACGGGTGAATCCTACGCGGCGTTTTGGTAGATTCAAATTAAGACGCTCGCACAATTCAGACTCCTTACTGGTAATACATATGCGCAATTTACTCGTATTCATCCTCGCTCTTGGCACCATGTCAACCATGGTTGCTACACCATCTGAAGCACAACGTCGACGTGCTAGCGAGTTTGTCGACTTGTCCTTACTCGTGGACACCAATTATCCGTGCACATGGCCCACTGGTTTCCCGATGTTCCAAATACGACCGTTCAAAGCTATCGGACCAGCAAGCATCTATAACGTTGATGTGCTCCAGATAGATGGCAACACAGGAACGCAAATTGACGTGCCGCCGCATTCAATTCCACGACCAGGTACCAACCTCCAGTGGGAAGGCAAGTTGGGTCTGGAATATACTCATAAAACCCTACCGTTCAAATTTGTTGGCGAAGCATGTGTCATCGACATCACCGAATTACTTGATACCGGGGAACCCGGTGTTTCTCCGCTCATCCTCGTGGACCACGTTCGAAAGTGGGAAGCGCAGAATCGAGAACTTGGCCCTGGCGATGTTGTACTGTTCAAGAGTGGTTATAGCGATCTCTACTACAAACCGTACCCGGAGGGGTATCATTTCATCGCCGGTTGCTTGGATAAGAAATTTAGTGGCTGGCCGGATCCCACACCTGAGACGATGGACTACCTCGGTAAAAAAGGCGTTTGGCATGTTGGGGTTGATAGTCCGAGCATCGGGCCGATACCCGATCTGGGGGAGCCAGTTCATTACGCAGGTTTGAAACACGGACAGATCTTCACCGAAAGCGCGACCAACTTGAGCAAGCTTCCGACCACGGGGGCATTTTATTGCTGCATGGGCCCTCGGCACACTGACGGACCATATGGCGAAGGAAGATCTTTTGCGATTCAACCTGGCGAACTGGCAACACGCCTAATTGCATCTGCCAGAGCTAAACGCGCAATAGACCTTAGCGTTGTACTTTCATCCGAACTACCCGTAACATGGCCGGGCCGCGAAACAGGAAGCCACCGTCACCCCTATCTCAAGGTGGACTTTTTGTACGCGGCAAATTTAGACCTGTACCACCACACCCACATGATGGACCCGATGGCTGGCACACATCTGGTCACACCTTCCTATTCCCTTCCAAAGAAGGGATTCAAGAACAGTAGTTACTCTACTGAAGTACAATCCTGGCTACGCGATTATGAGACACTTTATGGTCGCAGAGGATCCTCCGACACAACTGTCGAGCAGATCCCGTTATCCCAAACTGCCGGCAACCTCAGAGTCATTGATGTGACCGGCTTGGTCGGAAGTGTACCGGCGGACACGCTACCGGCATCCCCAATGATTCGACCGGAGCACGTATCCGCATTCGAAGCCAAGCATGGAACCCTTTCAGCAAATGAAGTCGTTGTCTTTAGGACAGGACACATCGACCGAACGTTTAAACCTGCGCCCGATGACTCAGCATGTATGGTAGATCCTTTGTCCGGTGCGAGCGAAGGTTGGCCTGCCGTCTCGCCGGACACGATTGAATTACTGTCACGAAGGGGAATCAAATGTGTCGGAATTGATGCACCAACGCTTGGCGGTGTCGATGCGAGAAATGAAGCATTTGTAAACTGGCTGCTCGCCAGTTCTGGGATGGTATCGGTGGAATTTCTACACAATCTCGGCGCTATTCCGGAGGATTCGACACCCTATTTCCTGTTTGCGCCGATTCGAATCAATCACGCTCATGGTTCACCCGGTAGAGCAATCGTGCTTTACTAGAGGTTGCTCCCTTTTCTCGAAACGTTTCAGTTACCGCCTTAATGGGGTTCAATCACTCATGCGAAGTGGCATTTCATTCCTACTATTGTCTCTATGTTCTGTGGTGACCGCTGCAGAGAAGAACGTAATCTTCTTCATCACTGATGACGAGAGTCCGACGTTGGGTTGTTACGGTGACAGCATTGCCGTTACGCCCCATATCGACGCGTTAGCCAAAGATGGTGTTGTGTTTGACCATGCCTACGCGACAACCGCTAGTTGTAGTGCCAGTCGCAGCGTCGTGATGTCGGGATTGCACAACCATCTAAACGGGCAATACGGACATCAACATCACTTCCACAAGTTCGCTTCCTATCACAACGTTATTAGCCTAGCGCTTCCTCGGGTCATGTCCCGGGCGGGTTACCGCACGGCAATTATCGGGAAATACCACGTCGCACCAGAAGAGGTTTATCATTTTGAAACGACGCTAAAAGGTAATACTCGAAACGCCGTGCAAATGGCCACGAACAGCAAGGACTTCATTACAGCAGATAGCGACAAACCGTTTTTCCTATATTTCGCCACATCTGATCCGCACCGTGGCGGAGGAAAAGACCAAACTTCCAAACTCGCTTTAAAAGCCGACCTATTCGGTAATAAGCCCAACAAAGGTTCCCACGACAACGTGAAGGAAGTGTTTTACGAACCGGGCAAGGTACCTATCCCTTCCTTCCTTCCAGACACGCCTGAAACCAGAGAAGAGCTCGCGCAATACTACCAGAGTGTTTCGCGAATCGATCAAGGTCTCGGTGAACTTATCCGCATTCTCAAAGAGGCGGACTTATACGACAAAACCATGATCGTCTTTACGGCCGACCATGGCATGGCATTTTCCGGTGGGAAAACCACCGTTTATGAACCGGGACTACGTGTGCCATTCGTGGTCCGCAACCCGTATGCAAAAGAAAGAGGCTTTCGCACCGACGCTATGATCAGCCACATCGATATCACCCCGACTCTACTAGATTTTGGTAACGGCCTGGACAAAGAAAAGAATGCACCAAAAAACATGCTTAACGCCAACGCGTATTGGACTGAGCGTGGAGAGAACTTGAAAGAGAATCGCGGGCAACGCGAGCCTTTGAATCGTTACCACGGTAAGAGCTGGTTAGCGGCCTTAGATTCACCAGATGCAAAGCACTGGAATACAATCTTTGCGAGCCACACTTTTCACGAAATTCAGATGTATTATCCGATGCGCGTGATCCGTGACTCAGAGTTTAAATTGATATGGAATATCGCGCATCCTTTGCCATATCCGTTCGCATCCGATCTCTGGGCTGCATCAAGCTGGCAAGCACAATTTCGCAAGGGCCCGGATGCACCCTATGGCCGTAAGACAGTTAAACAGTACATTAAACGTCCTCAGTTTGAGCTGTATAACATGACTTCCGACCCCTACGAATCTAAGAATCTAGCGACGGATCCGGCATTTGCCGACATCCTTGAAAAATACAAGGCTCTCTTAAAAGCCAAACAAAAAGAGCTACATGATCCATGGGTCATGAAATGGGAATACGAATAGGATCACACTTAATGCGCACGCACGTACTGTCACTGCTCACTACCGTACTTTTTGCATCACCACTGTACGCGGAGACTGCACAGCCCAACATTGTCTTTATCATGGTCGACGACCTCGGTAAGGACTGGGTCAGTTCTTATGGGGCCGATGACATTGAAACACCGCAAATCGACGCCCTCGCAAAAACGGGTTTGCGATTTGATAATGCCTATTCGATGCCACAATGCACGCCCACTCGTGTAACGCTACTTACCGGTCAGTATCCATGGCGAACGGGTTGGGTAAATCACTGGGACGTGCCCCGATGGGGTGTCGGCTATTTTGATTGGAAACACTACACCAGTTTTCCACGCCACCTCAAGAAGCTCGGCTACACCTCTGTCATTGCGGGGAAGTGGCAAATTAATGACTTCAGGATCGAACCGAACGCCTTACAGAAACACGGCTTTGACGACTGGTGTGTCTGGACTGGCTACGAAGAAGGCAATCCTCCGAGTGCCGAACGTTACCATGACGCTTATATCCATACGCCCAAGGGCAGTAAGACGTATGCAGGCAAGTATGGCCCCGACGTCTATTGTGACTATTTGATTGATTTCATGACGAATAATCATGACAAACCAATGATGGTCTACTTCCCTATGGCACTCACGCATGGACCACTGGTGACCACACCGTCTGAGCCTGAGCGTAAGGCGAACAAAATTGAACAACACGCAGCAATGGTGCGATATACAGATCATCTGGTGGGTCGCCTAGTAGGTGCTATCGATGACCTGGGAATCCGCGAAAACACGATCGTTATTTTCACTACCGATAACGGTACCAGCGGTGGCCAACGAGGTACTGTCCGTGGCATACGTCCGTCCGGCGGTAAAGGGACAAAATACGAAGGCGGCGTTTGCCAGCCATTTATTGTGAATTGCCCCGGCATCGTACCGCAGGGTGCCTCGACGGATGCTTTGACTGACTTCTCCGACTTACTACCGACCTTTGTAGAACTGGCGGGCGGATCCACTAAGAATCTCGGCAAGATTGACGGTCACTCGATCGCGGATGTTATTACTGGCGCAGCGACCGACTCAACCCGTAAATGGATAATGGCGCTTGGCCATGGCGCAGCAAAACTCGATGCGAATGGAGTGCGTGGGGTGAAAGACTATACACCGCGTATTATTCGAGACAAACAATACAAAGTTTGGGTAGATGACACCGCAAGCATTACAGCACTGTATGATCTCAAAGCAGATCCCAGTGAGAAAGTAAATCTCAAGGACTCATCCAATAGGGCTCATTCCGGAGCCCTGAGGCGATTCGAGGCAGTCGTTTTGGAAATGCCTGATCGAGATGCTCGTCCACAGTATCAAAAGCGAAAATCCAATCCATGGGACAAGATGCCCAGAATCAAATAGGGTGCGGTCGACGCTAATCTAGCCACGCCTTAATCGCCGCATCAATTGCAGAGTTGAATTCTTCGCTCTTCACCCTCGCTTGTTTCATTGGCAATCCAGCCGCCACGCCCGGTCGCTTATGACCAACATGTGACAACCAGGCAGCGTGCATAATCTTTCGCTGAGAATTAATCGCATTGAAGACTTCCGCTGGAACATCGACGTATTTATACCCCAGTTTGTTCGTGATAAATCTCGCTAACAGTGCATGCCCTTCGAGGTTAATATGCACGCCGTCGCCGGACATTACAAAGTCAGGGTTATCTTTGCGTTGTTTGAGGAAATAGTTTTCCATCACGCAATGCGTATGGATAAAACCGTCTATGTCTAACTCAGCTTCCAACTGCCAATTCGCATATTTCTTCATCACGTCGTCATAGTTTTCATAAATAGCGAACCATGCATATTTCTCGGCACCGTCTGCGAGTAGCTTTCCATTCTTTTTCATTGGAAGCGCATCAAACATTGGTGCTGCCAGCATCAAATGTTTTGCACCGGACCCGCGTATTAACGCGGTCAGGTCCTTAATTCCTTTTTGGAACTTCTCGAATCTCTCATCCGAATATGGGTAATAGATTCCGTCATTAATTCCGTAAAACGACACAACCAAATCTGGCTTAGTCTTCTCAAGAATTGCTTCTAACCGGTCATGCACATTTGGTCGAGGGAACGGGTGGTCTGGTTCAGATAGACCTGTCACACCCTCGCTTGGCAGCCCAAGATTCACTAATTCAACAGACACACCGTTCCTTAACAATTGCGCCTCGACCAACGAGATATATTGCCCAGCATGTGTATTGGAATCTCCGATGAACACAATTCGCTGGTCGTCCTTATCAAGCAATTGCTTTTCCTTAGCCTCCATCGTGTGCAGCGGGCAGAGAATGAAGGTCAGTGCTAGAATTGTCTTAAACATGTTCATGCTTCCAAGGTATGTGTGCTTTGTACTCTAGCAATATACACCATTCCCAAAACTTGTAGCACGACTGCGAGGTTCCATCATTTCATCCTCTTCCCAACTTTGGTATTTAATGCACGAAGCGAGCAGCTATGGCCCTTTTACCGAGGCCGAGCTCCGAGAATTCATGCAATGCAATTCCGTGCCACATACCGCCTCGGTTAGGCAGGAGAATCGTGACGGATGGATACCTTTCAGTCAGCTCAACAAGGGACCCAAAAACAATCGCAGCCATAATAGTGCATCCTATAGCGTGTCCCTTTCGATCCACTTTCGTATATTCATAACATTTTCATTGCTAGCGGTTTCAGCTACCGTGTGGTCGTTTGGCCAACTCAATTCATGGGCCGTGACTTCTGCGATTTTTTTACATGGCAATCTAAGTAACCTACTAGGCCCTTTACTTCTGGCTATTGCGAGCAGCATAACAGCATATTTCTTTGCCACACGGATATTGAAACTTCACGCCACATTGATAGCACAACACTTACAAGATGACGATGAATTCAGATGGTCCTTTTTTAGAACAGCTGAGGCAGCTCGTAATACCAATGAGCTCTCAAAAAAACACCTAAGCAAAGAGCATTTAATAAATCCGGTACTTGCCCAATTTTTTATGGTGTTTGGGCCTTCTAGTTTTATCCCGTTCGTCGGCCACTATTTCTTTCTAACATTCCTATTAATCATGCCTGGGCTTGTTGGGCAGTTCTATTTGGCTTCCCGTACACTAGCCACACGCTTACCCTAACGAACCATATCTAATACACTCGCAAAGTATCCAAACACTCCCCTCAGACTAACAGCCCATGTCCATCTCTGTTCAAGCACATAAAACATATATCCACGACGCCTTAGTCCACGCTGGTGCGAACCCACAACACGCCACTGTCACTGCGGATGCGCTTTGTCTGGCAGATGCATGGGGCACCTTTACTCATGGATCAAAACTTCTCAAAGGCTACACCACGCGTATTAAGGCGGGAGGTTGCCGTAGCGATTTACATCCAATCATCGTCAACGACGGGCCTTCGTTCGCGTTGATTGATGGGAACTCGACTCTGGGACAAGTTGCAGGCACCTTCGCGATGGAAACGGCGATCGAAAAAGCACGCGAGACGGGAATCGCCTATTGCGGCGTATTTAACTCATGCCATCTGGGAGCCGTCGGAGTCTATCCTACAATGGCAGCTCGCAATGACATGATCGGAATTGCAATGGGAAATGATATTCCGAGTGTCGCCGCTCCGGGTTCAAAAACTGCCGTCCTCGGTACAAATCCATTTTCATACAGCGTACCAGCCGGCAGACATCACCCCATCTTGCTAGACATGGCCATGAGTACGGTCGCCGGCGGAAAGGTATATGCTGCAAACCAACTTGGAAACCCGATTCCGGACAACTGGATCGTTGATCGAGACGGCAAACCGACAACAGATTCTAGTCTCTACCCCACTGACGCATCTCTTCAGCCGCTCGGCGGATACAAAGGATATGGACTCGGGCTAATGATTGAATCGCTATCCGGACTCCTCTCCGGTGCAAACCTCACTTGGGACATCAAAGCCTGGATGACGGCCGATCCCGCAGGCCCCACGTATCATGGCGCTGCCTTCCTGGCTTTTAACGTCGGCGCCATGCAGAACCTCGAGGAATTCAAAAGTCGTGTCGACGGGCTTATCGATCAAATTCACGACACACCAACGGCCGAAGGTGTAGACCAACTTTACGTGGCCGGAGAGTTTGAGTGGGCCCGTTATCAGAAGGCAATGGAAAATGGCATCGAATTGCCCAACGATGTGATTGCCGCTTTAAACACGATGGCAGACGAAATCGGATTTCGACGTCCAGTCGCCACATAGCACTCTTCCTAACGAACGGTCCAACCACCGTCCATGACAATTTCCTGTCCGGTGATGTTTCGTGCGTGCTCGGTCATGAGAAACGCAGCCGTTTCAGCCATCTCCTCAGTTGTAACGAATACTCCCTTGGGCATCGGCGCAAGCATAATCTTCTCTACAACCTCATCTGCATTTATTCCATGCAGGGCCGCCTGTTCGGCAATCTGTTTTTCGACCAGAGGAGTCAACACATAACCCGGACAAATCGTATTGATCGTGACATCAACGTCGCACGTCTCAAGTGCCATCGTCTTGGAAAAACCGAGCAGGCCATGTTTGGCTGCCACATACGCTGTTTTGTACGGTGATGCCACGAGCGAGTGGATCGAACCTATATTGATTATCCTTCCATAGCCCTTTTGGCGCATCGCCGGTAAGCAAGCACGTGTTACTCTTGCCACACCATTTAGCAATACGTCCACCACGGTGTCCCATGTTGCCTGTGGGAATTCTTCGAGCTTTGCCACATGCTGGATGCCGGCGTTATTGATCAGGACATCAACAGGATCTCCAGACACGCGCTCGCTTAAGGCATTAATAGAGTCTTCACATGATACGTCTAGTTGCAGCACATCTTTTGTGTCGTGGCCCTCTATTAGGTTTGACGTTTCCAATGCGGTGTCCTGATCGCGATCGGAAACCACGACACGATGGCCTAATGAGGACAAATGACACGCCATTCCCCGTCCGATTCCACTTCCCGCGCCAGTGATCAAAATTGTTTTAGGCATCAATAAATAACTCTTATTACGAAAGGCAGTGATTGATTGATTTTAATGCATCTAACCATAATGCCATAAAAAAAGGGAACGCTGAATCACAGCATTCCCTGTTAGAGCGGAGAGGACAGGATTCGAACCTGCGGACGGATCACTCCGTCACGGATTTAGCAAACCCGCGCTTTCGACCACTCAGCCACCTCTCCCTAAGTTGCATATCACCCGTTACCGGTTGATATTTGTGGCCACCAGATATGGCAGTCACGATTCGATTCTGTCCAATTTGCTCGAATTACACAACCCGCTGTATCTTTGTTTTTCTAAGTTCAACGTAGCAATTGATAACCTTTTCGCATACGTTATCGGTTCTACCACTCAACGTTCTTGTAATTGACCTTATCGCCGTGCTAATACAACCCTTCCTAATCCTTTTCGCTTCGCTCGCGACTCTTTTTTCGTCAGTATGTGTTTATGCAGAGCAGCCTATTGCAGAACGTCTGCAAGAACACGTAAGCTTCCTCGCCGGTGACACGCTCGAAGGACGACTTGCCGGTTCTCAGGGAAATCGTGCCGCCGGAAATTACATCGTATCGAAACTCGTTGAATATGGCGTAGAACCAGTAGAAGGTCAAAAAGACTTTTACCAATTATTTGGTAAGGGTTACAGAAACATCGTTGGATGGATTCCGGGAACCGACCCAATGGATGATACGGCTGTGCATTATGGAGCACATTACGATCATGTCGGATACGGCACCAAAAAGACGTCTCTCGGCGAAATTGGCCTGATACACAACGGTGCCGATGACAATGCCAGCGGAACTTCCGCCATCCTGGAATTGTGTCGTCATTTCCAAAAGAACCCTCCTACCAACAACGTTTTCATTGTTCTTTGGGATGCAGAGGAACTTGGCTTACTTGGTTCCAAACACTACGTCTCCGACCCCGTGTTTCCACTCGAGAAAATATCGCTGTCTATTAACATCGATATGATCGGGCAATTAACCGACGGGCCTCTTGAAGTCCATGGCAGTCGAACAGCGATTGGACTTCGAAGCGCAATAGCAAATTCGAATTTAGAACAACGCATCCACATGGAATACAAAGAAAAGGTTGTGCGAAACAGCGACCATTACGCTTTTTTGGAAAACCAAATTCCTGCCGTAATGTTCCACACCGGGCTTCACGATCGCTATCATCGTCCCGCTGACGACCCAGAAACACTTGATTACAACGGTGCTACTCGAATCGTGCGTTTTCTCATCGACTTTGCGAAAGCCATCGACAGTCGCGGTAACCCTTTCCAATTTCGCGATGGCTGCCTGCAAGACGATCGCGCTGCCATTCGCTTACGAGCCACCGGGGTTTACGAATTACTTACCGCGAATGGAATCACCGCAACGTACGTTCCCGGAAAGCCCGCTCACCTACAGGTTTCCAAAATCAAGAACTCCGCCAGCCGTCCACGTAACTGGCCATCGGCCGGTGCAAAGATTATCGCAGTTTGCGACATTCCAATCGATGATATTCAACGCTTGGCTGAGGCATTTCCTTTGATTGTCGAAGGTCCATCACTGACCTTTACCCCAAACCGTTCCGCAATGCGCAAAACAATCCACTTAACTCCCCTAGAGAGTGAGGACATCGCCGGCGCGCATCTGATTAGTGACTTAGGTGACCCACAGGTCTATTACATTCAGCACGTAATCGACGGCAGCCCAAGCGCTCGCATGGGAATATCAAGCGGAGATATCCTGATACCTCGCCATCCTCGAAACACAAATGTTATCGATTGGCTTTCGCGACCTAAACCGCGCAATGCCGTGTTTGTCGAACGAAACGGTAACGCATTATTGTTCAAGTAAATCCCGATCTACAGAACGATCTCAGCTTAGGAAACCGTGGTGCATCCTATTCGCCTTAAAATATGCGAAATAGCGGCGGAACTGCTTGCATCAAATAAAGCGGTAAACAAAATGCACGCGCGGCGCACTGCTGCCATGCAAGTCTACGGCAATTCGACTCCGCCATGGTTTCTCCCTACTATGGATGAAATCGACCATTCTCTGCACGAGATACTCGAGATGATCACGGATTACCCGGTCACAGACGAGCACTCGTTGCGGTCCATCGTGACCGGTTGGTTTAACTCCCTAGAAGGCCATCAGTTTCGAGCAGACGACCACCCGGAAAAAGACGTTGAATACCATTTACTACAAACATTCGATCTTTGCATCGAAGAGCGGCCGTATGACATGGAATTGGCATTCGCTGGTCTCGTGCATGACCTTGGTTTTCCAATAAGCCCGAGAGAACCAACAGCAGCGACCATCGAACATTTCGCCGTTGAATTCAGCGATCGTGTCTCATTGCTATTGCGCCAAATGCCAATTGCTCACACAGTCATTGATCACACGGCAGGTCATCGTGCCCGCAAACGGTTTATGGCTCACGAATACCATGAGGACGCACTCTTTCTGGCAGAAGCGGATCTTTCAGCACGTCAAACCGGAGTGCCAACCTCATCGTTGAGTGAGGCACTTTCCCTTCTTGAAACGATCTTCTGAGCTAAGTTACAGCGATAGGTAACCGAGTCCGCGACTATGCCGCACCTTGCTGTTTTCGGATTTCCTGCATCACCTGATCCGTGATCATTTGGACGAGTTCTTCACTTGCCGCGCCCTTGCCATCCTGGCTACTATTCTGGCTCCCATTCTGTTCCCAGGACTCAGATGGATCAGCAAATGCTCGTCGTTCAACACCGGAATCAGCCCAGGTATCGCGAAAAATATCATTTGAGCAAATGTCGCAATCGGCATATTCATCCGTGGTGCGAGGGTCCGACCAACCCCACTGCTCTTTCAGGGATAGTAATTCCCGCTCTTTGTCTTCGGTGAAGAAGCTTACGTTGCCAAGGCCTTTGGCGAGCATCAACATACGGCAATATGCATCAAGGATTTCTGTCCACCAATACGCCTTCTCGACATCTTCTCCATAACTGACCGTACCGTGATTGGCCAGAATAATTACGTTTGTGCGATCCACGAACGGAATAATTGTATCAGCGAATTGCTGGCCACCAGGTGTTTCGTACTTTGTGATCGGCACGTCGCCAAGGAAGATCTCTACTTCAGGGAGTACGCATTGCGGAATCGGCTCGCGTGCAATTGCAAACGCTGTTGCATGCGGTGGGTGGCAATGGACCACGCTCTTGACGTCAGGACGTTGCCGATATATTTCCAAATGCAGAAGTGCTTCGCTTGATCGCTTTTTGCGGCCCGCAGTTTGGTTCCCCTCGCCGTCGATCGTGCATATATCATCCGGTTTAAGGAATCCCTTGGAATGCATTGTCGGCGTGCAAAGATACTCATTGTCGCTGATCTTTACCGTTATATTTCCGTCATTAGCGGCAGCGAATCCCTTGTTATATATTCGCTGTCCGATTTCACAGATGTCTTTTTTAATTTGAAATACGTTAGCCATCGAATCATTTCCTCTTTAAGTTAAGCCTTAAAGCTCTATATCGTCCAATAAAGCAGCGTTATACGCATCAACCGGTATTCGTTCTGGAAGAAACGGTTGTGCTGCTTCCCCGCCCTCACTAAGGGCCACATAATCGCCATATCCTGCCCCATACTCATCCCAAAGGACCAGCTCCTCAGACGCAGGGGTCTTCTCCTTCTTCAACTCCTCCAAAGTCACAGGTACGGCAACTCGTAGTGTTGCTCCCCTAAAACTCTCGAGCATTTGATTGCAAGTTACTTTTCCGATGATCTTAGCGATACGCATTTCAGTTACTCCCTGGCTAATGCATTATCTAATCGTTCGAGATATTCCGCCGTACATAACTCTGGATGGATCACCCAACCGCTCGGCTGGACCCCTTCAAGCGCCGTCAATGCCTCAACATCACATAGTGGCAGGAAAAAACGCGAGGCCCATTTGGCAAGATGTGTACTCACCGAGACTGGATCGTCCGCTACCACTATCGGGACACACTGATTGTGTTTGTCACTGAGTTCTTTTATCACGTCTTCCCGACTAGAGACCTTAACAACATCCCAACGACCACTAGAAATATTGGTTATCCCAGCGAGCGATAAAATCCGCCGGCCCGCATGTGCAGCCAGCCCCAGAGACCGGTTATCACGTTCTTCGATTACGACCTTAATCTTTTTATCATTGAGGGCATCACGGACAGATGGAGTAATTACTGCCCCTTTTTCGACTACCAGAGTGTGAATACCATCAAGCGCTTTTGGGAGCTGCTCGAGAGAGATCAGTCGATTGCGGACATGTACCACTGCAGAAGTCTCCGCTGAAGGAGCATCCTGTTTGCCAGCAATTTCCGCCATAACCAATTCGGTAATGACATTGATCAATTCGGTGTCGATATTCATTCGTCCTGAATTCCAATAATTGTCCATCGCACCGGGGTCGCATCCGCGTTGAGCAATTCCCTGGCGTGCCGTCCATCACTTGTGATGATTACTTCATCATCCTTACCGGCCCCTACACCATCGATGGCGAGTAGAGGATAGCCGTCCGCTTCCTTACCGCCAACCATGTACGGCTGAACGACTAAGATCTTTTGCCCCGTAAACGAACGATGTTTGACGGACGCGTAAGTTGTTCCAACAACTTTGGCCGTTTGCATTTCTCTCCCCCCGGAGATAGAGCGATGTTATGCCTAGTTACCCAGCACGTGAAGGTTCTCAATCATCGAGCACCGACGTTCACGAGTGAAGGTAAGTGGTGTGGTGATTCCTTCACCGGTAGGACCAGCGATTGAAAACGAAAGGTACCCTTCGCCTCCAAGGCCGAGTCCGGCCATGCTTGGACCATTCTTGACATAAATTGTCGTGTCCATCACACGACCCATGTGGGTCATATTGTTTACATTATTGCTGTGAATCATTGCTGTATGGCGGAAGCCGTGTTCTGCTTTCCTGGCCCGCTGGATCGCCTCTTCGACATTTCGGCAACGTACAAATGGGCAGAATGGCATCATTTGCTCAACGCTGACAAACGGGTGATCATTATCTGTCTCTCCGAACAAAAGTGGAGTCTCGCCACTTATGGATTTTCCGGCACCATCAGCAAGCACTTTTGCGTCTTTACCGAGAAAGTCTTTAGCCGGAGCATCATGCTTGTCATCGCCCACTTGAATAATGGCGTTGTTTGTTAAAGACCGAATCTCATTTTCGTTCAGTCGCACTGCGCCACCACGTTCCATCTCACTCATTAAGGAATCAAATACTGATTCCACGACGAAAACTTCTTTTTCACCGATACAGAGCAAGTTGTTGTCATAACCACCACCGGCAATGATACTTCGAGCGGCATTTGCCAGGTCTGCCGTTTCATCGACTACAACGGGCGGATTCCCAGGTCCTGCGACAATAGCACGCTTTCCACTATTCAGCGCTGCTCGGGCAACCGCCGGTCCACCGGTTACACAAATAATTGCGACATCACGGTGTTCAAAGATCGCATTTGCGGACTCAATCGTTGGCTCTTCCATGACGCAAATCAAGTTGTCGATGCCAAGATCTTCGTAAATCGCTTTGTTGAAGCGACGCACGCCTTCAGCCGCAATTTTCTTTCCGCTTGGATGCGGGTTTACGACAACCGTATTACCAGATGCAATCATGCTCACTGCATTACCGGTAATGGTCGGCAGACTGTGTGTCACTG
>JBJLEE010000031.1:0-28231 GCA_045566075.1 Pirellulaceae bacterium | reverse complement strand
TCTCCTGCTCCCAGCCATCGTCCACCTCGATGTAGTACATCAAATAAAGTGACCAGAGGTAGTAATAAACATCAACAAACCTCTCGTCAGGGCATCGGAACCAAGGCACTTCTTCATTCAATAACCGATTCATTACCGTTGTCTTTTCCAAGAGCGATGAACGGTACTGTTTAATGATGTCTCTTGCTGACTTCACAGCAACCTTGGAGTCATCATGCATCGCCCACGAGACCACCGTACCCTTTTCATCACATGGGACAGTGAATTCATAGTGATGCACGCCGCGATCATCCTGCTCAATGGACACTGTATTCGCAAAACTACGAGATGCGCTCAGAACTGTCGTCATCCCGTCATATACGCAAGGTGCTTCCTTCGGATCACTATTTGCATCAGGCTTGCATCGCACCGTACCGCCTTCTGTAATCGCAATGGCGTTTTTGCCGACATTCATCCCAATTGCGGCTGTGGACTTGATGCTATTGCGATGAAAAAAGCTGTGACCGGAAAACCGCAATTCGATTGGCCGAGACGCCGTAATGATCGACGCCGCCGCATCGTTTGCCGCAATGAATTTTTCTTCCTTAATTCGCACTCCATCCAGCTCGTATTCACAAATGAGCTTATCAGGTCGCCATCGCATACTTGTTGGCTTTGGGTTTTCGAAAACTTTGCTATCGATCACCACACTACCGTATAAGACTCGGGTGTCTTTATAGAACTCCCAACCCATGTAGTCATTACCCAGACCGGTATTCTCTGTGCCGGAGATACTACTGGCCGCCAATCCTGTACCGCGACTTCTCAGATCATGATGAAACGGATGTGTTAAGCCGATCGTCTCGTCTTCAACCGGATTCCAAACCGCATGAAACCCACCTATGTAATACGTAACGTTGCCGGCTAGAAACCCATGCTTGCGGCCCTGGATCTCCTGCTCCAGCCGCTCGCAGTAATCAGTAAATGGTGGCTTTTCGTCAGCACGCACGGGCGCCGCGAAAAAAGGACCGGCCATAATTGTCGTCAAGATGAGTTGCGTGAGTCGTCGCATTTCAGGACTTACTATTGCACATGTATGTTTAGAGCACTCGCCGCCTACTGGTCGCCTAGCATAAAGTGCTTAGCATTTGTTTTCGGCAACCATCTCTTCAATTCACCGATCTCATCACTATAAGCGGGATCCGAAGCAAGGTTTGTCCATTGATTGGGGTCCGTTGTCATGTCATACAATTCTTCGCCACCGTCGCGATATCTTATATAGTAGTATTGCTCCGATCTTACAGCGTGATTTACTCCATGCCAGAACGGAGAGTGGGTAATCACAGCGGCATAAGGCCATTCCGTTTGTGGTTCTCGTACGAGCTCCGCAAAGCTGCGACCATCGAGTCCATCTCGCACAGGTAGCCCACACAAGTCAACGAGCGTTGGATACAGATCGACCAAGCTAACTGGTCGAGTGCAGATCTGGGGTTCAGCGGAACCGGACAACGCAGCCGGCATATGAACCATTAGTGGTGTCCTTGCTGTTTGTTGCCATAGCGCCGACTTCGCCCAGTGCCTCTTGTCACCGATGTGGTAACCATGATCCCCCCACAACACAACGATTGTATTATCTCGATACTCACTAGAATCCAACGCATCTAACACATGTCCGATACATGCATCCGCAAATGAAGTAGCTGCCAGATATCCCTGAATACCTTCTTTCCATTTGCCCGCCTTTTGGATGATGTCAAATTCAACGCCAGCCATAACCCTTCCACGAGCAGGGATGTCATCCAAGTCGCTCGCCAAAAATGGTGGTTCCTCAATCTCGTCTAATGGATGTATCTCAAAGAATTCTCGCGGTGCGTACCATGGCAAATGTGGTCGATAAACTCCACAGGCTAGAAAAAATGGTTTTTCATGCGCCTGTTTCAGAAAGTCCGCTGCTCCGGCAACAGTGCGCCAATCTCGCGTCTCTTCTTTAGGAATATCAATCGGGCCCCAATCTATCAGCCGCGCTAGAATCTTGTTTTCAAACTGATCACGCATGCCATGCAGATAACGTTGATTTTCTGGTGGTGCCTGCGTACCCATACTCTTTGAATACTGACCGTCCCATGACTCCGGATCAGAAAACTTGCCTTGTGCCTGATGAAATATTTTGCCGCCTGTCCAAGCTTTATAGCCATACTGGCGAAAATACTGCGGTAGCGTCACCCAGTCTTTGTAGTCCGGGTGATCTCGAAACCACGTCCGATTTCCATAGATTCCGGTCGTAGAGCTCCGAAGGCCCGTCAGAATTGCTGTACGCGACGGATGACAAAGCGGTGCAGCACAATACGCTGCATCAAACAACACGCTTCGTTTGGCCAGCCGATCCAGATTAGGAGTTTTGGCTTGCGTGTGCCCGCCAAGCACACCGATCCAGTCGTTTAGATCGTCGACAGCTAAGAACAACACATTAGGTCGCAGCTGTTTAGCGGTGGCTGAGTCGTTAGCAGCTTGCTGCGCGTTTACCGGTTTACAGCAAACAACGACCACCAGAAATGTTACACCAACGGTATAAATGGCACTTCGTCGAAGTTGACGTCTTAAAAAAACGTCTGACTCATTTTTTGTAGAGATTGCATTCATATGCTTGCATCATAGCTGCATCATTAATACGTTGCATGTAGCCGTAGCGTCTTCATTTTCAAAGGATACATCATGAGTGACGAAATCAAAGTCTTAAGCGTCGGTGCTGGTTTTATGGGCAGTTTACATGCAAAAGCATATGCACAAATTGAAGGCGTGCGAAACGTCGGGATCGTTACACGAAGCATGGCAAGTTCCGAAACTCTCGCAGAAGAACTAGGCGGCGACATTCCTCGATTCACCGACTTTGAAGAAGCACTGGAGCAAACACAACCTGATGCGGTAGCGATCAGTACCTATACCGATTCCCACTATCACTATGTATCCACATCCCTCAAGCGCGGACTGGACGTATTCGTTGAAAAACCACTTGCCGAAACTATTGAAGAATGTCAGGAGCTTTTTGAACTAGCAAATGAAGTGAATAAAAAGCTTTATGTTGGCTACATACTGATGACACATCCGTCGTGGAACAAGTTTATTGATGTTTCACACGAACTCGGTAAGCCACTCGCTATGCGTATGAACCTGAATCAACAAGCCAAGGGCGACTTTTACGATACCTTGCATAACATCATGCAGGTTCAATCACCGATAGTGGACTGCGGAGTCCACTATGTAGACATCATGTACCAAATGGCACAATCCAGACCAGTTCGCGTTCACGCGATTGGCTGTCGAAACTGGGATAAAGTACCTGAGCACATTTGCAATTACGGACAACTACAGGTGGAGTTTGAAGATGGTTCAGTTGGTTGGTACGAAGCCGGCTGGGGTCCAATGATGAGTGAGGTTGCTTATTTCGTTAAGGACGTCGTTGGACCGGATGGTGCAGCAAGCATTTGTCCAACCAAGGGGCGATCGGATGACAAGGATCATCATGTAGAAGCAAATACTATCATCCGCCATTTCTCTGAGCAGGTAGACAAAGAATTCGTCAAAGACGATGAAGTCATCAATATCGACGAACCAGACCACGACGGATTGACATTGCTGGAACAACAAGAATTCATCGACTGCATCCGAAATGACAAGGACATGTCAGCTCACCAAGATAGAGTCATGACAAGTTTGCGAATCGTATTTGCCGCCGACGAATCCCAAAGAACCAAGCGAGTTGTCGAACTCTAGACTGGTTTTCCTCACCCAACGCATAGCTGTTTCATTTTCCCAAGGAGCTGCCGTTTTGAGAATTCAGTGCGTCGTTGCGATTAGCATGCTGACTTGCCTTCCGTTGAATGTCGAAGCAAAAGATTTATTTCTGGTGCACGCAGATGGTCCAACTGTTCACGCAGATTACGCGGCAGGAAATCCTCAGGCATCACCAATACCGACAAATAGCTACACGCTGACCAAAACAACGGAAAACGCCAAATGGGGCAGAGCGATATCCCTAGTCAGGGGAAATGACCGGTGCACGTACGATGGCACGGACAATCTTAATTCGGCTAAAGGAACTGTGGATTTTTGGTTTAGAATCCAGTCGCATGAGGAAGGAGACTACCACCCATTGTTCGGATGGTACCGGCCACCACAGCAGCCTGGTGTCCAAACTCGCTTATCTGCCTTTGAGCTGTACTATCAAAACGATGTCTTTACATTCGGTTTATATACACCTGACCACACAGACAAATACAAAGGTTACTCCGTAAAAGCGGCATGGACTAAAGACCAATGGCATCATCTGGAATTCAATTGGGATTGCACAAATGGAAATGGTGAGTCGTTTTACAATGCCTTCCTAGACGGCAAGAATTTCCTTAGCATCGAAAACGCAGGAGCCCTAACTGGAAACGGTGGAAAACTTCATGTCGGGTTTGGGACTACGCTTTTGCCCATACGCTTCGTGGTCAAATTGATGAATTAAGAATCACCGATCAAATTGAACACCTGCGAGACTTCACGCCACCTGACACTGCCTACGCCCTCCCATTTACACTTGCTCGCGCCAAGCAGTCGCTTGAAGTAGCGTTAGAACGACAGATTAAATTGCGAGGTGACATCGACCTATTGCTTCAACTTTCGGCAAACAAGCCTCAGGGAAAGCTGGATCTGTTTTGCGCACATCAGTTGATACTGCCACAAATGCAAAGATAAAGCTCGCAGAGTTACAGAAGTCTCTTTCCGACAAGGACTCAAACCCCAAAGCTTTGTGTACTGCTGCAGACTCATTAATTGGCGAGATTAATACCGCGCGGATTTCAATGTTCCGAATTTCCGAAGAAGCCAGAAAGATTGCAGAAATAGAAGACCGCCGTTCCATGCTCTTCAAGGCAATTAATGAGGAACTTATCGCCGATGCCACCATCATCGACGGTAAACAGCTGTTTTTGATGACCTGCTGATTCAGGATTTAAGTGGAGTTACTCGTAAATTAAACCAGCCTGTAAAACACCCGAACAACCCGCTAGTAATTCCAGATCTCCCTTGGGAAAAGGAGGGCTTTTATGCAAATGGCAGCGTTATTTATGACGAGCAAGAGAAAATATTTAAGGTCTGGCTGCACATATGGGAGTTTGTTGGCGATGAATTAGCATCGACAAGAGGGCATGGCTTGTACATGACATCCATTGATGGCATCAATTGGAAGAAACCAATTATCAATAAAGATGAAAACAACAATCATTACATGCCACCAAGTGGTGCGTTGAGTTTCGGCGGACAGGGAATCATCAAGGATATGCATGATCCAGATCCTACTCGCCGCTACAAGATGATCTACACCAGCACTCCGCCGGGAAAACCGCATGCTTATGAGACTGGCGTTGCTTATTCACCTGATGGGATTCACTGGACAGCAGAACCTGCTAACCCCGTTATTCCATTCGGGGACACACAAGCTGCTCCGTTTTGGGATAGTAAGCGGCAAAGTTATCTGGGCTTTGTACGAACGGGTCCTCCAAATGTTAGAGGCATTGCACGAATCGAGAGCAAAGACTTCATTCATTGGTCACCCAAGTTAACGATTTTCCCAGCGGGCGGCACCAATCTTGACCGGCCATTCCGAAGCCTTCCTTATGGAATGAAGGTGATGTCGTATCACGGCTACTACATCAGCTTCCTGAACATGTACCATTGGGAGACAATTTCTCCGATCCCCGACGACATGCTATTTCAGGACAAGACCAACGTCTATCTTGGTTATTCTCGAAATGGGATTACATGGAACCGAGTAGGGCCTGGTGGTGAGATTACTCAGCAGGAGATGCAGCAGGATCGTGACTGGCGAAAGATATCTAATGATTCTGTCTTCATTCCATATGGTGAGCACAAGAAGGAATGGGATTGGGGCCAAGTATATGCATATCACGCACCGGTAGTCCATGACGACAAGATCTGGATCTATTACACAGGTCTGGCAAGCCGTCATTGGTCGAATTATCACGGTGATGATCGCCCCCCAAAAACGGGAATGGGGCTGGCAACCCTTCGACTGGATGGCTTCGTTTCGGTGGATGCCAACGCCGATGGCTGGCTATTAACCAAACCAATCGTTGCAATCGGTGACACTCTGGTGCTTAATGCCGATGCGGAAGGCGGGAGTATCCGTGTGGAAGCGATTGATGCACTTGGTCGAGTCATTCCAGAGTTTTCAAAGGCCAGTTGCATTCCGATTACGAGTGACGGCCTTCGTCACATCGTCAAGTGGAAGCAGGGAGCCGATTGCAATGCATTACAGGGCCGCCCTATCCAACTTAAGATCTACATGGATAAAGCTAAGCTCTACTCCCTGGAGTTTAAGACAACTCTGAATCACTACATACCGTAGAGCACCAAATAGGAATACTGTGTTCTTTGTTACTCTCACTCGCCTAACTTGAGTAGTTCCACACCGTTGCGTTGGTCGTTCACTTTGAACCTCACCAGCATGCAGCGTTGAGGTGCCGAATGTTTCTGCACGTAGGACAATAGGATCGATTCGTCATCGAGCTTTGTTACCTTGCCATAGCCATAAACCGACGGATCAATCTTTATCGGTTCAGACCACCTCTTGCCGCCATCGTTGCTCAGGTACACGCACTGACCACCACTTCCCCCAGCTGTTAAGACTATTGTGTCGTCTGCCAAAGTCACCATGTGTGGTGCATATAAGTACTTCGGACCAACAACGCCAATCTGTTTCCAACTCTTCGCTTCATCGTCTGATACAAGTGTCCCGCCATCAGGCCTGACCACTAACACTAATCGTCCGTTAGATAACCGTGCCAGATCACCTTCATCTGTATCGATCCATCCATCGTCCTTAGGGCTACCCAGTTTCAAAAAGCGATCAACATCACCCGACACGACAAGATCTTTCGCATCTGTATCATCACCCGCTGGTTTCCGCCGCCTGATCATCGAGATCACACCCCACGTCTGACCATCGTCATCTGAACGATGTATCGTACCGTCAAGTAAACTGCCCCCCTTGTTCATGTCGTAACACATCCAAAGCAACCCACCGTCAGGCAACTCCAGAATTCGGCTTCGACCTCGCGTGTAATATGTCCCTGAACTTTCCAGCTGCTTTGGCTTACTCCACGTTCTTCCATGATCCGTAGACCGTATATACAGCTGCTTTGTATTCAGCTTTTGATGCCCTTCAGGCGCTTCCGGGAAACCGTACCAAGAAGCCTGAACGTTAATGATCTGGATTACCGTACCCTTACTTGTTACACACGTCGCACTTGGGGCAGCATCGATTTCACCGTTAAATACCAATTCCGGTTTTGACCACGTTTTACCGTTGTCCTTCGAGCGGCAAGCCATGATTCGGCCACCGGTGGGTGCTTTATGATTAAGATCCAGCCCCGACTTTTGATACGACTCGACAAGATTCTCATTCAAGACGATGGGCGTGGCGAACGAGACGTGCCAATAGCCCGCTGAATGCACAAACAATAGCTCACCATTCTTCAGCCGAACTACATCTCCAACCCAACCGATAAAGTCCCCCAAGCCGGGAAATGGGTCCGGACGGTTATGGTCGAAACCTGTAACGCAAATCCTTGCGCTTTGGATAGGTCCGCCCGTAACATTTTGCGCATTTACGTCCGTCGTTAGAAAGACACAAAGGGTGAGAAGTATTCGGGATTTGAGATTGAGCATGCGTCTACTCGTGAAAACAGCTGGGGATACTACGTTAATCGTAACAACTCTCGTGGCCCGCTGGGACTGTCGGATGAGCCATGTACATGACCGTTGACTCATTTCGAAACTTCTCCTACGATCTCGGTGTTCAATAAACAATCACTTATCCGTTTCTACTTTGATTTAAACGCCATATGCATCGCAGTCTTCAAACTCTCCTACTCGTCTTAACACTCTTTGTAACGCCATACTATGCCGACGCTGCTGACAACGATAAAGATCGTCGGCTTGGTCGGCAAATCCCCAACTTTGTCCTGACCAATACCAAAGGTAAAGATCTCGCCCTGGCGGACTATCCGGAATACAAGCTGCTAGTGTTTGTTTTCCTCGGGACAGAGTGCCCGATCGGAAACAGTTACATTCCTGACCTCAACACGCTGGCAACAAAATACAAGTCCCAAAAAGTAGGGTTCGTAGCGGTAAACTCCAATCTCTCCGACACTACCGCTGACATAACAAAGCACGCCGAAGAATATGACATCCAGTTTCCAGTCGTCATCGACGCGGATCAAATCGCTGCGGACATATTTGGCGCGGAACGGACGCCAGAGGCATTTATCCTCGATCAACGACGCACTATTCGCTATGCCGGTCGGATAGACGACCGAATTGGATATCGGTTTAAACGATCAAAAGCACAGAGAGCAGATTTGGATGAGGCCATCAGTGAACTGCTTGAAGGCGAATCACCCACAATCGCATCGACCGAAGTAGATGGGTGCAAAATTACTCGCAAATACGACCTTATTGAAAAAGGGGCAATAACCTACGCCAGCCACATCGCTAAGTTACTCCAAACACGGTGCCAAAACTGCCATCGCCCGAACACCGCCGCGCCATTTGAGCTACTTACTTATGATGACGCGCGTAATTGGTCGGAAATGATCAAAGAGACTGTTCTGCAGCGGCGAATGCCACCGTGGAATGCGGATTCGAGATTCGGAGATTTCGAAAACGATCTGCACATGACCCCCAAAGAAATCAGCATGCTCACCGCATGGATCGATGGCGGCATGCCAATGGGTGACAAATCAAAGATTCCGGCAACACCGGAGTATTCAGATGGCTGGCAAATCGGTGAGCCGGATCATGTGTTTGAAATGCCAAGAGAATACAAAGTAAAGGCAAACGGTACCGTAGCGTATCAATACTTCGTCACACCGACTGATTTCAAGGAAGACGTCTGGGTACAGGCAGCAGAGGCACGCCCAGGCAACTGGAAAGCGGTTCACCACATCATCGTATATCACCGTCCAAAGGGGAGTACTCAATTTCGCCGTTTAAAGAGCCTCGGCGGCTTTGCGCCAGGTGAAGAGCCAACGGTTTTTCCAGACGGGATCGGCATGAAACTACCTGCTGGTTCAGAACTTGTATGGCAACTGCACTACACGCCGACTGGTAAACCAGAAGTGGATCGCAGCCAATTTGCAATCAAGTTCTGCAGAGAAGAACCTAAGAAAGAAGCGGAGCAGGATCTTGCTATCAATACTCGGTTTAGAATTCCTCCGGGTGCAGACAGCCATAAAGTTGTCGCATCTAAGACGGTAAACCGCGAGTCGACATTGCTGGCACTAATGCCACACATGCACGTGCGTGGCAAGAGCTTTACCTATAAAGCGATATTTCCAGACGGCCGTGTCGAAACGCTACTAAGCGTCCCGTTCTATGACTTTAACTGGCAACACGAATATCGTCTTAAGACTCCGATAAAACTGCCCGCCGGAACGGTAATCGAATGCGAAGCGTATTTTGATAACAGCAATGATAATCCAGCAAATCCAGATCCTGAGAAATGGGTAACCTGGGGCGATCAGACCTGGGAAGAAATGATGATTGGATTCTTTACTGTAACCAGATAGTAAACCCTGCGAGGTGAGGCTTTAGTTTCGCGATGGCAGTGCATTTTGAATAATCTTCATGGTATCCGTAGGTTCATCTGATTCACTTGGCTGCACTGCAATGAATCCACCATCGTCGCCGTAAAGCACGTAGTTTCGGCCTGGAACCCCAACCCAGTTATGCTCAAACACTTCGACTGGAGCTGGCAATGAGCCTTCCAAGTCATCACCTACGTTTACCTCGTAGAATTTATTGTAGTATTCAAAAAACATTTTCTTACCATCTTTAGACCACATCGGGAAATAGCCGCCGTCAAATGACACCTGACGAGCATTTGCCGCATCGAACGGCATAGATGCTAGGAAGATTTCATATCGCCCTGTTCTGTCGGATACAAATGCAACCCATTTATCATTCGGAGAAACTGCAGGTCCCCAGTTAACGTCTTCGTTCTCGACGCTGACGGCACCTAAATCGGCAACACCGGAAACGTCAGCAATACCGATATTACTTTCAAGCAACATGACATCTGGAGTCGCACCGAATGTCACCCGTATAAACCATTTGTCAAATCCTGCTAACTTCTCACGTTCGCCGCCAAACATCGACATCTTATAAAGATTCGTCTGACCGTCTTTTTTGGACGCATAATAGATTGCTTGCCCATCGGGTGCCCATGTCGGCTCGATATTTGCGCCTTCGTTGGTTACTTTTCTTAACGTCTTTTCAGCAAGATCATAAATCCACACATCATCACTTTCTGCAACAATCGTAAACGCCAGATATCGCTCATCAGGTGACAGCACAAACCGTCCAAACCCTGCCGTCGGACAATTCTCAAGAGGCGTCTTTACTTTGCCTTCCGAATCCATGATGGCTAAAAACCCTTGTTCCAATTGGCGACCGTTTAGAAATATCACTGTACCACTATCGGATACATCGAAATGTGCATTACCAAGATAAGCATTACTTGCAACTCTAGATGCGATGGGGATCTCATCTCCTAATAGAGAATCCGATGCAATATCAAACGGTTTGGCAAACAAGGCTCCTCCACGGCAGTACACCAAGTAGCCTAGTTCGCAGTATTCCACGTGCATTCCGACGACGCCTAGTGACGTTAGCGACCTATCTTCGGGGTCGAAAATCATCGCCTCTGAATAATCATCATGAATGCTATTCTTCTTTGTCGTAAACAACAGTCTTCCATCCGGTAACGCTGTTGGATTCTCGCATCCCCCCCAATAAGTGTCGTACAGCTTTTCCCGCTCACCGCCCGACTCCCTTATTCGCCAAAGCGCTGATGACTCTGTTGTAGGGAAGTAAATATAGCCGTCTGATTGCCAGGCACCGGCGGATCCTACTTCTGCGTCAGCCAGAGTCTTAACAGTGCCGCCAGCGGAGCTGACAACACATAGTTTCTCATCTAACACAAATGCAATTTGCTTATTGTCTGGTGAGAAAAATGGGCTATGTGCACCATTTGAGCCATCCACAACGATATCTGAATATCCGCCCAAATTTCTAATGATCAACGGATCTCTTCGCAGACCCGTTGAGTATGCTATCGTGCGTCCGTCCGGAGATATCGCGAACGTCGTTTGAAAATGCGCTAGTGACTCCAATTCCAGATTAATTGGCGACTGAAGCTCAACCGCTGAGTAAAACGGTTTGGAACGTATTTCTGCTGACTCACCATACTCTGCTATATCATTCTCTTGAAACAAAATGCCTGCAAACCAGCCGACGAGGGCAGCAATTATAGCCACAGTAAACAGAATTAATTGATGCTGCTTCGGCTTCTTAAACACAGTTGGTCCGATTGCGGACGTACTAAGGATTGACGATTTACCACCGGTCAATTCTTCCAATTCAATTCGGATCACACCGGCGTCCGGCAAACGTGTATCTACATCCTTTTGCAAGCATCGCTCGATAATCTTCACAAGCGTTGCGGGCGTGTCATCTGGCAACAATGACCAATTCGGTTCGTCCTGCAATATTCCAACCAGCGTGTCTGAAATATTGTCGCCTCCGAACACACGTTCTCCCGCGAGCATCTCGAACAGGATACATCCTACAGCCCAGAGGTCGGCACGTTTATCCACTGTTCGGCCACGAGCCTGCTCTGGACTCATATACGAGGGTGTACCAATCACCTGTCCTGCCGCAGTTTCAACCACCTGATCAACCGATGAACTCGACCCGCCGATACGTGTGTTCTTGGCGAGACCGAAATCCAGAACTTTGACCTTAAAGCTGCTAGTCAAGCAAATGTTCGCAGGCTTAAGGTCTCGATGCACTACTCCGTGATTATGAGCCACCTCTAAAGCGGATGAAACTTGCAGTGCAATTTGTAAGATTTCCGAGAGCGTCAGTTTTGAATCAGCAATCAGATTATCCAACCCCTGCCCTTCGACATACTCCATCACCAGACAGTGCTGATCCTCCAGTTCCTCGTGACTGTAAACTGTCGCGATGTGGGGATGGCTAAACGACGCAAGTAGAGTCGCTTCTCTTTTGAATCGTGCGATACGATCACGATCGCTCGCCAGTTCTGCTGGCAGAGTCTTGATCGCAACCGTACGGTCAAGCGTCGAATCGATGGCTTCATAAACGATGCCCATTGCGCCTTGACCAAGGACACGACTGATCGTGTACGGACCGAGTGTTTCTATTTCTTGTTTACGCTCAGCACCCGACGGCGCGATCGTCTCCGAATCAACGTAATCTAACTCTGTATTTCTATTCTTTTCGTTGCTCATCAAACCTGTCGTGAGTTTGTCATCCTATGTAGCTGATAACGTATATTCCACGTTTGAAATACCATCCTACTCTCTGGTAGAGATATGTTCCAAATAATCACATAGCGGTTCGTTTATGCGTATTTGGTAATATTGGATCCCTTCGGTAGCGTGTTTTGCACAGCCAGTCTCAGATTCACCGCTATAGTTTTGGTAGCCTTGGTTATTACGTGTCCTTAATTTCCACTAGCCTAACTGCAACAGATTTCAACAACATGATCCGTTTCAAGACTTGACTTCTTTATTCACTTTGCCTTCTCTGCACATCGCTTATTACAGCCGAACCTGAACAAAGGGAGGTCATTAAGCTTCAGCTCGGTAAGCATACTTCCTTAGAGGTTGTATACATTCCGGCTGGCAAATTCATGATGGATAGCACTGCTGAGGAGAAAGCAGGCTAACTAAAACACTACACGAGCAATTCTGTCATTTCGCCCGTACTATCAGCAAAGCCACCGTGCTCGATTCCCATGCGGTCTAGCATCGTTACGAAGACATTCGCTAGTGGCTTATCTGCACTCAATCGCAAATATTGGTCATGCTTAAACCCGAGTGCATTACCGCCAGCCAGAACTAACGGATAGTTGTTGTTATTGTGCGTCTTGCTGTTGCTACTTCCATAAAGCACCAGCGTGTTATCCAACATCGTCCCGCCGCCTTCCTCTGTCTCGCTCAGTCGTGTCAGGAATCTCGAAAACTGTTGCGTCAACAACTGGTCAAACTTACCAAGTTTTTCAGCACCATCTTTTTTGCCAGCACCGTGTGCAAGCCCATGCCAGTTACCTTGCAACCCAATGCATGCTGGGAATGCGTTGGCAATCGTTGTAGCGCCAGCGACCTGACCCAGCATATATGTCGCTAACCGTGTTGAATCCGTTTGGAAGGCAAGGAATATCAAATCATACATTGCCTGCATATATTCAACAGGTAAACTTTGATCCGCAGCCAGATTAACGGCGTCTTCATCGACCTTTGGCTTAGGTATGTCCAGCCAGGCCTGTGAACGTTCCACCCGTTGTTCGATATCGCGCACACTTGAAAGGTACTCTTCGAGTTTCCTTTGATCCTGCTTACCTAACCGGTTTTTCATCGTACGGCTATTCTCAAGCACCATGTCCAGAATGCTTCCAGTGTTTTTCAGCAACCGACGTTTGGCTTGCGAAGTCGCATCACCAACACCAAACAAACGGTCAAAAATCTGTCGAGGGCTAGACAACGCCGGAATAGGCCGACCTTCCTGTGTATAAGACAGCGTTGTGGAACGCGTCGGTTCGCCGACGCCACCATCACTGGACATTACAAGAGAAGAGAACCGTGTCTTTTGCCCAATCTGCTGAGCAACAAACTGATCGAGCGAAATCGAGTTTAGATATTCGGTTCCACGATAGCTTGCACCTGTTAGAAAAATATCACCCGTGTCATGCCCACCCATTTTACGGCCAGCTGGATGAGACAACCCACCTAACACCGTGACTGATTTGCGAAGCGGCTCAAGAGACTCCAAGGATTTACGAAATCTAAAGGAATCTCCATCCGCTGCCGGAAACCAATTCCATTCAGCGTATTGAGACTTATCACCAGGCAGACTTACCCCAAACGGAAAATACACAGACGCCATTCGTACAGGTGAATCCTGAGCATCTGCTGCCAGAGACATACTTTCGAGCCAGGGCAACGTCAGCGCGATGCCACTGCCTCGAAGAAAAGTACGTCGATCCAAATGCCATGATTTTTTCATGTTATTATTCCGTTACGTTTTGTCGAATGACGATCGTTGCTTCTATTTTGTCTGAAAGAGTTGAGACTGCACAATTCCACTAATCAGTTTTTCCAAACTCATTTGTTCCTTTAGGAATTGATCTGTCAGTGTGTCAATGTCTCTTTTATCGGTCAATTCCAACCGTCGCCCTAAGGCATATGTCGTTAGCTTGGTGACAAGTGCTCTGGCAAATTGTTCCCGATGATAGGTCAACAAATAATCTTGAAGTGCCTGTACCCCATCTACGTCTGACTGCTCTGGAAGCGACGAAATTGCTTCGACCTCTATCTGTTGAGAGTTATTCTTCACAATTCGCAGTGCTTCGGTTCGCCATTTACCAACAGCATCGAAGTTTTGAAGTGGAATTCCCCAAGGATCAATACCTTTATGGCAACTATTGCACGACTCTTTTTCACGGTGAAATTCCAATTGCTCCCTGATGGATAACGTAGCGAATTCAGTCTTCTCCGAGTCTAATTCCGGAACGTCTGGTGGCGGTGGCGCGGGAGGATCATCTAACAAGCGATCGAGAATCCAGACTGCCCTGCGAATTGGGTGCGAGTCTTCCCCATTTGAGTTGATTAATAAGAAACTTCCCTGAGTCAACAAACCACCACGGTTCTCTTCGTTATTTAACGCAATGCGTTCAAATGCATGACCCGCTGGCTTGTTTTCTAATCCGTAGTGACTCGCTAACGGTGCGTTTACCACAGCGAAGTCACTTCTCAACAGATTCTCCGCGCTCAAGTCTGAATACAGGACTTCCGCAAAGAATCGAATCGTCTCCTCCGCCATATCGCTTTTCAAATCATCACTAAACTGCGGATAGTATTCCGGATTTACTGCAACGCGTGTCAGCCCCGACAAGTCGAGCCATTGAGATACAAAGTTCCGTACAAACTCTTCGCTGCGAGGATCGTCGAGCATCCGGCCGATCTGATTGCCAAGCTCGTCATCGAGCCTTTCGTCATCCGCGAGACTAAACAGCTCCGCATCCGGCATCGAACTCCACAGGAAATATGAGAGCCGCGTTGCCAATTCATAATCCGTCAACGATTCTCGTTTGCTGCCGTTAACCGGCTCAGCCATATAAAGGAAGTCCGGTGAAACCAGGACAAGGGCAAGTGTCTCTCTAATCGCATCTTCAAAACTCTCGCTAGCCTCACGAACTTGGTGATAAAAGTCCACAACTTGCGATTGCTCAGATGCACTGACAGGACGTCGATATGCGCGTCGCATGAAATCACCGATAACTTGCGAAACATAAGCATCGTCATGCTGTTCTGTTGGAGGCAGGATTTGTTGATGGTGCGCTGGTGGCCATTGTTGATAAATAGGCCCTTCAAAACTTACAGATTCCACGACGATTACGGGGTCTGTGATGGGCGGTGCGGGCTTTCCCTTTTGTTGCTTTGGAAGCGGCTTTCCGTCAGATTCTTTATCCGAATCTGAATTCCAGGAAACTTTGGATTCTTTCCAGGCAGTGGATACTTCTGGATCCAATCTTCAAACACAAACGTTTGAGGAGCATTCTTCGTACCGGTCACTTCTGTAACGGCCATCGGTTTACTCGGTGAGAGAGTATCGCTACGGATTCCAATATTGACTTGCATCTGGGGAACGAGTTTCCCATCGGGAACTACCGAATACGCTTTAACCGTTACACGTACCCTGCCCTGTCGTGGAAAGGTGGAGATTCCACCGATGAACTGGCTACGCCCATCCAGTTGCTTTCCAATATCGGCGTTGTCACGTGCACCTTTTGCACTCTCCGTCTGCTCCTGTTTGACTACTTCTGGAGCAGGACCGGTCACGATCGCCATCGACATCGCTTTTCGCGCGGCCTGCAGGTAATACTCGATCTGCAGCGGTGAAACGCTAAGCACTTGACCGTTATTTAGAAATCCGTCTTCGCTGCGAGACTCCGGTGGCAGATTCTCAGCAAAGTCGTAATCGATACCTAACAAGTCCCGCATTGTGTTGTTGTATTCGTATTTCGTGAGCCGGCGAAATACAACTCGACCACCCGTACTGCGTTTTGCTTCTAATGCACGATCCAGTTCTGTTTGCAGCCAGGCAACAACCTGTTTACGTTTGGATGACGGTAACGGCACTGCATCTTTGGGAGGCATCTTTCCTTCATTGATCCGATTCAGTGCGTCATGCCACGTTTCGCCATCCACGCCGTTAAACAGATCCGGATCAAGTAGAGTCATACGAGGACTAGCTTCGCCATCAGGCCCGTGACATTCATAGCAATACTGTCGCAGAATCGGCTCGATCTTCTTCTTGAAAGTCTTCAGATCAGGTTCTACAGCCGTGACAGACACTTGAAGTCCACCGACTGGCAGCATCAGGGCTAAAAGAATGAGAATGCGCGTCATAGTCAACATTATACCACGGCAAAGAAAACTCCCTACCGGCAATCATGCAGACGTTTCACCATAGGCCTAAACGTAACTGGACAGTTATAATCTGAGATATGTAACCCGAGATGTGAATATTCCGTCAGGGTACACATTGTGACAAAACACTATTGGCTACATGCTTCGTGAAACCACACTTACTCCAATCCACACGGTCTCTACTGCTCTGCATCGTGGTCTTCTTATGCAACGACAACTTGTATGCACAATCTGACACTGATTTCTATGAATCTCAGATTCGGCCATTGTTTATAAAGCACTGCATAAAGTGTCATGGACCGGATAAACAAGAATCTGATTTACGTTTGGATGCACGCGATTATTGGGAGAAAGGGGGGATCAGCGGACCGGCCCTCATTCCACGCAAGCCCGAGGACAGTTTGCTATTGAATGCTGTGAAGCAAACCGATCCTGACCTGAAGATGCCGCCCGGCAAGAACAAGCTCACAGCCACAGAGATTCAAGCCATCGAGCAATGGATCAAAACTGGTGCCGCTGCACCCAAGTTAACCGTCACGCAGGAGCCCAAACGACTATCACTTGCTGATGCGCAGTCTTTTTGGTCTTTTCAGCCAGTGACGCGGCCGCACGTACCGGATGCTGACGCCAACCAAGAGTGGGCGAAAAATCCGATCGACCAATTCATTCTGCGAAAACTGAATGCCGCTGGGATCACTCCGGCATCTCATGCTGATAAACGCACGTTGATCAGGCGCGCAACTTTTGACCTTACCGGCCTTCCTCCAACGCCGGAAGAAATCGATTCTTTTGTGAACGACGACAGTCCTAATGCATTTAGCGTCGTTGTAAATAGACTGCTTGAGTCCAAAGCGTATGGTGAACGTTGGGGTAGACATTGGCTCGACGTAGCAAGGTATGCGGATACCGCTGGTGACGGGGCTGACTACCCAGTACGAGAAGCTGTGAAATATCGCAACTGGGTGATTAACGCTTTTAACAGCGATAAACCATATGACGAATTTCTGAGAGAACAAATCGCGGGAGATATCATTGCACAGTCCGGGCCGGACGAATTATACGCACAGCGTGTAATTGCAACAGGATTCCTTGCAATCGGTAAGCGATATGGATACAAGCCCTCTCCTGACTACCAGCATCTCGATTTTGCGGATGTCATTGACTCCCTAGGCCGTACAACAATGGGCCTCACCATTGGGTGTGCTCGTTGCCATGACCACAAGTATGATCCGATATCAGCAGCTGACTACTATGCTCTCTACGGAGTCATGCAAAGTACAACATGGGCTTTTCCGGGTGGCGAAGAGCAAAAGCGACCGTCTCATTTTCCCGCAATCGTGCCACCAGCTGAAGTAACGAGACTTGAAGAATTAAGGAAGACGCAGATCACGGAAGTCGATCGCAAACTTGCCGCGTTAGCCCAAGAACGTCAGGAAAAGGATGCGAGTTGGGTTGCCGGAGGGGTCGACCTCGGATTTGAGTCTCAGGAATTGCAAAAGCCTTTAACCTCCCCATGGGTGTGTGCCGGTCCCATTGAGGTACGTGAAGACTCCCAAAGCCCATATCGTCATGTCCACCCAGCGGGTACACGTGGAGTACACATTGGCAGCAGTGTACCGACAGATGGAATCCGCTATGTGTTTCCAAAACCCCTCAATGCCTCGCATGGTCGCAAGATGCATTTCACCGTCGACTTCCGTACTCAGGCCGATGCAAGTCAGGATGGCGCATACAGGATTTATCTCGGTCAAGGCGTCATACAGTCAACGGCCGTGGATATTAGCATCAGCCGTTCTGAAATTGCTCTTAAGAATGGCGGGACATGGGAGATACTGCGAAAGCTTGTCCCCGGGACTTGGTATACCGTGCAAATCGTAATTGATCCCGAGGATAAATCGTACTCTGGCACTGTTGGCACAAAAGAGGATTTAACGAGCTTTAAGGATAAGAAGGCCGCACCAAATTGGAATGGAGTAGTTGATTGCTTTATTTGTGATGCGTTTGGCCACATTGAAGGTGCAGCAAGTGCGAGAGACCTCGACAATATCGGTTTGTCATACACCCCATTTGCAGCGGTGGGCAGTGTTGAGGTGCAACCAGGCGTCCTTTCTGACGAGGATAAAGCACGCCTGGTGCAGATTAAATCAGAAATAGAGGAATTAGAAACACGGAAGGCGGAATTCAGCCAGACTTCAGCCTACGAAGTTGCCTACGGTGTGAGCGAAGGAACACCGGTCAACGCTCACATTCAACTACGCGGTGAACCTGACAAGCCCGGTGAAGTTGTACAGCGCCGCTTCCTCGAGGTCCTTGGAGGGGATGTCATTGCCGAGAATGAAACTGGCAGTGGGCGACTTCAGTTAGCCCATTGGTTAACACGCCCTGAGAATCCACTTACCGCCCGCGTTCTTGTGAATCGAGTCTGGCAGTGGCATTTCGGAAATGGGATTGTCGCTACACCAAGTGACTTCGGCTTCCGTGGAACGCAACCGACACACCCGGAACTTCTGGACTGGCTGACATCCGAGTTTGTCGCAAACAATTGGTCCATAAAACAACTGCATCGATTGATCATGCGAGCACGGGTTTACCAGATTGCCAGCGATGCACATCCGACAGGAATCCAAAAGGATCCCGAAAACAAACTCCTCTGGCGATACAACCGCCGACCACTTGATGCCGAGTCCATGCGTGACTCGATGCTGGCTGTCAGCCAGCAACTGAACAACACCAAACCGAAGCCTCACCCGTTTCCCGATGTAAACACCTGGGGCTTCACAATACACCATCCGTTTCATGCGGTTTATGGATCGAGTCACCGCAGTGTTTATCTGATGCAACAGCGCAATCGCAGACATCCTTATCTTGAGCTATTTGACTCGGCTGATCCAAATGTGAGCATCGCCAAACGTCAAACAACCGTTACCCCGACACAAGCACTTTATTTAATGAACTCGGAATTCGTCCATGCTCAAGCCCATTGGCTTGCTCATCGCGTGGCCGTTAATGAACCCACGGTCAAAGGTCGGGTCCGACTGTTTTTTGAGATAGCTCATGGCAGACAACCATCCGAGGAAGACTTTAACGCCGCAGTTGATTTCGTAACGGACTATCAGCAACAGTTGCCTGACGACGACCAATCCACCCGAGACCAAAAGTCCTGGTCAGCATTTGCCAGAGTAATGCTCACTAGTAATGGATTTCTATTTATTGACTAATTAACCGATCTGGAAACAAATGTTTCAGCCGTTTAAAAACAATCGCAGAGACTTCTTACGCACCGCTTCTGGCGGATTCGCGATGACTGCATTTGCAGGAATCTGTGGAAATTTACATGCGGAGACGGATGACCCGCTTGCGTCTAGGTCATCTCACTTTGATGCTGCAGCAGACTGCGTGATTTTTTTATATGCAACCGGTGGCGTGTCACACGTCGACACCTTTGATCACAAACCACAGCTAGCTAAGGATCATGGCAAGTCCATAACAGCATCACGATGGCTAAATAAGACCGGTGAATTCAAACGCTACCTCATCAAATCACGTTGGGGGTTTCAGCAGTACGGTGAAAACGGCATTTGGGTCAGTGATTTGTTCCCAAATATCGCCGGTGTAATTGATGACATTTGCGTGCTTAACGCTATGCACTGCGAAAGTGATGGCCACGATAAGGGAACACTCGCTGCACATACCGGTTCCGCCCAGTTTGCTCGTCCAAGTATCGGTTCCTGGGTCAGTTATGGCTTGGGCACAGTCAATCAAAATTTACCATCCTTTATGGTCCTGGCACCTGCAGCACCCTACGCCGGCGCTCAAACATGGGCCAGTGATTTCCTTCCTGGTTGCCACCAAGGTACGCATGTCATCCCAGGTGCAGAACCCGTCGCCAATATCGCACCGCGTGTTGCGACGCGTGGCCTTCAGCAGATGGAATTGGGGTTATTGCGTAGGCTGAATCGAAGCCATCAGGGAGAGCGAACTGAGGACCGAGCGATCAATGCGAGGATTCGATCATTTGAAACGGCTTTTGGCATGCAACAGGCGGCACCAGAGGCATTTGACCTGTCCGGCGAGACACAGGAAACACTCGACCTCTATGGCATGGATAGAAATGAAACGACTGGATTTGGATGGCAATGCCTTATGGCCCGTCGGCTAGCTGAACGTGGAGTACGTTTCATTGAGCTGATTGATGTGGGTTCAAACGGCAACTGGGATTCACATGGAAATATGGCTGACCACGAACGGCTATCTGCGAATATTGATAAGCCGATTTCCGGATTAATTCGGGACCTAAAACGACGCGGCATGTTGGAACGCACGCTGATTGTCTGGACATCGGAATTTGGCCGTACTCCGTTTAATGCAAGTGCTGAGCACCCTGGGCGGGAACATCACAACTTCAGCTTCACGTCATGGATGGCAGGTGGCGGCGTTCAAGGCGGCATTGCGTATGGCAAGTCCGATGAACATGGGATCATGGCTGTTGAGGATTCTGCACACACGCATGATTTGCATGCCACGATCCTGCACCAGTTAGGACTCGACCATGAGCAATTGACTTATCGTTATGCTGGTAGAGATTTTCGTTTGACCGATGTTCATGGAAACGTACTGCACAACATACTCTCCTAATGCTGAACTTTTCAGAACGCTAACATGATGACCCGTATCACAACTCGTATACCCTTATTGCTCATTTGCCTAATCTGCTCAGCGGCAAACTCTGCAAATAAGCCCGATAACTGGGGAAAGGAAATTAAGACAAAGGCCGACTTTTATGCTTCCAGCGATGTCAGTAAATTCCAGGTCGACTTGACCCGCAAATGGTACGAAGTCGGAGCAAAAGCTTGGGGAAATTATGGACCCTTGGAATTCTGGATAGTAGGCCATGATGTGAAGGCGGCAGAACAACTCGACAAACAATACTGCCACCTCCGGAAACAGAAAGATCCTGAAGTAGATACGAACAGCTGCGAAAACCGCGGCCACAACTTTGTGACTTATGCGACGAATGGCAACGCAGGGTTAAACACACGCCGTGGGAAACATGAGAACTGGTCAGGATTCATTGTTACGATGTCAGGCAAAAACCCTGGTCCGCAAGAAGAAGATTATATGACCGTTGTATTGCACGAATATTTTCACGTGTATCAACAAGCCCATGTATTTAGCAAAGATCACAAAGAACGAGACAGCAAAAACCAACCTAACCCATGGTGGATCGAAGGCGGTGCTGAATACATGGCTCAACTATTGTATTCCCGACAACCTGATGTCTCCCCCAACCACCTACGAATCAAGATGGGGCAGAAACTTAGATCCATTACAAATCTCGATGAGGGTGAATCAATCCGCGATATCCCATACGGTAAACGGGGCCATATTGCTTATGACCTTGGCGCTTGGTTTATTGCATATTTAATTCATGAAACCAGCGAAGAAGCATTCCGTGTTAAGTTCTTCAAGTCATTAAACAAGAAAGGATTTGAAGACGCCTTTATTCATAGTTTTGGTGAATCATCAGATGTCTTTCTCCGAAAATTCCACAATGAATTCCTTCCGCTTGCAAAGGAAGATAAGCTAAACATTCTTCCGCAAGAATGATTCATCAATGACTCGAGGGACAGCGCTACGGGAATTAGCCAACTTGGCAGGACTCATTCAGTAACTGTCCTTAGCCCTAGAAACGCATGTTTACCGATTTGGCGTGAGTATCAACATCCAAAACACATGTTTTACAACACGCCGTTAGAAGAATGACAATAACAAATGTAGCCATCGTTGGCACAGGCTTTATGAGCTGGGTTCACACGGAGGCCTTAAGACGTATTGATCTCCCAATTGCTGGAATCCTTGGCTCTAGTACAGAGAAAGGCGCAAGTGCTGCATCATCACTCGGGATTGATCGGTATTTTAAATCTTATGATGAAATTCTGACAGACCCAGATGTACACTCCGTTCATATCTGCACTCCCAACAACCTACACTTTGAAATGGCGAAGTCAGCATTATTAGCGGGCAAGCATGTCTTGTGTGAAAAACCACTAGCAATGACATCCGCCGAATCCTACGAATTACTGGAAATCGCTGCAGCGCATCCTCAGTTGGCCGCCGCTGTCAATTACAACATTCGCTATTATCCCCTATGCATGGAAGCGAGAGAATTTACCCAAGCTCACGAGTCTGGTGATTTCATTCATGCAACAGGTAGCTACACGCAAGATTGGCTATCAACACCTAATGATTACAATTGGCGCGTACTTGCGGACAAAGGTGGTGCACTTCGAGCTGTCGCTGACATTGGAACACACTGGTTAGATCTCATTCAATTCATCTCTGGCACACAAATTCGGGCAGTTTGCGCAGATCTCAACACTGTCCACCCTTTTAGATCTCGTCCTATGGAAGAGATCGATACGTTCACAGGACGTCAACATCCCTCACAAGACCGACAAACCGTCGACATCACTACCGAGGACTACGGTGCTATCTTGCTGAGATTTGAAGGAGGCGCCCGAGGCTGCCTCCATGTTTCACAAGTTGTGCCAGGCCGCAAGAATTGCCTACGTTTTGAAATCGTCTCATCAAAGCAATCGCTTGCCTGGAATAGCGAACAACCCAACGAATTGCACATTGGCAAACGTAGCGAAGCTAATCAAATACTGATGCGGGATCCGGCATTGTTGACTGATTTTGCACATAGTTTCACGAGTTATCCGGGTGGCCACAACGAAGGTTACCCAGATTCATTTAAACAATGTTTTCGTGACTTCTACAAATACATTGAAAATGCCAACTGGAATGAAACGCCAACGTTCCCCCTGTTTACCGATGGTCACCACGAGGTCCAGTTATGTGAGGCAATCTTAAAAAGTCACAATGAGCAGCGATGGATTGCTATACAGGAGACAGAAAGATGCAACTAGGCTTCGTTAGTGCCATTTTGCCTGAAGCGTCGTTGACTGACGTATTCGAAACCGGATCTGAGTACGGCTATGACTGTGTTGAGTTAATGTGTTGGCCGCCAGGTACGGCGGACCGACGATATGCCGGCGTAACTCACTTTGATGCATCAAATATCAGCGATACAACAATTAATGAGTTGAGCGGTTTATGCAGTACTCACAATATTTCAGTAAGTGGTCTTGGCTATTACCCAAACGCATTATCTCCAGATCTCGATGTCGCAAATATTGCGACGCATCATATTCTGCAAGTGATCGAAGCTACCGCAGCCATCGGTGCTCCATCTATGAACACGTTTATTGGTCGGGATTGGACCAAGTCCATTGATGATAACTGGCAAGCATTTATTGACACTTGGGGCCCGATCATTGAACACGCCGAAAAATACTCCGTCCGTATCGGAATTGAGAACTGCCCAATGTACTTCACCAGCGACGAATGGCCGGGAGGGAAGAATCTAGCTTTCAGTCCAGCAATCTGGAGACGAATGTTTGAGGCGTTTCCAAACAGTGCATTCGGACTTAACTATGATCCGTCTCATATGATTTGGCAGCAGATGGATTATCTCGCGCCCCTAAAAGAATTTGCTGAACGCATTCATCACGTTCATGCTAAAGATATCGCAATTGACACAGACAAACTAAACAGCGTTGGAATAATGGCCACACCTCTTGAATATCACACACCCAAACTACCTGGCTTGGGTACGATCGACTGGTCAGAGTTTTTAACAGAGCTGGCCTCCACAGGTTATACCGGTGCTGTTTGTGTTGAAATAGAAGATCGTGACTATGAAGCCACCACTGAAAGTCGTCGCCTTGCACTCAAACTAAGCGCTGAGCATTTACGAGCGTGTGGCATTTGATATATGAATTCTGCCCCATCTTGATTCGTAGGTGGTTGAGGGGAGACATTAGGTTGTCGGGCATACAATAGTTGTGGTTAGGACACGTGAGATTTTTTTCGCTACACCGGTCGTTGGCTAGACTCGACCCATAGCCAATACAATAGCTCGTGAATAATCTCCAGCACCGATTGCACGCGTTCGTCTCTTTCGCGCTGAATGCAACGCCAGCACAGAGTATCCAACGCCATCGGAATCTCACTATCCGGAGCAATTATACTCGGAGCCGGATGCTTGACATTGGCTGTATTGTTTAGCAATCGCTCCATGCTGTCACCCCATGCAAGCGTTTGTTGAGTGAGAATCTCAAACAAGATCGCACCAAGCGAGTAAATATCCGTTCGATGATCCAATTCCTCTCCAACCACCTGCTCTGGTGACATATACAGTGGGGTGCCTTGCCGGGGAATCTTCGCCTTCCGATCTATCTCTACAATGTCTTCATCACTTTCTGATTCAGTCTCCGCAGCCTGCTGTACTTTTGCCAACCCCCAGTCCAACAACAGCACATCGCCGTACTCACCGACGACGATATTCTCAGGCTTAACATCACAGTGTGTGACACCGTGTAAATGCGCATAATTCAACACTTGCGCTACCTGCAAAACTATATCAACCAGCCGCTGCATTCCCCACTTCATGTCGTCTGCAAACTCACCCGTTCGATGTTGGTCGATTAACTCCCGCAGCGTACTGCCGACCACTAGCTTCATCGTGAAGTAATAGCGCCCTTTCCGATCAATTCCAACTTCGTACACAGGTGGTGTGTTGGGATGCTGCAGCATTGCAGTAATTCGAGCTTCCCGTAGAAACAAAGCTCGCTCCGTGTCATCATTTTCAAATTCAGAACGCAGCGTCTTATAGCAAACCACACGACCTAAATGCAGGTCCTTACAGGTTTGTATGTCGCATTTTCCACCACGCGCAATACGTTTGAATTGTATATAGCGGAGATTATTGATTAGTTGAGCGTGCGAAGATAAAGGACGGTCCGTCTCTTTGGCAGTCACCTGCTGGTACTGCTGAGTAAAGTCGCGGTATTCTGTCGTATCTTTCATGTCACTCATGAATCACCCCCTGCTCTTCCGCATCGATCCGCAATTCTATCCATACGATTTGCTGAGGTGCACCACCATCCGTCTGCTTGATTCTAAATTTGTTGTAGCCCGACTTCACATAATCCAGTGGGCACGAGAAGCTAACCGCCCGTGCACTGTCACCACCGAGCTGCTTTAGTAAGCCAAACTCGCTTCTTTCAGTCAACTCTCGACCATTGAGGCTACCTTTCAGTACAGCTTCCGACACACCTTCACGTTTGGCGAGACCGACAATGACCGACACCTGACCGCTCTGCGGTTTAGGTCCAGCTTGTATACGAACGCTTCTTGTGACTGATGTATCTGCAGGCAGTTGCGTGTCGCTAGGGAACTCATCCGGTACGACATCACGAAAACAAACGGGATGACGGCGGCTACTGTGTGTTACCAACTCTTCACCCAGTCCGGTATTGAGTAATGCCGGATACGTGCTGTACGGTATTGGCCAATCTGTACGATCCATCCAGTTGAATAGATAGAAACCATCGGCGCCACGCATATGTCCAACTGAGGCAAAGCCATAAAGTGTAGATAGCGTGTTTCCAACCGGCGTGCCATATATCCACGGACGGGCTGTGCTTTCGATTCCTCCAATTACCGCAACACGTTTCGGGGTTCCCTGCAAGTGTTCTTTCCATAAATGAAATGGGATGTCAAAGTCCGTCGAGAAATAGAATGGGGTGGCGACGATCAGATCCACCAACCCCCGATGTGCCCAGTCAATCACATCAATTCCTACGCCGGCGCACGCATCAGGGTGTGTTGGAGTACGAACGCTTACACCGATCTTATGACCTCTTCGCCGAGACCATTTATCAACCAACGCTTTCACATCAAGCATGAAGTTGGTTAGATGTACGCGCTCTTGATATGCCTTACCCGGGGATAGGTGATTAGGATTGCGCATCCAATCCAGTTCAATTCCATCCAGATCGTATCGTTGAAGAATCTCTTTAACAAATGATAATTCATACCTTCGGACTTCCTTATAGGCGTAATTCAATCCCGAGCCATGTTCATGGTGTGGCTCCCGCCAAAGGTCTATGTTGTTACGCCAGAAGGACGAATGTTGAAAGTTGTCAAAGTCCTCAGCCTGATGCATATCGTTCATGCGCACACTGAGCCAAACGGAAATCTTCTTCTCTTTGCACCGATCGATCCACACTCGATAAGGGTCGATCCCTTTGTCATACAGGACCTTTGCGTTTATTGGCCACCGATGGTCGGGGGCAACTCCGTTTGTAGGATCCCAAATTGCCTCGCGCGTTTTACTGCGAAAACTCGCCCTGCGGGCATTTGGGCAAATAAATAGGTGTGTAACTTGGGTGTCTATGTATTGATCGACCCAAGCGTGTAGACCGTCCCTAGTCATCTCATCCGCATTTCGATAACCAAAGAAGTGTCCATTGTCAGTGTTAATCGCGAAGATTTTTTTTGACGTTGTATCGGATTCCTGAGCGAAAGCGCACGCCGGGAAAAGCCAAACAGTGAAAACAGTGGTGAGTAGACGTGTGCAAATCATGTATGACATTTTACCTATTTTTCATCGTCCCTTCGGGACTCTGTGTCGCTTCGCTCCTCGGACCACACGCTAGACTAGTTTGAGGCTGGCGGCTCGCAGGTTAGGCACTTGCCACATGTAACCGCGGGAACGCTGCTCATCTATCCAAAGATATCCATGACCGGTTTACCCAGAGCAACCTTATGAGGTCGTCCAAGTGCGTCATGGATATGTGACTCAGGATCAATCCCGAGTGCATAGTAGATGGTAGCCGCTACATCCTCAGGGGTAACAGGGTCGGTTTCCGGATACCCGGCGTATTTATCCGATGAGCCGTATACATTGCCCCCCTTTACTCCCGCTCCGGCCATAAGAACTGTAAAGCAGTGCCCCCAGTGATCACGACCACCAGGCATTTTTATCGTAGACGTCGTTGCCTGCCCGATCTTTGGAGTTCTCCCGAACTCGCCCATCATCACCAACAGCGTGTCGTCAAGTAAACCTCGCTGGCTCATATCATCCATAAACGCTGAAAAGCCACGATCGAAAAATGGCAAGAGTGACTTACGTAGAATCGGGAAATGACGCAGGTGTCCATCCCAGGCTGAATCACGCCGTCGCCCCGCTGTCAGAGTCACGAAACGCACACCCGCTTCCACCAAGCGACGCGTCAGCAGCAATGACTGGCCGAGATGCGGCAGTCCGCCGAAATTACGAGCACCGGTCGACCGATCCTCCCGGTCAGGCAGTCCGTATCGCTCACGGACTTTCGCCGGCTCTTTGGACAGATTAAACGCTTCACGCGTTTTACTCGATGAGATTAGCGAGTAGGCCTTTTGCTTATGTACATCCAGATCAGCTAACACGGAATCGCGATCCAGACGAACACCCTCAAGTGACTTTCGCAGATCGTTTCGCTTCGTAAACCTTGCGACGTCGATATCATCAGGCAACGATAGCCCAGGAGGTTTGAACGTATCGATACTCGGATCGCCAAGCACGAGTGGATCGTATGCCGGCCCCATAAAGCCGGACCGTTGCCCAGGAAGATCATGCCCGGCATCCCAGATAATCTCCGGCATATGCACAAAATCGAGGACTTCATGCTGTGGCTTCACATGAGACAACACACTACCGAACGGCGGGAAGTTATCAGGAAGTTCCTTAACGATCAGATTCCCATTTTTCACTGGCCGTCGGC
>JBJLEE010000030.1:0-28458 GCA_045566075.1 Pirellulaceae bacterium | reverse complement strand
GAATGAATACATCAACATAAACAAGCAAATCATCAAATCCAAGTATGGGTTAGCTAACTCTGGCGCCCATCTCAGTGATATATATCAACTTGTTATGGACTCACCGACTAACTCAATCAACTCTGCAGCAAAGCCTCAACAAATAATTCAGTCGCTTATTCAATCCGAGACCATCTACCCCATTCGCCACGTGTGATGTCAACCTCACTCATTTCAATCATTCAGGCTCATGCCAGACCTACCGATCCTATTAATCCGGGTATGGCTCACAAACTAAAATCTCTTCCTGGAATAAAGGCTGTGATATGGGACGTCTACGGCACTATGTTCATCAGCGCAAGTGGTGATATTGAATCCACGCACGATGTTCCACATGAAACTGCAATGCAAAACGCATTTGCAGCAATGCAGATAGATATTTCCGGTGTCGCCAATCAATGTGTCAGTTCACTGCACAACACGATCCGACTGCACCAAGCTCAATTCAAGAATAATGGGATTGAGTATCCGGAAATTAACATTTGCGATGTTTGGATGGACTGGACCAGACAAATGCTGCCGGATCACCCCTTCAATCATCAACAAATCCAGGAGTTAATCGTCCGATATGAAGTGCAAACGAATCCGGTTTGGGAAATGCCTAATCTACGTCAAACGTTATCAACGCTTCGCGACAACGGGATCAAGCTAGGAATCATCAGCAACGCACAGTTTTACACGCGTCTTATACCACACGCCTTACTAAACTCCTCCTTCAGTGACTTAGGCTTCGATGATGACTTGTGTGTCTATTCATATGAGCACCGTCATGGCAAACCTGATACATTCCTATACCAAGAGCAAGTTCGCAGGCTAGCGCTCCAAGGCATCGATCCGTGTAACGTACTTTATGTTGGTAACGACATGCTTAAGGACATATGGCCAGCAACCCAACTTGGATTTAACACTGCGCTTTTCGCGGGTGACCAAAGAAGTCTGAAATTGCACGAGAACGATTCCCGTATTGACTCTATTAATCCGTCCTTGGTATTGACTGACTTGGTACAAATAATTGAGTGCGTGTAGCGCACCACCCTTTACTAATCAACAATCTGGACGGGTTCTCGGGCACATGGGGCATCACATTGGATTTGTCGGAACACGCTTTGCCGGGACAGACGGCGTCTCTCTGGAAACGGCGAAGTGGGCAGCAATTTTAGAAGCACAAGGGCATGAGTGTTTCTATTACGCAGGCAATTTAGATCGTGACCCTAAACATTGCATGTTGGTGCCACACGCCTACTTCGGTCATCAAGACATCGATTGGATTAATGATCGTGCGTTTGGTGCTGTCACCCGTTCACCGGAAGTCACACGCCGAATCTACTCGATCAGTGACCACCTTAAGAAATCTCTGTACGACTTCACTGGCATTTTTGATATCGACATTCTGATCGCCGAAAATTCGTTGTGCATTCCAATGAATGTGCCGCTGGGATTAGCACTAACGAATTTCATAGCTGAAACAGGATTTCCGACAATCGCACATCACCATGACTTTTATTGGGAGCGAGACCGTTTTAGCGTCAACGCAATTGGTGACATTCTTTGGATGGCATTTCCACCATCGCTGCCATCGTTACATCACGTGACGATCAATAGTGCAGCTCAACAGGATTTGTGTCACCGAAAGGGTGAATCATCTGAGCTCATTCCAAATGTGCTCGATTTCGAAACTCCGCCACCGGTTGCTGACAAATACGCCGCTGGATTTAGAGATGCAATTGGATTAAGCGACGATGACATAATGTTTTTGCAGCCAACACGCATTGTCCCTCGGAAAGGTATCGAGCATTCGATCAGTCTGGTGTCTGCACTTCGTGACCCGCGCATCAAGCTGGTCATTACGCATGAGTCCGGAGATGAAGGAAACGACTACCTTAATGCGCTAGTCGAGATGGCGGACAGATCAAACGTACCTTTAATTCTCACCGCCGATCATGTAGACGAAGAACGAAGACGAACACCTGATGGTGAACCCGTATTCACGCTTGCTGACGCGTACTCACAAGCAGACTTTATTACGTATCCCTCACTCTATGAAGGTTTCGGAAACGCACTACTCGAAGCCTTCTACTTCAAAAAACCAGTACTAGTAAATCGCTATTCCATTTTCATTATGGACATCGAGCCAAAAGGTTTTGAAGTCATCGCAATGGATGGTTACCTCACGAACGATACCATTCGACAAGTCCAGCACGTTATTGATGACGACGAATTTAGGGAACGCATGGTACAGCACAATTATGATCTCAGCCGAGCGTTCTATAGCTACACGGTTTTACGTCGCAAGCTTAACGTACTTTTGACTAACTTCACGGGGATGGAATAATCCAATTCCGTTGGTACGTCCCGATGCAAAGCAGATTTACTCTTCCATGATTGAAATCAAACAGAGCCTTACCCAGCTATACGGCGAGCAAGCAACTGCAGCGACGGTTACTATAGAAGGCCTCATCAAAGAATATCAAGCAGAAATCGCAGTACCGACACGTGAAACACGTTGGACTGAAAAGGATATCGTTCTGATCACATACGGTGATCAGATTACAGCGGATCCCACTACAGCGCTCCGTGCACAAAACCAGTTCCTTCTCGATTATGGGATACACGAACTGATCAACACTGTGCATTTATTGCCCTTTTACCCATGGTCATCCGACGACGGTTTTTCGGTGATCGACTATCTAAAAGTCGATCCCAATATGGGCACATGGGACTGTATAGCTGAATTAGCAACAAACTTCTCCTTGATGTACGACTTAGTATGCAATCATATTTCTCAGGAAAGTGAGTGGTTTCAGAGATTCCTACAAGGAGTTTCACCCTACACAGATTTCTTTCACGTGATCGATCCGAGCACAGATCTCTCAGCAGTCACACGTCCGCGCAGCCTGCCGTTGCTTCATGACTTTGAAACACTGCAAGGACCGGCACACGTATGGACGACCTTTAGTCGCGACCAGGTGGATTTGAATTTCTCCACTCCATTGGTGTTGATTGAGGTCTTGCGAGTGTTACTGGAATACGTGCGACGCGGCGCCACCATTATCCGGCTTGATGCCATTGCCTATTTATGGAAAGAGATCGGCACAAGCTGTATCCATCTGTCGCAAACCCACCTTGTCGTCAAATTAATGCGATCAGTCCTCGACCGGGTTGCTCCGCATGTCATTTTATTGACTGAAACAAATGTGCCTCACGAGGAAAACGTAAGTTACTTTGGCGAGCAAGACGAAGCACATATGGTGTATCAATTCAGCTTACCGCCATTACTACTTGATGCTCTGATTGCTCAGGATTCCAGTGTACTCGTGTCCTGGTTAAGCAATTTGGAACACACAACATCTGAAACCACCTATTTCAATTTCACTGCCTCGCACGACGGTGTGGGAGTTCGACCACTCGAAGGAATCGTATCGGATGAGAGATTAGACGCCTTGGTTAATGCCATACGAAACCGTGGAGGACACATCAGCACCAAACGCAACCCAGACGGTACTGACTCGCCGTACGAATTAAACATTAGTTACTTTGATGCGCTCGGCGATCCAAGCGACCCAAACAGCGAATTACATGTTCGTAGATTCCTTACGAGCCAGGCCATTCAGATGTCACTAGCGGGTATACCGGGCATTTACTTTCACAGCCTAGTCGGCACACCGAACTATCACGAAGGCGTCACCGAATCCGGAATTCCGCGTCGCATCAATCGGCGCAAATACTCTCGCGCTGAATTAGATGAAGCTCTGGCTGATGAAGCGTCCATACAGCGTTCTGTACTGGACGGATACAAACAACTGCTGGCAATCCGAAGAGAACAATCTGCGTTCCATCCAAATTCAGAACAAGCGGTAATCGAATCTTCGAATAACAGCATTCTCGCATTCCGTCGAAAGTCTCTCAATCATGAACAGGAGATTGTCGTCATTGCCAATGTGAGCGACGAGGCTCAAACGCTTAACTGTGCATCACTTGCCATCGCACCAGCACAGATAGATCTCATTTGCCAAACCCCTTTTCTAGACGAGATTGAGCTTGCTCCCTTTCAAACAGTTTGGCTAATTGCCTCTTCGTCTGTTAGCTAACACACAAGTCAAAGAATCACAGTTAGACTATTCTCAAGATGTTCATTCTTAAACTTCTCAGTCAGGCATAATTACAAGCATGAGTGACTTTCATCAGTCTGGCTGTATTACCACCATTCATGACTTGAACACACTTGGCGTCGATGCGCTTGAGTCGATGATTAAAACGAGCGGCCATAAAACCGCCCTACTCTTGCCAATTACCGCCAGTGATATGCGGTCTGACTCCTTTAGCAATATCGTCGACGAACTTTCACGCACCGATTACTTATCGCGAGTGATCGTCACTCTCGGTGTCGCTCCGGATGCGAACGATTACGCAGAAACAATACAGAGGCTGCACCCCATACGCCAGCGTGTTGATGTCGTATGGGCAGATAGCCCCAGCGTCCTGTCGTTTTTCGACTCGATCGCAGAGGACTATCCGGCAGCATTACTCGCTGGCAAAGGCCGTAGTGTTTGGGCTGCCATCGGATACATACTTGCCGACAACGACATTGACTCGATCGTCCTTCATGATTGTGACATTGTTACGTATGACCGCATGATGGCAGCTAGACTCGTTGCCCCTATTACCCATGAGGAATCTAACTTTCAATTTGTAAAGGCATACTATGCCCGGACCACGACAAAGATGCACGGCCGAGTAGTACGTCTGCTTGTGGCACCTTTGCTCAAAACGATTTCCAAGCTGACGCATCACCCTGAACTCTTACAATTCCTAACATCATTTCGTTATCCTCTAGCGGGAGAATTCGGGATGTCGACAGAGCTTGCCTGGAAGTTACCGATTTCGGCTAACTGGGGACTTGAAATCACGTCGCTCTCCAAAGTCTTCCAGATGACATCTAGTAAACAAGTTTGTCAGGTCGACCTAGCAACTTCTTACGATCACAAGCATCAGGACATATCATCCGACGATTCCTCCCGCGGACTTAATCGAATGGCCGCTGACATTATTTCAGCGACGCGAGATGCGCTCGCTGAATGTAATATCGACATCCCATCTGCGCATGATCTGGTCGAAGGATTTAAGAGCACGGCACTACGACTCGTTGACAACTACGCCATTGATTCCAAGTTGAACGGACTGAATTATGACCGGGCTAGCGAATCGGATGCAGTTGATCTTTTTGCTAACCGAGTCGCAGATACATGGCAACAGACGACCGATGCCACACAAGGATGCACTTCCATTCTTCCATCGTGGGATCAGCTCATCTCACAGGATTCAGAGATACTAAGTCGATTCAGCGACATAATCCGAAACGAAGGCGGATAATCGATTCATACTTCGTTTGTGATACCTTTTCCGGTTGCTACTGCGGCGTCATAATAGGGATTCGCAGTGCTGTTATGGCTGATTGTGGCCAGGGCCCATCTAAACCGACGTGACCAAAAGGATCCATTCCTCCATGAAGGCAATCGTCTTACAAGAACCCAAACACTTTGAACAAGTAGAAATCGAAGAAGCTGCAGCACCTGGTGCCGGTGAAGCGCTTATAGCTGTACACCGAGTTGGAATCTGTGGAACGGATCTCAGCGGATACCTTGGGAAATTTCCATTTTACAGTTATCCACGCATACCCGGACACGAACTGGGCGTAGAAGTATTAGAGATCGGAGAGGGCGTTGAGAATATCAAAGCCGGTGATCACTGTAGTGTAGAACCTTACATCAATGACGTAGGTAGTTTCGCGAGCCAGCGAAACCGAGGGAATTGCTGCGATAACCTGCAGGTTCTTGGAGTCCATACAGATGGCGGCATGAGAGACCGATTTATTGTGCCGGCACGAAAGCTCCACCCATCTTCTGGTGGCTTGGCTATGGAACAACTTGCATTGGTCGAGACATTGGCGATCGGTTGTCACGCAGTAGATCGTTGCAATCCAACCGGCGAAGACCACGTTTTGATCATTGGTGCCGGCCCAATCGGGCTCAGTGTACTGGAATTCGTTAAGCTCACATCTGCTACGTCCATCATGATGGACATCAATGAGCAGCGGCTCGATTTTGCCAAGAATACGATGGGTGTCAATCACACAGTGCATTTCAAAGGTGATGGTAGTGAACTAAGCGCTCTGGAAGAACTCACTAATGGCCATCTTCCGACAATAGTCATCGATGCAACTGGCAATGCTCAGTCGATGTCGAATGCACTGAATTATGTGGCACACACCGGCACACTTGTTTACGTCGGGATTACTATGGGTGAGGTGACATTTCCCCACAAGTTACTCCACGCTAAAGAGATGAACTTACTGTCATCGCGAAATGCCCTGCCAAAAGATTTTGGCCGCATTATTCAGCTCATCGAAGATGGTCAAATTGATACCAACCCATGGATCACACATCGCACATCGTTTAATGAGCTACCCGGTGTTTTCGATTCATACACCAAACCCGAAACCGGTGTACTCAAGGCAATTGTCGAAGTTCAATAAGCTGACAGTGTCGTTCAAAACTCTCTCTCTGGAAGATCACCAATGAAATCATGTGTAACTATTAGTCTTGTGGAAGAAGCTCGCGGTGGCCCTTTTATATTTTGGGATGGGCTACGTGACGGCTGCGAGAAAGCCAAGGCACTAGGCTTTGACGCTGTGGAAGTATTTCCACCCGGCGTGGAAGCCGTCGACACCGACTTACTTCGATCGCTCCTTTCTGATCACGGCCTCGAATTGGCAGCTGTCGGGACAGGTGCAGGCATGGTGAAACACGGTTTGTCTTTAACATCCACGGATGCCTCAGAACGGCAACGCGCAAAGGATTTCGTTCGAAGCATTATTGACTTGGCTGGTCAATTTGGTGCATCTGCGATAATCGGTTCGATGCAGGGTCGATGGAGTGCCGACTTACCGAAAACAGACGCCCTGGCGTTGTTAGGGGAAGCGGTTAACGAACTTGGCCCTCATGCATCACAGTACGGCGCTTCACTTATTTATGAACCACTCAATCGATACGAAACAAATCTGTGCAACACGATGGCTGACGGAGTCGATTTCCTTAGCTCGCTAAATGAAGACCACAATTGCGTCCTACTGGCAGATCTCTTCCATATGAACATTGAGGAATCATGTATCGCCCAGGCGATTCGTGATGCGGGTTCAGCAATTGGTCATGTGCACTTTGTTGACTCCAATCGCCGGCCCGCCGGGCTTGGACATATGTCATATGAGCCCATCGTCGATGCTCTTCGGAGTATCGGATACGATCGTTTTATTAGCGCAGAAGCCTTTGCATATCCAAATCCGGATGCTGCTGCCAAACAAACGATTGACTCCTTTAACAAGTACTTCGGTCAGTAGTAAGCCGACTAGCAAACGACATATCCCATAATAGAGCTTGGATCACTTGATGAATAACAACCCAGAACAACTGCCAAAACCCGTCACGCTAGGGTTGGAACCGAGTTTCGGATTCGGAGATCGCACCGGGCTAGCAACTCCCGGTCACGTTGCCTCCATGAAGCGATCCGGTGCAGGAATAAAGGCCATTTACCCGCAGCAGTCCATTCGGGAAATGACGCGGACACAACGCACACCTACTGGAGTGATGGAGGATGCACTTCGCGATATGGTTGCATCCGGCTGGACGGATGTCACCGGTGCTGATGCAGATCACCTAAAGACGCCGGAAGACGTCGATGTAACTGCTGCAGTAGGATTCACCTTCTTTACGATTGATCCTTCTGATCACGTTGATGAACATTCCGACACTTACGATCAGGCTACGCTGGAAGCAAAGTTTTCAGAGATTCGTGATCAGGTAAGCTGGATCGATAGCTATCGTGGCAAGTCAGTAACCCTAAGTACCGGCACTTCGTTTCAACTTGACGAAGAAGCTTGCCTGCGAGCGGCAGTGAAATACGGTATCGCACTAAATGAAGCGCTTTCACTTTGTAATTATATTGACGATGTGCACGAAGGCCTCGGACGCGATTACGAAATTGAGTTAAGTGTCGATGAAACAGAACAACCTACGACGCTTGCGGAACACTATATCATCGCGGATCGTTGCTTAAGCAATGGCATGAAACTTGTTAGCCTTGCACCTCGATTCATTGGTCACTTCGAAAAAGGAGTGGACTTCATCGGCGATTTGGACGCATTGGATGTCTCCCTTCATGACCATGCAGCGTTGGCAAAAGAACTTGGTCCGTACAAACTAAGTTTGCATTCCGGTAGCGACAAAATCTCCATGTATGGCCTACTAGCCAAAGCAACCGGTGGACTGTTCCACGTAAAAACCGCAGGGACGAGTTACCTTGAAGCTCTACGAGTGGTTGCCCGTCATGATGCATCACTGTTTCGGGAAATCGTTGGTTTTGCACGTGGTCGGTATATGACCGACAAAGCGACCTACCATGTCCACGCCACGTTAGATTCTGCACCACCGGTTGAGGAGGTTTCAGATATCGTCGAGCTGGAGAGACAATACCTAGAACTTTGGGACGAAGTACCACAGGGCAAGGGCTTTACCTTTGCCGGGCGCCAGATTCTTCACTGCACATTTGGATCGGTTCTCACTGATGAGAAACTAGGGCCACTGGTACGCGACATATTAGTCCAACATCCAGACACGTATGCGGACGTATTAGAGGATCACTTTGCACGTCATTTGGATGCCCTACAGTCCGGCATGTAGTTTTCGCGGGTTAAGTGAGATAGGAATTGAAGAATGTTAAAGCACCAACTAATCCATCCTAAAATCAACGAAGTGTTAGGTCGCGCGGGTCATCACGGCAAGATTCTTATCGCTGACGGCAACTACCCATGTTCCTCAACACTTGGACCGAATGCTGAATTGGTCAGTCTTAACCTGTCTCCCGGTTTGGTGACGTGTACACAAGTGCTGCAAGCACTCGTTACTGCGATTCCTATCGAAGCCGCAAACACCATGAATTATGAAACAACGGGACCTTATGCATTGGATGGCGACCCACCTGTTTGGAACGAATACCGTGAAGTATTCGCGAGTGCGAATGTCGGCGTGGAGTTGGAGCCCATTGAAAAGTGGGACTTCTATAAAGCCGTCGATACTCCCGATCATGTCTTAACGATTCAAACAGCAGACCAACAAAGATTTGCTAATCTGCTGTTATCAATCGGCGTCCGAATGGATGACTAGTACACACCAGTAGATCAGAGGACCTCTGATGGAAACCAGACAGCTTGGAAACACCGACATGCAATTGTCGGTCATCAGTTTTGGCGCCTCGTCACTTGGATCGGAGTTTGTACCTGTCGACTTACAGGATGCACTTCAGTCCGTACCAACGGCTCTTGATTGCGGAATGAATTTCATCGACACGTCTCCGTATTACGGGCGGGGCATCGGAGAAGTACTGCTGGGAATCGCATTAAAGGGAATCCCGCGTGATCGATACTATCTGGGCACCAAACTAGGTCGATACCACGAATCGCACTTTGACTTTTCAGCCAAGAGAGTTCACGAAAGCGTTGATGTATCTCTGCACCGACTCGGAACTGACTATCTGGATATCATCCTGTGCCACGACATTGAATTTGTTGAGATGCAACAGGTCGTTGACGAGACAATTCCCGCATTGCGTGAGATTCAGCAGCAGGGAAAAGTACGTTACATCGGCATGTCCGGATACCCTATGAAGATCTTTAAGTATGTTCTGGATCAGACAGACCTTGATGTTGTACTCTCTTATAATCACTACACGCTGCAGAACACAATGTTTGCCGATCTGGCTCCGTATCTAAAAGAAAAGGGAGTTGGAATCCTCAACGCGGCACCGTTTTCAGCACGTCTGCTCACCACTGCCAATCTGCCATCATGGCACAAAGCGACAGATCAGGTTCGTGCCCTTTGCAAACAGGCCGCTGACCACTGCATGCAGGCCGGCATTGATATTGCACAACTCGCGTTACAATTCTCAATTGCAAATTCGGATATGACGACTTGTGTGACTGGTTCTGCCAATCCCGGGCGAATTCGCCAATGGGCTGATTGGATTAATGAACCGCTGGACACTCAGTTGGTATCGGAAGTTCAAGAAATCCTAAAACCAATTCACAACTGGTTTTACATCGAGGGTCGGGAAGAGAATAACGACACGCCGATCATATAGGTAAACCCAATGGCCATACGCGTTGACGCTCATCAGCACTTCTGGGATTTAAACAAGACCGAATTTGAATACGGTTGGCTTAGCGCTGAAGGAAACGAGGCCATCAATCGGTCCTTCATGCCCAGCGATCTTGCATCACGCATTTCCCAGGTCGGCATTGATAAGACTGTCTTTGTCCAAACACAGCACAACATTCGCGAAAACGCGTGGGCGTTGGAACTGGCAACCAACAACCCTTTTATTGCCGGTGTCGTGGGTTGGGTTGACTTAGCAAGCGATGATTGCGAAGACCAGATAGCACAGTTTGCTGACAATCCAAAGTTCGTAGGAATTAGGCATATCACGCAAGATGAACCGAATGTGGATTTCATCGTGAGTGATGAGATTATTAATGGGCTCAAGGTACTGGAAAAATATAACGTCCCGTTCGACCTGCTCTTTTATGTTCAACATGTACATCACGCGAAGACGGTAGCAAGTTTATTGCCGAACCTGCCCTTAGTCATCGATCATATTTCCAAGCCGGAAATCAAGGCCGGCAGAATGGACAACTGGACGCAACACATTCAGGATGCCGCGAAATATGAGAATGTGTACTGCAAGCTATCCGGCATGATCACGGAAGCCGATTGGGCACATTGGACGGCGTCCGACTTAAGACCTTATGTCGAAGTAGCTCTGGAGGCGTTTGGTGTCGAACGATGTATGTTTGGCTCAGACTGGCCGGTTTGCGAATTGGCCGGAACGTATGATCAAGTTCACGATGCTCTTTGCCAGGTAGTTGGTCCACTTAGTAATTCGGAGACCGATCGACTCTTCGGTGGAACTGCTATCGAATTCTATCGACTAGATGTGCAGTAATACGCTGCACAATGTGTTACTGGGTTTGCATCCCGTCGCTCAACACTTAGTAGGCCATTCCGAAATCACTTGATGTTCTGCAGCCTCTTCTATGGCAGGCTTATCAGCACTTTCCGGTGCGGGTCGCAAATAGGGTGAAAGCAACGCGCTAATTCCGATTACCGTAAGTAGGACAAGCGTATACTTCTGCAATCGCTCTCGCTCAAGTTTGTTCCCAACTCTCATTCCGACGAGACCGCCAAGCAACACCGTCGGAAATGTCGCTAATCCAAGTGCCATCGCATAGAGTGCATCATCCGGGTACATCACGTAGAACTGGATGAAAAGCGGAATCATACCCAGGAACATAATCGCAAACAGAAATGCCCGTGACTTTCTGGGATTCCACGGTTGCGCCATGACCCACAGAGCCACTGCTGGTCCTCCCATTCCACAGAACCCCAACAGCACGCCACTAATAGAGAAAGCAACGTATTCCCATTTAACATGGAGTTCTTCAGTCGGTATAACTTTAATCCGCACGCGTACAAGTACGATCAGCAGTAACACAATGCCGATCGCCTGACGCACTTGTTGTTGACCCATGTTGCCAACTAACCACAGGCAATAGCCGCCCAGCGGCATCCAAATCAGACGGAATAAAGCTGGTCGAAAAGCTCGCTTCCACTCTATATCACCCTTGAGGCTCATCGAGCCCATCACGGCCTGGCACATAGAACCCATGCTGACGGCGATAATTGCCACGTGCGCATCAAATCCGCAGAGCATTAATATCGGGATGCCAAAAACACCTGCACCGAATCCGACCACAGCTTGAAGTAAGCTACTGCCGAATAGCGTTGTTGCCAGGCAAACAAAGTGCCAGACAGTGTACTCCATTACGATTCCTATTCTTGCCGGTAACGTATTCGGCTGAATGGCATTAAGAGATTAGGTTCGAATGAAGATGAACCTGGTTACTCCACCACGCAGTATGTGAATTCGAATACCTTCCTTTACATCACTCTCGCTCATCACCTTGGTGAATTCGCCGGCTGTTGTTACCTTCGTATTACCAACTTGAAGGATGATATCATCAGGTCTTACTCCAACCTGAGCAGCCAAACTGCGTTGTTGCACACCGGCAACAAGTACGCCTTTAAGGTCTGCACTATACCCGAGCATCTTAGATTTGTCAGGTGTGAGAGACTCGACACTGACTCCAAGAACTTCATCTGTTGCATCATCTACCTGAGTCGAAGTTGCGACCGTCTCTGCATCGAGCATTCCAACCATAATGACAACATCAATCGTCTTACCATCACGAAATACCTTCAATTGTAATTCCGTCCCTGGAACGGTTGCCGCAACCGTATTTCTTAACTGGGGCATGGTGAGGATCTTGGTTTCACCCAAATGAGTGATAATATCCCTTTCCTTTAAACCCGCTTTGGATCCTGGCCCACCTGCGACAACCTGTCCAACCAGCGCTCCTTCGGTACTGGAGTAACCAAACGAGTCAGCCAGATTCTCATCAAGGTCCTGAATTAAGACACCCAGATATCCTCGTTCAACGGTCCCGTTGCTAATGATGCTGTCCTTGATAAAACGTGCCATATCGCTCGGGATGGAAAAGCCAATTCCCATATAGGATCCGGTTTTCGATGCAATAGCTGTGTTGATTGCAATCACCTCACCGTTGAGGTTCACGAGCGGTCCGCCGCTATTGCCGGGATTAATTGCGGCATCCGTTTGGATAAAATCTTCGTAGTCTGTAATTCCTACATGGCTTCGTCCCTTGGCGCTAATAATCCCAGCGGTAACCGTCTGGTCAAGGCCGAACGGACTTCCAATCGCAAGCACCCAGTCACCAACCTCCATTGCATCAGAGCTACCTAACTTGGCAGGCAACAAATCATTCGCTTGTACTTTCAACACAGCCAAATCTGTCGCTTCGTCACTGCCGACCACCTGGGCATCCATTTCTCTGGATGTAGAAAGCGTAACGGTGATCGATGTCGCGCCACTGATGACGTGATTATTGGTCAGTATGTAACCGTCACTACTGACAATGAATCCAGTGCCACTTCCTACGCCTTCCGGTTGAGGTTGTTGGTTTGGAAATTGAGGAAAACGCCCAAAGAAATCATCGTTGAAAAAGTCGCGAAGCTGTTCCGGGATTTGCTGACCACCAAACGGATTTTGATTGGACGACCGGCGTTCAAATTTACTGGTAATGCTCACCACAGATGGCCGCATGCGCTTGGCAACAGCTTTAAATGCTGACGAAAGATCCTTGGCAGATACAATTTCTTTTTGAGCATCTACTGCGACATCGCGCTGTTGAGCATATGCCCAGTCAGTGAATAGCTGGGGAAATGAAATGCTAATTACAGTACCGGTAACAATTGCACAGAAAAACAAGAAACCGAAAAGTGTGTGATTTCGAGACTTTGCCATGACTTTTCTCCTAACGTGATCGACTCAAACAACGAAGTGATTGCCGGCTTTCATAGGCAACCGTGGATTTTAACATCGTGATTCGTCTATTTTATACGATGAACTCACCGCTAAAACACCCTGATACTCATCCCATACGTTAGTCCGATTCAATCGGTTCAGTCGGTTCAAAAACAGATATTGCCGCAATTTGCGGCTAAAATGCCCTGCACAGGATCATCAATAAATGCAACGAATTGTCAGGACACCGCCATCAGTATCTCCATCCAATGATGGGCACTTAAGTGGCGGCTGGTGGCGTGACATTGAGAACGATCGCATCTTATGCGAATTGTGCCCAAGAGAGTGCAAGCTAAACGAGGGAGACCGCGGATTCTGTTTTGTTCGCCAAAACATCAATGGCGAGATGATGCTAACGACATATGGTCGCAGCACCGGCTTTTGTATCGATCCAATTGAGAAGAAGCCTCTGAATCACTTCTACCCCGGAACGAGTGTTCTCAGTTTTGGTACAGCCGGTTGCAACCTTGGATGCAAATTCTGCCAGAATTGGGACATTTCTAAGTCTCGCGAAGTGCAGCGACTCAGCGAGGTCGCGATGCCGGAAGCCATTGCCAACGCAGCCCAGCACCATCATTGCAAAAGTGTTGCATTCACATATAACGACCCCGTGATTTGGGCAGAGTATGCAATTGACACTGCAATTGAATGCCAGCAGCGCGACATTGAGACGATTGCGGTAACCGCGGGGTACATATCCGACCAACCTCGCGAGGACTTCTTCTCTCAGATGAGCGCCGCGAATATCGACTTAAAGGCCTTCACTGAAGAATTTTACTTCAACCTAACCTACTCACATATCAAGCCGGTGCTGGAGACATTAAAGTGGCTCAGCGAATATAAGCAGACATGGTTTGAAATTACGAACTTGGTGATTCCAGATGCAAATGACAGCACAGATGAACTGCGAGAACTTTGCGACTGGATTCTGGAACATTGCGGTGATCAGGTACCGGTTCACTTCACGGCCTTTCACCCTGACTTCAAAATGCAGGATCGGCCAAGAACATCACATGAGACACTGCTCAAGGCTTACGAAGTTGCGCAGCATCAGGGAATCCGATTTCCCTATGTAGGAAACGTACATGATGTAAAACACCAAAGTACGTTCTGTGCCTCGTGCGGAGAGATATTGATTGAGCGAGATTGGTACAAATTGGGTGCCTATAATCTCGACCGCAATACATGTAGTAAGTGCGGTTCAAAGATTCCCGGCTGTTTTGATGAACAACCTGGTTCATGGGGAGCTGGCCGACAGCCAATAAAAATTCGTGATTTTGTTACGCTAGAGCTACCACAACACGCACAAGAGAAGATGCAACCTTCCACCGAGTCCGAAGAAATGGAAAACACCACAGCAATTGACTTGAGCCCGAGTCAGGAACAGGCGATTCATAACCTTGCATGTCAGGTAGTCTGTGATGAAGTCTGTGCAAGCCAAGAGACGAGAAGTGTTGCTGCTCTTGAAGGCGCTGACAAAGAGATGGTGATGGGAGCATTTGTCACACTCAAGAAGGATGGGAATCTGAGAAGCTGCTGTGGGGTACTCGGACAACCCATGAAGCTGATTCACGCTCTCGATCAATCTGCAAGACGGACGGCGACCAGTGACCCGCGATTCCCGCCTGTTTCAACTTCCGAACTGCCTGAGCTCGATGTCGATGTATCACTGCTTCACAATATCCAGCCCGTAACTTGCGACGCACAGCAGAGACACGAACAAATTGAGATCGGCAAGCATGGCTTGATCATCGAACAAGCCGGCAAGCGTGGCCTCTTACTACCTGTAGTGGCAGTTGACCATCAGGCGGACCAGCGGGCATTTCTTGAAATGGTCTGTCGCAAGGCAAGTTTGCCAATTGACGCATGGCTATCAGATGATGCCTCTCTGGAGACATTTGAAACGATTGTCACAGATGGCCCCATGCCAGAATCGTGCCTTGCCCAACTGCAATCTCAACAAGCATGCAGCTTCATTGACAATCAGGCGCTTCGCCAACTGGCCCTGATGACACATCAAAACATCATTGCCATTTTAACAGGAGCCACACCTAGTTACGTAATGCCTGGTATCCCAGATGGAAATGTAAAAGGGCTGCTATACCAACTAACGCATGAGGATGGGTCGACAATTGGAGTCATGCAGTTCGCGATGAACAAGACCGTGCCACTACACTCCACACTCTTACAAAACGCTCAAAACCTAGCGGGCCAATTATCACAGTCACATACCGGTGCAAGTGATTTCATGTCAGCTTCCACACCAAGCCTCGCGTTGCTCGATGATCCGGCCATACACGGTCGCTTATCTGATGTTAGCGATCTGTCGCTGGATACGACCTCCCGAATACTCATTGCGATGGATGAGAATGTACTCATCGCCGAATTTGACAGTTCAAGAGATGCGAATTCGTTGATTGACACGATCCGCAGTAAATTGCCGCTTACAAGCATCGAGCATGCTCAATTGATTAGCTTTGCGGTGAACAGCACAACCGAGAGACTCCACTACACTCGCATCCCTAAGGCAAGGTCCTTTGAGGGCCCAAGACCTCCTGCAGTAGCAGGTGCCTTTTATCCGGGCACAAAAGAGGAACTTGACAGCGTACTGGATGACTTAATAAAAGATCAGCCGGATGCCAAAGTTAATGCTTCTGCTGTAATGATGCCTCACGCCGGATTGATTTACTCGGGTCAACTTGCAGCCGATGTGTTAGGACAAGTTGAAATTCCGGAAACCGTAATTATCATTGGCCCAAAACATACTCGAGTTGGATTGCCGTGGGCTGTTTCGCCATGTACGAGCTGGAGTTTGCCTGCTTGTGAATTGCAGTCCGACACAGAAATGGCGGCCAGGCTGGTAGACGGCATTACTGGCTTGGAATTCGATGCTGGCGCTCACGCATCTGAACACTGCATTGAAATGGAGCTGATTCTACTTGCCAAGCTAGCGCCAAAAACCAAGGTAGTTGGAATTGCCATGGGCAATGCAACACTGGAAGAATGCAAGACTTTTGCCAGCGAATTGAATTCGGTACTTGATTCAGTGGATCGTAAACCGCTTTTGATAATTTCAAGTGACATGCATCATTTTGGCACTCAGGAAGTTAATAACTCACTGGATCGAAAAGCGATTGATGCAATGCTGTCACTTGACCCTGAACAGCTATTCAACACGGTAAAGACGAATCACATTTCTATGTGTGGGATGATTCCCGCCGTGATCGTGATGCAAGCACTTCTCGATGGCGGTTCACTAAACGAATGCACCGAAGTCGGTTATTACACCAGTGGGAAAATCACTGGATCTTATGAAAAAGTCGTTGGTTATTGCGGCTTGGTTTTAAACTAACCGGCTTTACATTTCTAAAGCCGACTCTTGATGGCAATTGAAGCGAGCATTGCTGTTAATTGCCCTGTAAAATAGACACGTAGCTACACATGTAGAGTCGAATTCTGTATTCGAGTTGCGATGTTGACTTCCACGTTCACCAAGGATGAATTAATCATGCCTTTATCTCAAATTAAACGGCGTCAATTCCTCGCATCATCAGCATTATTGACTGGGACGATTGCCTCTCCGCTCTTTGGAAGAGAAGACGAGCGTCCGAGAGTGAAAAATCCACGAGCGACTGATGGTGATGACCAATTCGAACCGAATTGGGAAGAACGAATGACCATTACAGTCGGTCCAAAGAAGGCAGACCTCGTGGGTTCATCCGACCGTGTGATACAGGCAGCTGTCGATTACATTGCACGCCTTGGCGGCGGTACGGTGAAAATCCTGCCTGGCACTTATACGCTAAGAAATGCCGTACACCTGCCATCGCGCATTCGAATCCAGGGAAGTGGCGATGAGAGTATCGTGACGAAAATAGCATCGGAGCAAGTCAATGTCTCGGAAGATTCTGACTGGTACGACCAAGAGATCACGCTGGAAAAACGCTCCGGATTTCGCGTTGGTGACGGAGTCTTCATCGTGGCTAAGAATCCTCACAATGGCGGTCAAACAACGATCAAACGAACACTGGTTGCACGAAGTGGTAATCGCTTCAAGCTCAACGATGGCTTACGTAAAAACATCTGGCTGACCGGCAAGCCAACCGTCTCCTCCTTGTTTCCTTTATTTACCAGCGAATACACGGAAGACGTGCTGATTGAAAACCTGACGTTTGACGGTAACAAAGAGAACAATGCCAACATGAACGGCAACTATGGTGGCTGTGTATTCCTGCAAGACTGCAACCGCTACACATTCAAAAACTGCACGATGCGGAATTACAACGGGGATGGGCTGAGTTTTCAAATCTGCCACGACGTAGTCGTTGATGGATGTCACAGTCATGACAACGGCGATTTAGGAGTGCATCCGGGCTCCGGCTCACAACGACCCGTCATCAAAAACACAACAATTGAAAACAACGGCATTGGAATTTTCTGGTGCTGGGGCGTGCGATATGGTCTGGCAGTTGATAATAAAATCAAAGGCAATAGCCAGTACGGTATTTCCATTGGACACTGTGATACCGACAACGTGATGCGGAGAAACGACGTCATCGACAGTGGACGCATCGGAATCCTTTTCAGGGACGATGCACGTGGAAAAGATTTTTGGGCAAACCGAAATGTGATTGAAGACAACCGCGTGGTCAACAGCGGTGATGGCGAAGGTGTTGCAATCGAAATCCAGGGTCAAACGAAAGACACGCTGATTCGAAATAATATCATCCAAGAAAATCGAGATCCGATGAAACGTGTTGGCATCAAAATCAACGACGGCGTTGGCAATGTCACCCTGGGTGAGAACAGCATTGAAGGCGTCGCCACCAAGATCATCGACCAACGTCGAAAGTAAAATGAAAAGATCACTTTCTATAACTCTCTGTCTACTTATATCCTTTCCGCTGCTGGCTGAAGAACCTGGCGAAATGCCGGAGGTGGGCATTGGCCTTAAAGCGAGCGATGCAAAGATCACGCAGGATGATCGTGATCACTGGGCATTCAAAAAAGTCGAACGGCCTGACGTTCCCCAAGTGAAAAATGATCATTGGGTAAGAAACCCCATCGACGCGTTCATCCTGCAAAAGTTGGAACGAAAGGGTTGGAAGCCTGCACCTGCCGCTGTCCCAGGAACGCTTGGGCGACGTCTCTACCTGGGGCTAACCGGTTTACCACCCACGCTCAAGCAACAGGCAGCCATCGATGCAAACAGCGATCCGGAACAATTTGATCACCTTGTAAAAAAATTGTTGGCAAGTGAAGCATACGGAGAACGATGGGCTCGCCATTGGTTGGATATCGTGCGATATGCAGAAACAAACGGGTACGAACGTGATGGTATGAAACCAAATGTTTGGAGATATCGTGACTACATCATTCGAGCACTCAACGATGATGTACCCTTCAATCAATTCATCCTCGAACAACTTGCTGGCGATGAATTGGAAACTGCTGACTCACGCACGGTGATTGCTACTGGTTACTATCGGCTGGGACCATTTGACGATGAGCCTGCTGATTTCGCTGAAGATCGGTTCGATCAACTCGACGACATGCTTAATACAACGAGTCAGGTTTTTCTTGGGCTCACCCTTGCTTGCGCCCGATGTCACGATCACAAGTTTGAAGCACTCACACAGCATGACTATTACAAAATGATCGCGGTTTTCAATCCACTAAAGCGACCGCAATCCGGAAGGTCGGATCTGGACTTGCCAGCTGGTAGTGTTGAGCAACTGGCCAATGAGCAGACGCGAAATGGTGAAATTGCAAAGCATAACAGTGACATCGACTCGATCAATTTGGCGGTTGCTCTGAAGCGTATCCAAGATGGTACATCCGAACTGGACGAGGCAATCCAGAAGGCACTTAAGGCCCCGGCTGGCGATCGAGATTCAGATGCTGTTAAGTTGATTGCAAGCAAACGCAACGAGATTGCAGCAGATGCAGATTCCGGGTTGAACGATGAACAACGGGACCAACTATCTCAGGCAAAGCAGGCTATAAAAGCCCTAAGAGAAGAAACACCGGATTTACCGCGTGGATACTTCTTTACCGAGTCTCTTGAAAACGTACCGGAAACAAATCTCCTCGTGCGTGGCAAAGCGTCCAGTCCCGGACCCGTTGTGCAACCTGGTGTACCGACAGTACTTACAAGCGTGCAGCCGGATTTTGATAATCCTACAAACCACACGACCGGTCGAAGATTGGCGTTGGCGAATTGGATTGCCAGTGATGCCAACCCACTGACCGCGAGAGTGTTGGTTAATCGTGTTTGGCAACATCACTTTGGCGTTGGCATTGTTCGCACACCGAACGACTTCGGTGTAATGGGCGCAGCTCCGACACACGAAGCGTTACTTGACTGGTTGGCAGATTGGTTTGTCAATGAAGGCGAATGGTCTCTGAAAAAGCTACATGCATTGATTCTCTCGAGTAATGCGTATCGCATGAGCTCAGAATGGAACGAGTCATATGCTGCAGAAGATCCGGAAAATAACTTACTGTGGAGACGCCCGTATCGCCGACTAGAGGTTGAAGCGATCCGCGATAGTATTTTGGCAGTCAGTGGCCAAATCAATCGGAAGATGTATGGGCCAAGTATGTACCCATATGTGCCGTCCGACGCTCTAGATAACCATGCTGACAAACAGAAAATCTGGCCTGCGTTTAATGAAGAAGAAGCAAATCGACGCACCATATACAGTTATGTAAAGCGGTCACTGATTGTGCCATTTTTAGAAGTTCTGGATTTATGTGATACGACCAAATCCACGCCACAAAGGATTGTTACCAGCGTAGCGCCTCAGGCGTTGACTCTCTTTAACGGCAAGTTCGTTAATCGACAGGCGGAGTACTTTGCCAAACGATTAGAAACTGAAGCCGGTGATGGCTCAGCATCGCAAATAACGCTTGCATTTAAACTTGCACTTTGCCGTGAACCAACAGCCACGGAGTTGCAAGTTATGACTGACTTTCTTGCTACGGAAACAAAAAAGTTCAGGGAAGAGGATGCGGATGGAAAGTTGGCCACGTCACCCGAATATAGAGCCCTCGTTCAAATCTGCAGAGTCATTTTCAACCTCAACGAGTTCGCGTATCCGGATTAACCGAGAGATAACTCGTCTCACGCTAGTGAAAGTAAGACATGAATCGATTTATGAGTCCAAATCAAACACCGTGTAGGAATTCGCGTAGAGAGTTTCTCTGGGAAACCGGCGCGGGTTTTACAGGTCTTGCGATGCTGGACTTACTCAGTCGCGATGGATTCTTTGATAAATTGCGCGCTGAAGACAAAGAGGGATTGAGTGGATTATTGGCGCCGAAAAAGCCACACTTTGAAGCCAAAGCAAGTCGCTGTGTCTTCTTTTTCATGAATGGTGGCCCAAGTCAAATTGATACGTTTGATCCTAAGCCTGTCCTCGATAAACACCATGGCGAAGAGTACAACGGAGAGCTCGAAGTAGGCTCAAATGGCAGAGCTATTGGTTACTTAATGAAGTCACCATTCAAATTTCAAAAGCGCGGCGAAAGTGGATTGGAAATCAGCGACCTCTATCCTCATCTATCCACGCACGCAGATGATCTATGCCTGTTTCGAAGTTGCTATACCGATACCGCAGCACATGCCTCCGGTTGCATTCAGATGAATACCGGGAAAGTGGGAATCGGCAGCCCGTCGATCGGTTCATGGGTAAACTATGGACTCGGAACGATCAGCCAGGATCTACCAGGCTACGTTGTAATGACCGATCCACGTGGCGGCCCAATTGGAAGCGCTTCAAACTGGAGTAGTGGTTACATCCCGGCAGCATATCAGGGAACCATGTTCCGAAGCAGCGGGACACCGTTATTAAACATGGATAACCCAAAAGGTGTTACAGACCGGAGCCAACGAAAATCACTAGATTTGCTTGGTGCACTCAATCAACAACATCGTCGCAAACGAAAATTTGAGTCTGAGTTGGAAGCACGCATCGAGTCCTACGAGTTGGCATATCGCATGCAGGTGGCCGCTAAGGACGTTGTTGATTTGTCTCAGGAATCAGCAAAGACGCATGAGCGTTATGGATTGAATGACAAAATCACCGCCGACTTTGGCAGAAAGTGTTTGATAACCAAGCGTTTACTTGAGAGCGGAGTGCGGTTTATTCAACTTTACTCCGGTGGTGGCCATATCGAAGATACTTGGGATGGTCACACTGACTGTATCACCAATCACAAACTTCATGCCGGTGAAACCGATAAGCCCATGGCAGCCTTAATGCAAGATATGAAAGATATCGGGCTGTGGGATGAAACACTTTTTGTTTGGGGTGGTGAATTCGGTCGCACACCGACAAGTGAAGGAATCGGGAAACCTGGTCGTGATCACAACTGGCATGCCTTTACCATGTGGCTAGCTGGTGGCGGAGTCAAAGGCGGGCAGGCCATCGGCGCAAGTGATGACCTGGGATTTGGAATAGCTGATCGGCCCGTGCACGTTTCAGATTTTCATGCAACGATCTTGCACTTGATGGGCTTGGATCACAATCTCTTGTCGTTCTATTACCAGGGTCTCGACCAGCGTCTAACTGGGCCGGATGAGGCACACGTCGTCGAAGAAGCGCTCGCGTAATTGTCGAGTTAAAAACCCCCAGCGTATCGCCTTACAAGACCTCACTGGCAAGATCTGCTAATGCACTTCGTTCGCCACGTTCCAAAGTGATATGAGCGTACAGGTTTTGACCTTTCATTTTGTTGATCAAGTAACTTAACCCATTGGACAAAGCATCCAGATATGGGTGGTCAATCTGGTGAACATCACCGGTCAGGACAACTTTGGTTCCCGCCCCAGCTCTTGTAATAATCGTCTTCATTTCATGTGGAGTGAGATTTTGTGCTTCATCAACAATGAAAAATACGTTTTGTAGGCTGCGGCCACGAATATATGAGAGGGGCGTGATCAACAACTTGTCTTTTTCGAGCATGCTCCGAATGGTAAGTGCTCGAGGATCGGTATTAGCGAATTGGTGTTGTATGACACTGAGGTTGTCATACAACGGCTGCATGTATGGCTCTAACTTGGCATCAATATCCCCTGGCAGGAATCCAAGATCTCGATTACTCAGTGGAATAATGGGTCTTGCCAGTAATATTTGCCGATAAACACCACTTCGTTCTAAAGCTGCGGCAAGCGCCAAAAGCGTTTTTCCTGTACCTGCCTTTCCAGCTAGTGTTACAAGTGGTAGTCCATCATCCAGTAATGCTTGTAGAGCAAATGTCTGCTCGGCGTTGCGAGGGCTGACTCCATAAGCACTACATTTATCCAGCCGTTGATATGCCTTTTCACATTCCTTATACATCGCGAGCGTTGACTTGGATCCATTGCGAAGAACAAAGAATTCATTAGCAACGGGAGCTTCGATGACGCCAGCCTCCGATGCTCCAACCCAGTGCGAACCTGAATAAAAATCGTCAATCAACTCGCTTCCAGCGGAGATCACGCGATTACCTGAATAGAGTTTCTCAAAGCTCTCAATCTTATCTGTCGTATAGTCCTGAGCAGTGACATTAAGCCCTCTGGCTTTCAATCGCAGGTTGGTGTCCTTGGATACCAGTATTACCTTCTGCTCCGGATGTTGTTCCTGCAGCCGTAAGACCGCATTTAGAATTCTGTGATCAGCCGTGTCCATTAGGAACACATCACCGATCTTCTTTTTGAGTTTTCCAGACAGGACAATTCGAATGCATCCTCGACCATCTCCAAGCGAAGCACCCGATTCAGTTAGTGCATCGCCTGTAAATTCATCGATTCGTCGCAGGAACCGTCTCGCCTGAACGTTTCGATCTTCATCACCTTTTTTGAACTTATCCAGTTCTTCCAGAACTGTAATTGGGACAGCTACATCGTGTTCTTGAAAATTCAGGAACGACTCCCAGTCATGCATGATCACATTCGTATCTAAGACGAATAGCTTCTTCATTAAATTTTCTGCCGCTGTCACGTTCGAGACATCCTGTCTCTGGATTGTTTTGACCATCTGTTACTCCGTTTGGATCAAGTCGCTCAAATAGGATTTGCAATTAGTTTTGATAATTGTGTCTTTTACAGGTTCTTAACATAGTGTTGGCTAATAAACGTCGAATGAATCAGTAGTCACATAACACGCTTGTGGGCGTTGGCGGCTGTTACCATCCGAACAGACAGAGTGGTATCAGCCAACTCGATTCCTCCGTAAATTGAATGAGTGTGCAAGATGTTGCATGGCTATTCGATTTGAATTGAGCTCTCGGTGGCCGCTTAGCTTTTTGGTTAAGCGGCCTTTTGAGTACTGCTATCAATTTGTGAAGAGGTGACACTTACGCGATCAAGATGAGTGTTGCAAGGAAGAGTGGCGCATAGTTGTGGTGGTGGAAAATAGAAAACTACGCGGCTTAATGCTATGCCGCTTCTTCCAATAATCTGTACCCAAGAACGCGCGGAGGCCGTAACGGCTGACCGGATGCAACAAACACACTATACGATGCAATTCGCGTTGCATGATCTGTAACCGATGCAAGATGCTGAATTACATAGGTGAGATAACAACTCGCAAATTGTGAATCCACTTCCGGGGAAATTAAATAATCATGCATCTGTGAGTAATGTTTACGGACATCGACCACTTGAGATACAACAGACTTCCCGAGCGACTCGTCTACTCGCACATAAGAGTCAATACTTCGATTGAGCATGCCAATCACCAGACAAGCCATCGCTTCAATTTTCAAAAGAATCGTCGAACCACGGTAATCCGTCCAATCACACGATGAGGCAGCAAGTTCGATTGATGAGTTTGCTACTTGCTCAAGTTCATTTCCGATCTTGATCATTGATGTGATGCGACGAAGATCCGTCAACAATGGCTGCTCCAGCGTTAGCACACTAATGCATTTTGATTCGAGTTGATTTGCCATTCCTGACAAGACTTTCTGCTGCCGCGTCATTTCTGAAATACGATTCTGGTTTGGATTGATCACATTATCCACGGACTCGGCTAGTAACGATTCGGCAATGGTGCAAATTGCCAACAACTTTCGATGCAGGAGTTTCAGTTCCGTCTCTAACACCCTATTCCTCTTCTCTCTAATGAAAATCTCAGTAAATACAACGATCGCTTCCTTGCTTCCCGCGATGTAATTACTACACCAGCAATCTAACACCGCAGTGTTAATCCAGCACAAATGTTTTGTTAACAACGTGTTAAAAATCACTCAAAAGTCTTCACGCTCTCTTAACTGAATTCACATTAAATCTAAACCGAAGCATCATGATGGCTTCACAATGAGTGGGTTTAATTTGAAGAGTCGCTGGGGCAATTCAGTGTACGTACAAACGAACACTGCCAGACACCTGTATTGTTTATCTGTAAGGAAATTAGAAATGAAGAAGTTCTTAGTGAATGCTGTTGCGGCACTAACCATTGTTGTAATGGTCGCCGGCAGTACCCAAGCACAAGGGGTTAAGGTTGATCCCAATTTAAAGGATTACACACCAATAGCCGGCATCTCCGGCGCCATTAAGAGTGTCGGTTCGGACACGATGAACAACATGATGACTCTTTGGGCTGAAGGATTCCTGAAGTACTATCCAAACGTCCGAGTGGAGATTGAAGGCAAAGGATCATCCACTGCTCCGCCTGCACTAATCTCCGGTGCTTCAACCTTCGGACCGATGAGTCGCCTTATGAAACCTGCTGAAGTTGATGCGTTTGAAAAGAAATTCGGTTACAAACCGATCCAGTTAGGAACCAGTATCGACATGCTCGCAGTGTACGTTCACAAAGATAACCCTGTGCAAGGATTAACTTTGGCTCAGGCAGATGCCATTTTTTCAAGCACTCGTAAGTCTGGATTCAATCAAGATATCAGTAAGTGGGGACAAGTTGGACTGACCGGTACCTTTAAGGACGCGGCAATCAGCATCTATGGACGAAACTCCGCTTCTGGTACCTACGGTTACTTCAAGAAAAACGTCCTTGGCGATGGCGACTACAAGCCAAATGTAAAGGAACAACCAGGGAGTGCCTCGGTTGTTCAAGGTGTCGCTACTGACAAAAACGGAATCGGTTACAGCGGAATCGGTTACAAGACCGCTGACGTCCGTGCTGTACCACTTTCCAAGGATGCGGAAACAAAAGCCGTACCTGCGAGTCCAGAATTCGCATACACCGGCGAATATCCTCTCGCTCGATTCCTTTGGCTAAGTGTTAACCACAAGCCAGGCAGCAAGCTGGATCCACTGCGTCGTGAATTCCTTAAATATATCTTTAGTGCTCAAGGACAAGCTGATGTTGTGAAAGACGGATACTTTCCAATCAGTGCCGTGATCGCTGAAAAATCACTTCAACAGGTTGGTATCACTGACTAACCCATCGCGCCTGCCCGGTTACGCCAGTCACCGCTTCCGGGCTGGGAGCTTGATAAGACTTGTTCCCGCGATACGGGTGGCGTTTTCTCCTTCGGGGGAAGGCGTCGCCCGTTCCTTTAATAAACGGAATCGAAATAGCTCAGTTCAAATCCCTGTTTAAACCAAATCATGCCAGACAAAAGTACAACCAGACCATCCGGTAGCAAACGCCGAAAGTCCACGCGTTGGTCTGTCAAAGCAAGTGATGTTCTGGCAAGAATCATTATTCGCGGTGGTGGCATTTTCACAATTGGCGCAGTCTCGCTCGTTGCCGTACTGCTGATACTCGTTGCACTTCCTCTGTTCTTTGATGCGGAGGTTTCCAATTCAACCGAGCCACCATCGAAGAGTCTTGCTACCGATCTTGCAGAGAGTGCACTAATTGGCACAGGAGTAGACGAGTACCGCACAATTCGCTGGAGATTACATGCCAATGGACAGTTAAGCGTTAATGCGGCATGGGATAATTCGCACCTTGAGACAATTCAAGTCACCGAACATGAGATTACATGTGCAAAATTCGATATCGAATCAAGCGATTTTGTACTCGGGCTAAGAACCGGCGCAATTATCACTGGCAAGATCGAGTATGAAACTTCGTTCTTGAACGAAGATGACGCTCCGAAGCATTTACAAGATTTGGCCAATGATCAATTAGTCGTCCACGAAGGCCGCGCACTGTCACGGACCAACCAAGATCAATTTCGATTACAAAAACTCCGGGCGTCATATTCGAGTGAAATAGAAATATCCGATAGTCCGATCCACTTAATCGATGTCATTCCGCCAAACACGGATGGATCATCTGTTGGGGCTGGCGAGTATTCAATTTGCACTTACGCTGAAAATGGGGAATCAAACTTCTCCATACTCACTGAAAAAGTAAACATGTTTACGGGTGAGACAACTCTCCATGCCGAGACACACAACATACCGAATGATCAGATTCTCAGAACAACTGAATCATGTGGTAAACCAATCAAGTTGCTCGTAACCGGTCGTGGCGACAACATCTACATGATTTGGGAGGAAGGCACTCTGCACCGATTTGATTCACGCCGCCCACAAGAAATCTCATTTCTGGATTCGGTAGATCTACTGCCGGCCGAAGATACCCAGGTCACTACTTGCGAATTCACACTTGGCCGAGAGACGGTGATGGTTGGTGATAATCTCGGAAACTTAAACGGGTGGTTCCGCGTTCGGTCTAAGGTCAAAGACAATTCCAAAGATAGTACGGGCACGTCCGTTACCGATGCGCCACATCGTCAATTCGTGCTAAAGAGAATCCATCCTCTCAAATCCGGATCCGCCGCGGTATCCTCAATCGGCGCTTCGAAGCGAAGTCGGATGATTATTGTTGGGTACGCAGATGGCAATCTCAAAGTCTTTCACGTGACGACAGAGCAGGTCCTTCTGGAAACCTCCATTGGTGAGGAGAGCCCAATAATTGCAGCTCAAATCACACCCAAGGATGATGGGCTCACAGTACTTACAAAGAATAAAATCTGGCAAGCAGAATTCGACCCTCGGCATCCCGAAGCATCGCTTGCATCACTCTTCACACCTGTGTGGTATGAGAGTTACGACGAACCCGAAAACGTATGGCAATCTTCATATGCTTCATCTGCTCCGGAGATGAAACTTGGGCTACGTCCGCTGATATTCGGAACGCTTAAGGCCACGTTTTATACGATGCTGTTTGGAACCCCACTGGCAATTCTCGCCGCAATTTTCACAAGCGAATATCTGCCACGAAAGTGGCGAGCGTCTATTAAGCCGACTATAGAAATGATGGCTAGCCTGCCGAGTGTTGTGCTTGGATTCATGGCCGCTATCGTAATTGCACCTGCGGTAGACGATATAGTTCCGGCTCTTTTGTTAGGAATCTTTGTCATCCCCGCATTCTTGTTACTCGGTGGATATTTTTGGCAATTACTTCCGCAACAAACCGGTATCAAATTACAAAGCAAGCGGATCATCGTAATGCTCGCAATTATCCCAGTCGGTATTTGCGTGGCTTATCTTGGTGGGCCACTGATTGAGCAATTGTGGTTTGGCGGCGATATCAAGATTTGGTTAAGTAACCATGAAATAGGAAGTGGAATTGGAGCATGGATGTTAGTTCTGCTGCCACTAAGTATCCTTGCAGCTGCAATTGTTGTGATGAAGTGGATAAATCCAGCTGTAAGAACGTTCACTCACAAGTTTAATCGCAAACAATTTGCGTTACTGAGTTTGGCGAAGTTTTTAATTGGATCTATAGCCACACTATTGATCGCCTGGGTCATTTCTTTCTCGCTGAATTCGGCAGGATGGGATCCTCGCGGCAGTTTTGTTGACACGTATTCTTCACGTAATTCGCTGATCGTCGGATTTATTATGGGATTTGCAGTCATCCCGATAATCTACACACTTGCTGACGATGCCCTATCCACAGT
>JBJLEE010000029.1:0-29580 GCA_045566075.1 Pirellulaceae bacterium | reverse complement strand
ATTGGGCCGACCAATATGCCAATAGGCCCCAATGCTTCAACTCCACCAATAACGCTCAAGAGCGCAAGTAGTGGATGAAGGTTTGATTCTTTCTTGAGTACAAGTGGCTTTACGAAGTTATCGCTCATTGAAACAACTGTAGCGCAATATGTCGCCAAAACAACTGCTGATACTGCTTCACCCTGTACCAAATATAAATAGGCACACGCTGGAATCCAGACAATGGCGGTACCAATAAATGGCACGAGTGCAAACAGAGTAGAAATGATTGTCAAAAGAAATACACTATCCAAGCCCGCGAACCAATATCCAATTCCTGCCAGGATCCCCTGAACGACCGCGCTCAAAAGTGTAGCGACGACCACCGCGCGGCTAAGGCTGGCAAATTCTGAGATTAACTCGTTTTCGTAATCATCACGTAGCGGCGAAAGGTAAATTATTGAATCCACCATTCCACGACCGTCTATCAAGAAGAAATAGACTGCGACAAGCATAATTGTCATCCCGCCAAGTAGGCTGGCGGCAAACGCAGCGGTGTTTGCTCCAAATGAGAGTATCTGATTTCTTACATCCTTTGACATAAGAGACTCGGTAAATTGAGCGATCTTTTGGTCAGAAGTGTTAGCGAAATCCAGAATCGCGGCTTTCGTTGATCCACCCAGGATAGCAATTCTCAGATTATGAAAGGCATGTGAGGCTGCGACGACTAATTCTGAGTGATCGTGCTCAGGGTCTTCAAAATCGTTCACCGCAGAATTCACGGCGCCCAGTTCTTCATTCACGGATTCCTTTTGATCCGGATCGAGATTTCGAATAATGACCATAAGATTCGTCTGGATGACGTCCAAGTCCGCTGTGGTGGTACTGGAGTCGCTTTCCGCAAATGCTTTGTCCGAGAGATGCTCAAAGGCTGACAGAATACGGCCAAATTCTGCCTTATGAGGCATTTCCAAATCCAGCTTGTCACGGATATCCTCTACGCTTGCCTTAATGTAGGCCGGAGTCATTTTTTTGGTGACATTAGCGCCTTCTACAACGGCCATCGCAATTACCAGTCCGATCGGTAACATAACAACAAGTCCGATTATCGTTGTCGTGACTGACGCCGACCAACGCCGCCTACCCTTAAATTTCTTGAGGAAGTAGTCGTACGTCGGTTGAAATACTACAACGAGTACCGCCGCCAGGAAAAGAGGAAGAACGAATGAAGCCATCACGCGGAAGAACAATACTCCCATAACTAAAATGATGCCGATGAGTACGGTAAATGACACTATGCGGGAAAGCTTGTTATCGTTCATCGTTATATACGGGAGTTATAGAAGCTGAAAAAGGACCGCTATTCAGTTTGATTAGTTTTGAGACCTTCCAAATCGACTTTCCAGTGTTTCCACGTCAATTGCGCGTTAAAAGTCGTCCGAAGGGTCGGATTATGCGGTTAATAGTGTTTGAGTGATTTCTGGACGGGCAGATGGATAATTACTATTTGTGACCCTATGAGAGTCGTCTGACAGTGTTCTTGTGAAGTTAACGTAATTTTGAAATCAGTTATTCGTTAGAATGGCAGAACCATTCAGTTAACTACGGCTCATCGTCCTGGAGTTATGCGAAAAATGACAACTGGTCGCCACATATCTACGGTAATCCCGGTATTCAATGAAGAAGAGAGCATCCCGCTCCTCTTTGATGAATTGATTGCGGTTGCAGACGCCAATGGTTATGAACTTGAGGTCATTTTTGTTGACGATGGATCAACTGATAGTTCATGGATTGAAATAAGCAAGTTAGCCGAAGAACATCCATTCGTGAAAGCAATTAGATTCCGATGCAATTTTGGAAAAGCCGATGCACTAAATGCCGGATTTAAGATTGCCTCTGGTGAAATAGTCTTCACTCTTGATGCCGATTTGCAAGATGATCCGGTCGAGATTCCGCGGTTTATCGAGATGATGCAAGACGACTCCATTGGTGTCATCAGTGGTTGGAAAAAGAAGCGATACGATCCTTGGCATAAAGTGTTGCCGTCACGCGTATTTAATTGGCTTGTGAGTAAACTAACCGGAGTTAAGCTGCACGACCACAATTGCGGTTTCAAATGCTATAAGGGCGAAGTGGTAAAAGACGTCCATCTGTATGGCGAAATGCATAGATTCGTGCCCGTGTTGGCTGCATCGCGAGGCTGGACAACCGGCGAGATTGTAGTGAACCATCGCGCTCGTCAACATGGAAAAAGCAAATATGGTGTTCGACGCATTTTCAAAGGCTTTCTAGATCTCCTTACCGTGTATGTGCTGACAAAATTCCGTCAACGACCTCAACACCTGTTAGGGGCTTTGGGCTTGTTGTTTTTTGCCCTAGGTGGACTTGGATTGTCTATTCTCACCGGGATTAAACTCGTTAGTAAATTCGACGCGATCGACGGAGAATTTATCTTGCATACGAGTGCGTATTTCTATTATTCAGTGGTTGCGATTTTATTGGGGGCGCAGTGTTTAAGTGTTGGCATCCTGGCGGAACTCACAAACTCGCACTCGAAGGAACCAACTTACGCAGTCAGTGAACGCCTTGGTCATTCCCTCGGGACACAGGAATCGGATCAATAAGCAATGCATATTGCACCCCCAGAACAATCTCAGGGACATATCAGCGCGTCACGCAAGTTTTTCTGGTTTGTGATTGCCTGTTTGGTGCTTCTCTCCGGTGTGAGAATGGCGGGCACTCGCGCCAAAGACTCTCAGCATGATGACCACGAGTCGATGATGCTCTCGGCAAACGACCGTAGCCGATGGGCGATGATTTATTCGATGGTGGAACATGGTTCGTTCTCCATCGACCAGGTCATCCAAGACGACAGAAGATGGAATACCATCGACAAGGTGGTGCATCGGGGACAGGATGGTGAATTGCATCAATACTCCAGTAAGCCGCCATTGTTTCCGATGTTATTAGCCGCGGATTATTGGGTGATCAGTAAGGTCACAGGCATGAGTTTTCCGGAGGATACGGTCGCCGTCCAATGGATCATTCTGCTAATTACTAATCTCCTTCCGTTGATCGGGTTCGTCTGGCTCGTCTATCTCATTACGAGTCAATTAACGACTGATAATTGGACGCTGAGATACCTAATTGCTGCCGCCGCATTTGGCACGTTTCTCACAGGGTTTGTTACAACGTTGAACAATCATCTTCCTGCGGCAATAAGCGTGTTGATATCGATTTATGCTGTGATTCAAATACAGGGCAGGAAACGGTTGGATGCACGTTGGTTTGCGCTTGCTGGTGGATTTGGCGCCTTTGCAGTGGTGAACGAGCTCCCATCGCTGTCTTTCTTTGCGTCAATCATAGGTTGGTTGTTGCTTTATCATTTTCGTCGCACCTTGAAAATTACAATTCCCGCGGCTGGTGCGGTTGCCATTGCGTTCTTAGGCACCAATTATTGGGCACACGGTTCGCTGCGACCCCCGTACGCGCATCGTTCTGACGGTGATATTGCCGGAGTGGTCGATGGCTTTTTTGACGAACATAAATTGACAATGGGAGTTGCGTCAAAAGAAATACGTACGCTAATTTCTGATGCTGTTGATACTCAGTTGACGCCCGAATTGGAATTCGTGTTTCATAAATCGGATTCGCGACGACTGGTGATGTTAGATGAGGCTGCAAACTTACAATATGCTGTGAAAGCCAAAGGAAACTCTCTCATAATTCGAGAATGGGATAATTGGTACGATTATCCAGGTAGCTATTGGTTGGATGGCAATCGCCGAGGAATCGATATCGGAGAGCCATCGCGTGCTGCCTACCTACTTCACATGACGGTTGGACATCATGGTGTATTTTCACTCACCCCTCTCTGGATCTTGTCTCTGTTGGGCTGTGTTTATCTTCTCAAATACGGGGAAACTACGTTAAAACAACTTGCGACGATGACGCTCCTGTTGACTATAGTTTGCATCGCTTTTTATCTAATGCGGCCCATGTTGGATCGTAACTACGGTGGTGTGGCCAGCGGTTTCAGGTGGATGTTCTGGCTCGCGCCGCTTTATTTAATAACCATGATTCCAACGGTGACAAAATGGTCACGAACGCGCGTGGGTCAGGGAGCACTTATCTCAATACTTGCCGCGAGCGCGTTTTCAGCCCTTTGGGGGTTTTATAACCCTTGGATTTACCCCTGGACTTACGCTGCATAGTAAATATCACTGCTGAGGAGCGTGCGCAACATGAGTGATGCTAATACTGTTGAGCTAAAACTCTTCTAGAGACGATTGCGTAAATGCCATTCGCAAAATAGAATCTGTTTGCTTAAGGCGAGTTAAGTATTCGAAAGGAATCGTCCACGTGCCTACAACGCATTTTGTACAGAGTTGCCCGACTTGTGGTAGGAAACTACAAGTTCGGATGGAATATGACGGGCGCGAAATGGTTTGTCAGCATTGTGGCGGAGATTTTCTTGCTGAGTCAAAATCCCCTGTGGACGAAGGAAGTAACGACCTACTCGATCGTGTCGATGCGTTATTAGACTCATCCCCGCCCCGGCAGCCACGATAGATTATCGTTATTCGTCTTCTAATCCGATAACGCGGTGTAAATCTTCAAAGAAGTGTGGGTATGTCTTCTCACAACATCCAGGGTTTTCAATTTCAACCCTTGGAATTCGCAAACCCGCAATCGCGAAACTCATTGCCATTCTGTGATCGTCGTACGTACTAATCGAGGCGGGGAGAGAGTGGGCCAGGCGTGATCTCGAGGGCATCGTCCATTTCAAGGATTGTCGCGCCGAGTTTTCTCAACTCATTTGCCAGGGCGGAAAGCCGGTCAGTCTCTTTATGGCGAATATGAGCCACATTGCGAATGGTCGTTTTGCCACTCGCAAACAACGCTGTGACAGCGAGAGTTTGCACGGTATCACTGATGTCGTTCATGTCCACGTCGACACCAACTAAGTCGTGGCCTGTGATAGTGACGGATGAGTCAGTCCACTGGACTTCGCAACCCATCGTCTGCAGTACATCGGCAAAACGGATGTCGCCTTGAATCGACTTGCGCCCAAGTCCTTCGATTGTAATCGTACTGCCGGTTACAGCTGCTAACGCCAAAAAGTAACTAGCTGCGGAGGCATCGGGTTCCACATCATAATCGATCGCCTCGTACTCCAATGGCGCTGCAACCTTAAATCGTTCAAATCGCTCGTGTGAAACGGCCACGCCAAAGGCGTTCATCACATCCATGGTCATCTGAACATATGGGACGGATACTAAAGGTCCATCAATCGAGATGGTTACCGGACTCCCAGCACGCGGTGACGCCATCAATAATCCACTAAGGTACTGACTCGAGAGGTCGCCTCGGATTGAGACGTCGCCACCTTGAGAGCGCGCGCCGTTGATTTTTACTGGTGGGCAACCATTTGCCGCGCAACTTATATCGCAACCCATAGATTTAAGTGCATTGACCAGATGAATAATCGGTCTTTCCCGCATGCGAGAAATGCCATCGAGGGTAAACGTACCACCGAGTACCGACAACGCGCCCGTCAAAAAGCGGATTGTCGTGCCACTGTTTTCTACCTGAATGAGTAGATCCGACTGCAGGTCACCATCGCCCTGCCCTTCGATGTAAATCGATTCACCGCCAGAGAGTTCCTCTACGGTTACACCTAGCTGCGAGAGTGCGGCGAGCATTACACGGGTATCGTCACTACGCAGGCAGCCATTAAGTATGCTCTTGCCGTTTGCCATTGCAGCACAGAGCAGCGCACGATTCGTAATACTCTTACTGCCGGGCGGCCGTATCGATGCGTGAATCCGCGTCGTTAACGTTGGAACTGTATACGAATTCAACACGCCTACTTGCTGGTTACTTTCCAGAGAGAACCATGTGTGCGGACAAACATTGCATCGCCGCTTACGGCAGGAGTCCCCATGACTACTTGGTCGATGGAAAACTCACCGGTCAGTTCCCCTTTTTCGCCCAGAGTAATGACATGCACTTGTCCATCCTGATTAATTAGGAATAAGCGATCTTTTGTTAAGATAGGCGTTGCCCAGAAGCGACCATTGAGTCTAACTTGCCATAAGAGGTCACCGTTAGTCGCATCGGCACATTTAATAATTGGGCCGCTAAGAACATAGATTTTATCGTCATGAATTACTGGGCTGGCGGCATTTTGGCCGAGGCGGTTTGCCTCCCAAAGAACCTTTGGTGTCGTGCCGGCCGGATTGAGCTGCAATGCTGTTGTGCCGTTAGCGGAGATGTATAGTACGTCATCCACAATTAATGGCGATGTATTGCTGCCACAACTTGCCTTATAACTCCAAAGTTCGTTTCCAGTTTTACTATCAAGTGCCTTAATCCCTGTTCCTGGTGAGGAAAGGATGACCGTGTATTCCCCATCGGCACGCTTCCTGACAACCGGCGAACTCCAATTTGCTCGAGGGTCTCGCTCTACCAGCCAGAGTTCTTCCCCGGTCCGGATATCTACACCGACTGCGTATGAGTCGCCTTGATTTTCCAGCTGAGCGACGACTACGTTCCCTGCGATAATTGGCGATGCGGCCATTCCAATATCGTTGCCGGTTTTAGGATAGTCGTGGGCCAATCCGCGGAACCATTGGAGATTGCCGTCCAGATCCGTGCAGACTAAGTCATTAGAGGAAAAGAACGCGACAATAAACCTTCCATCACTCACAGGAGACGGCGCGGCGTTGGAACTGGCCGGATGGGTATAGGGTCGCCCTGTTGCCCAAAAGTTGCGGGTCCAGAGCAGTTTTCCGGAGTCTGTGCTGTAGGACTGTAGCAAAAGGCGATCCTGCTTAGCACCGTCGTCACTGGTCAGAATTAGTTGCTCGCCGACAATAATGGGGCTCGACGCACTACGACCGGCAACCGGGACAATCCACTCGACGTTTTCGTCCTCGCTAAAAACAGCTGGAATGTCGGCGTCGGCAGCCGCTGGATTACCACCAGGGCCACGGAATTGCGACCAGTCTGCTGCGGAGAGGTACGTGCAGGCAAGTGATATCATTAAACAGGAGATAAAACGTTTCATTTAAACGATCCTTAGTAGACGTTTCTTACTTTGTATTTGAATTAAGTTGATTATTCGCGGTCCGTGGCCAGAATTGCGGTACCGTATTGATCGCAGATTCGTAATTGGAATTGCCATCGCTGAGCCCAGGAATCCTCCTGCTCGTTCTGTGCGACTTTTATCAGAATATGATTGGTGCCTTTTTTTAACGTTGCCTTTCCGACAAACTGGTCGAGCGTGGTAGTCGTCGCGTGATACACGTGATGTGCAATGACGAGTTCACCATTGACCCAAAGCTTATTACCGGTGGGACAACAAAGACGAACATCTACGTCTTGGTCCGAATCGGATTCAAACGTTGTGTAAGCGTATGCAATCGCTCCCTTGTGGTTCTTCTCTTCTTTTAATCCTTCATAAACGGTATTGAGATCCAATATTCCGTAATCATCTTCGGTCGATACTGGTATCCACGCCGTTGAAATCTTGCTCTTTCCTTCATAGCGACCTTCGAGGTCTACTTGCTTCTCGGGCGGAAAGGCAACGTCGTATCCGGAAGTGTTGGTGTTTTCAAATGGCCCAATCACATTCCAATCCATCAAAAAGCCGAAATGTCGCGGAAGATTTACCTCAACGCTATTATCACGAAGGCTTTTTGTGATGGCTTCGATTTGCTTACCGTCTCTGGCAGAATTCAAAGCTGCCTTAAACTGTTCCACGGCTTCATCTTTCTTGCCGTCTTTTAGATCTTGCTCTGCTTTTGAAATCAGATGAGTAATCGCATCACGTCGCAATTCCATGCTGGGGTCATCCGCGAATTTTGTTATCAACCGCTCATAAGCAGTGTCGTCCACCTTTAAGAGCCATTCATAAGCGGTACGGCGTGCCCTCGGATGATGGGAGGTATCAAGAAGAAACTCTTCGATGTCAGCGACAGGAAGTTCGTTACCCGCGTTAAGCGTATTCTCGGCAAGGGTATCAACAGCAGCGCGTAACCAGTTGATCGCTAAGACATTCGCCTCATCCATTCCAGCGAGTACTGTCGTAATTGACGCGGCATCATTTTTAACAATCTCTTTCCATGCAGCGCTGGCATCTTTATGCCCCTTACCTTTTGGTCCAATATTACGCACCGCCGTGATATGCTCGTTTAGTTCGTCCGATTCCTGAGCTGAGCTAATCAAGACGATGCCATTTAGTGCCATACCTAAGGCAATAGCGATGGCTATCGCAAACGAGGACTTCTTTTGTATTCTCATCCGACTCTGTGATCCATTCTAAAAATCAGTTAATCTACGGTCGTTGTGTCGACACTCAAATTCGTCATTAACGCGGTCTATCCATTGTAGCGGATGCCCGTGAAGTAGTTCGATAGGATGAAAACAAATTAATAGCACGGATAACGATATGATGTGTGCGGATCTGGCAGACGCAGGGCCCGGCGAGCTACATTTCGGCCTGGGAATGCGACGCGAATTAGCGCGGATTATTAATAAACGCTTTCCTAAGTCACGAAACTTGTTGTTCATCTGTGGCTCGCGATCAGTTATCGACACTGAAGCCTATTCGGATCTGTGGAATAATCTAAAGTCACTCGATGACCGCACAATAGAGTTCATGCAAATAGACTCTCGCGAGCCGTCGATTGAATCGATCGATAACGCAGTTCAACAAGCCCAGCAGTACAACTGTGATTTAATCATTTCGCTTGGAGGTGGTGCAACAATTGATACTGCTAAAGCTGTAGGTGCTATGTATCCGGCTGTAACTGGGCAAAGCGTGCGTTGTTATCTTGAAGGAGTTGGGGATGGCTCTCAAATTCACTGGTGCCCACTTCCGACGGTGGCGATACCTACAACCGCCGGCACCGGGGCTGAGGTGACGAAAAACGCGGTGTTGCAATGCCGTGATCCCCTTGTCAAGAAAAGTTTACGGCATGATGCGTTATTTCCTTCACTGGCACTTGTCGATCCGGAGTTCACTGTCAGTTGTCCACAGGAAGTTACAGCCCATAGTGGGATGGACGCAATTACCCAGTGCATTGAAGCATTTGTCTCGTGTCGAGCAACGTCTCAGACGCGGAAATGGGCATTAACGGGACTCTCAACCGGATTGCGTTCCTTAAAGAAAGCCTACGAGGATGGAACGGATCGGAGTGCCAGAACGGACTTGTCAGCATGTGCTACGTATTCCGGTTACGCACTAGCGTACGGTGGGTTGGGAATGGCGCACGGAATAGCAGCCGCACTGGGTGCGGTTTGTAATGTGCGGCATGGCCTAGCCTGTGCCATATTATTACCAATCGCAATAATGGCAAACTTGCCGACTCATCGAGAGCGGTACGACGAACTGGCCGCCTCCCTTGAGTACGATGGTGCTAATGCGCTCTTGGAAGAAATTAGGTCACTAAATAATCAATTGAACATTCCCTCGCGACTTCGAGAGGTTGATGTTACGCATTCTCAGATAGAACACTTGGTCGAATTGAGTTTCGGTAATAGCATGTCGGGTAATCCAGTTACATTTAGTGCTGATGAACTTAAAGCTATTCTGTTGGCTGCTCTTTAGGTAGCCATGAAAACAGATAGAATTTATGCTTAAACCGGATTTCATTCGTTATCAGGATTTGCGGAAAAGAGAGACTATATGCCCCAGTTAAACATCTTACGTCGCACACTAGTGCTGATTGTTGGAATGCAATTATCCGCCAGCGCGGGTGAACCGTTATTAAAACCAGGTGATACCGTTGCCTTAGTGGGGGGTACGTTTATCGAGCGCGCGCAGATTCATGGTTATTTTGAAGCTGAGTTACTGGCAAGGGCATCCGGAGCAATATCAGTCCGAAATCTTGGTTGGAGCGGAGACAACGTTCTCGGAGAATCCAGAGCTGTATTTGGAGATGTTGCGAACGGTTATAAACGGCTCTTGAATGATCACGCCCTAGCCAATCCGAGCGTGACCCTGTTGTGCTATGGATCAAATGAAGCTCATGCCGGCGCAGAGGGCCTGAAAGATTTCGATGCAAACCTGCGGCAGCTTATCTCTGATTTGCGCAAATCGTCTCCAAGTTTGATAATTGTAGCACCACGCGAATATGAATATTTAGGTAGACCACTACCCAGTCCTGCAGCCTACAACCGTGACCTAGCCGTATATACCCAACGCCAAAAAGAAATTGCTAAAGAGTTGTCACTTCCTTTTATCGATCTGGCTAAAGTGTCTCCGATTAAAAAACTCGTAGCGGGTAAACGCCTACCGGATATTGATCCATACACAAGTAACGGTGTGCATTTGACAGAGTATGGGTATTGGCGCATTGCCGATCAATTGGTTACCGCCTTGGGTTTCGAGTCAAAAAGAATTAGCCTCGAGTTTGCCATCGATCAAATGGAACAAAGCTCAGCCGGGCTGCAAATTGCCGTAAAGGAAGCGCGTACACCCCGTATGCCCGCTCCGCAATATAGTCCCGATACGGTGATGCCAGTCTCGGTGGGTTCGATTACCGCAGGAGGTTTACCCAAAGGTACATACGAGGTGCTGATTAACGATGTCATTCTGGCAACCGGAACGGCAAAAGAACTTTCAAACGGTCTTGATTTGATTGGCGACTACGACCCAGAGTTGATGCAAAAGATGCAATATGAAATTGTCGATAAGAACCTCCTGTTCTTTCACCGTCACCGTCCACAAAACGAGACGTATCTCTTTCTGTTCCGTAAGCATGAACAAGGCAATAACGCCGTAGAGGTCGAGCAATATGAACCGTTAATTGAGGCAGCGGAAGAACGAATCGCTGATTTATTCACGCCACGCAATCGGGTTCTCACGATCCGACTCGCAAAATAGGTGTCACGACTTTGTAAGACAACCGAACGCAGACTAGAAACACAAGACCATGAAAACATTTCAAAAAGTACTCCTTCTTACCCTGGTCATTCACAATGCAGCATTTGCACAGAGAGACCTCAAAGACATCCCCGATCCAGATCCATTAAAGGAGCTTGAGACGTTTATCGTCCCGGAAGGGTTTGAAGTTAATCTTTACGCTGCGGACCCACAGATAGCTAAGCCGATTCAAATGAATTTTGATGCGCAAGGGCGTCTTTGGATCGCAAGCAGCGAAGTCTATCCTCACATTAAACCAGGTCAAAAAGCGACGGATAAAATCCTCGTGGTTGAAGATCAAAACCGCGATGGTATTGCAGATAAAACCAGTGTCTTTGTAGACGGCCTACTAATCCCGACAGGTGTCGTCCCGGGCGACGGTGGTTGTTACGTTGCTAATAGCACGGATTTGATTCATTTCGCTGACCTTGATGGAGATCTAAAATCAGATCGCCAGAACGTAGTACTGTCAGGTTTTGGAACAGAAGATACGCATCATCTATTGCATACGCTTCGTTGGGGGCACGATGGTGCTCTCTATATGAATCAATCTATTTATATTCATTCCCATGTGGAAACACCTTATGGTGTGAAGCGACTTCGAGGTGGTGGAATTTGGCAATTCCGCCCTGAGAGCATGAAACTCGAGATACTTTGCGAGGGATTTGTAAATCCTTGGGGGCACCATTTCGATCGCTGGGGACAACATTTTGCTACAGATGGCGCATACGGCGAAGGAATCAATTATGTATTCCCAGGTGCAGAGTACGTCACAAAGCCAGGACTTATTCGGCGAGTGTCGGGTCTAAATCCAGGAAGTCCTAAGCACTGTGGCTTAGAGATAATCAGTGGCCGTCATATACCCGAGTCATGGATAGGGAGCATGGTGACAAATGATTTTCGCGCGCATCGCGTGTGTCGCTTTGTTGTCAGTGAGAGTGGCAGTGGTTTTGCATCGACTCAGGAAGAAGAATTGATTAAGACCACACATGTCGCATTTCGACCTATTGATGTAAAGATGGGGCCAGATGGCGCGATCTATATCGCGGATTGGTACAACCCTATCATTCAACACGGTGAAGTTGATTTTCGTGACGATCGTCGCGATCATCTACACGGTCGTATATGGCGGATTTCAGCCAAAGATCGTGATCTAGCGCCAAGGTATGACATTAACAATATGTCCATAACGGAGTTATTTGACCTGTTGCTGGTTCCCGAAGAATGGCTGCGGTTGCACGCCAAGCTCGCCCTTAAAAACCGAAACCATGACGAGGTTGAAGCTAAACTCGGTAAATGGCTGGCAAAACAACTATCCGACGAGTCCAACACAAAAAGAGATGAATGCCTGTTGGAAGCTATGTTTGTCTATCAATGTATCGATCGGATTGACAGTCACATTCTTTCTGAAGCAATGAATAGCGAGGACCATCGATTGCGGGCACGTGCGGTGCGAGTCATTTCTGAAAATCGAGATAAGTTAGATGGGTTTCGAGCTCTAATTGAACAAGCTGTTGCGGACGAACACGAAAGGGTACGGCTCGAAGCAGTGCGGGCTCTTGGAGAAGAAGACGACCTCGCTGCTGTGGCATCCGTTGCGAGTGCATTGGAATCTCGTGTTGATCAGTTTATGGATTTTGCCATATGGAAATCATTCCGAGATCTAAGCGAAGTTTGGCTACCAAAGGTACTGTCGGGTGAATTCACTTTCAATGGCGACGGCCCAGCGCTACTTACTGCACTTGAGGCAGTACAGGCGAAGGATGCGGCAAAGGTTCTGTTAAACGTATTGGTAACGTCGGACTTAACGGAACGAGCAAAGGTTTCAACGATCCGCGCAGTGTTGGAGCAAGGAAATCCGCAAGAAGTGTCGGATGTACTAAGTTATGCGCTGGACGCGAACAGCGGCATCAGTGATCCGGAATTGCGATCTCTCTTAGAGGCTTCCATTGCAATCACAGGCCGACGAAAGCTTATCCCGACGGCCAGCTCAAATATTGTTACTCCAATATTGAATGATACGGGAAAAGAATATTATCCCCAGTCGCTCGTCGCAGCGGGTGCTTGGAAGATAACCGCCCTAAAAGAGAGTATCACCAAAGTAGCGAACAATGTTGATGCGAACGAAGCACATCGTGTCGCTGCAATTTACGCACTTGGCCGTTATGGAGATCCGGATTCCATAAGTACGATCTCGCAAATTGCTAACGGTACTGATAGTTCAGTTATTCAGATACGCATTGCGTCCGTACAGGCCCTGGCAGGTCCAGCTTTAAACAGTGCTATTGATATCGCGCTTGCGACGCTCAAAGAAAATATAACTTCGGATGAAATAGGCACACTCGTAAGATCGCTTATAGAACGAAAGAATGGGCCGGAGTTACTTGAAAAGAGGGTGCAGGAGACCACACTTTCACCGGACATAGCTAGAAGCGTTATTCGAGTTGTGCAGGACTCAAACCTCGGATTGGATGCATTAATCGCTACAGTACGCAGTGCCGCAAAACTTAGTGAAAACACGTGGAAATTTGAACCACAAATAGTCGCGACGTTGGTAGAAGCTGCCAACGAAGGAGATCCGATTGCAGGTGAGGCAATTTTCCGTCGCAAGTCACTTCAGTGCATGAAGTGTCACGCGATTGGTGGAGCTGGCGGTAAGGTCGGTCCGGATTTAGTCAGCCTCGGCGCCAGTGCTCAAGTCGATTATTTAGTTGCCTCACTCATTGCGCCGAATGACAAAGTCAAAGAAAACTTCCATTCAATTCAGGTAATTGATGTGGATGGGCAAGTGCATACCGGAATTCAAGTACGGCGTGCGGGAGGCACTCTTGTGCTTCGCAATGCGAAAGATGAGCTGGAACAGATTGCAGTCGATGACATCGAGCTGGAGAAAGCCGGCCGCAGTCTGATGCCGGACGGACTGATTGATGATCTTACGAAGCAGGAAGTAGCGGATTTGGTAAGTTTCTTATCGGCCTTGGGCAAAGTAGGTGATTTCGCGGTTTCCCGCGAAGCGATAGCCCGAACATACCAGGCGCTCGAATTCACCCCTAAAGGACATTTTGCGGTAGCACGAAGTAGTTTCAATACGATCGCGACCGGCCACCCGGATTTACAGTGGGAACCAACCTATGCAAAGGTAAATGGGGAGGTTGTGCTTGAGGAGTTACCTGTCTTTAAGCTACGCCAAGGTGTGGATGACATGAGCTTTGTGCAGACTATTTTGCGAGTGAGTAATGCCGGTGAAATTGGAATCCTCCTGAATGCTGAAGAAGGCGTAGAGATCTGGATAAATGGAAAACCAATCACTGCTGAGAATCTGGCCTCCTTCAATTTCGAATCCGGCGACCATGTCTTCACCGCCGGATTGAATCGAGCTCAACGAACGAAACCACTGTTGTTAAAAGCGAGTTTTCCCTCGGGCACCACAGCACAGGGCCAGTGGCTTTTGGGCAAGTAATAATCGCCAGATGCCGCACGTGTTAAAATCTCCCTTGACGCCAACAGCAGTTGTTAAGTATTTAGCCTTATCAACATTCCTTGCAGGTGTCCGTTGTGGTCGAAATACGCTCTTATTTAATAACAATGCTTCTGGCAGGCTTGTGTGTATGCAGCACACAGTTGCATGCTCAGGATTCGAATAATGACTCGTCGCTCGGGTCACCTCAGTTTGACCCATATGAGAACTCCTCAGATGCGCCGGGAACGCCAGCGTTTGATTCTCAGGGCAGTGGTCTTGGAGCACCTCCGAATCGGCCATGGTTTGGGGAGGCATATTCTGGAAACGGTGATGCTGGTAATCAGGATGGCCTTTTTGACCGTACGCGAACACAAGCAAGTGACTTGATGCGTTTTGCCGAAACACCACGTATCCAATATGGGTGGATCAACGGAGGGAGTGGTAAGGACATAGACATTGGGGAGATGGAAACGTCCATTATGTTTTCATTCCCTAATTTTCTACAGACGGAACGTCCATTACTGGTAGCCCCGACTTTTGGGTTGCAGTTGTGGAGCGGCCCTGACACTGCGCCGGATTTACCGGGTAGCGCGTATTCAGGAGCTTTGGCAACCCGTTGGTATACAGATCCATTGGCGCGATTTTCTGTAGACGCCGGAGTGACCGTGGGCGTTTACACCGATTTCCAGACATTAACGTCAGATAGCCTTCGGCTTACGGGACATGGATTGTTTGCGGTACGCCTCTCAGACGACACGAAAATCAAGCTCGGTATCGAGTACTTAGATCGAATGAGTACTAAGATGTTGCCTGCTGGTGGTGTAACCATTACTCCAAACGACAAGACGCGGCTAGACCTGTATTTTCCACGGCCAAAGGTATCGCAATACTTTGGTTCAATGCAAACGATGGACGTGTGGTGGTACGCCGCTGGTGAATATGGCGGCGGAAGTTGGACGATAAAACGCGACGCTGGTTTTAGTGATCAGATAGATATTAATGATCTTCGACTAAGCGTTGGTATCGAATTTGGCCTGGCTGAACAGTTGCGTGCCGGAAACCGAAATGGCTTTCTGGAACTTGGTGTCGTTTTTGACCGTGAAGTGGTTTTCCGGCGTAACCCGGCGGATAATTTCTCGCCGGGTAGCACTTTTATGCTCCGGGCGGGTTTCGGCTATTAATCCCGCAGTCTATTTCTTTGACTGCTTTAGTTCGCCACGCAAGATCAAGTTGTCCCAGTCTCCTGTGTCATCGAATGATCCGAGACCGACTTGTCCGTGGGTAAACGCCTTATCGACCGCTTCCATGATTGGAATGTCCATGTCATCGAAGTAAACACGTATGTGTCCGGTTTCCGCGTTTCTAATAATACGTACGTGATGCCATTCGGCATCCCAATTTGTCCCCTCAGTCGTCTTAGTGGAAATCTTCGTTCGTGGCTTATCGTTGACGATAAAGATCTGATTCGCATGATCATCTGTCTTCTTGCCGAGATGAACGTAATAGAATTTGGAGGGGTTCTGATAGCCAAAGAATAGGCAGCAATCCCGATGTCCGTAGTCTTCATGTGTGCTTAAGACGTCAACATCCAGTTGAAACGAGCCAACAATCGGTGTTTTTAACAGAGAGATATTATACGGACTTCGATGTGGTGGTTCGTATTTTGAACGCTTCACGAACTGACTATACACGGTACCCTTCTTCGCCTTGCGTAATTTCCACGCTGCGTCATCAGTGGGAAGCCAATCATCCGCACCATTTTCAAAATCGGTCTTATATACAACCGGCCAGTCTTTCTCTGCAGTGACTGCGTACGAAGACAAAAACATCGTGATTAGCAAACTAGCCGCGACTATCTGGAAAGACTTTCGGATGCATTGGAGGGGTCTATCTAAAACTGTCATGACCTGTGCCCGTGAAAAACTTTAACGGTTATGCGGAATGCGATGATGATCTCGGTTGTAAGGTACCGATGATATTAGCACAGGAAGATAGTTATCTGTGCAGGCGGACGTCGTTTTGTACAGAAATGGCACAAATAAGGGGGGTTGTCATGAAACGTTTCGTCGTAGCTTGCGCTGTACTTGCGCTTAGTCTTTGGTCAACAGAAAGTGTTGACGCTCAATTTGCTCCAGCCACACCTGAATATTACGCGCCTCGTGTCGCTAGCGCCTTTCCCGCGTTGACAGCAGCACATGGTGTAGAATCCGTGCAGCCAGAGGCGTTGACCGGAAATCAGGTACTTGCTGGTAATTGCTGCCAACCGCTTATCCCAACAATCGCACAAGGGATCAAAGACACGCTTCAAGCAGTGTTTCCGTGCTGGGGAGTTCGACGCCCATTTCCACTAGGCTCGCGGCTATTGATTTCGGAGCGGTTTCACCAGGGATCAACATTGGGTGGTTGTGGATGTGGCCAGACACATGGTGGAATTATTTACCAAAACGAGATTTCGTCACCCACCCCTGTACAGGAATTACCTGCGACTCCAGAGATTGATGAATCGGCAGTGAGAACTCACTACCTTCCAGGGTATACGCCCGCTCATTTGCGAAGCACTAGCGTGTTGGCGCCACAGGTAACGATTGAATCTAATACGATCCGATCGCAGAGCCCGCCGAAATCTGTAACGGTTCAGCCAGCGTCCTATCGGGAATCTACCAAGTCGTTACCGACTCGATATCCGTCGAATCCGTTACGCAACTAGTCGGCAGGTTATCAAGATAGAACCGATAGGGCATTCCAATTTGGGATGCCCTATCGTTTTAGTCTCCCTCGCTACTTGCCTTAAGACGATTCGGTGAATAGAGTAATATGACATCACGGGATTTGTGGCCGCTTGCAGCCGTTTACTGCTAAAGAGCCTCACATGCTTATCGATTATTGGTCGGTTGGCGGGTGACCCTATCAGGGAAACCCCAGAGCGCTCTACGGCTCAAGTCTCTTGGTTTTATGATGCATGCATATAAATAGTGTTCCGAAAGGCGACTCTTCTATATGGCGTGCAATTCACAGACACAATAAGCGTCATCGAAGCAATATGCAAAACCAACGAAAAGACTTGCCAACCGGAGCGTCTACCATCTCTGTCCATGCGGGTGAATCACACCACAAACCCATGGATTCAATTACAGATCCGATTGTCCTCGCATCAACCTATACGTTTGAAAATACGCAGGCTGTAATTGACTTCATTGAGCAAAAGCTTCCACGAGAAGAATATGGACGGTATGGCAATCCCAATGAACGGATTGTCGAAAGAAAATTAGCTGCCCTGGAAGGTGGTGAAGAGGCGATTGTCTACTCCAGTGGCATGGCGGCCATCGTCGGCGTCTTCATGGCGAAACTATCTGCCGGTGATGAAGTCGTATTTTTCGATGAATGCTATCACCGAAGTCGAGAGTTTTGCGCGAAGCACTTATCACGATTTGGCGTGAAAACACATCAGGTGCCTGCCTGCGATTACGCTGCCATGGAATCTGCCATAAATGAAAACACAAAATTGTTAGTGAGCGAATCACCCACGAATCCACATCTTAGTTGTGTCGACCTGGAGCAATTCGCGGCGATTGGCAAACGAAATAACGTAGAGACGTTGATCGATGCAACCTTAGCAACTCCTTACAACCTTAAGCCTCTTGATTACGGTGTCGACTACGTTCTGCATTCTGCGACTAAGTATCTTGCAGGCCACAACGATCTATTGGCCGGAGTGATCATTGGGTCTAGCGAACAACTCGAAGATATTCGTTACTTGCGAGGGATAATGGGGGCCGTGAATTCTCCTCATAATATGTATCTCCTCCAACGCGGTCTTAAGACTTTTGATGTACGGATGCGTCAGCACAATCAGAATGGAATGGCGATCGCAGATTTTCTCGAAAGTCATCCAAAGGTAGAAAAGGTTTACTATCCTGGGCTGAGTTCGCACCGGGATCATTCAATTGCTTCGAAACAAATGCGTGGCTTTGGTGGTCTGGTGACCTTTTTGATAAAAGGCGCGGATTGGCGAGAGACGGCGGATGTCATCGACAGAATTAAGATTGCAAAAATTGCACCTTCCCTTGGCGGTGTTGAATCGCTGATAGAGCAACCATTAGTTATCAGCTATTTTGAATGCACACCAGAAGAACGCGTACAATACGGCATCCCGGACAACATGATTCGGATGTCGTGTGGCATTGAAGACAGTGATGATCTTATCGCCGACCTAAAACAAGCAATCGATGGCTAGGCTTACTGGAGACTAACGATGGACTTTCGGACACGCGCGATCCATGTAGGGAATGAGCGGGATGAATCGACGGGTGCGGTCGTACCTCCGATACACATGGCGTCCACTTTTGTGCAGCACTCCGCTGGTGAATGGCGCGAGTTTGACTATTCACGCAGTGGCAATCCGACACGCAAAAATGCTGAAAAGACAATCGCGAACCTGGAGACTGGTTTCGGAGCCTTAGGGTTTTCGTCCGGAATGGCAGCAGTTCATTGCGCTACCATGCTTCTTAGTGCTGGCGACCACCTTGTGGCGGGGGCTGATATTTATGGAGGCACATATCGACTGCTGCATAAGATCTGTGATCGAGCTGGAATTAATGTGACGCTGGTTGAAAACCCAACACCATCCCGTCTGCGGGATGCAATTACCTCACAGACTCGGATGATATGGCTGGAAAGCCCTGGGAATCCGCTAATGTCGATTACGGATCTGAAGGCGTGTTGCGACGAGTTTACACAGGAAGAAAATGTACTCGTGGCGGTTGATAACACCTTTGCCACACCAGTGCTCACCCGTCCGATTGAACTTGGCGCCGATATCGTTATGCACTCTGCCACGAAATACTTAGGGGGTCATAGTGATGCGCTGGGCGGTTTTCTCGTTACAAAAACTCAAGAGTTATTCGAGGAGTTATATTTTGTGCAAAACGCAACGGGAGCAGTAATGAGCCCAATGGACTCGTTTCTCATTAGCCGTGGCATGAAGACATTAGATTTGAGAGTCCGCGCACAATCTGAAACTGCTCTAGACATTGCGAATTGGCTGAACGCAGACGAGCGTGTTTCCCGGGTATTATTCCCAGGGCTAAGTGGCCATCCGGGTCACCAGATCGCAAACACTCAAATGAATGGCGGGTTTGGAGCGATGCTGAGTTTTGAAGTGCACGGTGATTTCGATACAGCCCAGCGAGTAGCTAACAGTACTGAGTTGTTTCAATTAGCTGTCAGTTTGGGTGCCGTGGAGTCTCTGATTGAACAACCGGCTTCAATGTCACACGCGAGTTATGATCGCGACGATCGACTGAAACATGGCATTTCAGATGAATTGATAAGACTTTCAATAGGGTTAGAATCGCCGGGAGATTTGAAGTCAGATCTGGACAAAGCGTTGTCGTTCGCGACCACATCATGACAAGGTACTGATAAGTCCCGGCTTGGCGAATCTAGCAGCCTAAAGTACTGTTGCGTATGATGAAGTCATGAACCACACCTCTAAGAATCCGTTCCTCACCCGCACAATGTTGGCCCTACTTTTGGCGTTATCTGCCACCGCCAACTCTCAGGAACCGTCCGCGGTTGGACAAATCAATACGGAACAGTCGGAAGAGGTCGAAAAGTTGATTCTCCGTCTCGGAGCCGGTGGTTTTGTGGAACGGCAGAAAGCAATGCAGCGGCTGATTGAGATCGGTGGCCCTTCAATCACCGGGCTTCAGCGTGCGATGGAAAACCCAAATCGTGAGGTGCGATTCCGAGCGGCCAAAGTGCTCGAACTCGTTAAAGATCGGGATTTTGAGCGGCGTCTTCAACGTTTTCTCAGAGCCGAAGATCAGATGATTGATATCCCTGGCTGGACGACCTTGCGTCAGATTGTTGGTGAAGAAGGCGACGCAAGGCGAATTCTCGTGGAGATGCATCGTGCAGAACCTAAGATTATGCGCCTCTTAGAGGTCGCGCCAAAAACCGTTGCACGGTTGGTGTCCGAACGGACGCACCAAATTCAAAGGACACCACAGAATTTGCTTGGGAAGCTTTCGTCTGCGAACATGGCCGCGATCCTGTTGGCGACAAAACTTGATGAGGTAACGTTAAGTGATCTGAACATGCGCTATGTGGCCTCCCTGATGAGTCATCAGTTATTCAGTAAGGAATTGGTGACGCGCGATCCGCAAAAAGGATATATCCCGCTCCGAGGTATTCGTCCGGACATGTTTCGCAAATTGGTCGCTTCAGTGTTACTCGATTTAAAGGGCACCGCCTTGCAGATTGGACTGAGTGTCGCACTTCGTTATGACATAAGCGAAGGACTTGTCGCTGCTGACCGTGCACTTAAGGACAATAATCTTCCATGTCATGTTCGACAATACGCACTAATGTTGTATGGAAAGTTCGGCAAACCTACCCATATAGAGCGTCTGATGCGACTGCTTGACGACACGGCATTCTGCGGGACAACTCAAACGGTCGATGACGTGAAATATTCAACTCAAATTCGAGATGTGGCATTAGCAACCATTATTCTGATTGCTAAAGCGGATCATAAGGAATTCGGTTTCGACCGCATTCGATTAAGTGGCTCTTCATTCTCTTTAAATACCATTGGATTTGCTGACGACGATACGCGGTTGATTTCAAAAAAAGCGTGGCTTGCATATTGGGAAAGCGAAAAGGATCGAATCCTCGCAATCGAAGGCCAATAGAGTCGGCAGCTAGAATTGCGCTTTGCCTGCTCGCAAACACCCGCCATAATAGAAATAGCAGAGGAATCAAGGTAAGCCGTCCATAAAGGGCTAGTTCACAGTGCGCTACTATACTGTTTTTGCGATCACACTTTTCATTTTCTCGGTTGCAGGCTGCAATCGCGTGGGTTCCTATGTAGCGACTATCCTCCCGAAGAAATCGACGGATAGTTCAAATGCCGTATCGTCTCCAAGTTCCGTGGAGAGAACTGGCGTCGATGATGACACCATTCGACCGGATAATGCCAGCTCTCCGATTTCAACCGGACAACGCCAACGTCAAGGCATTCTGAACGCGCCTGGCGGCGACGGGATTGGAAATGGTTACGACGACGAAGAATATCAACAAATGATGGCTAGCGGTGTTGATGACCCAAGTGCACAACTGGATCAGTCAAGTCGTCCTATGGGAGCCATGCCGGGGAATCCGGAATATGGCGTAGAGACGCTCAAGCACCCAAATGAGGAAATGATTGGTGTGGGAGGCCAGGAGTATAAACTGTTTGCAGAAGGGGGCCTCAAGGCACCCGGTAGTGATATGTTTGGCAATATGGCGGCAAATTTCTATGCTGGTATAGATAACGCTGATGGCGAATATGCTAGCCCGGTGCCACAAGGATTCGGGGTCGAGCCGAATGACTCCCCGATGATATCGGATTCCAACGGCTCACCGACGACTCCGAACGCAGGCTCAAACTTACCTTCGCCATTGCGTCCAAAACCAAAGGTCGGGCAGGCACCGAACACCTTAACTTCAAAATCTCTGGTCGAGTTAACATTGGACGGCGCACTAGCGCGACTCGGAAATGATGTGCAAGTGATGACATTTGCATTTCGATATCAACAGTTAACAGCAGAGCGTCTGCAGGGGAATTTCTTTGTTGTGATAAATGCGTCCAACGGTGGAGGAGTACACGCACAGCCTGTGAAAATTAACGGTTCGGGTAAATTTACGGTTCTAACGCAACTGCGTCCCGCCTCTCGTCCATTTACCGCTTATCTATTGATGCAACAGGGGGATCGTCGACAAATCATTTCACGCCAGATTGACGTTCCCTTCAATCCTGGATTCTAGTGGCTCACTTAAGCCCAGCTAGACAATCAAACGTGAACGACGATTCAATTTGCGATTTTGAAGCAGCAATAAACGCAAAGACGCGTTCATCTTGGAATAGCTATCGACAGCATCGACAGGAAATTACCCGAATCATCCTTTCAGCTTCTCAGAAACACGGGCAAAACGTACTGATTCTCGGCGCCGGCAACTGCAACGATTTGGACTTAAATCGCTTAGTGAGCAAGGGAACCGAGCTTCACTTGGCAGATGTTGATATTGAGTCCAGCTTGGAAGGCGTAAAACGCCAAGGTTTAACCTCAGATGCGATTGCATCCGTCAAGAAAATTGAGATGTCAGGGTTGTCTACAATCGATTCCTCAACACTTGCTTCCGAATCGTCGTTCGCAGCTGCGTTAGATTTAGATCAGATATGTACCCACTATGTAGAACATTTTGATGTCGTGATTTGCACCTGTGTGTTTTCGCAAATGGCCGGAGCCCTCCGGCGAGCAACGCAGCCTGACTGGGATCAAAGTGATTTGCTTGTAACCCTGAGACGCCGATTCATAAATGAAATGAATCGTCTCACCGCTGCGGGTGGGCTAGTGATCTGGATCAGTGATTTGGTAAGTACAGATACCTGTCCCGAAATTCACACAACACCCACTGAAGCGCTTCCCAGTTTATTAAAGGTGTGCCTGAATTCCGGCAATTTTCTATCTGGAACGCATCCACAGCGAGTGTTTGAAGATCTGGCGAAGGCAACGGGATCTACTGCGGTCATGCACCGTCCCTGGATTTGGAGTATGGGCGCCCGTAAATACGCTGTATATGCGATAAGCGCTGTGTCAGTTGACGAGCAGTCGTCTAATTCGTAGTGATCTTGTATAGGTGCTTATCACTCCGGAGATAAATCGTTCCGTCATCCACGGCGTAGGAGGCCAGTGTACGCTCACCGATATCATTCGAACCAAGCTTTTCAAAAGTGGTTGATGCTTTAATGACTGTTGCCAATCCCGCCTCAGATTGAAAATAGATGCGTCCTTCTGCCAAAACCGGACTCGCGGAATAGTTTCCGCCTATCCTCTCCTGCCACACGACGTCACCAGTATGTGCCTTCACGCAGGTTGCGATCCCACGATCAGACACCATATATAGATGGCCATCATCGAGTATCAGACATGGTGTATGGGGGATAGATTTATTCGATCGCCAAATCACATGCGTGTCGGTTACATCTCCGTTCCCGGTTGGATCAACTACATAAATCCAGGGGGTGTTGTAACCGGTACAGATATAAACGTACTTTCCATCATAGATCGGTTTAGGGATCACGGAGTAACCGTCGTAAACCACCTTCCAGATCAACTTACCCGTAGCAGGATCCAGGCTATGAACAACATCGCTGCCCGGGCTGATCACTTGTGCACCGTCTGCGTTATCGATAAGTAACGGAGTCGTAAAGGAGAATTTTCGTGGTGCATTACTTTCACGATCAAATCGCCAGACTTCTGCACCCGTGTTTATGTTCAATGCGACGATGAAGGCCTGTTTAGCCCCATCGACACTATAAATCAGGTTCTCCTTATGAATTACCGGGGAGCCGCCGTTTCCGTGTACGGGCGCATATGACACTGTTTCGTTTTTCCAGCGGATGTCACCGTCCATCGAAAGACATGCTGTGCCCATATGTCCAAAATGCACATAGATCCTGTCCTCATGAATCAAGGGTGTTGGACTCGCATGACTGTTCTTGCCGTGAATCCCAGGTGAATTTCCACCTTGCTTGAAAACTTCTGTGGACCAGACAGTGCTGCCGTCGACGGAATTCACACACATGGTCCGCAAGCTATAACCCGCATTATCTACAGACGGTTTCGCGACAGTAAGATATAACTTGTCAGCCTGCATTACCGGCGTTGACCAACCGCTACCCTCTACTTTGACTTTCCATGCGACATTGGTGGACGCATCCCACGTTGCCGGTACATTTTCCGCTGAAGTGCTGCCGTCACCTTTGGGGCCGCGAAAAGACCTCCACTCGGCCGCGTGGAGCGATGTCATTGTAAGTGAATAAGTGAGAAGTGCTATTACGAATATCCGCATGATCAAGTTGCCTGAGTTAATTGAGCATTGTTAACGATAGTCTTGCCTTATCTGCATCATAGCAAATCACGAATAACTATTGCGTCATGTTAATTCTGAAGCCTGACTAATAATGGATCTAGTGACACCCGGGGCAATTGTGCTTCTGTGAACACTGATCGAGGGACAAACACCGTGGCCCCGGTTATGAATCGTGATGGACCGGGATCTTCACTGTATGAATCGCTATATACACATATCCAGTCCGGACTCTGTGCAAGATTGGACAAAAGACTCGGTAACTGCGGATTGAAAAACGTATGATTCATGAAGACGAGTGATTTAGTACCAGTCCCGTGCGTTTCAAGCAAAGCGATGCCAGCGCTCACATCTCTATTAAGTAGTCGCCGTATCTCACGCAAGTTCGTGAGTGATTCTTTTGTATTCACTTCTAAACGAGCATCGGCAAAGACGTACTGGTCCGGTCGCATATGGTAGATGCACAGCGCAGCGAGAAGTTCGTGGTCGGCGTAAATCTCGTCGACATGTACAAGCGTGCTGACAAACTTCGCGGCCTCATGCGGATAGATTATCGATTCACCGTACCACGGTATTTTTTCAAAAGGCGCCTGATCATCCTTGTGATAGCTCCCGGAGACTATGCCATAGATGAGAAATGTAACCAGAACGGCAGATGACGGCGCAAGGAACCGAAGCACCGATTGACGATTCGTGCTTGATAGTAATTTTGAGATTGAAGCATCCGTACTGACGCGTGAAAAGACGATGTAACAAAAGACCAATGCGACCAGAGGATCATTGCGACTCATATTCCATCCCAAATATCCGAACGCCATGAATAGGCACACATGGTAAATCCTGTTGGACTGTTGATTTCCCAATAAGAACAACGAACCAAGTGCCAAAAGGCAAACGAATAGTAGGTGAAGTACGGCGGGTATGGCTAATACTCTGTCGATGCTATTTGACGCGAAGAGATCACCTAATCCGCGAATCTCACCCGCATATTCAAGATAAAACGTCTTATGATCACCACCCATCTTCTCCATCAGCTCCAGGGGAAATAGTGCACCTTCGATTCCGTAAGGATTGAGTAGGGTGGCAATTCCGGTCAGAATTCCTGCCGAAAGAAAATGCCTAGCCCAATGATTTGAGTCATATATTGGATTCTTGCAGATGCAATGAGACCAACACACCTGAATCGCAAATGCCATCATCACTACATATTGCAATACAAATAAGCCTTGGGAGTTTACCCATAAAAGCTGGATTGCCGGTAGAGTGTATAGCCACTGAATGCGTTGCCTTGACTTGTGAATCACAAGCAAAGTGAGCACTAAGTACAGGAAAGACAACATCTCTGGCCTTACCAGCAATCTGGAGGCGAACAGCGAAACAAATGGCCACCCCAATAGAATCATCAGCGATGACGGGATCGTGCTTCGAAAGGGCAGAAACAGCAATAACACGGTAATTCCAGATAAGACTGCCTTAAGTAATACGAGACCTTCTGTATCACCTGCTGAATAAACCCAGCCAACCAAGAGCTGAAACAACCAATGCAAATCGATCCATTTAGAGTCACTGCTTGAGAAAGTATACCAATCCAGATCCGGAACACCGTCATACGGTATCAACTGTCCGGTCCGAAGGTGCCACCAAATATCACCATTGACCATGTAGTGACTCGCCCAGCAAAAGACGAGGGAACTCAGGATTACGCATGCAAGGCGACCATCCAGTAAAGGGCGTTCGACTTCAAGGTTCATTCCGCTATCGTGCTGCAATTCGCTCACGCTACATCTTCGCTCTCACATATTCACCGATCGCCGTCAGTTTGGAATTACCGAGATAACCGTATCTGTTAAGCCATGCCCGGCCATTCGCTGCGTCAAACGCGGTTATAAAACGGTTTTGAAAATCCTCATTCGTGCCATAACCATGGATCAGAGAGTAGACCGGTGTCTCTGCTGCATGACGCTGAGCCTCGGTAATCTTATTGGCTTGAGCAATCGGGCCGCGGATATGCAAATCCTCGGGTCCCGGGTATTTGACCTGAGAGATTTCAGTTGGTGGCGGGTCGTCTGCAACGCACAACAGTTGGTACAAGACCTTTATAAGTAACGTTTCGGACAGGTTTGGATTTGAATCATGTATCTGTTCAAGATAATATCTCAGCATCATAGACCAATGCATCGTATACAGCTTCACAGCGATTCCGTCGCAATTCTGAGACGCATGTTCAAACTGCATACCGGATAATTGCGACCACGGTGGGGGGAAAGCGTGAGCAATCAACTTGCAATCATTCGTGGTGACGTTCTGAATTGTTTCTCTTGCGTCATTTAGCAACGTAGAAACCGCCAGAGCTTTCAACGACAACCATTCTTGCAACAACTGTGCAGACAATCCGCGTGAGAGTAGCCACGCAGATATCTCATTTGGTGTAGTTAGAGTCTCCAAATCCTTATCCGTTAAACCGTTGTGAATTAGTCTGTATAAGCCGGCAACTGCTTGCTGAATATCATGAAAGGGGATGCCATTCGCTTCTGCAAAGCTCCTCATATGGTCACTAAAGTCCACAAAAATCGAATCTAGCCGGTAGGGTGGATATTCGGGCCAATCGAGTCTGATACCGTCCAGCGACGGATATCGAACAAGTAAATCCTTTAAGAGCGCGGTTTGATAACTCCGTACGTTCGGACTAACTAATGAGGCATTTTTTGCTACACGATCTGCGGGGATGCGGCCATCGGGCAATCGCGGTGCATCCTGATCTAATGGACCACCAAATTGGACCCGAAATCCAGGGGGAATCGCGGCCTGTACTTGAAAATAGATTTCTAAGCCCGCATCATGACACGCCTCAATTACCTCATCAATCAATTTGCTTTTGCCGATCCCCCAAGGTGATTGCTCCGGCGGTTTATATGAACTTCCACTATAGAACGCCAATTCAGGGGTATAGCTAGGAGTCGTTTCTACCCACAGCTCTTGTTTTCCCCATAATGGCCGCTCGAGAAGGCGAACCTTGCCAGCGCCTGCATCAATTGGAGGCTCGCGATGCCCCTCTCCTTCTGATACTTCTCGCATGACATATGGAGAGGTTGCGATGGCAGTTGCACCTGCACTAAGACAGCGTGAAATCACTGAATCTACGCCCTCAACCTGAAAATATTCAGGCAAAACCGTAATGCCTAAAAAATGTGACATAACTACCTATTAAACCACCCAACTTGTCATTTTTGTCACCGCGGACTTTACCCTTTTTCGGTGATTTCAAAAAATAAAGCGTGAATATATTGTTAAAAGTGCTAGCTTTGATAAAAGCTCGTTTATTCGTTTTTACGGCATTATAGTGCATTGCACGATCAGCCTGACATTTCCAAGGAGCAGTCGAGATGAAAGAGAGTCAAAAATCAAGGCGACGTAGCTATCGAAGCCTCCGATACGAGAATCTCGAGAACAGGCTTCTGCTTGCCGCGGATATAGCGTTATTCCAAAATCCTCTTGATGCGGTGGATGTGAATAACGATGCAAACACCTCACCAATTGATGCCTTGTACATCATTAATGAGCTCAACGGCGCCGTATTAGATTCTGATAAGGTAAGCGCATTTTACGATACGAGTGGCGACGGCATCCTTGCTCCTGTTGATGCATTGGCCGTTATCAATGACTTAAATCACCCGGAGCTGTCGGAAGAACAGTTCGCAGATAAGATCGAGATTGCAGCGGACTACCTTGAGGTGCATCATGCCTCAATTGATCTGGGAATGATTGCTCTTTCCGACCAGATCATCGGACTGCACGACAGAATAGAGGCTATGGAGTCCACCATACGTGCTCAACTAGATCTGTTTCTTGAGTTTTCGAACGAAAATACACAGGTGTTGGATGCCCAAATGGAAAAGCTTGAAGTTGCGTATCACGCTTCAGAAGAGCTTTTCTATCAGGAATTTGTTGGACTAAATGATGACTTCGACACAGTGCAACAACAACTGGACCCCACCTCAGATCCGAGTGTCCAGGAAACCGACACGGGATTCGAATTTGATCCAACCGTCGAATACAGTGAAGAAGTGTTTGAAGAGATTGTTGAAGAGCTAGACGAGTTGGACGATGAACATGAGATTCCTGACTACAGCGGAGAATACGATGGCTACGACGACTACGTAGACACTTATGATCCAAATACGACCGAATTGAACGACTACGTCCTCGAACAAGTTACACCCGATGATTACGAGCAATGGGTACTTGATGGTGGTGATTTCGGCGACATGCTTGACGATCTTGATGAAGATGCATTCGTGGGAGATATAGATATCGATGATTACGTTACCGATACATTTGGTGACCCTTCAGTAGCCGTGAATTACATGCAAAACCTGATCGATCATGGATTCGTTGGTGAGTTATTCTTTGGCGATCTCAATGCGATTGGTGGAGAAACGACAGGTTCCGGGATCGAATCGTCCATCGGCGTGATGCTCGAGATTGAATTGCATGATGACCCGTTACTAATCTCGCTGGCCGAGGAACTTGATGGCGAGAATGTGCTAATTGATGGCTACATTACAACGGTGACTGGCGTTGAAATTCCAGAACGAAGCGTACTAAATGTAGTGGCATTGGTTGGCGAGCAAACAATCAGAGATTCATCTTCATCACTTAGTGCTATTGCAGAACCGTTTGTCGTTCAGACGGCGAGCATGTTGAATGAGTTGGCAGATCGCGTACGAGACGCGTAGGCCGCGGAAACGTTTACGAAACTCTTAAGTTTGTGTTACGTTATGGGCACGCCTATTTTTGTTTCGTCTAGTTAACAGCATGCAGAGACTCGCAATCTTAACAGCCGGCGGCGATACGCCTGCTCTGAACGCCACCCTATACGGTGCAGCCAATAAATGTTGTGCAGCCAATGTTGAGTTGGTAGGCCTCATCGGTGGCTACCGATCGCTATTTGACGATGCGGTACCTCATGTAATCCTAAACCCCTCCGGTGTCACCATACCGGAGTTGGATCCCACATGGGGTGGCACCATTATTGGCTCCTCGCGACATTACGTTGATGCTAACGATCAAGTAACCATTAAGCAGGCGATAAGAAATCTCTCTCGATTAAATGTGGATGGATTAATCTGCGTTGGTGGCGATGGAACAATCAATGCAATGCAGGCCCTGTCCAGCCATTTACCGGTCGCGTTAGCACCTAAAACCATCGACAATGACTTGGGTTTGAACTACGCCAACGAAAGATTTGACGCTACTGATGAGGCTGCATGCCGGCCAGTCATCTCGCCCTGTG
>JBJLEE010000028.1:0-29652 GCA_045566075.1 Pirellulaceae bacterium | reverse complement strand
ACGGTCGTGAATCAGTCTGGAGAGTGTGCCGTCCTTACGATTCATGGCGGTTGCCAGTTGGTTCATTTGAGTAACCATGTTATCGAAGTCTTCCACGCTGCTTGTGATCGACTCCACTAGCTGCTCTCCGCGTTCACCAAGAGGTTTTGTGACTCGTTCCAAATGAGCGAGATTGTTTTCTGCCAGTTTGCCTGCTCTGTCGAGCGAATCAAGAGTATCGCGTGCTCTGGAGAATGTTGCAGAGGCATCAGCTAACACCATTGGCAATTGCGCACTAGCACGTTTTAGGTTCGCTTGTGTCTGCTCATCACCAACTAAGTTGTTCATCGAGGCCATGGCCTTTTCAAATTCCGCCATGGCATTATTCGTTTTCTCAATGGCATCCTTTAGCCCCTTTTCGTTGTCACCAAAAGAAGCATTCAAGTTTTTCATTAGCTGACGGAATTCATCAGCAGCCTGATCAATGCCACCGCCTGCTCCCTGAATCGATCCAAACGTGTTGGCCATGTGCTCCTGCATACTTATGAGAACTTGGAGTGGATCGTCAACCACCAGACCGTTGTCAACTTGGGTGCCTTCTGTCAGGAGTTGATTGGCGTGCTTAACTTCGTCTTCGCTCAGGAGGGCGTCTTTGTTGATGTCGAATTTAGATAACATACCTTGCTCATCCAGATTTACGACATCGATGAGTGCATCACCAGTGATAATTGAACGAGTGCGAATACGAAATGTTTCACGCTGGCGAATTTGATACTGATCCTGGATATCTAAGCGCATGATCACGCTTCCGCTTTCATCCAGATTGACATCGTGAACCCGTCCAATGGTGACGCCACTTTTTTGGACAGGTGTATTTGGATGCACACCAGGTGCTGTTGGAAATTTCACCGTCAGGCTATAAGTCGAGACGCCAAAATCGGGAAGTGCGCCGAATAGAAAGATCAACGCAATGCCGCAAACAGCAACTAATATGGTCGCAAGGCCAACTTGGATCTTTACAACACGCTCTTTCATTTCCATTCTCCATTTGTGAATGAATTGGCATTCGTTGAAACTGCTATTCGATCACCAGCGTCACCCCGGACGAATTGTTGTACGCGCCTGTCATCTGTTCGGTCGAGTTCGCTCGGTGGCCCGTCAAAAATCACTTGGTTTTCGCCCTCACTAAGCTGATTTGACGGAAAAAGCATCATGACACGATCCGCTGTCTTGCGGACGGTTTTCATGTCGTGAGTGACAATGATACTCGTGACAAAATGGTTGATTCGCGTTCGTAGAATCAGCTCGTTAATGACATCGCTGACGATTGGATCGAGTCCGGTGGTTGGCTCATCGTATAACAGCAGTTCAGGACGCATCATCAATGCTCTGGCCATGCCCACGCGTTTACGCATCCCTCCGGACAATTCACCCGGATAACAGTCTGAAATTGACGGGTCGAGGCCAAGTTCCGTCAGCAGTTGATGGCTACGTTCTTCAATGTCATCGTCATCGGTCTCATTAAAAGACAATGGAAAGTTGATATTCTCGCGTACCGTCATACTGTCGAATAACGCTGCTTGCTGAAACACAAATCCAGTGCGTGTTCTCAAATCGGCGAGCGCGTGATTACTAATCGTGGAAATATCTGTACCGGCTAACTGTACACAACCTGCCGTGGGTTGTATCAGTCCGATCAGTGACTTCAGCAGCACGGTTTTGCCGCAACCACTTTCACCGATTATGGCCAGCGTCTGACCGCGTGAAAGTGAAAACGAAATACCGTTGAGGACGAATTGCTTTCCGAAACCCACAACAAGATCATCGACCTGAACCAGAGGTTCGTCCAAATGAGCAGTGTTCATTGTCTCTTCGGGTTTGATCATAAGAAGCTGTTCCCACCAGGATTTAATTGGAAGTAGATCGCATCAAGAGCAATTCCAAGTAAGAGATCTAACAGCAGGATGATCACGAAGGCGGAAACGAATGAAGCAGTTGCAGCGCGACCGACTCCACGAGCACCGACACGGCAGTGAAAGCCGTGGTAACAACTGATAAGGCCGATGGAAAGTCCAAAAAATACGCTTTTGATAATGCCCGTGGCCAGATCAAATCCTGTCACATATTCCTTCGAATTGTAGAAATATTGTGCCGCGTCGATGTTGAGTGCAAGGGAGCTGTATAAGTAGCCGCCCGCAACTCCAACGAGATCGGCAACGATAGTTAAGGCCGGTACGAGCAAAAGACATGCGGCAACTCGCGGCACAACTAAATAACGGAGAGGGCTGATTCCCATACTGTCGATTGCGTCGATCTGTTCGCTTACCCGCATGGTGCCTAATTCAGCAGCGATTGCGCTGCCGATGCGACCAGCGAGCATCGTCGCGGCAAGTACAGGACCAAGCTCACGTACCAATGTAAGGTTGATCATGGCACCCATTCGGTTTTCCATACCGAGTTGGTGAAACTGAAAATAGCTTTGGACGGCCAACACCATGCCAATGAATAGGCCGGTCAGCGCCATAACTGGAAGGCTCTGGACGCCTATCTGGTAGGCAGCGGGTAGAAGGGTTCCACGTTGAACCCCTTTTGTAGTGAGGCTACGAATAGATTTACAGCAAAAGACTGTAAAGTTGCCTAATCCATAGAGCGCATCAGCCCCTCGCACCAACACAGAAGGTCGGCTATTTGAATTAGACGTTCGTACAGTACCGGAGGCCATTTGTACCAGCAAAACCAGAAAAAGTGACGTATTTACGGGCGCACACTCAGCGCACAACGCTCCACTTCTGATTGCTTCGGCATGTTAAGCTGTAACACTTAAGTAGACTTTGCCGGAATTAACGATACGAGATTCAACCGCGCGACATCTGATGTAAGAGTCATCGCCTCAAGCTTAGGACTCTTCGCCATCGTCGCCGCCCGTGGCAACCGCCTCTTCGGTGGATTCCTCTACCGGCTCAGGTTCTTCCGGCACTAGGGATTCATCGAATGATCCCTCAAAGCTCAGCCGTACGATACTTTCGTGGTTTTCGTCCCACACAGCATCGACAAGGATCCTGTTCTTACCTTCGAACTCGCCTTTAAGTAATTCCTCAGACAGCGGGTCTTCAATACGACTCTCGATAGCACGACGAAGTGGTCGTGCACCATAATCGGTATTGGAACCTTGCTTGATTAGGAATTGTTTTGCATCATCGGTTAGATCCAGCATCAGGCCGCGTTCTTCGAGTCGCCCTCGTACCTTCGCTAGTTCCATATCGACAACCTCTTTAAGGTCGCCAACAGTGAGATGGCGGAATACGATTGTGTCATCAAGACGGTTTAGGAACTCCGGACGGAAGACACGTTCGATGGATTCGTTAACACGTGCTTTCATCGAGTCGTACGATGCATCATTGTCAGGTGCCTGGAATCCAAATGCGGATTCATTCTTAATTGCTTCTGCACCTGCATTGGTTGTGAGAATCATGATTACATTTCTGAAGTCGACATTACGACCGAAGCTGTCAGTCAAACGTCCTTCTTCCATGACCTGAAGCAGCATATTGAATACATCAGGATGTGCCTTTTCGATTTCATCAAGAAGGACAACAGCATACGGACGGCGTCGGATCTTCTCGGTCAGTTGACCACCTTCTTCGTATCCGACGTATCCAGGAGGGGCACCGATCAAACGGCTGACATTGTGCTTCTCCATGTATTCACTCATGTCGATGTGAACCAGTGCATCGCTGTCACCGAACATGAATTCAGCGAGTGCCTTTGCGAGCAACGTTTTACCGACACCGGTAGGTCCGGCAAAAACGAAGCAGCCAGTCGGCCGTTTTGGATCTTTTAATCCACTGCGACTTCGGCGTACAGCCTTGGCAACAGCGGTAACGGCCTGTTCCTGACTGACGATGCGCTTGTGCAATTCTTCTTCCATTTGCATCAGACGCAAGCTGTCTTCTGTCGACAGTCTGGTCAACGGAATACCGGTCATCTTTGAAACGACTTCAGCAATGACGTCTTCGTCAACGACACCGTCAGTTTCGCGCGACTTTTCTCGCCACTCTTCCGTGATGGTTTCTTTTTTCTTGCGGAGTTTATCGGCGCTATCACGTAGTGATGCAGCTTTTTCAAAATCCTGATCGGCGACAGCATCGTCTTTTTCTTTATTAAGACGTTCGATCTCTTCGTCGATTTCCTTTAAATCGGGAGGCCTTGTCATGGTCTTGAGTCGGACACGAGCCCCGGCTTCATCAATAACATCAATTGCCTTATCAGGAAGACATCGTGCTGTGATGTACCTGTCGGACATCTCCACGGCGGCCACAAGTGCATCATCGGTGATTTGAACACGATGATGTTCTTCGTAGCGTTCACGTAGACCCTTTAGGATCGCGATCGTCTCATCCTTGGCAGTTGGCTCGACCATGATTTCCTGGAATCGACGTGCCAGAGCACTGTCTTTCTCGATGTACTTTCGATACTCGTCCAGTGTGGTCGCACCGATGCACTGGATTTCACCACGTGCCAGTGCGGGTTTGAGTACGTTGGCTGCATCGATTGCACCTTCAGCACCACCGGCACCGACGAGCGTGTGCAATTCGTCAATAAACAGGATGGTGTTCTTAGCACGGCGAACTTCGTTCATAACCGCCTTGATACGCTCTTCGAACTGACCACGGTATTTTGTACCAGCGACCATCATCGCGAGATCTAAAACAACGATGCGTTTGTCGGCGAGTAATTCTGGTACGTCTCCAGAGATAACGCGTTGTGCAAACCCTTCGACGATCGCAGTTTTTCCAACACCCGCTTCACCCAGTAGCACAGGGTTGTTCTTAGTTCTTCGACAAAGCACCTGGATGGCTCGTTCAATTTCACCAGCACGTCCAATGACAGGATCCAGTTCGTTTTTCTTGGCTAGATCGGTCAAGTCACGTCCGAAGCTGTCCAATGCTGGAGTCTTCGACTTACTTCCTTTACCTGATGACTCAGAAGAGCCACCTTCGCGACCACTCCGTTCACCACTTTCCACGCCTTCAAGGCCGTGCCCGAGTAGATTCAAAACCTCTTCTCTGACTTCGTCAAGCTTCAGTCCGAGGTTCATTAATACCTGAGCTGCAACACCTTCTTGTTCTCGCAGAAGCCCGAGCAGGATATGTTCTGTACCAACGTAGTTGTGATTAAGATTACGTGCTTCTTCCATCGAGTATTCGATGACTTTCTTAGCACGAGGCGTTTGCGGTAGTTTGCCCATCGTGACCATCTCTGGCCCACTTTGAACGAGCTTCTCCACCTCAAGACGTATTTTTCGCAGATCAACGTCCAGGTTCTTCAGTACGTTTGCAGCAACTCCGCTTCCTTCTTTGACCAATCCAAGAAGGATGTGTTCCGTGCCGATGTACTCGTGATTGAATCGTTGCGCTTCCTGATTTGCTAATTGCATAACCTTGCGAGCGCGGTCGGTAAAACGTTCGTACATGATCTGTCCTCTGTTGTGCCCCGGATCACTATTCTTAAATGATCGTGTTGGCAATCTTCGACTAACAATCAGGTAATTCCTTTGTGATTGCTGGCCCGTGCCATCAATCGAGGAATTATTGTAAATTGCTTCCCTCCAAGATAGCGGAATCCGCGTGTTTACGGGATACCATCAACTACCCACTGGTGGGATGAATACGGGATTAATTCGTATTCATGCTGCAACGCCGTCGCCCTGCAGCCGCATCCGTGCCTGTTCAATCAACGTTGCTTCCTGTCGGACCTGCAACGTCCAGTTACCGTTTTCGATGCTGGCACCAGCCTGACTGGTTAACTGCTTCAGCAGCCGGCTTGCTTCTTCAATCTCGTTACAGCGTCGGTGTACAGCGATCAGCAGAAGCCATGCCGCAACGTCGCGGCGGTCCTCCGCTACAAGCTGTGAAGCAACTTCGCTGGCTCTTATCCAGTTGCCTTGTAAATAGGCGTCCCGTGCTTCAGTAAACGGATCAACCGGATCCCCGACTTCAGGAGAATTCGATTGCTGCTCGTCACCAACACTATCCGAGACATCCGTCGCAACGGGCTTGTTGGATATCACGTACTGAAAACCGTCCAGTATACCGATGACCCAAATCAAACCAACAATGGACCAAAGTCCCAGCATCATCTCAGGTGCTATCACGTCTGTCCAAACGAACTGGCATGTCATGGCTACGTTCAGTAGCACGGCGAACATAAGGGATGAGAATAGTCCCACCCACTTACCGCCGACCCAGAGCCGTGAAAGCCCTGGCCATAAACAAGTTGTCCATGTGAACAGCTTCATTGTGATATCCGATGATTCCAAACAAGTGTGCTAGGAATTGTAGTTGCCGGAAATTGTTTCTAGCAAGTCGGGTTTTTCTGCCAAAATGGCAGATGGTAAGCATAATAACTTTCCAGACCCGTTAAACCACTTTCGGTTGCATGTCACAATGTTACCTATAACACCAAGACACTTATGTACTACGCACTTACTGTGCCAAACGTTGATTCGAAAGATAGATTTATCCGAGGGTTTTGTCCATGACTGACAACCATCAAGTCCTCAGAATCCTGGATGCGAACCGCAATCGCGGGTGTGAAGCATTGCGAACCATCGAGGAGTACTTTAGGTTCGCTTGGGAGGATTCATACCTTACGGAACAGGCAAAGTGCATTCGGCATGATTTCAACAGTTCCTTCGCAGTGAGCGAGGATTCACTTGTTGCTATGCGAAACACAGACGGCGATGTTGGCACAAACATTTCTACAGCTACTGAATCGAACCGGAATTCAACTCGAGACGTTGTAGAGGCTGCTTTTTCACGATTACAGGAATCGCTGCGTGTAATCGAGGAATACGGAAAGGTGGTTAGCGAAGTAGTTGAAAGTGTGTCAATCGAACAACTGCGATACCGATGTTATCAACTGCACCATAGCTTCGCGTCCATCACCGTTGGCAGAGAGCGACTGGCAGATGCTCATATTTATGCGATCATATCCGGGCGAGATTCGACTGAGGACTTTGGCAATTATTGCACGGAAATCGTTCACTCGGGTGTGGATGTCATTCAGCTTCGCGACAAGAATCTGCCTGACCGGGCGTTGATCAACCGCGGCAAGCAGTTGCGTCAGATTCTAAACACCGTTGATGTGCCGCCGTTGTTCATCATGAATGACCGCCCGGACATAGCAGTATTGACTGGTGCCGATGGAGTTCACGTTGGGCAGGATGAGTTAACCGTGTCTCAGACACGAAGGTTGGTGGGCCCCGACTTGATCATTGGTGTTTCGACTCACAATATTGAACAAGTGGCGGATGCCGTTCGCGATGGTGCCAACTACAATTGGCTGTGGGCCAACATTCCCATCAGCCACAAAGTCATTTGATTCCTTTGCGGGAGTCAGCTTTCTTCGCCAGGTGTCAGACAAATTTCAGATTCCGGCATTCGCAATTGGGGGCATCGATTTAAACAATGTCACCGAAGTGGTTGAAGCGGGTTTCAAACGCGTCGCCATTTCAGGAGTGCTTTCAAGGTCGGCACCTCAGGATGTCGTGAGTGCATTGCAGCCGTTGCTAACTTAACGAAACTGACCCGTTATTTCAGACTCAAGACCCAGTAACACAGCAGGGAACAGAAGTGAACACAAGCGGATTCGAAGTAGAACAAAAGTACGCTGTCGGCGAGGTGTCGCGAATAATCGATGCCTTGGAAAGCCAGAGCGTTCATTGGCAGAATGAAGTGTGTCAGCGGGATTATTATTTCAATCATCCCTCTCGTGATTTTGCAATCACTGATGAAGCTGTTCGAATTCGCATCGAAAATGATCTGGCTTGCCTGACATACAAGGGGCCAAAGATTGGTACGAAAGCAAAGACCCGAAAAGAAATCGAATTACCCATCGTCGACGGTGTCGCGGCAGAACCAGCAATCCGCACGTTTCTGACGGAACTTGGATTTCACGAAGTGGCGTTAGTATCCAAGAGACGGCGCAATGGAACATGTCGTGTGAATGGTCGTGATGTCAATGTTGCACTGGACGATGTAGAGCAACTGGGGTGTTTTGTCGAACTGGAATTATTAGTCTTGGACGAATCAGAGATCTCTGCCGCTCAAGCTACACTGGATGATCTGGCCATCAAGGCGGGATTGTCGTCGAGCGATCGCCGTGGCTATTTGGATATGCTCTTGCAACGGGATTTCTGACTTATCCTGAACATTGACTCACTCGTGGCGTGGTTCGGCCAGTGTAAATGTGAGTAACCATCCAATCAGCAGCAAGACACAAATGCCGACGAATAAAGGCACATATGAATTAAACAGATCAATACTTCCTGCAAACAATGGACTTAGCATGGCAGGGCCCGCAACACATAGCGAAAGTGTACCGAGGTAATGCGGTTGATCAGATGGCCCGACGAGTTCGAGGGTGTAGTTTTGAAGAATGCGAATCGTAACAGGTGTCAAACCGATCATCGTAAAGACGATCCAGAATAGCCTCCCACCGGATTCCTGATTGGCTAACACGAGTGCCACGATGGGTGTGAGTAATACCCCAAACAGGAGGACTTTTAAGACGAAGCGGTTTCCACGTGAGTCGGCCAGTGGCCCAAGGATGAGGCTGAAGCCCGCAACTCCGATGTTTTGAACGACGATCCAGATACCTATATTCGCAATATCCATATCCAAAACATCCTGTGCCATTGGCTGATAATGCGGGAAGAGCATGATGCTGGAGCTAAAAAGTGCGCCTACCAAAGCGATTCTCCTAAATCGCGCATCCGTTTTGATGATCGTTAGGGCTCGTTGGAAGGATTCGCGTACTGCATGGTTTTCTTGTTCATAGTGATCCACTTTTTCATCAAGTAAGAGCACTAACAATGATGCGGCGATGAAACAACTTCCGGTGAATAGAAAGATCGAGGTAAAGTCCTCTGTCGTTTCATTTAGCCACTTCGGCATCAGTAAGAGAACCAGAGTTGCAGCAGATAAGGCACCCACGAAGTTGGCGCCAGTCAGTAGCCTGCCGCGATGTTCTGCTTCAATGAGTTTTCCCTGAACGGTGCCAACTGCGAGTTGATTGATTCCGGTTGCAAAAAAGAAGATGGTGTAGATCACCAAGAAGATACCCTGCATAGCCATGGGATTGGATTCGGCGAGCTCGTTCCAGAATAGTCCGAGCGTGATAAAACACCCTCCCATGGTCGATGTTGCGATGAGGATAATTCTCTTCTTTTGTCGGGCAACGCGTATGCGGGACGAAACCATCAGTGGCGGCACACTCTGACCAAAGCGATTAATCGTGGTGAGACAGCCTCTCATCCATGCAGGTGAACCAAGCATCTGCATGACCGCGGGCATGACCACACTCTCTGTCTTGAATATCCAACCACAGCGAACGATCACCTGATACATGATCAGCATCAGGAAATTCCTCGGTTTGGTCTTAACCTGCTCCGAAGCATCATCCTGTATGTGTTTGGAATCTGTCATGAATTTCTCTGCGTCAGGCTACCGTTGTCAGAGTCCGCTTCATCTATTGAATGCGTGTCAGATTTTCCGGAGATGCTCCAAAACGAAGCCAGCATAGTTCCTGTCAGCATACAGCCGAACGTATAAAGTGCCGGGGCAACCTGGACGGCGTCATTGTTTACAAATAGTGCTCCGGCAAGTACCGCACCCAGTCCGGCGTTTTGCATCCCCACTTCAAGGGTTAACGCTCGTTTCATGGAATCGGGAAGTTTCATGGCAGAACCACCGATCAAGCCAGCACAATAGCCGCCGATGTTTGTCAGTAGCAACGCGAGGATCATGTACCAAGTGATACTGGAAAGCTCGTCGCGACTTTTTCCAACTACCACAGCAATGATGATGAGAATGGCGAGATTGGCGACCGTGGAGCCAATGACTTTAGCCCGCGATTCAAATTGCGGATAATTGCGACCAATTAAGAATCCAGAGACCACGGGTAAAACAACCCAGAAAAACAGGTTGATACTGGCATCGATAAACACGGAATTGTCCGTATCACCGCCCAGTAATTCAGCGGCATCTCCCTCCATGAATCCAGAGAGGAACTTCATCATTACCGGAACAGCAATGGGTGATGCGAGTGTTGCTAGCGTCGTCAGACTGACCGAATAGCTGGTATTTCCGCCGGCGGCCAACGTAAGCACATTCGATGCCATGGCACCCGGCACACACCCGACCATGACCATACCCACTAAGAATCCACCTTCCAATCCAACCAGACGGCCGAATAGAAAAGCCAGAACAGGCATGGTGGCAAATTGGACAGCGGTTCCAAGGATAACGGTGGGCCAGCGTTTACCTACTTGTCGAACTTCGTCGATCGGTAACATCCAACCAATACAAAACATGGTGATGATGATTAGGTATTTCAAAAACGGCGCGACGTATGTAAACGGGTCAAAGGCAGACGCGCCTGCCAGGTCTGGCCAGAACAGTGCCAATGCTGAGGAGAGAATAAGCCAAAGGAGCAAAAATCGCTGAAGCATGTTTGACGGAAGGAGTTAAGAGGCAAGAGAGTCAAACCATCAGTGTACTCTTTATTGCTTAACTACAGCATTCATCGACTTCCAGCTTGCACCGTAAATGCGGCTATACCTGATCGACCTTCAGTTTGTGCATTCCTTTTTGTTATCATCTTGCGTTACAACCACATAAAACCACTATGGCAAATAAAGCGAAGCTATGAAGATCTTCTTTTCTGTTGGTGAACCAAGCGCTGACCTACATGGGTCAAATCTAATCCGTGCGCTCCGGGAAAGAGATCCGAACATAGAGTGTGTTGGATTTGGCGGATCAAAAATGAAAGATGCCGGATTAGATCAGCACTTTGATTTAACCAAGTTTGCCATCATGTGGATTGTGAAAGTGCTGATAAACATCAGGACCTTTTTTCGACTAGCTAAACAGGCTGAGGAGTACTTCAAAAACGAGCGACCGGATGCTGTAGTGCTGATCGATTACCCCGGATTTAATTGGCACATTGCCAAACGTGCTCGCAAATATGGTATTCCAGTCTACTACTACGGTGTTCCACAGTTATGGGCGTGGGCTCAGTGGCGCATTAAGAAAATGCGCCGGGATGTTTCACATGCTCTTTGCAAACTCCCGTTTGAAGAGAAGTGGTACAGAGATCGCGGTTGTAATGCGACGTTTATCGGACACCCATTTTTTGATGAATTAACTTCACATCAAATGCAACAAGATGTATTGGATGATTTCACCGGCGATGATAAACGTCTCGTCGCGATATTGCCAGGGTCCAGAACATCTGAAGTGGAAACTCAGTTGCCCGGTTTTTTGGATGCAGCCAGATTGATTCAGCAGGAAGATGAAAATGTGCGGTTTGTTATAGCCAGTTTCAAAGAGTCTCAAGCTGAATTGGCACGCCGAATGGTCGATGAAGCCGGACTTGATGTCGAAGTTATGACCGGTTGCACGCCGGAGATTATAAAGAGTGCATATTGCTGCATGGCCTGCAGTGGTTCGGTTTCACTCGAGCTAATGTTCCACAAAGTGCCAACGGTCATTCAATATAAAGTCGGGAAATTCCATCAATGGATTGGCAATCGCATGCTAAAGGTAAAGTACATTACGCTCGTTAATCTGATTTCCGATCCAGATCCATTCCGGGCATCGTGTGAGAAATCCGATATATTTGGTAGTCACCAATCGCATATACCTTTTCCAGAGTTCATCGGTGCAGCCGATCACTCAAAGGCAATGGCCGACTATGTTCTAAAGTGGCTTGGTGACGAGCAAGAGCGGTCACGCCGGATTGCTATGTTGACAGAACTCAATGAAAAGTATGCCAAGCCAGGTGCCTCGAAGCGTGCAGCAGAATTCGTGTTGGACGACCTGCAGTGTGAATCTGAAAAGGACCAGCATGCGGCTGCAGCATAAAGGCGCAATTCGTATCACCAGTTATTCTGTATGTGTTGTAAGAAAGTACATTAGAACAACACGGACAAATCATGCTTGGTGAACCAGGAAGAACGAATTACGACCTGAATTTCAGATTTCTCGGTTATCGTGTGCGCGTTCATCCCGGTTTCTGGATTCTGATTGCAGTAATCTCCTTTCGGCCGGGAATGAAGCCACTTGATCTGCTCGTCATTACCGCAGCTGCTTTTACGTCAATTCTCATTCATGAGTTAGGGCATGCATTTGCCTATAAACGATATCGGATCAACTCCCATATTGTGCTGTATCACATGGGTGGAGTCGCTGTTGCCGACAGCGTCGAAGCAATGGCTGGCATCGGAAAACACAGCCAACCTGGTAAGAAAATTTTCATTTCTTTGGCGGGGCCAATTCTACAGATGCTCTTTGCAGTGTTGGTAATTCTTGCTTGCCGTCTTGCAACCAAATCCGATGGCTTTGTGTCTGGTTATCTACCGGCGACCGCGACGGCGGACCCATTGGGTGCTATTCCAGAGATGTTGAACCTGCCAATCGCCCGGTCATCGGTAGATGATCCTCCAAATGGAGAGGACGAGACTATAGAAAACACATTTCCAGAAAGCACCGCCCGAGCTGAATACAATTACTTTCTGCCTTCAGATATCGATCAACTGGACGGGGTCTATGCGAGGATACTCAAGAATGCTCAACCGAATAGCTTTGGGCGGATTACGTTTAGGGAACTAATTGAAAGCGTGCGTATTCCGCATCCAGCGCTAGCGCACTTTGTATACAGTTTTGTGATGATTAGTCTGTTTTGGGGTGTGCTGAATCTGCTGCCAATTTATCCTCTTGATGGCGGTCAGATTTCCAGAGAATTATTCCTGTTAAGTGGCACGCGTGATGCCATTAGTAAGTCCATGATGTTCTCGATTATCGTTGCCATTATCGGTGCAATGTACTGGTTTAAACAGGAAGTGGCCTTCAATGGACTTCTCTTTTTAATGCTGGCGATGTCAAATTATCAAATGCTCAATGCCTATAAGGGAAGGCGTTTCTAGCACCGCCGGTAGCGACCATTTTGAATCCTGAATGAATTCTCGTAAGTAACACATCGATATGAGTACAGCCGCTAATGATAGAGAATCCCAAGCAAGGGTGTTTGTGCTTGGCGCAAGCAATGTCGTACGAGGATGCGATTCGCTCGTTTCACATTTATGCAGCACGATCGGCCCGTGTCAGATTCATCTGGCAGGTGGCCGCGGACGGTCCTATGGGCGTGAAACGCGGTTTCTAGGAACGGAGTTCATTGGTCATACGGACTCGACAATGTGGCAAGCGGCATGTCAGCCGAGCGATATCCCATCGGTTGCTTTTTTGACTGATATTGGAAATGATATCGCTTATGGTAGTCCACCGGATGAATTGCTCGCATGGGTGACCACCGTTATCGAACGTCTTTCAGAACATTGTGAGCACATTGCGATTTCGAGACTACCAACCGGTAGTATTGCACGACTGGGTCGCTTCCGTTTTTGGGTGCTTAAAACGTTTTTCTTTCGAGGCACGCCACTTCAGTTTAGTGACATCATGAATGCCGTCGATTCTGTAAATGATGGTTTGGAGCAACTAAGCCAAGAATATCCCATTACACTGGTCGAGCCCGAAACACGCTGGTATTCACCGGATATCATTCACATCAAGAGTCGCCGGTATGCGACGGCCTGGAAATCAATGATGGCTCCCATTGTTGACTTTGTGGGCGCAAGCACTGGACAGATCGTACGCTATGCACGCAAGCAAATAGTGCCGCGTCGGGAATTTAACGTGCTGCGTGAGATAACATTGCCATGCGGTTCCCATGTAATGACTCACTGACGAATTACGTGTGCGATTTGCATTGTGCAACACCCATTATCAAAGGACGGGTAGTTGTGGCTGAGGGGGTTCCTCGGCAGCTTTATTCGCAAGATTACTTACCAACGACACTGTAATGGCGTCGAGATATTCTTTTGTCAGTGGATCTTCAAGATTGTTGGCAGTGGTGCCAAGATCACCGTGTTCACGAATGGTCGGAACAATTGGAATTTCTCCAAGGAATGGCGCCTCGATCTGCTCGGCGACACCCTGAGCACCACCGGCGCCAAAAATATCGTATCGCTTGTCACAGTCCGGACAGATAAAGCCACTCATGTTCTCGACCATGCCCAAAATCGGAATGTTTACTTTGTTAAACATGGTGATCGCTTTCGCCGCATCAAGCAGCGCGACCTTTTGAGGTGTACATACGATGACAGCGCCTGTTAATGGCACGACCTGTGACAACGTTAACGCGATGTCGCCGGTGCCCGGTGGCATATCGATAATCAAGTAATCCAGATCACCCCAAAGCGTGTCCCTCAGGAACTGTGTCACGGCACCATGGAGCATTGGACCTCGCCAAACAACCGCTTCACTTTCACCTACCATGAATCCCATAGACATGACCGGCATGCCATCCGCCATGTTCGGTTCGATCTTGTTGTCTTGAATCGCAGGTCGTCCGCTAACTCCCAGCAATTGCGGAATACTTGGACCGTATACATCCGCATCCATAAGACCAACTTTTGATCCAGCGTTTTTCAGGCTCAAGGCAATGCTCGCAGCAACTGTGCTTTTACCCACACCGCCTTTGCCGGAACCAACAGCAATAATACTCTTAGCCGTTAAGCCAATTTGACCGACCTTTTCAGCAGGTCGTTCATGCACACCAAATGAAACAGTGATATCTCCCACATCGGCAAGCTGAGCCTGAGCAAACTCATTGAAAGCCTGTTGAACTTTCGGCCAGATAGCTGCACTGTGTGTTGTGAGATTCAATTGCAATTCAACACCATCGTCGCTGATGTTGTTTACACTAACCTGGCCCAGGTCAACGACACTACGACCTAATTCCGGATCCTTGAATCCAGTCAGCTGTTGTAGAATCTGCTCTTCCGATGCCATGTATTTGCTCCACTTGTCATTAAAACGATTTCACAAGTTGTCATTATCGACGAGATAAACAAACGTCAACAGGGGAGGGCGATCATCTTTCAGTGAATTGCGATAACAATCGACCCAATTGAGATAATTGTCTTGTTGAGAAAAAGCAACCGCTCGCACCGGCTTCAAGCAATAGCATGTGAAGTGGCTGGCAATCTCTGGCACCAACAACGAATGTGGGTTGGCCTAGTCGGTGGGCAACCCATGAAATGACATCCTCAAGCGTATCAAGCGTCACTTCCAGAATCAGGATGTCAGCATGGATATCATCGGCAATGTCGAATTCATCGAGTTTCAGACCCAGTGGGACGGTGACGCGGTAAATGCTGGTGAGCCAATGATCAGAAGCCAGCACTCCAATTGAGACGGGTTCCACATATGCCGGATGCACCGAAGGAAGATTCAGATTAGCTGTCATGCCTGGCCATTGCTTTTGTGAGTGTGGTTCTGCAATGCTTGCCAACGACGTATCAGCCGCGCACGTGAGATTCCAAGCCGACGGGCTGCTTCTGCTTTATTGCCATCGGTTGCCATGAGCGTCTCTGAAATTAACAGGTACTCCACGTCTTCAAGAGTCTGATCCAGTTGAGGAGTAACCGTTGAAAGACGTTGGTGCCTGTCAGCATCTCTTGCTATTCGAATTGAATCCGGTAAGTCCGCAGCCACAATTTCATGATGAGTACTGTTTGAAATCGCAGTTGTGACAACTTCTTTCAACTCTGAGAAATTCCCGTGCCACGGATGATCTATCAGGATATCTAATGCATCGGGTGCAAATCCGCTTATTTGCTTATTGCGCCCAACATTCTCCGTTTCCACGATTAATTGTGCCAATGCAGGGATATCTTCCGGGCGTTCTGCTAATGACGGAATATGGATGGTAAGGGTGCTCAGTCGCGAGGCCAGCGTTTCCGGGAAACTCCCTGATTCGACAAGTTCCTTCAATTCAACAGCGCTTGTTGAAATTGTCAGAATCGGCTGTGGAGCCTGTCTTAACAGGGTATGAAGGATTCGTGCTTCCAGTGCGTCGAGTTTATCGATATTCAATAACAGCAGAGTCGACGAATTAAAGGATTGAGCTCTGGTACACTCCTCGATGAAATCCCGGATGATCGTATGTAACATTTCATCTGTGATGATTTCACAAGCAATCGGAGTTAATGCACCGGAAAACTTCGGCGTGTGGTTGTAGTGAATTATCCTGGCCAGTTGCTGCTTACCGATGCCTATGGGCCCGGTAATAATCACGTTGGTTGGCTGATTAAGTGCCAGTGACACCTTTTGACGTATTTGTTTGATCGAATCGCTTTGCCCCGCAAGGGTGGTCATTGGAAACCGACGTGCCAGAGATTTGCGGTGCTCAATGATCTGATCATGTAACTGTTGCGCTTCACTCGTTGGAACTTCAAGCGAGGTGGTACCGCTAGGTAAGTCTGTGCCGTCTACATAGGCAACGACTCCAACGAAGTCACCGTTTTCCTCAAGTGGGAGAAACCTTGCTTTGCGTCGTGACCAGATTGCATCTGGATACTTTGCTACCACAATAGCCTGAACTTCTGGATGGCTGAAAACATCAGGCGGAGGGCAAAGTCCGGAGAGCATTTCCAGAGCTGGATCTTCTAATTCATGGCTGTGATACTCAAGCACTTTTCCAATCATGTCATCCACTTCCAGGTTCAACCACGCCGCACATGCTTCATTACAGAAGATCAATTTACGCTTTTCGTTAAATGCGTATATCGGGCCGCTTGACTGGTTCAGCAGTCTTACGAGATTGGATGTGCTTGATCGTGGTCGCGGCATAAAAGAGCCCAGGTTAACCCGAGTAGTTAAGAACTGACCGAATTGTCAGTCTGTTTCATTATAGGTTGCGGAATTATTGGCATAGTGCCAACATCGTGTGACAGTAACCTGTCATAGGTGTGATTTAGACTAGTCTTTGACCGGCAGCATTCAATGTTGAGATTAAACCTGTTGTTAATAACAGTGAGGTCACAGATGATTCCAAGTCTACTCTTAGGATGTTGCCGGTCTATTTAGCTTCCTGAGTTACCTGTTCGCCAGCGGCGTCGAAAGAATCACATGGACTATCGTTATCCTTGTTGGCTAATAAATCCGGACATTCACTCGCCGGAATAGAACACAGTGAACAATAAGGATTACCATCGGTGTCCTTAAGATTTGATAGACCACCACAACTGCCTTGAATTCGTCGATTGCTGATGATTACACCAACTGCCATCGCAATCATAGCGACAGCAAAGACGACAACCGAGAGTATGAAGATTCGAAACATGTATTCTTATTTAGCGGTGTTAGATCGATCCTGATTCGCAGTGAATTGCGCGTTGGATTCCAGTACAAGTCCATTATCCACACGATTTATTAACAGTACACCTAGGTTATTATCGCTACTCAAAGTATCGGTGTAGTTTGCGCCAAGCACCAGAATTGCTGTAGCCCATGCATCCGCTTCGGCACATGTATCAGCGATTACACTGACGGCTGTTGTGTCGTGGACAATTGGTCGCCCGGTCGTCGGATCAATGGTGTGAGAATACCTTACGCCATCCACGTCGAAGAAATTGCGATAGTCTCCAGAGCTAGCCAGTGACTGGTTTTCAAGCGGCACAATGGAAATGACATCTCCGGGTTTTGAAGCAGGGTTTTCCACACCAATCCTCCAAAAACTGCCACCTACCTTTGATCCTCTCGTGCGTACCTCGCCGCCTATTTCGATCATGTAAGCCGATACATCCAGTGAATCCAGCACGGACGCGATTCGGTCGACACCGTGTCCTTTCGCAATAGATGAAAGATCCACATAAAGATCTGGATTACTCTTCTTTAACGCAGGTGGATCTTCGCGGACGCTTAAGTTTTCAAAGCCAACATGGGAGAGCGCTGTAGCAATCTCATCATCGGTGGGAATCTCCTGAGGCATTGGATTTGGGCCGAAGTTCCAGAGGTTTACAAGTGGCCCAACTGTCACATCGTATTTTCCATTTGTCATATCACTAATGGATAGAGCTAGTTTTACAACGTCGACAAGTTCAGTGGAAACTGGAAACCAGTCATCAGATGTTGAGGTATTGAAGCGTGACAATTCCGAATCATCAATGTATGTGGACATTTGCCGATTAACCGTAACCAATTCTTCATCCACCGCGACTTGAATAGACTCAAGAGTTTCACCGTCGCTTAGATCCGCTAAACGAATCGTATAGGTAGTTCCCATCGTTTCGCCGGAAATAACAAATTCCGGCGGTGGTCCGGTTGGAGATTCAGATGTCTCAGTGCATCCGAGTGTGCAGCTCAGAAATAGTAGGAGGAACAGCCTGGTCATAATTAACCGAAATGGACTTAATATGGCCGCGGACACTAACCACCGAAGTCATCGAAGGCTACGTTTTCAGGTTCCACGCCGAGGTCGTCGAGCATGGTTCGTACAGCCTGCAACATCATCGGAGGTCCACAAATATAGTATTCAATGTCTTCAGGTGCCGGATGGTTCGAAAGGTATTCATCTAGAAGTACTTGGTGAATAAATCCTTTAGATCCGGTCCAGTTATCTTCCGGTAAAGCATCAGACAACGCGATGTTCATTTTGAAGTTATCGAATTCATTTTCGAGCGCTTGGAAATCGTCCATGTAGAACAACTCGCGAAGGCTTCGACCGCCATACCAATATGAGACTTTTCGATTTGTCTTGCGTTCTTTGAAAAGCTCGTAAATATGGCTGCGTAGTGGTGCCATACCAGCCCCACCTCCGATGTACACCATTTCAGTACCGGTCTCTTTGATAAAGAATTCGCCATAGGGACCGGAAATGGTCACATCATCTCCTGGCTTTAGGTCGAAGATGTACGATGACACTTTTCCGGGGGGTAGTTCCGGTTGTCTTGGTGGTGGCGACGCGACTCTCACATTGAGCATGATGATCCCGGTCTCACCCGGATAGTTTGCCATGGAGTATGCACGAATGGTTGTATCATCGGCGACGCTGCGAAATCTCCACAGATCGAACTTATCCCAGTCTTCGTGATATTCCTCTTCAATATCAAAAGTCTTGTATTCAAGTTCGTGTGGTGGCACTTCGATTTGAATATAACCGCCCGGTTTAAACCCGACGTCTTCTCCCACGGGCAGTTCGAGGACGAGTTCTTTAATAAAGGTCGCAACGTTGCGATTCGATCGCACTTTGCAATTCCACTTCTTGGTTTCAAATACCTCAGGTGGAACCTCGATATCCATGTCCTGCTTGACGGCTACCTGGCAACTTAAACGACATCCTTCTGCGGCTTCTCGCTTGCTGATGTGAGACTGTTCCGTCGGAAGGATATCTCCGCCGCCACGCAGCACTTTCACTTCGCACTGAGCACATGTACCACCTCCACCACAAGCTGATGAGACGAAAATATTATTGTCGGCCAGGCTTGAAAGTAGTTTTCCACCAGCTTGAACGGTCAGTTCCTTCTGACCATTGATCATGATCTTCACTGGGCCACTGGCAACCAGCTTGCTCTTTGCAACCAGGATTATGCTGACAAGTGCCAACACAATTACGGTGAACATTATGACGCCGAGTATGATCGTATCCATGGATTATCTGATTCTTTGAATGAAAGTCCGATCTTACAGCTCAATACCGGCGAACGACATGAATGCCATGGCCATTAACCCAACGACGATAAATGTGATCCCCAATCCCCGCAGCCCATGTGGCACATCACTGTATTTCATTTTCTCGCGAATACCTGCCAATGCCGCGATTGCCAACGCCCAACCAAAACCGGACCCAACACCAAAGACGACGCTTTCTGCGAAGTCGTAGTTTCGTTCGACCATAAGCAGTGATCCGCCAAGGATAGCGCAGTTTACGGTGATCAACGGCAGGAAGATTCCCAGCGCGTTGTATAGGGGAGGGAAGAACCGATCCAATGTCATTTCCAGGATCTGAACCATCGCCGCAATCACGCCGATATAGCTGATGAGCCCGAGAAACTCCAGATTGGAATCAGATACGCCTAACCAACTCAACGCACCTTCCTTAAGTAGGTGCGTGTATATGAGGTTGTTGGCAGGAATCGTGATAGATTGAATGACAATTACTGCCACGCCCAGCCCGAGGGCGGTCTTCACATCTTTCGATACTGCCAGGAATGTACACATTCCCAGGAACAGTGAAAGTGCGAGATTCTCAATGAATACCGCCTTAATGAATATGTTTAGATAATGTTCCATGTTCTATGCCTCCTCAATCTGATCAGGCTTAAACGACCGAATTACCCAAATCAGCAAGCCAATTAAGAAGAAGGCACTGGGTGCCAATAACATTAAGCCGTTGGATGGATACCAACCACCATCTGTCGTCAGTTCAAAAACAGTGTGACCATATAGTTTGCCGGATCCCAAAAGTTCCCGGAAGAATCCAACACATAGCAGAATAAAGCTATAGCCGAGCCCGTTTCCAATACCGTCAAGAAAACTGGATTTCACGGAGTTCTTCATTGCGTAGCCTTCTGCCCGCCCCATGACGATACAGTTAGTAATAATTAACCCAACAAACACAGAGAGTTGCTTACTGACTTCAAATGCAAATGCTTTGAGGAACTGGTCAACAATGATCACAAGAGATGCGATGATTGTCATCTGAACGATAATTCGAATACTGCTGGGAATGATCGTTCGAATAAGGCTGACGGCGGCATTGGAAAATGCAACAACAAAGATAACAGCCAGACACATCGTTACCGATGTGTCGAGTTTAGTTGTCACAGCAAGCGCTGAGCAGATACCGAGTATCTGCAATGCGATCGGGTTATTGTTCAATACCGGATCGAACAGAACATCTTTGGCTTTAGATTGAGCCATTTTCTATTTCTCTCCGTCCTGCTTGTTGTCGATGTCTTGTGCGGCGACCGATTGAGACTGTGGCTGATCGCTGCCAGCAAGCCACGGTTTCAGGGTCAAAAATTTCTTAAAACCGAGATCACCGAGCCAGAATTCGAGAAGTTTGGATACGCCATTTGTCGTAATGGTCGCACCGGCCAATCCGTCAACCTGTGAATTGACATCCGTTTGAGGCGTGCCTTTTTTCAGGACCTTCACCTTTACACTGCCATCTTCGCTGTAGATCTGCTTGCCGGACTTCCACAACTCTTTCCAGTTAATGTTGTCTACTTCACCACCAAGTCCTGGCGTTTCGCCGTGCTCATAAAACGTGATTCCGTTGATCACACTGCCTGTGGAATCGACGGCGACAAATCCCCACAATGTTGACCAAAGCCCTTTTCCACGTACCGGCAGCACAATCCGTTGAGTGTCGCCTTCGGTATAGATATAGACGGCTGCAATGTTTTCTCTCTTTTCAATTCCAGGCAGATCTTGCTGACGACTTAACTCCATATATCGGGATTCGTCTTCGAAGAGCTGAGTGAGATCGTATTGCTCAACGCCGGAACCGTCTTGCCATTGGTCAATGTACTGACCAGTATCCAGATCGACTAATTTTGCCATAACGTTGTTTGCGTAAACGTGATCTACGTCAGTCGTTTCTTTATCCAATCCACAAGCTTCAAGGATGTTTAGCTTCTTGTCTCGCTGCTTGTTCTCTTCCTGACGGTCTTTCAGGCCGACATAGGTGCTCGAAACAAGCAACGAACATACAACGCACAGGATTCCGGCAACGAGAAAAGTGTTCTTAAGTGAGTCTCGTGACATGGCCTAACCTCCCACCTTTGCATCTGCATTCCATCGAGCAGTACGCTTCTTGATGTTCTGGTTAATAACAAAGTAGTCGATCAGTGGTGCGAAAACATTTCCAAATAAAATGGCAAGCATGATCCCTTCGGGATAAGCCGGGTTCACAACACGGATGAGAATTGCAATTACACCAATTAGTAAGCCGTATATCCATTTGCCACCGGAGGTCATCGAAGCGGAAACGGGATCCGTTGCCATAAACACGAGGCCAAACGCAAATCCACCCGTGACCAGATGCTGAATCGGAGTCATGGCAAACATCGGATTTGTATCACTTCCGATGCCGTTGAGAATGGCACTAGCGCCAAGCCCGCCGAGCAAGGTTGCAACCATAATCTTTGGGGATCCGATTCGGGTCATGATTAAAATCATGGCTCCGATTAGGCAGGCCAGCGTGGACGTTTCGCCCATCGAGCCTGTCGTCCAGCCAAAAAAGTTGTCTGAAACATTCAGGTGAGTGCTTAGATATTCCGACGCACTTTCAGCCGGCTGGCTGGCGAGATCTGTCAAAATCGTCGCGCCGCTTACACCATCTGTGCCACCCGCAGCATTCCAGATCTTGTTGTCTCCGGTGATTTGACCTGGATGTGAAAAGTACAAAAAAGCACGTGCCGTTAACGCCGGATTTAGAAAATTACGTCCGGTTCCGCCGAAAACTTCCTTTCCAATGACTACGCCAAAACTGATCCCGATGGCTACTTGCCATAGTGGGATGGTTGGCGGCAGTGTAAGTGGAAATAGCAAACCGGTTACTAGGAATCCCTCGTTCACTTCATGTTTTCTGACAATCGCAAAAATGACTTCCCATATGCCGCCGACAGTCATGCATACGATGTACACAGGCAGAAAGTAGCTAGCGCCATGCACTAGGTTGGAGATGAAAGATTCACGGTCGACACCGCCCACAACGTCGAGAATTCCGCCTCGCCATCCTTCAACCGCTGTGTCGCCGAGTGCTGAGTTTGCCTGCAGCCCCGTGTTGTACATAGCCATGAATACGCAGGGGATCAGTGCCACCACGACCATCGACATCATGCGCTTGAGATCGATGCTGTCTCGAACGTGTGACGGACCGGTTGTAACTTCCCCAGGGGTGTAGAGAAACGTATCCATTGCCTCGTAAAGAGGATAGAACTTCTCAAGCTTCCCATCTTTTTCAAATTTGGGGGCCAGTTTGTCGAGGAATTTCCTCATCGGTTCTTCCGGTGTTTCTGATGAACGTATGATCTAAAGCCCAGCGGCTGTATCATCCTTCAAGTTCAATTTGTGTCAGATTCTGTCTCAAAATGGATCCGTATTCATATTTGCCCGGACAGACAAATGTACATAACGCTAAGTCTTCTTCATCTAACTCGAGTGCTCCGAGTTGTTGAGCTGTATCGGTATCTCCTACGATCAGTGCTCGCAGCAACTGGGTTGGCAAAATATCTAAAGGCATCACGCGTTCGTATGATCCAATCGGTACCATGGAACGTCGACTGCCACCTGTGGCCGTTGTAAATGCAACGCGTTGGGCCGGATTGATGACAGAGGCAAATGCTCCGGTTACAGAGAACTTCTTAATGCCAGGAGCCATCCATCCAAGGAACTCTCGCTCGTGGCCTTCTCTTATGACGGATACCTGCAAGTGGAATCGACCCAGGAAGGATATGGGTTCCTGAGACTGCCGCCCTGAAAGAATCGAACCGGAGATGACCCTGTTTTCAGCATCGTTCAATTGCCCATCTGTCAACTGATCAAGGTTCGCACCCATAATAGTCCTGATGAGTCGAGGGTCTTCGACCCCCGGACCCGCAAGTGCGATGATACGGCTTGTATCCAGCGTGCCGTCGAATAGCAATGTGCCGATGGCTATGACGTCCTGATAATTAATATGCCAATGAGTCTTGGTTGGCCCAACTGGATTCACCATGTTGATGTGTGTTCCAACAAGCCCGGCTGGATGCGGCCCGTCAAAGACCTCAGTTTGTACGTTTGGTACCTGGTCACCTCGAATGTCACCATTCGGAGCAAGACAAAGGTAAACATTGTTTGTGGTAAGTGTGCTTAGAGCATGCAGCCCAAGTACAAACTTCTCGTGATTCTGGGCGACAATCACTTCCGGATTTGCCGCAAGTGGATTGGTATCGATGGCCGTTACGAAGATCGAGTCCGGAGACGTGTCGATAGCCGGTGTCTTGCTGTATGGACGCGTACGCAAGGCAGTCCACAGTCCGGAGTTGATTAACTGACGACGGACTGTTTCGGGAGTAAGCTTGTGAAGGTCATCACCAAATGCTTCAAACTCAACACATTCATCGCCGTCTATATCGAAAACCATAGAGAGAAATCGTCGTTTCTCACCTCGATGGATCGCATTAACGGTTCCTGAAACGGGTGATGTGAAAATCACACCAGGATTCTTCTTATCTTCGATCACCGGTTGACCGCGTTTTACGCGATCGCCAACCTGAACAAGCATCGTTGGCTTCATGCCAACATAATCATCCCCCAGTAACGCAGCCTGCGTTACGTCCGGCCCGTTTGAAACGGTTTGTTTCGGTGGATTGGTGATCGGCAGATCTAATCCACGCTCGATGCTATAAGTTCGATTCACGCGACAGTTTTCTGGTGGGACATTTCTTGGAGGGGAGTATCCGGTAAGTCGAATTACGAATCAAGGATTCCATGTTGTTGATTGGGTATCGTCATGAGTCGCCACAAGACTTTGTGAAAAAAATCACAAAGTATGTGCCATAAAAAGCCGTCCTTTGCCCTGGGTGTGAAAGAACGGCTCTGAGGCTTTATATACGGATTATTGTGCCGCCAAACTGATTTTGTAGCAAGTATACCTACGTGCTATTTTTGGCTGCTGTTAGCAGTGTTTTGCCCAATTCGCCCGGTGGTACACAAAAACAGTTGCCCGTGAAGATAATATCGTTTTCGGATAATGGTGAGAATTCCGATTCTGACGAATATTCCTTCAATTCCGACGATTCCAACGACCGAAGAAGAGTGATGGAGCAGCACGCTTTACGGATATACGTGCGTGTACATCGGTTTGAGTGGTGTAACGCCCGAAACTTAAAGCTGTTTCCGACGGATGAATGATCATCCGTGTTTATCAATAGAAGAGTTGATTACATAAGGACTAACAGATGATCCGACGTTGCATTATCGCGATCGCCTGTGGTGTATTTCTCGCCGCCACTTCAGTTTCAACAGATACCCAGGCCGGTGAGCGAGCATTTGGACGTGCATGGGGTAACGTCTACAGTCCCTATGATTGGAATCGCTTCTACCACTATCCGTACGTGTACTATCCACAGAACTTCCGTGGAAGTGAGCATTACCGAAGCTACGAGAGTCTATATCATCGGTATCCACAGGAAATGAGAGTGCCCGTATACAACAATATGTGGCACAACTTCTATCCAAACGCTCGCCGCTACCACTTTGGTAATCACTTCAGACTCGACGTGTTTTAAGCCATCGGGTCTAAGTCAAGTTCGCTGAGAGTATGCCAAGGCAATGAGGTGCAATTCGTTGTTTGCAAGGCGACCTACAGCAACGCCGGCAGTTGGTTAATGGCATTCCAGTAGACTTCCACCGCCTTTTCAAGCTGGTCGATTTCTACCCACTCATCTTTGGTGTGAGCCTGATCGATAGAGCCGGGACCGAGAACAACGGTTTGAATTCCAGCTCGCGAAAATGCCTTGGCATCCGTTCCGTAGGGCACACCCATCAATTCACAATCTATACCCATAGATTGAATGACTGATTGCAGTGATGACGCGAGTGGTCCGTTGAAGCTATCGGTTAGACCATATTTGAGATTTGGGTCATCAGAGAATCGCACGTCGTCAGCCCACTCCGGATAGAGTTCTTGCATCTTAGCGGTAATGTACCCGGTAATGTGGTCAAAAGCGTCCTTCGGTTCTTCTTCGGGGAGGACGCGGCGGTCGATTTCGATTTGGCAAAAATCAGGTACCGTATTTACACTGATTCCGCCCGAAATCATCCCAACGCTGAGCGTTGGCTTACCACAACGAGGATGTTCACCTAGAGTTGGCACGACATCCGTTGCGTATTCCTCAAACAGCTCAATGATTCTGCTCATGCGATATATAGCATTGCGGCCTAATTCAGGTTGTGAGCTGTGACATGCAACACCGTCCACATACACATGAAATCTTGCAACACCTTTATGAGCAACCACCACGTTTAGCAAAGTTGGTTCCGCGACGATAACGCAAGTTGGTTCACGATCAACAAGCGAGTATTCTCCGGGTTGCCAGAAGTGACATAGGTTTTCAGCACCGGCCATTCCAAACTCTTCATTGACGCTGCACGCCATCATGACAGTTGGTGGATTCTCCGGAGGATTTTCCACTAGTCGTTTAAACGCTGTCATCATGCAGGCCATGCCGCCCTTAATATCGCAGCTGCCCCGGCCAAACATCTTGCCATCTTCAATAACCGGATCAAATGGCTCAATAATCATGCCATCGATTGGCACCGTATCCTGATGTGCTTCAAGTACGATAATCGGTGCATCGGGATCACCATGAAAGACCGCAGCAATATTGTCTCGCTCCGGCATGACAGTGTATCGCTTCCACGGCACTCCGAGATCTTCAAACCATTGCTGAAGACGTGCCGTCATTCGGTGCTCCAGATAGATATCTCCAGAGACATCGCGACCCATGGGATTTACACTTGGCGTACGCACAAGATCTTGAAGCAACTCAACGGCTGCACTGGACATCGATCACACCTCGGCGTTGAAGGATTTCATTTAGTTGGTATTCGGCATTTTGCCTTCGCGTAACTCGCGTTCCCATTCATCCATCAGTGGCCAGTCCGTGGCACACGTACCGAAATCTGCCATATGGCGATAGGACTCTAATCTAGCAATGGTGCGATCGAGCAAATCATCATCTTTACGGAAGATCGGACCGTGACTTGGTAAAAGCCACTTTACATTACTGGCACGGATTCTCCTAAGTGAAGCGATGAAATCGGCAATATCACTTCCATGGTGGGCATCGATCGCGCCAACACATCCGTCTCGATAGATGTTGTCACCACAGAACAGCAGATCGCCCAGTCTGAAACTCAACTGGCTATCGGTGTGTCCAGGGGTCAACCAAACCTCAAGTTCCACATCTCCAATTTGAATTTTATCGCCTTCATCGATCAGTTGATCGACATCAATAGGCGGCATATCCAAGTGAATATTCTGGGCTTCGATTTCAGCGAATGTCCGGAGTTTGTCACCACGGCGCATCGGTTCTGCAGCAAGCGGATGTGATGCCACATCGGTTCGTAGAATTTGGCTGGCACGTGCGATTCCCTGGATGTGGTCTACATCTGCATGCGTAGCAATCAGCATTTTGCATTTTGATAGAGGAAAATCCATTTGACGAATCGTTTCAATGATTTCATCGACGACTTCGTCATAACCAATATCAATCAGGAGCCATTCATCCTGGTCATAGACCAAATAAACATTGCATCCCAGTACGTGGCCGACCTGATAATTCAGCTCGATTACATTCGGAAAAACTGGTTTGCGTTCCAACATCGTATTGTGCTCAGTTGTTAAAAAATCCAGACAGCATGATGAGACAGTGCGCTGCCATGACACGGATTCTATGAGGCTGCGTTAAATGATTCAAGCATTGGCAAGGGGAACTCATTCGTCTTTGTCAGTGTTCTCGTCACTTTCAGCTTCCGCCAGTAACTCAGCAACGATCTCGGCTACGATCTTTGCAGAAAGACCGTAGGAGGAAACTCTGCCTGCCCGTGCGATGTTCATGCCGATCATTTTTCCATTGGTATCAAGTAATGGGCCGCCACATTCATTTGGCTGAACGACGGTGTCGTGCTGAAACACAGCAGGAAATCCACTACGACGTTCACTCAATGGTCCGCCGATATCACCACGCGGTAGTGCTTCGGATCCAAATACATCGCTCTCTCGACCAAGAGTTGCATTAATTTCGATTTCCTCTTCGCCACGCATAATCTGGAATTTAAGTGTTTCACCTGGCAGATGTGAACGCACGAGGTCAATCAGCATTTGGCGGTTTGCAACATCCTTGCCGTTAACAGACTGAATTACGTCTCCTCGGTTCATCTTAGCTCGATCGGCTGCACTCCCGGGAAATACTCGTTCCACAAAAACTGCTTCGTCGGACTCACCGAGTAAGACGCCCAGCAATCCGCCTTTAATAGCACGAGGTTTCGCACTCACGACGCCGATGGTAAGCGGTGTTGAAGATAGACCCGGTGTTATGACCCAACTGCCGATCACCGGGATTTCGACGTCGTCTGCTATTTGTACAGCAACAAGTTTGCGTCTCCCGTTTACTTTTAATAAAGCGATATCATGTTGCTCATTGATCGCCGTAATCTCGATAGGTCGTTTGCTGCCGTCGGCAAATACACATTCAATATCATCACGAACCTTATCACCTTGGAGTTGGCTCGCTTTGGTGATGATATAACCTTTTTCCGACACAATCGTACCTAGTGCCAGACTCTGTTTTCCGCTGGTAATCCGTACGGTGCATTCACCAGACTTTTCAATGACTTTATCAAAGGCCTGTCGAATCGTCACGTGATTTCGTTCGTACAGTCCAGCTGGCTTTAGCATCATAATGCTACGAAGCCAACTTACAGACTGAAGACTTAAATCAACGGCTTGCTCAGCTGCAATCTCGCCTCGCTCGCGCACTAACTGAGGCTGCAGCGGTAAGCGATTACGTGAGTCATCTGATTCATCTGGCTTTTCCCCGTTATCCTTATTCTCTTTTTCCGCGTCTTCTTTTTCCGCGTCTTCGTTTTCCTCGGGAGCTACGCCACCAGCTTGTGCAATTGTGAGTTTAAGTGACACTTCTTCTTCACCACGTTGCACCACGACGTCAACAATCTCACCGGGTCGCCGAATACCGACAGCGAGAATAAGTGAATCGAAGTTAGAGATTTTTTCATCTGCGAACTTAACGATTACATCGTTAGCTTTAATGCCGGCGACGGAAGCCGGGCTACCTTCGATCACTTCCGCAATCAGGCAGTCGTTCTCTTCGCTGCTTCCTCGCACTCCGATAAACGGTGCCTTGGGAGAGTCACCCCAGCGTTCGCCAGCTAACATCCGATCCCAGGATTCGTTCTTGTACGCACTAATGGGTACGTGAACGTTATGCGTGAGCTCCGGACCGATGCGACTGTGGATGCCAATCACTTTTCCTGTTAAATCAAAAAGTGGCCCACCGGAATCACCACCGATCAATGTGCAGTCTGTTGTCACTACATCGTGATACTTGTGTATGACCCTACCGAATCGCACAACCGGGTTCCTATCCGGCTGAAATCCACCAGGATGTCCAACAGCAATGCACCACTGGCCGAGTTTTACATCGTCTGACGTTCCAATTTCTGCGTGAGGCCATTTATTTGGATCCCAGTCTTCCTGTGTAATCTTGATTACACCAGCGTCGATAGTGTTATTTAAGCCAAGCGTCTCACCGGTAATGGCGGTACCGTCTTCGAGGATAATGAATGCTCTGCGATTTGGCCGTCCAGCAACGTGCGCTGCGGTTAGGACATATCCTTCGGTACCTACAATGACACCACTGCCCTGTGCAGGGCCGACGCGGATACCAACCGTCGCTTTCATCAGATCCGGGACAAGTTTTGTAACTTGTTCTTCCATGGCCACCACATCTTCCAGGCTTCGTGGTTGTTGACCATTGATGAGTTTCTGAATGCGACCTTTTACTTTAGCGTCATCGCTTCCATCTTGAGCGTGAACGGTTGGCGCTGTGATCAGCCCCAAAACAAGTAAAATGGTTGCGACGGCACGGTTGCCAGGGTGTTGTACTCGGTTAAGCATCTATTTACGCCACGTTGATAATTGCCGGATTTGTAATGCAGTGCGATTGTGGTCAAAATCTGCTGCAACTCCATTATG
>JBJLEE010000027.1:0-29892 GCA_045566075.1 Pirellulaceae bacterium | reverse complement strand
AAGCCAACCGATATCGAAGTGGCGCCAGATGGCTCAATTTATATTCTCGGGTGGGGAACCGAGTATGGCCTACAGGCTGATGAAGACGGAAACCAAATAAATGAAGGCCGGATTTTTCGAATTAGTGCCGAAACACCGACCGGCGTGCAACCTGTCCCGCCAATCGAAACCGACGTCAATATGGTCTCCGTAGCTGAGTTGATCCGCTGTTTTAATAGCCCGATAAATGCAGTCCGTGTGTTCGCACAGGAGGAGTTGATTCGACGTGGAGCAGTAAACCTTCCGGCACTTCACAAGAGGATTCGAGCGGGTGGACTCACCGTAGCAGAAGAAACGTGGTTAGTGTGGGCGATCGGAAGAATCAGCGGGGATGATGCAGATGGCATGGTCGCAGCGATGATCAGCGACTCAAACCTGTCATTGAACAAACGCATTCAGGCCATCCGTGTGTTGTCGCATCAATGGCGGGGCGATGATTCCTCTCGCACTATCCATAAAGCGATCATGTTTGCTGTGAACAGTGATGAACCTCGGATCCGATTTGAGGCTGTGCAGTTTTGCATGCGCAATCCTGCGGTTGAGAGTGACCATTTAATACTTCAGCTTCTGTCAAACGAGACGGACGAGATTGTGTATTACGCCGCATGGCAAGCGTTGCGTAGGTCACAATCAGTTGAAGAGAGGGTGAAGTTGCTTTCCCATCCTAACGGTGGCGTACGATGCGGTGCCTTTCTTGCTTTAGCAGAAGATCGACAACTAGATGGAATTCAAATTCGCGACTTTCTGGCAGACGAAGACGATCGCGTGAGTGAGGTTGCTGTGTTGTGGCTTGCCAAAGGTACCGGTAATCCGTTGATCCGCGTCGACCCACCTGGAAGTGAGTTTACCGCCAAGATTCGAGTCGAGGTTCATCCGGGGTTGAAGCCGGCGGACATTCGTTTCACGCTTGATGGCAGCGAGCCATCAGCAAAATCCCCGCGGTGGCCAGGCACGCTCGTTTTGTCCGAGACAACTACGTTGAAGGCCGTAATTCTCGTAAATGATAAACCGGTCGGCAATGTCGCTGAACATCTCTTTCGAAAGCTTAGCGTTGAAGAACAGGCTTCCAGGAGTGGTATTACGGCAGTACGAAGTAAATCAGGTAGAGCCTATACCATTCGGGATAACGGAATGGAAATTGGTGCGCAGGCTTATACGGATAGGCAATACACGTTTACCGATATACCGGACGCAATTAAGGGATCATTGCTTATCCAATCACCGAACGAAGATGCCGATGAAGTCGGTGATAATGTCTTAGAGATTGATACGGTCATACCGACAACCGTCTATCTCGCGATGGACCACCGGGTAAACCATCCCCGTTGGTTGATCGAGCATAAGGTGTTTAAGTTGTCGGAAGAGACGCTCGAGACAACAGATACCAAGTTTAAAATCTACATCGGAAAGTTTGACGCCGGACGTATTGTACTTGGCGGAAATCGTGATGATATGACGGTCGGCGGGCGATCCAACTACATTATTGGAATCCTGCCGGGCAGCCTGCCGCAATTGCAAACTGCGACGAAACTTGAATCGGCCAAGGTGTTATTGCCTCATGGTGATGTTGCTCGCGGGAAAGCACTATTCTTTGCAACAGGTGGAGCCGGTTGTGCGAAATGTCATCGTCTGGAAGAGTCTCCGACTGCAGTAGGATTTGGCCCAAATCTCGATGCGTTGCGCAAACAGCAGGATCCGGTGCATATCATGCGATCGATACTCACACCGAGTTCTGAAGTGAAAGAAGGTTTTGCAATGCAATACATCGTTACCGTTGATGGCGAGGTAGTGACCGGGATATTAATGAATGAGTCGGGGACGGCAATTGTATTAGCTCAGCCCAACGGTACTTCAAAGACGGTAAAGGTGGATGACATTGATGTGAGAGCAACGCAAAAAATCTCACCGATGCCGGCATTTGATAAGACGCTTGCTCCTCAGCAGGTAGCAGATTTGGTTGCGTTCTTGCTGGATTAGTGCTCTTGAGATGATTATCGGGTATGAAATGTTCGTCATTTCCTTGTGCCTTTAATACAATAGCGGGACAAAGTCTTTCGCCTCAGTAAGGAATTGCAGATGAGCCAAGTACCTCCGACCGGTCCAAATGATCCGAATGATCCAAATGATCCGAATCAGCCGCAGCAACCACAACAGGCCGTACCAGCAGAACCGGCGCAGCCAGCGGCCCCGGTACCCGCACAGCCCGTACCCGCACAGCCCGTACCCGCACAGCCCGTCCAGGGGCAGGCTGTACCTGCCCAGCCAGCTCAAGCGGTTCCGCCACCTCAGGCAGCAAGTCCATATCAGGGGCCGGGTGTTGCTCAGCCGGGCCAGTATCATGTGCCTACGCCGCCAGTCAATCAAGGACGCAGCGACGGTGCATTGATCCTCGGCATTCTGAGCATTGTCGTGGGTACAATTTCCCTTTTGTTATCGAATATCCCATGCCTGGATTTCTTAACCGGCGGAACATTTACGGCAGTTGTATTAATTTCAATTGCACTTGGTGCCGGTGGTCTATTGCTGGGGCTAAAGGCGAACGGTGGATGGATCGTGCCGACGATTGGGATCGTAATCTCAGCGGTGGCCTGGATCAACCAAGCTCGTTTGAATGATCGTATTGAGGACGATCTAAATGAAATTGATGTGAGTTCAGACGATTTTCGAGAGGCGCTGGAAGAGATGGGAGAAGAGCTCGAAAGCGTGAACAAACCGTTTTAGTGGAATGAGCTTGATGCAGATACGGAATCTCCACCCATGTCATCAGACACCATCTACCGGCTCGTAAACGCCTGGCTTGCCTTTTGCAGTATCGCCGGAGCAATTGCACTGTGGACCGCTGATATCAGAGATGATGAGCGTGTTGGCTGGGAAATGTTCGATTACGAATTGCCTGAACTCTGTACGCAGAAGGTCGAGACAGGCGAACCATGCGACAGTTGCGGATTAACTCGCAGTTGTATCGCGTTTCTTCACGGCGAATTCGATCGCTCGCGCGCATTTCATACCCGGGGTGTTTATTACATTGCTTGCTTGCTAAGCCAACTCATATTCCGTCTCTATCAGTTGCGTAAGGGCAGTTTGCGGCAGTGGTGGCTTGAGCTGGCATTTGATTTACCGCTTTTTGCTCTCGTTTTGACCTAGAATTCAGAAGAGTTGCTTCCGGCTGCTAACATTGCACCTCTGATTTCCAGCTACTGTTTTTAGCTGTCAATCGGTGTCATAATGAACCGGCAATAAATTGCTAATTACGTTTTCTGCAAATCGACTTATCTTCCGGTGGGGGAATTCAATGCCACATCAAAACACACGGCGTGACTTTATTAAGACATCCGCTGCTGTCGCAGCAGCATCAAGTGTTCCGTATTTCGCATGGAACGAAAAAGCGTTCGCAAATCAGGACGCAAATGACAAGCCAAATATTGGTTGTATCGGCGTAGGCAGCATGGGATCTGGCGATGCACGTGCTCATGCAAGGTTCGGAAATATTGTTGCAGTTTGTGACGTGGACGAACGTCACGCATTGCGAGCAAAGAACGACAAGAATATTGGCCGTGAACAGGCCGACGCGTATGAAGATTACCGCAAGGTGCTCGATCGTGACGACATTGATGTTGTAAGCGTCGTGACTCCGGATCACTGGCACGTGAAAATCGCTATTGAAGCGCTTGAAGCTGGTAAACATGTCTTCTGTCAAAAGCCACTCACGCTGACGCTTGAAGAAAATCAGTTGATCCGTCGTGCCTGCGAAAAGCATAAAGACAAGATCTTCTTTGTTGGTACACAGCAGCGAAGTGATCGCGGTCGCTGGTTGCGTGCTGTCAACATGGTACAGAAAGGTCTGCTTGGCGATATTAAGAAGGTGACCGTTGGAATCAACGGTTCTCCGACTGGCGGACCATTTGATGTCGTCGACGTTCCCAAGGAATTGAATTGGGAAATGTGGCAGGGACAAGCATCGGTGGAAGAATATCGACAACGCCGCTGCCACTACGAATTCCGTTGGTGGTATGAATACAGTGGTGGTAAATTCACCGACTGGGGTGCACACCACGTTGATATCGCTCAATGGGCGTTAAGTCAAAATGGCCCGGGTCAGGGTCCAACGGAAATTGATGGTCGTGGTTGCGAACATCCGGTGGAGTACAAAGACGGTTATGCAACGGTGAAGGATTCGTACAACACTTCACACCGCTTCTCGGTCAAGTGTAAGTTCCCCGGTGATGTGATGGTTGATGTTACCAGTCAGGGTGATAACGGCGTCACATTTGAAGGAACCAAGGGACGTATCTTTGTAAACCGCGGTAAAATCGTTGGTGCTCCGATCGAAGAAAACTGGGATGAAGGTAAATACACTCAGGAAGACGTCGAACGACTTTACAAAGACAAGCCACACGAAGGACATAAAGACAACTTCTATCGTTGTATTCGTGAAGGTGGCCTGCCAGTCTCAGACGCGTTCTCGCATGTTCAGGCCATGGCAACTTGCCATCTGAGTGCGATTGCTGCTCGATTAGGCCGTGTGATCAAGTGGGATCCGGAGAAGGAAGTCATTGTCGGCGACGATCAAGCGCAATCGTTCTTCGCTCGCGATCGACGGGAAGGATACGACATCCTGAAAGTCTAGTATTGATAGGCATTCAAATGGAAAGAACGCAGGATGGTAATTGAGTCTATCCCGCGTTCTTTTTTTGCGCGCCATACGTTAAAACCAAGCACGCCTACAATGCGTTTGAAGGATCACAATAGCGCGTATCATGGATAGAGTGCGAAACGAACTGAACAGGAATGATTAGATGAAACCAATTGTTACGCTGTTTTTGATGATCTCATTTGGACTCACAACACAGGCAGCTCAAAAGCTGGTTGTCATTGCTGGAAAGCCATCGCATCCACCTCGCATGCATGAATTTAACGCTGGCGTACAGTTGCTTGATCACTGCCTTGGAAATGTAGAAGGTCTGGATGTGCATATCATTCTCAATGGCTGGCCGAAGGACGAGCGCGTGTTCGACGGAACAGATGCCGTTGTGTTTTACATGGATGGCGGTGGACGGCACGAAGTCGTTCAGGAAAAAGGACGCCGACTCGAACTTGTGCAGAAATGGGTTGATAACGGGGTTGGTATCGGGTGCATGCATTATGGGGTGGAGGTAATTGCAGATCAGGCCGGTGAGCATTTTCAAAAATGGATCGGCGGCTACTACGAACATATGTTTTCATGTAATCCGATTTGGGAACCGAAGTTTGCTACACTTCCGAAACATCCGATTACCACGGGGGTTAAGCCATTTAGCGTGAAGGACGAGTGGTACTTCAATATGAGATTTGCAGGTGAGATTTCAGGTAACACCGCGGAAGATCAGGACGGCTTGAAGTTTACTCCAATTCTGGTGGCCCAGCCGGGCGATGCTGTACGAAATGGGCCGTACGTGTATCCCAAGGGTCCATATCCGCATATTCAGAAAAACAAGGGGCGACCCGAAGCCATGATGTGGGCCGTAGAGCGAAAAGATGGCGGCCGCGGATTTGGATTCACCGGAGGTCATTTTCACGACAACTGGGGAAATAGTGACTATCGCAAGACAATTCTTAATGCGATGGTATGGCTGGCCAAGGTCAAAGTTCCCAAGGGTGGAGTACCCTCGGAAGTCAGCAAAGAGGATTTGGACAAGAATCTGGATCCCAAGAAGTAGGCTGTTTCGTTTCGATGTATTCAGTCGATAGTTTATTTATATAGTGGTAGTATTTTCCACTTGGTAAAATAACGGCATGAAAAATAAGTTGAGAAAATCGCGAAAATTCTCGCGACGTAGTGTTTTACAAGCTGGTGGTGGCGCACTTGGTGGGCTCGGTTTAGCACAACTGCTTGAGGCTCAGGAAAAGTCTACCGCAGCACCGTCCGCTGATAATCCTGCGGTCATATTTGTCTGGCTGCCGGGTGGTCCTCCACACATGGAGATGTACGACCTGAAGCCAGATGCACCGGAAGACTATCGCGGAATCTACAAGCCGATTGGTACAAAAGTCCCCGGCATGGACATCAGCGAGATGTTTCCCCTGCAGGCAAAGGTAGCGGATAAGTTTAATATCATTCGCTCCGTTCATCATAAATTCGCAGATCATGGTGGCGGCCATAAACGTTTTCTGACAGGAAGACTGCCAGCGACTCCAACAGGCTTTGTGAACGATGCTCCCTGTGTAGCCTCAATCGCGTCTAAGAAACTTGAAGGCTACAACAATCCGAGCGGGTTATGTAACTACATTGTCCTTGGAAATGGACGAGTCAATTCCGTTGATACGTTTTCATTTGGTGCAGCATACTTAGGCACAGAGACCCATCCGTTTAACGTGTCTGGTGATCCGAATGTAGATTCCTTCAAAGTCCAGAACCTATCGTTGAATGCCGGACTCTTCGAAGAACGACTTAACGATCGTGTATCACTATTGAGTGGTTTAGATTCACTTCGTAAAGATGTTGAAACGAGCGGCTTAATGGATGCCATGGATACGTTTAATGAGCGAGCGATTTCGATGATCACCTCGCCTGCCGCTCATAAGGCATTCGATTTGTCTCACGAATCGGATGATGTGCGTGACCGATTCGGTCGCCACGAATGGGGACAACGTGCAATCCTTGCACGCCGGCTTGTAGAAGCTGGTGTACCGTGGGTAACCGTGGTTATGGAAAACCCCTATGTGTCCGGTATCAGGATGCCAGACTGGGGTGTTTATAACTGGGACAGTCATGCGGTGAATTGTCACATCTTCCGGGATGCTGAAGTGCGATTCCCGATTTACGACCAAGTTGTTTCGGCAATGATCGAGGACTTATACGATCGTGGCCTGGATAAACGTGTCATGCTCGTGGTCACTGGTGAGTTCGGACGGACTCCGCGAATCAATGAGCGACAAGGGTCGCAGAGTAAGAGGATGCAACCGGGTCGCGACCACTGGCCGAGTGCAATGAGCTTCATCGTTGCCGGTGGTGGTATGAGAACAGGTCAGGTGATTGGTGCAACCAATTCTCGTGGCGAAGAACCCGTGAGCCGTCCGTTGTCACCGAATGATCTTTGGGCAAGTGTCTACAGACATCTTGGCATTAATTACGATGATTCCTATCCGGATTTCAGCGGACGTCCAATGCCGATTCTGCCATTTGGCGACTCAATTGATGAACTTGATTCAGTTGCGTAGCAGATAGTCTACAAGTGCCTTCAGTGACAAGTGCACAAGCAGTCTCCGCATACTGCCCAGCGTTTCAGTAGGCAATACTCGTAGCTGCCAATGCGCTAACGTGCCAAAACACGCTAGAATCTCTACATGTCACCAACTCGCAATTGAGTTGTCATTGTTAATTGCTCATGACGTTGTTTGCTCGTTAAGGTTCAAATATGTTGCGATTCTCGTTGTGCGTTCTCCTCGTGTTTATCTCTTCCACTGACGTGCATAGCGGTGAGAATGGGTTAAAACTTGCAGCGCCATTTACATCAAATATGGTGCTGCAACGTGATGTGGCTGTTCCTGTGTGGGGCTTTGGAAAACCTCGTTCAAAAGTCACTGTCAACTTCGCCGGCCAAACTAAATCGACAATGGTCAACCCTCGCGGTGATTGGATGGTTAATCTGGATGCACTTGTAGCTTCAGCGGATGAAAGAACACTGGAGGTAAGCAGCAATGCCAATGAATCCATTACGTTGACAGGCGTATTAGTAGGTGAAGTGTGGTTTTCATCTGGTCAGTCCAATATGGTATGGACAGCAAGCAGCAGTATGTGCCGCTCGCTTGCTACGGAGTTGGCAGCGTCGAAAGATGACATTCCAATACGCGAGATCAGTATAGATACCGTTTCTGCTATTTATCCTCAGAAGCATGCTACCTCAACAGATGGCTGGAAGACTCACAAGCAGTCTGCAGGCTTTTCGGCATTGTCGTTGTCATTCGCCTATGACCTGTATAAAGAACTCAATGTTCCGATTGGTATCTTGCTTAGCGCACATAGTAACACGCGAATTGAAGCGTTTACACAACGCGACTCGATACAAAACCATTCGACTCTAGGGGATGATTGGAAACTGATTCAGGATGCTGATCCGAGGTTCAGCCAAGGCGTACAGTCGTTTGCAAATTACTATCGTGACTTGGGCGAGTGGCAGCTTGCAGCGGAGAAGGCAGTTAATGTAAATACGAAGCTACCGACACGGCCAAGTCTTCCGGGCATTGCGGGAATGTGGCGAGGTCCGTCGCAATTCTTCAACGGCAAGATCAATCCGGTAATCCCATTTGCAGTGCGAGGCGCGATTTGGTGTCAGGGTACAAGTAACTCAGGTGACGGCCGTATTTATGCCTCCCGTATGGAGGCACTTGTTGCGGGGTGGCGAGATGCATGGAATATGCCTGACATGCCCTTTTATTTCACGCAAATGCAATGCTATGGAACCCCAGACCCCAATGCGGTCGGTTTTGCTGATGTCCGTCAGGCACAACACCTCTTTTTCATGAATAACCGAGATAACGTCGGTATGGTTGTGCAAACGGACCTTAACTCTGCAAGGCCACAGGGAATCCACTATTTCAATAAACTGCATCCCGGAATGAGACTTGCCCGTTGGGCTTTGGCAAAAACTTATGGCAAAGATATACCATTCACCGGCCCCATCTACACAGGTTATGAAGTAAAGGGACATGATGTGGTTGTGTCCTTTGAGGAGGACAGCCTGTTTGGTGGCTTAATGGTTGGCAGTAAAGGGATGGCCAAGGACTATCAAATGGAAGGCGCGTACGTTGAACCGGCCAAACCGACTCCAGACACGCCACTGAATCACTTTCGCTTGTGCGGAAGCGATAAAGTCTGGCATGCTGCATCTGCGACCATTGCGGGTGACACGGTGGTCGTAAGAAGCGACGCGGTTAAGGAGCCGGTCGGTGTGCAATATGCTTATAGTGGTACACCCGAAAACTCAAATCTCTATAACAAAGCGGGACTTCCGGCCACTCCATTTGCAGCGATCGATGGCGAATTGATTTTTGAGGAAGACGACCCGGAGAAAATTGCTGCCTTGAAGGCACGGTACGCTCGCTTCACCGATCCAAATTATCCCATTCTGCAGGTTGTAGAGTACTTTCGTGACGGTGCAATCATCCAGCGAGATAAGCCAATTCCAGTTTGGGGACATGCTAATGAGGGAGTGAAAGTGACGGTTACACTTGGAAAGGTTACCAAGACCGCCACGGCCAATGACTATCAGCAGTGGTCACTTAAATTTCCGCCGCTCACCGCTTCCACGACGCCGATTACGCTTGAGGTCTCATCGAGCCATGGATTTGACAGAGTTGTTCGAAATATTCTCGTCGGAGACGTTTGGTATTTGACTGGGAGTACGCTACTTACTTCAGAAATGGCAATTAACGCACGCAGGGAAGATGCGGAGCCATTGACTGCCATGCCGCTGGTTCGAGAGTTCCGCCGTAAGACGGCGGCAAGTACTTTCAAAACACCCCGAAAGCGACGGTTTGAAACTGGCGGAGGACGTTATCGTTCGTCGTGGCAAACGGCTGAATTTGGTGACGGTGATGAAGGAGTGTCAATGTTTGCATATCACTTCGCTAAAGCACTCAACAGGGAAGGCATCCCACAAGGGTTTATTACCATGTCGTCGGGACAATCGAAACAAATGGCATCACCGCTGTCCTGGACATCTTATGCAGGTGTTCAGAAAGTGGATGATCCGAGGTTTCGATCGCGGCTGGATCAATTGTTCATGCAATATCCAAATACGGGTATCGCAAAACAGGCACTCAGTGCCCACATTTCAGAGGTCAGGGAATACGTGAATACGGTTGTCCAAAAGTCTGAGAGCGGATTGGACGCGTCAGACGGAGTGCCACCTGCCGTTCCGGCATTTCCAGAGGCTGGCCAAAATGATCTTGTTAAACCCGATGAGATTCCAACCTATGCTTTTAACTGGTGCGTAAGTCCGATGACCCCCATGGCGGTCGCTGGCGTGTTATGGATTCCCTCGGCCGGCAATATCGGATATGAGCCTGAAGATTATACGGCCGAATTGGAGATATACCGCAAAAGCCTCGCAGCCACTTACGGATCCAAGGAGGTGCAGTTCTTATTCGCTCATCCGTCCAGGACAGTTGAGGAAAAAGTGGAGATGCCGATCGACTCCAACGCCAAATACGTGACTTTTGATCAGTGGCCCAAGTCACTTGCGGACCTGGCAGCTGAATTAGCAGGCATGGCGAATTAGCTTGTTACGTACAGGACTAGTGTTGGTTGTCGAGCAGTAATTGCACAACGTTTTCGGCTACGAATCGGTTGCCTTCTTCATTCCAGTGCGGGTCGCCGGGATACACCAATGGGAATCGATCCGTAGCCTGAAACTGTGGAAGCAGCGAGTAAACCTCAAAGTCGGCTTCCTGCTTCTTCTCTGCGAAGTATTCAAACATGGCTAGTTCATGAGGTTCTCCGAGCTTGTATTTATAGCCTTCCCAGTTGTTTTTACACTCTTCAGTGTTCCAATGCTGAAACCGTGGTGGCACGACAAGCACAAAGCGTGCGTCGATCTTCCTGCACTCTTCTGCGATCTGTTGGATGTAACCCCAGCTATGATCGAAGTAATGCCGAGTTTTCTCCAAAGGATGTCGGAAGATAAAGAATCGATTGGTTTCGGTTATGTTGCTAACCTTGGCTTCAAACTGATAGTAATGCGGGTCTTCACTCTTGCCGAACAACAATCTACCCATGAGTTTGAACGGTGCCACCAATGCTTCATGGTTTCTGATGGAGCTTGTCAATCGCCAGATGGCGCCCAGTTGTAATGTGTCAGGGCGTACGAGTTTGCCATATGGCCCTTTCTCATCTTTGAGTCTTTCGATATCTCGGTCATACCAATAGTCATCGCCAATGTCATTGGCATCGAGCATTAGGACAACCGTCTGTGGGTTGTACTTGAGGAGATCTCGACGCATCAGCTTGAGTTCTAATATTGGTGAATAGCTAATCACACCAGCATTCAGGACAGCAATGTCATCAGAATCAGCTTTTTCTCTTAGCATTTGTTCGAGATAATCAGGGTATCCACGTCCTTCCTGATTTCCAAAACCAAACGTGAACGAGTCGCCTATGCAGACGATTCGCTGTTTTGCCATGTTAAATTCGTCGGGAGAGTATTTCGTGCGAAATCCATCTTCATTGGTCACCACATCAACTCGTTTGTCGTGGAAATATCCGAAGTCCATATGTTCATTGGGTGGAGAGACATGGTGAAGTTCCGCGTGGTAGACAATTCGGTACTTTGGTAAGGCGAGACGAGGATTGAGGATTCGTAGTGCAAATTCAGCTGCGGCGATGCAAAGAGTTGTCGCAACGATTCCCAACAGCATCTGTTTCCAATGCGTCTTTCTCTTGGACAAGACGACAAGTGCCAGCATGGTAAAGCACCAATAGACAACGATGGAGATAAGCGCTGTTCGTTGATTAGCGCTGCCATCATTCGACAGTTGATCCAGAGCATCTGACTGTACAACACCTGCCAGTACAGCAGCGATTAGGCTGATGAGGATTGCTAGTTTGCGATACGGCCGACGGGCGTGGTCTGACATCTGCGATCGGTGTGCTTCTACGGGTTATTTCACTGCATAGGTGATGTGCTAAATTGTGTAAGGATTGTAGAGGAATTGTTGAATAAGGATCTATGCTGATGTTTGTCAAACACACCACCCTGAGTATTGCACTGCTGATCGTATGGACGAGCAGCCTCTTTGCAGAACAAAAAGTCGTAAAGGTATTTCCAAATGGTCTGCCAGCAGATGCTGTGAAGCTCTCTGAAGAGCAGATCGCAAAACTAACGGCCGCAAATACCGATGAACGTATCGCATATGTCGCAGAGCCAACGTTGACACTGTTCCCCGCACCGAAAGACACTGCGACCGGTTGTGGAGTGGTGATTTGCCCTGGCGGTGGCTACAACATTCTTGCGTGGAAGAAAGAAGGAATCGAACTCGCCCAATGGTTCAATAAAATCGGTGTTTCAGCAGCCGTACTGAAGTATCGTGTACCGCGTAGGACTCCGGATATTCATCATGAACCGCTGCAGGATGTACAACGTGCCGTTCGCCTATTTCGTTCCATGGCCGATGAAATGCGAGTGGATGTAAATCGCGTTGGTGTGCTTGGTTTCTCTGCAGGTGGACACCTTACCGTCATGGCTGGCACAAAATATGACGAGCTGGCCTATCCCAAATCGGACGCGATTGATGAAATCAGCGCACGCCCGAATTTTATATGTCCGATCTATTGCGCTTATCTGGGCAATAACTATGCAGATAACAAACCCGAGTTAGGCGATCTGGTGAAAATCACGAAAGAGACACCGCCCGCGTTTCTGGCGGTCACATTTGACGACGTTCATCGAGGTGTGCAGTCAGCACTGCTAGTTGCCCAGTACAAAAAGGCTGGAGTGCCTGCGGAAGCCCACATTTATGCCAAAGGCGGGCATGGCTACGGCATTCGTCCATCAGGTAATCCGGTGGCAACATGGCATCATCGACTTGAAGAATGGTTGAAATCGAGTGGCTGGCTGACCAAATAATTACGGCAGTGTTCTGACCACACACCATTTGGTACATGCCACGATTAATTCGTGATAAACTCGTAGTCAGACTTATCTTCCTGTTTCCCAGAGATTTTACTTTCCACAGGATTGGCGTATCGATGTCAAGATTCAGTATCTCACGCTTTGTACTGTTCGTTTGTTTCGCTGTTTCGACGGTTGCTTTCTCAGCAGAAAAACTAGTATTAGCTCCCAATACAAATGTCGCGATCATCGGTAACACGACTGCGGATCGCATGCAGCATCACGGTTGGCTGGAAACGTATATTCAGGCACTTCATCCGGATCAAAAGCTTGTGTTTCGCAACCTGGGATTCTCCGGCGACGAAGTGGTTGTGCGACAGCGGTCGGACAACTTTGGCAATGCAGATCAATGGCTAACCAAGGTTCAGGCTGACGTTGTGTTTGCGTTCTTTGGTTACAACGAATCGCTCAAAGGTGAAGCTGGCCTGCAGGGATTTAAGTCAGATTTGGCAGCCAATATCGATGCGATGCGTGCCCAGAAATATAACGGTACTTCCGCGCCGACGCTCGTCTACTTCTCACCGATCGCACATGAGAATTTGAACAGCCCCCACCTTCCAAATGGAGAAGAGAGTAACAAAGCATTGGCTGCGTACACACAGGCGATGGCTGAAGTTTGTCAGTCGAAGAATGTGCGATTTGTGGATTTGTATTCAGGTAGTGCAAAACTGTACAAGATGGCACAACAGCCGTTAACGATGAATGGCATCCATTTATTGGAACACGGCAACCAAGCCGTCGCGCGTGTGATTGTAAGTGAGCTATTTGATGCAGCCGTGGAAACCGACGGTAAGTATCTGAGTAGGCTGCGTGAAGCCGTACTTGAAAGGAACTATTACTGGTTCAGTCGTTACCGAGTTGTTGACGGCTACAACGTCTATGGTGGCAGATCTAAACTCGCATGGTTCAATCAGTCCAACGCCGACGTGATGAAACGCGAGATGGAAATATTCGACGTAATGACTGCCAATCGCGACGCGGTTATATGGGCTGCTGCAAATGGGAAGACCATTGACGTCAAAGATGAAAGCCTGCCCAAAGAACTTGAAGTGAAGGCGAACAAACAGGGGCCACTTGAGGATGGAAAGTTTCCGTATCTCGGTGGCGTAGAAGCGATCTCCAAGTTTACTGTCGCAGAAGGGATGCAGGTGAATCTGTTTGCTTCTGAAGAGATGTTTCCAGAGATCGTCAATCCGGTGCAAATGGCAGTAGACACCGATGGCCGATTGTTTGCATCTGTCTGGCCGTCGTACCCGCACTGGAATCCAACGGAGCCGCGTCTGGATCGCATCGTATGCTTGCCTGATGAAGATCGTGATGGCGTGGCTGATAAGTGCGTGGTATTTGCGGATAAGCTGAATAGCATCACCGGCTTTGAATTCTGGGGTGGCGGAATGCTGGTAGCTGCACCACCGGAGATCTGGTTTCTCAAGGATACCGACGGAGATGACAAAGCCGATGTCAGAATCCGTATGATGCAGGGACTCTCCAGTGCAGATACGCATCATAGTGCCAATGCACTGGTCGTTGGACCGGATGGTGGCTTGTACTACTCCAGAGGAATCTTCAATAAGGTGGCAACCGAAACACCCACCAAGACTTTCCGAAGTGGTGCATCGGGTGTCTATCGCTTTGACCCGCGAACATTTGAATTAAGCTTTGTATTCCCAATTGGACCGAACCCTCACGGAGATGTGTTCGATCAGTGGGGCTTCCAGTTTGCGAATGATGGAACCAGTGGCACCGGCTCTTATATCAATATTGGAAAGGGAATCGGAAATAAACAATGGTTTAAAAAGCGGGTAAGACCTGTAGCAGCTACCGGAATACTCTCAAGTAGCCATTTCCCTGATGCTAATCAGGGCAACTTCCTGATTTGTAACTGCATTGGCTTTCTTGGCGTCTTGCAGCATGAAGTAAGCTACAACGGAGCCGACATCACCGCTACTGAAATTGAACCGATTTTGGTGTCGTCCGACCCGAACTTCCGCCCGACGGATGTTGAAATTGGCGGAGATGGCGCTATTTATGTGTCCGATTGGGCGAATACACTCATTGGCCATATGCAACACAATATGCGTGACCCAAATCGGGATAATCAACACGGACGGATATACCGTGTGACGTACAAGGGACGCCCACTTGTGGAGCCGGTCAAAATGAAGGACCAGCCAATCGACCAAGTGTTAGAAGTCTTCAAGCGATCGGAGAACAGCTTCCGATATCGCGCTAGACTGGAACTTAGTGGACGGGATACTGACGAGATTGTGAAACAGGTCGGCGCATGGGCAAGCGAGCTCAATGTTGATGACCCAATTGAAGCTCAGGCACTTTTGGAGTGTTTATGGGTTTTTGAAGAACATCGTGTACCAAACGTTTCACTGCTAAATCACGTATATGCAGCCTCAGATCCACGGGTACGTGCTGCCGCAGTTCGCACGCTAGGTCATTGGGCTGGTGACGTCGAAGGATGGGAGGAAACTCTCAATGCAGCGGCTCGCGATGATGCAAATCTCGTTCGTGCTGAAGCAGTAAAGGCTGCGGTGGAATTCCAGGGCCTGGTGGCTGCAGAGGCATTCTTTGAAGTAGCATCACGACCAACTGACCCGGAACTGACGACCATTCTCAACTATGGCAGAAGTAACCTGAACGTTGATGCCATTGTTGATGATGCTGTGAAAAACGGAGTTAAACTTTCCTTGGCAGCTCAAATGTATGTGCTTAGAAATGCCAGCGTTGAGGACTTGCTGAAAATGGAAAAGACTGAGGCCGTCTACAAAGCAGTCCTTTCTCGAGAAAATGCAAATGTAAACCAGCTACAACAGTCCATCTCCGGCTTGGCCAAGCTCCAGAATAATCAGCCTATCGAGTTACTGCTGGATCTGATTGTGGCCCGAGATAATGACGGCGGTGCTGGATTAGATGGCCTTGGTCGTTTGCTAGCTACCCAACCCGCTGAGCAGTTGCTGGCTTCTCAGGATACTCTTGAGCAATTGGCGACAAATGGAAATGCCGCTGAAACTCGTCAAGGTGCCTATGCAGCCTGGATTGCAGCGGACGGTACGGGTGACGAAGCATTCTTGTCAGCGACGGTAAGTAAGGAACGCCTGCAGGATTTCCTTGAAGCGGTGGCCAGTGTTGATGCCAGCGTTCGCCCGGCGTTATACAGCAAGGTCAGCCCGTTGATTAGTGAGTTGCCAACGGGATTGAGTGTGGAGCAGCAAGGGAGCGATTTGCGGGCCAATGGAATCAACGTGGATTACTATTTCCCGGCGAAAGGAAATGTTGCTATTGAGACTCTCAATGCGATGACGCCGTCTGATAGTGGAATTGTTCCGCAGATCGTCATGAACGTGCCACAACGCAAGGAAGCTGATAATTTTGCACTGAAATTCACAGGCATGATAAATGTTCCAAAGTCTGGTCGATATACCTTCTTTATCATCTCAGATGATGGTTCGCGGGTTTATGTAAATGACAAGCAGTTAATTGACAATGACGGCCTCCATGGACCGATTCAAAAATCTGCAGCCATTGACCTTGCTGCCGGAAATCACAAGCTTGTTGTGACTTATTTTGATAACGGCGGCGGTGACGGATTGGCAGTCACATGGCAGGGTCCCGGATTCAATCGCCAGCCGATCGCAGCCGAACGACTTGTTATTGGTGGCGGCGAGACGATTCATGATCTTGCTATCCGCGCATTGGGTTCCATTCCCGGCAATGAAGTTGAGAAGATTACAGATCTTTCCGCTTTAATCCGATCGGGGCGGTCGCGATCTGCTGCCGTTGAGACCTTGGGGCTGATTGATGTGAAGCATTGGCCGGAAGCTGAGATTAAGCCAATGATCGACAACCTCGTCGGCTATCTAAGTGAAATGCCAGCTCAGATTCGAGCAGGTGCAGTTGCAGCCAGCGCAATCAATCTCACGAAGAATCTGACAGCAAGACTTGAACCAGCGGATGCGAAGGCTGTTTTGGATCGATTGCAGAATCTTGACGTTCGCGTTATTGCAATCGGTACGGTGCCACACCGCATGATCTATGACAAAGAACAAATTGTTGTGGAGGCTGGTAAGGCGGTGGAGTTCCGAATTAGTAATACAGACAAAATGCCTCATAATTTCGTCATTACTATTCCAGGAGCCATGCAGGAGATTGGCGAAATGGCTGAAGCGACTGGCCGTGATCCGGATGCAATGGATCGTCACTATGTACCGGAATCAGACAAGGTACTCGTGTCGAGTAAACTTTTGCAGGGTGGAGAAACGGAATCGATCGTATTTGAGGTTCCAGAGGAACCTGGTATCTATCCCTATGTATGTACGTATCCAGGCCACTGGCGACGCATGTATGGCGCACTGCACGTCGTAGCAAACCTGGAGGAATACCGGCAGGATCCGGCCGCGTATTTGGCAGCAAATGAACTTGAGATTCATGATGACTTGCTCAAACTCAGTGGACGTAGTCAGCAATGGAAGTTTGACGATCTAATCGATGAAGTGAATCCAATTCCGGCCGGCCGGTCGTTCGAAGTTGGCAAAGAACTGTTTAAGGTTGCGAGTTGCGTTGCATGCCATAAACTGGGTGGCGAAGGTCTCGTATTTGGCCCGGACCTTGCAAAGCTCGACGATAAAAAACACAACGTTGAACATATCCTGCGATCACTTGTGGAACCTTCAAAAGAAATTGACGACAAGTTCAAGTCGTACGCGTTCTTGTTGGTTTCCGGAAAGATCGTCTCAGGTATGGTTGTCAAAGAGACACCTGACGAAGTTCATGTTATCGTCAATCCACAGGCCAAGGCTGGGGCAACAGTGATTCCGAAAGATGAACTTGAGGAAAGAAACGCAATTCCAACGTCACTTATGCCAGCAGGACTCTTGGATAAACTAACTCAGGAAGAGATCCTTGATTTAATTGGCTACGTGTTAGCTAAAGGTGACAAAGATCACAAGATGTATGAAATGCACAAGCATTAATCATATATGAATGGAATTTGGTTCAGATCGTTTAATCTGCTGTCGAAATCAAGCACGGTATTTCCAATGACTATTTGAAAGGACGCGCCACACATGCGCACCTGGACTAACATGATCGCGGCGGCTGTCGCTTTATGTGCAACATCTCTATCATTCGGAATTCGAGTTCATGCGGCGGATAATCCAAATGTGATTTTCATACTTGCAGACGATATGGGGTACGGTGATGTCGGTGCGCTGAATCCGGAATCCAAGATTAAGACGCCTAATCTGGATGCGCTGGCTCGGGGTGGCATGGTCTTTACCGATGCACACTCCAGTTCATCGGTGTGTACTCCGACACGTTACGGTGTTCTGACGGGACGTTACAACTGGCGGACTAAACTGCAGAACGGCGTTTGCTGGGGATTTTCGCGTCGGCTGATAGAGCCAGATCGCGAAACCGTCGCGTCGATGTTGCAAGGTGCCGGCTACCATACTGCAGCTATTGGTAAATGGCACTTAGGTATGGACTGGCCGAGATTAGAGAGCAAAGGTGGTGGTTTCGCAGACGACCGGATGCGTTGGGATCCCAAGTATCGTGGCGGCTGGGATGTGGACTTCTCCAAGCCAATACAAAATGGCCCAAACACGGTCGGTTTCAACTATTTCTTTGGAATCAGCGCATCGTTGGATATGCCACCGTATGTGTACATTGAGAATGATCACGCTCATGTTTCCAAATTGGTTGAAAAGACGTTTTATAATCGAACAGGACCTGCTGACAGTGATTTTGAAGACATCGATGTATTACCGCGTATTACCGAAAAGGCGGTCGCATACATTCATGAGCGTGCTGAATCTGACGAAGACAGGCCATTCTTTCTGTACTTCCCGCTAAATGCACCTCATACCCCAATCGTGCCTATCGAAAAATGGCAAGGTAAGAGCGGGTTGAATGAGTATGGTGACTTCGTGATGCAGGTGGATGACTCGATCGGGCAGGTCATGCAGGCGCTTGAAGAAAATGGGATTTCCGAAAACACATTGATCATCTTTACAGCGGACAATGGATGTTCACCGGCCGCGCGAATCGATGAAATGAAAAAGAAAGGTCATTTTCCAAACTGGATTTTTCGCGGGCATAAAGCGGATATATTCGAGGGTGGTCACCGCGTCCCGTTTATCGCACGCTGGCCGGCAATGGTGGAAGCTGGCAGTGCGTCGCACCGGCTCACATGTCTGACAGACTTAATGGCTACCTGTAATGAGATTGTGGGTCATGAGTTGCCTGAGAGTGCCGGTGAAGACAGCATTAGTTTCCTGTCCGCACTTAAAGGTGATGACGACGCCAGTACGCATGAGGCCATCGTCCATCACTCGATAAATGGTACGTTTTCAATCCGCAGAAACGATTGGAAACTGGAGTTATGTGCTGGTTCGGGTGGTTGGAGTTCACCGAGGCCTAATCGTGATGACACATCAAAACTGACTGCCGTACAACTTTACAACTTGAAGGACGATATTGGTGAGACAACCAACGTGGTTTCGAATCACTTGGATGTGGCGTCGGATTTGCTTGGATTATTGCAGTCTTATGTGAAAAATGGACGATCGACCCCTGGAGAGTCGCAGAAGAATACAGTGGATGTCGATATCTTTCGTGTAAATGGACGAGCCGATAAGTTCTTCAGCTCTAAGTAAAGTAAGTCGAAGTCGTTAAGCTATGCGTGAGCATGGATGACAGAGATGGCTTGAATATGGTGTTAAATTAAGGTTCACAAATGAAACGTCTAACGCAATTCGCACTTCAATTCTTGACTTTAATACTGGCATCGCAGGTCTGCGAAGCCAAGCAACCGAATATTCTTTTCATCTATACGGATGACCACACCCATCGAAGCGTGAGTTGTTACCCGGAAAGTTATGACTGGGTGTCTACGCCGAACATAGATCAACTGGCTAAGTCAGGTACTCGGTTTACACATGCCTATATTGGCACGTGGTGTATGCCATCTCGGGCCGCCATGCTAACAGGACTTCATCCATATGGATGTGAATCGATGCGGATGGAGGGTGAATATCCCGGCAGCGCATACAATCCCGAGGTCCTCCCATTTTGGCCCAAGGTGTTTCGTGAAAATGGATATGTGACCGCTCAGATTGGTAAATGGCATACGGGCGTCGATACAGGTGCCAATCGTGACTGGGACTATCAGGTAGTCTGGAATCGCCCACGTTATATCGAGAATGCCGGAAACTACTTTTACGACCAGTTGCTTGAAACCAACGGTGGCGAACCGGTCATGACGTCCGGGTATTCGACAGACAACTATACAAATCTCGCCGTGGATTTCATCAACGGCCAGCATCGGGATGAAAGCAAGCCGTGGTACTTGTGGTTGTGTTACAGCGGAGTCCATAGTCCATACATGCCAGCCGAGAGGCATAGAGAAGCGTACCCGGGCATCAAGATAACGCCGCCAGCCGATATTTTTCCACCACGTGCCGGGAAGCCAAAATACGTTCAGGACCGCGACCTCTGGGAACTAGGGCCCGATGGTGAGCCGCGAATCAAGGGTGGCGCGGGGATGGAACGTACTACTGAAGGCAACAAGCCAATACATGGAAACAGTCTGACGGGTTGGGTTAAACAATATCATCAAGCCGTGATCGCGTTAGACGAAGGTGTTGGGAATGTAATGAAGGCGCTGCGGGAATCCGGGCAGTTGGAAAACACTCTCGTTGTATTCACTTCGGATCAGGGTTATGCATGGGGGCAACATGGATTTAAGACGAAGTTGGCACCATATGATGCAACTATCCGGTCACCGCTCATTGTGAGCATGCCAGGAAAAGTTTCGGAAGGTGCGGTGTGCCAGCACCCGATCGGTGGTACGGATCTACCGGTTACATTTTTTAGCTTCGCTGGCTTGCAGTTGCCGTGGAAAATGCACGGTCACGATATTACGCCGCTACTGAAAAATGCTAAAGACGACTGGGATCATCCCGTATTAACTACATTGCTCGGCGCAAAATATGGAAGTGAAACGCGCGATATTCCCGCCGAGCCAGGTAGTCCACTTCACCTGAGAGGAATTCCGTGGTGGATTTCATTGGCAGAAGGACGCTACAAATACATTCGCACGCTGCAAAACAATGAGATCGAGGAATTATACGACTTGAAACGGGATCCGGAAGAGCTAAACAATCTGGCAATTAATGCGCGGTTTACAAAGCGTCTGAGCGATATGCGTCAAAAGCTAATCGCGGAACTGGAAAGAACGGACGCACCCTTGGTGGATACGCTGCCACCGGTAAGGTCACAGTCAAAGTAAGACACTAGTTGGTCTCATAGTCTTTACCGTTAATGCTGTCGACAACGCTTGCGAGCCATTCGGTGAGCTCGGCTTGGAGACTTTTGGCCGTGTCTGAGTGGCCGACGATGACGTCTGTCGTCTCATTCGGATCATCCTGCAGGTTGTATAGTTCCCATGAAACCTCGCCTTGCTTGTTTTCAATGCGATGCATTTTCCAATTCCCATTGATCCAAGCGGAATGCCCAGGAAATGAATCAGATGCAAAAGCAGGATTCGGTAACTTGGCAGCATTTACGCTTGATGGGTGTGGCGGTAGATCGTTTCCTTTTTGTTGAGCTTCCCAAAGCTCCGACATCCATTTGGCTGCCGGAGTACTAATGCCGCCGATGGTATAGTCCCAGAATCCCATCGGTTTTTCGCGTTGCTTTTGTAAACCGCGTTTCGTGTGAATAAGCTCTGCAAGACTTACGCCGTCTAACGGGTGACTGGCAGAAGATTCGATGCCAACGAGATCTAGCAATGTCGGGAAGATGTCAGATGTGTTACACCGTGCCGCGCTCTGCACAGGTCGCTTGATCACGGTCGGCCATTCGACGATTGATGGAACAAGCAACCCACCTTCATAGACTTTCCCTTTGTTGCCTCTGAAACCGCCGGTTGCGCCGACACGAGGTAATGCGCCATTGTCGCTGCAGTACCACAGAATTGTGTTTTCGCTGAGGCCTCGTTTGGAGAGGCCGTCGCGAATAATACCAAACGCCTTGTCCATCCCGGAAATTTCACCGTAAAAGTCTTGGACCTTCTCATCTTGGTCTTTATACAATTCCTTGAATTCAGGCGTGGCACGATGTGGGCTGTGTGGTGAGCCAAACCACACGACCGCAAAGAAGGATGCGTCGCGCGCGGTCTGACGATCGATCCAACTCAACGCGTCATTGGCAACAATAATACTGCTTTCACCTTCGTGCTGAACTGCCTTTCCCATTTGACTGAGGATCGGGTCGTTGTCGTAGAAATTCGGAGCGCTTAGCCAGTAATCAAACCCATTGTTTCCGGGGTTGGCTGGACTCGTGTTTCGCACGGATCCCAGGTGCCATTTCCCAAAATGTCCGGTTGCGTAGCCGTTAGACTTAAGTACTTCTGCGATCGTCTCTTCCTGAGGTCGCATCGGAAAGCCCCACTTAAAAACACCCATGCGATTTGGGTGACGACCTGTCATTACGCTCGCTCTAGTGGGAGAGCAAACCGGCGCTGCGGCATAGAAGCGGTCAAATCGTAATCCAGCAGCCGCTGCAGCATCAAAGTTTGGTGTTTTTAGGACAGGGTGGCCGTTATATGCCATGTCTCCCCAGCCTTGATCGTCTGCCATGATCAGCACGATATTAGGACGATCGGCTGGCTCGTCATTGCCTTGACCAGACGCACGGGATAATCCTGAAACAAAGAGAAGCATAAACGTTAGCAGTGTGGTGGTTGCCTTTAGATGTCGTTTCATTCGGTTATTCCTGAACGCTGGGGTCAAGTGATTTTGGATCAAGCGTGACGTGTTTTACCGTGCGGCGGCGATATGTATAGGTGATATGAATCATCCCATCATTGGTTTGAATCACCGCGGGGTATGAATATTCACCTTCATCATGTTCCAGAGTATGCACCATCTGCCATGCTTCGCCATCTAAGGACAAGGCCACGTTAAGCACCGATCGATTTCCTTTCTTGCGCGTTGTGTGGTTATAGACCAGCAGGTGTCTACCATCGGCAAGTGTAATCGCATCCGTACCCGAATTCGGGTTCGGCAAATCGCTTGCAGTGATCGTTGTCCATGAATCACCAAGATCACTTGAATATGCCTTTCCAACAACACTTTCCTGTGTGCGGCACATCACTTGTAGGCGGCCGTCTTTTAGGAATAAGATACTTGGCTGGATTGCATTGAACATTGAGGCATTGTGAATGGGCCCGATGACTTTCCAAGTCTTACCGCCATCAGTGGATTTCTCAAAATGGACTCTCCAACCGTCGTGTTCCGTGCTGGATGGGCATAACAAACTTCCGTCAGCCAGTTGCACAGGCTTGTTTTTGACAGGGCCGATCAAATGACCAATCTTCTTGTCATGACCGAGTTTCGTTGGTGATGACCAGGTTTTTCCGTGATTCTTACTGGTCATGACCATACCCCACCATGATTGTGGTGTTGGCCCGACCTTGTAATAGAGTTGCAACATGCCGCTTTCAGTACGGAAGAGAACTGGATTCCAGCACGGGTGCCTTAGTCCATCGGACTGAATGCCGTTGGCAACTTCGATCGGTTTAGTCCAATTACCGTCGATATGTCGCGAAACCCAGATGCCGACGTCTTTGTTTTTTTCATGTGTGCCACCGAACCATGCAGCTACCAGTCCCGCAGGGGTTTCTTCGATGGTGGACGCATGACACTGTGGTGTTGGCCTGTCCTCGTTGCCATAAATAAACTCCACGGCATGTGGCTCTTTTGCCGTTACTGACAGCGCGATTCCCGAAAGAATCAGGACGATGGAATGGATGGCGATATTCTTATGCATGTTGTGAATCCTATTGTGCACTGCCGCTCGAAGTATCTCTGCGAAACATCAACTGAGAAAGCTTATTTCTAACGGGCTTCAGGCCGTTATTTCCCAGTCGATCCACGTTCTTGGCGATGTCAAACCAAGTCGTGCTCATCGACTGAACACGATCTCGGTATTTGGCTGACAGGTCGTTGAGTTCATTTCGGTCGTCCTTGAGATTGTAGAGTTCCCATCGGCCTAATTTCGCCGAGACGAGTTTCCATGGCCCTTGTCGCACCGCACGATCGGTGCCGAAGTGAAAATAAAGTGATGCATGGCCAGCACGCTGTTGTCCTGAAAGGATTGGCAGAAGCGACTTGCCCTGTAAAGGATCGACTTTTCGTTCGCCAATCTGATTGGGATATTTCGCATCAGCTACATCAATAAAGGTTGCCATGAAATCAATCAGATGGCCTGTTTGGTTTGTGATACTACCGGGTTCCGTCGCCAAGCCCTCCGGCCAATGTGCAATCATCGGTGATGAGATTCCACCTTCATGTTGATTCTGCTTGTAGAGTCTAAACGGAGTATTACCGGCATTGGCCCAGCTTGCGTCATACGTCCAGTAGGACTTTGGATCCCAGGGTTTTAGGTAGCGTCCACGTGTTCGTTCAAACGGACACGCGCCATTGTCGCTGCAAAACAGCAACAACGTGTTTTCTAACAGTCCGTCATCTTTCAATTTCTCCACGATGCGACCGACGTTTTGATCCAATACGTCTACCATTGCTGCAAATACTTCCATGCGATCTGCTTCCCATGCCTGCTCTTTCTTGGTTAACGCGTCCCATGCGGGAATATGATCCGGCCGATCGCTTAGAGTCATTGTGGTAGGGAATAACCCTGTTTGGATTTGCTGGGCAAATCTCGTTTGCCGCAGTTGATCCCAGCCGTCGTCGTATTTGCCATCGTATTTCTTTACCTCATCTTCAGGCGCTTGTAGAGGATAGTGAGGAGCATTAAATGCTACATACAAGAGAAACGGACTGTCCTTACTGGCCATGTCGTCGATGAAATCTAACGCGAAATCACCAATGGCATGAGTCGTATAAAATGGTCGCCCGTTCAGCGTCTCGGGAATTAAGTATGGTTCGCCATTGAATCGAAAGGAATCATCGCCAGTAAAGAAATTGGTTGCACCCGACAAGTGTCCCCAATACCTTTCGAAACCAAAGTCAGTTGGTTGCTTGTTTAGATGCCACTTTCCCACCATTGCCGTTGAATAGCCCGTTGATCTGAGTACCTCGGCAATCGTTGCCCCACGGCTTAACGATGCACCGCCTGCCTGATCGCAGTACAGCCCGGTAAGTAGTGACACGCGTGAGGAATGACATTTGGCTGTGTTATAGAACTGTGTAAATCGCAGTCCGTTTGAAGCCAGACTGTCCAAGTTTGGTGTTTCAACTTCTGAACCGTAGCAGCCAATGTCAGCGAATCCCAAGTCGTCCGCCATGATGAGGACGATGTTCGGTCGTGATGGTGTTTCTGCTGTCGCCGTAGTGGGTTCGGAAATAAGAAGTGCTAGTGCGAAGCAAAACATCAAACGTCGTTTATTCATTGGTTCTACGTCTTAGGTTTGGATTTAAAATGACTTGTAAGGTGTTCGGAAAGCAAAAGTATGTGGCTAATTCGTTTCCACTTTCCATACAATCGGAGTACGCACACGAGGGCGGATTTCACCGCTCGGTAGAATCACATCACCATTCCATTTTAGTGCCGCTGTGGTTACCTGATTGGTTGGCATTGTACCGGCATCACTCCATTTGTCACGCGATAGATCGTAAACGAGTGCAGAGTGCGGGAACCCGGGGTGCCTGTCCTTGAGTTCGTCAGCTTTGTCAAAGAGTGAACCGTCAGCTCCACCGAGGACAAGCAATCTTTTTTCCGAAATGGCTACGGCAGTGCCTGCCATGACACATCGCGGAAGATCAGCCTTCTGAATCCATGAATCTCTCCGTGGATTGAATTCCCACATGTCAGTTAGAAACTCAGGATCGCCGGTGTTTTCACGTCGTCCGCTCATCATAAATATACGCTCGCGACCACGGCGAGATTGAGTCGCTACAACATTAAAGGCGCGGTTACTCCATGGTGGCGTTTTGAGCTGTCGCCATATGAGCGGCTTACCCGTTCCAAATGACTTCAGATTTAGTTGCCATACATTATTGGTTGCGGTGCTCAGCGACGCACCGGTTTGTCCGCCAAACAGATACACGCTGTTTCCAGCATACGCCGCTTGAGCATAAACGATGGGAGTCGGTAACGCGGGCAATTGATGGATTAGAATCGTAGATTGTTCGGCATCCCATTGAAGCAACAACGTGTTGTCAAACGTCCGGGATGAATCATTGCCACCAATTGCGACAATGCCGTAAGGAGTGGTTGTGCAAGCAGAATAGCCGATGGCAAAAGGTAATTCACTCGCTTTGCGCCACTGTGGTTCTGCAGCATCCAACAGCATGATGTACACGTCTTTATGCCACTGTTTATCTGATTCCCAAATCGGTTTTGGGAAATTCGCACCACCTGCGACAAGCAAGGCACCGTTATGAATACCGGTAATGGGTCCAGCAACACCCAGTTGGTTTGGAATGTTTGGTAGTTGTTCCCACTCAGTCAGATTCTGTGCAATGCCGACACTCACGGTCACGAAGAATGAGATGAAGGCTGGAATCAATAGAAATAATCGGAGTTGCATTTTGGCTTAATCCTCCAAGTCCGTAACGTCGAGTAGTAGTGGGTAAAACTGGCCGTTAAGTGGTTGGCCCGCCGGGATAGGATCGGTGCCGTCGAGTAGCGGTTCATCACTGACCGCACATACGCCGTCGCGCACTACGTTGACGACTGTAGCCCGTCTCGGGCGTTCACCCCCGTTTTCAAAGGATCCGTGCACCATTAACGGATGATGAAAACTGCACTCACCGGCCTTCAATTCGATTGCAACCGGGTTTTGCATCATGTGATATTGGCTGTCGTTTAATTCTTGTTTTATGGACTCCATGCCAGCAGCCAGTCCTGTAATTGGCAATAGCTCCCACTTATGACTGCCAGGGACATAATGCAGGCAACCGTTTTCGGTGGTTGCGTCGTCTAATCCAATCCAACATGTGAGGTGTGCCATGGGTTCCGTACGGGTCCAGTAAGAATAGTCCTGATGCCAGGCAACGACACCCCCATGAAGGGCGGGCTTGCAAAAAAGCTGGTCATGCCAGAATCTTATGCTGCCACCAAGCAGCTGGCTTGCTGGCACCGTAATCGCAGGATTCCACAACAAGTCGTGGAATCCATTGCCAATCCGCCATGCTCCTAGTGCGTGAAAGAGTACTGTGTTTGGGTCCGTGCTTTCGTTGGAATTATATTCGTACCAGTAGTCGGCACCGGCATGATCACCTTGAAAGAACTCTGTAAGTTCATCGATTAACGACTCAATCTGTGGGTGGCTAAGAACCGGGATGCCTGCCACGTAGCCATGCTCATGAAAGTGTGAGATTTGGTCTTCAGACAATCGAAAGTGATGGAGTGATTGGCTTGCGAGATGATCTTCGAAAATCGCCGAAATGGGAGAGTGAATCTTAGATAAGTCGTGTCCAGTTAGGGCCAAAGTTTGGTCCTCCGCTCCCAATGTCATACATTAGTAATTCATGAGTAATTAATTATAGATTGTCCAACGCGTTTCGGGATACTACGTGAACACTCGTATTCATCATTGCTTCAACGTCATTTGCTTTCGATACTTGGCAAATCAGATTCTCTGCACATTGTTTGCCGTGTCTCTATGTTTTCCGGCAACAGGCCGTACCCAATCGGGATTGCCCTCACCAGGAGTTGGATTGCTCGTTAGCGCAGAAGAAATACCGCAGTTGCGAGCACGGCTTGAGAAGGAGCCTTGGAAATCCGGTTTCTCTCAAATCAAAAAACTGGCAGATCAACTTGTCGAGCAGTGGCCGGAAATGCGCAAACGCATGGACGCGCGTATCGAATCGGTGCTCGATCTGACTATCGAGTTTGATGCCGTAACGAAAGACCCCGAAACTCGAGAGCTTGTTAAGACCTTAGCGGATGCGGCACAAACAAAGATGTGCCCGGCAGCTTTTACCTATCTGATCACAGGTGAGGAAAGGTACGCAGACGTCGCCTTGGATGTCATGCGAACGATCGGACGCGTGAACCGGTGGGGTTGGTTTAACTGGTCGGGTGTTGCCATGCCGCAAATTCATGCCGGAATGTTCGGCCGAAACTCCGCATTTACACTGGACTTTATTTGGGACAGCCTGACGGATGAAGAACGTCAGGAACTTAAGGGACTGATTGCGGAAAAAGTCGTGGAACCGTACTTCCGACTAAATCTTCACGCACCGGCTATGGGGTTAATGCATTTACGTAGTAAGAACCAAGGTAGTAACGTTTTTGCAGGTGCTATGATTGGCTGTCTCGTCTTGGGAGATGACTATCCAAACGCGAAGCAGTGGCGCAGGAGTTTTGTGCAGACCTATCACTGGCTGATTACACATGACATTGGTTGGGCAGGGCAGGGGCTCGAATCAGGGATGCCCGGATACTGGTCGGTTTCCATGCAGAATCTCTATACAGCCGCTGTGTGCTTGCAAAATGTCACCGGAATTGACCTTCGCAGCCATCCTGGATTTGCAGAGGCCACGTATTATCCTCTGATACACGAGACGACGGTGCCACCGGTTGGCGGATTCGATAAACCAATTGATACGGGGTTTACCGGAGCAACAGGCATCATTGCCGGAAAGCCGATTGAATTGCCCGCAGATGCATCGGGAAGTTCTTGGTGGTACGACTATGCGTTACATCATCCGGAGTCAGCAGCTGCCTACTTTGTTAACCGGTCGATGATCTCGGTGACAGAAGGTGGCACGCTGAATTTCTATAATCACAACGCTCATCAATCCGGACACTCGCAAATCCTTGGTTTGTTGTGGACGCATCCGGATGTCTACCGCAAACAAAACACTGGCCCGTCGGCCTTATTTAAGACGACCGATCGCATGACGATGATCCGAAGTGGGTATGGAATGGGCCATACCTATATGTATGTGAATGGTGATGTGTTTCTTTCGGCACTGGGAGAGATCCTTGGTACGACCGGAGGACTGTCATGGCACTTTAAGTGGCACGGGTATCAAAAAGCTGAATCGGGGGTTCAGACGGAAGATCAAGAATTAGCTCCCTCCATGGTAGTGACGGGATCCTGGGATGATGACGTCATGAGTGTGATCAATACGCGATCCGGACCGAGCAACATCACGTACTATCGACCGCAGGGTCACAATATGGTTCATCAGGACTACATTCGGCGTGATCGAGATATCATTTACATCCGCGATGAGCCTGGAAAGGATTATTTCATTTTTGTTGATCATGTGTCGCAGAAAGAGCCCTTGTGGCATGGTTGGCTTTGGCAATCCTGGAATCAGGTCTACCTAAATAACGAAGTGAATCATTCTGCTTATCAACTACAGGGAGATAACCAGGTTCGGCTATTAAGACCAAATGCCGACTTGCAATTTAGTTTTGTCGCGCCGGGGGATTTGGAATTTGAGGTGGAAGACGCACCGGGACAACCCAAAACAGCGTACATGATGGATCACAACTTGCTTACGCTGCGAGCACTGGCAGGTCGATATGAAAGCGTCAACGCTAAACGCATTGTCATTACGCCTGACGCATGGACGGGATTCGGTCTGTTGGTTGATTCCGCGATGGATGCAACGGATCCGCGTGCTCCGATCACTGAACAGATGTATCGCATCATCGGACGTGATCACCTCGTAAAATCACAAGACGAGTCATTAAACAGTTTTACTGTTGAAGAACCTCTTCTCGCCGGTACGCGTTACAGAATGCGTATGCAGTTTAGTAAGACTGATTTAGCCGTTTACGAAAACCTCGCATGGAGATTGAACCTTAGCCTGCTGAATCAAGATGGTGATGTATTACTAGACGGCGAATCGGAATACCAAAAGCCGTCAACTCTAAGCATGCGAGACCCACGATCGTTTACTAAAACGACGCCATGGCTCTGGACTCAGTGGGTTTATTTTGACGTCCCGGAGAACTTAGATGTCAGGCAGATAAAGGGTGACTTGCTGGCCGGAGAGTATTCTCATCCGCCGACAAGAATCCATGAAGACTCTGTATTGAATATTGGTTCAATAGAAATTGAGCCGGTGGGAGTTGTGGAACGAAAGACTGCAGAGACGTTTGTTGCCATTTTGCATCCTCTAAAGAAGGGAACCGATGCGCCGGCAATGGAATTCTCGCAAAGTGGGGATGCCAGAATTGGCATGATCAAACAGACTGAATTCGCGCA